>NZ_JBHULX010000039.1:0-1072148 GCF_042684685.1 Aquimarina hainanensis | reverse complement strand
TAGATTACCCGACTCCAGGGGATCCAACGTCTATGACGGATGCAGATGGTGACGGATTAGAAGATAGTCTGGATACGATTGACAGTGGTAGTGGAGCAGGAGAGATTACTACAGGTACAGCCTTACCGAATCCTGATAGTGATGGTGATGGTGTTCCTAATACTGCAGACTTAGATAGTGATAATGATGGTATAACAGATATAGCAGAAAATGGAGGAGTTGATGCAGATGGCGATGGAGTTTTGGATGATCTTAGTGATGTTGATGGCGATGGATTTGCTGATAGTGTTGATACGGATGATAATACGGTTGCAGGTACCAACGATGGAGGTACTGCTTTGATAACAAATAATACAGATGGCGATTCAGTACCAGATTACCTGGATATTGATAGCGATAATGACGGTATTCCTGATAATGTAGAAATACAAACTACAGACGATTATATAGCTCCTACTGGAACAGATACAGATAATGATGGTATTGATGATGCGTATGATATAGATAATGGAGGAACTGCTATTATAGCTGTAGATACTGATACTGATGGAACGCCAGATTATTTGGATTTGGATTCGGATAATGATCTCGTAACAGATGCTCTGGAAGCTGGGTTTACAGTAGCTGTTTCAACTACTGATGCTGATAATGACGGACTTCTTGATGCGTACGAAGGAGCAGATGTAAATGATGGGTTTATAGTAAATGATGAGTTAACCAATGGAGCTTCGGATACACAAAATACAGATAATGAGGATAATGTTGATTTTAGAGATATAGATGATGACAATGATGGAGTAAATACATCTTTAGAAAATTATGACGGCGATAGTGATCCGGTAAATCAGGATTCAGATACAGATGGAATACCAGATTATTTAGATGAAGATGATGATGGTGATGGTATTGATACAATTGATGAAGGAGCGAATCCGGATAATGATGGAGACCCTTCTACAGGAGACACATTAAACTCTGACGGAGATAGCTTCCCTGATTATTTGGATATAGATGATGATGGCGATGGAGTAAATACAGAGTACGAAATAGATGCTAATGAGGATGGAAGCATACCGGATGATACGGATAATGATGGGATTCCTGATCATTTAGATATAGATGATGATGGCGATGGAGTAAACACCATTGATGAAAACTCAGATCCGAACGGAGATGGTAATCCAGACGATGCATTAGACGATAATAATGATGGAATACCTAATTATTTAGAAACTCACGGGTTAGATGGTACAGCAGAAGATGGGATTGATATACCTACAGGAATTTCTCCAAATGGGGACGGATATAATGATCGATTGAGAATATTAGGGATAGAAAATGTAGACAATACATTGAGTATCTATAATAGATGGGGAGTGAAAGTATATTCGGCAGATAATTATGGAAGAAATGATACCTTCTTCGAAGGAAAAAGTAACGGAAGAGTTACAATTGGAAAAGATGAAGAATTACCTGTAGGAACATATTATTATGTCTTGGAATATGTTGCTCCAAGTGGAGAACATAAACAACGATCCGGATATATTTATATCAATAAATAGGTAAATATAAAATGATTTTCTGAGCAGATAAATGAAGAGAATTTGTAAATAATTAAAATACATAATGTAACTTGTTAACACCGTAAAACGTTGTTTTTTAGAAAAAAATAAAAACAAATGAAAAAAAAATATATAATTATTATTGCCATATTGCTTTTTGCCGCCGAACACATTTATTCACAGCAAGATGCCCAGTATACCCAATATATGTATAATACCATTAGTGTGAACCCGGCATATGCAGGAAGTCGGGGAGTGATGAGTATCAGCGGTCTTCATCGAAGCCAATGGGTAGGGCTAGACGGAGCTCCTCGTTCGCAGACCTTGTCGATGAATACCCCCGTAGGGGAAAGTAATCGTGTGGGGCTTGGTATTTCGATAGTTAATGATGAGATAGGACCAACACAAGAAACCTATTTTGATATTGATTTTTCCTATACGATCCCTACTTCTGATGTGGGAAAACTAAGTTTTGGGTTAAAAGCAGGAGGTCATTTGTTAGATGTGGATTTTCAGCGATTGAGTAAGTTCGATATTAATGATCCTAATTTTGAAAACAATATAGATAACAAATTTAGCCCTAATATTGGAATCGGATTTTACTATCATACCAATCGTTTCTATTTAGGGTTAAGTGCTCCAAATTTATTAGAGACAGAGCATTTTGATGAGAGCGCTACTGTAGGAAACGATGACTCTTCAACCTTTGTCGCTAAAGAACGTATCAATTATTATTTAATTACCGGACATACTTTTGATTTAAGCGATAATGTAAAATTTAAACCAGCCTTATTGACTAAGTTGGTATTTGGAGCTCCGTTACAGGTAGATTTATCAGCTAGTTTTTTACTATACGAAAAAGTAAGTCTTGGAGCAGGTTATAGATGGGATGCTGCATTGAGTGGTATGGTTGGATTTCAGATTTCAGATGGTTTGATGGTTGGTTTTGCCTATGACCGAGAAACCACAGAATTAGGAAAAGCGGTATTTAATGATGGGAGTTATGAAGTATTACTGCGATTTGAACTCTTTAAGAAATATAATAGAATGTTAACACCTCGGTTCTTTTAAAAAACGGGAAGATGATGAATTTATATACGTATTTAATTTTAGGTTTATTGGTGACGATTCCTCAATTATCAACCGCTCAGGAGAAACAACTGCATAAAGCAGATGAAAAATTTGAGCAATATGCATTTGTCGATGCCAGAAAAATTTATTTAGAGGTGGCAGAAAATGGATATACTTCTTCTGATTTATATAGGAGATTGGGGGATTCTTACTACTTTAATGGAGAGCTAGAAGATGCTTCAAAATGGTATGAGCGTTTACTGTCAGAATATGAGCAAGAAGTAGACCCTGAGTATTTGTTTCGTTATGCACAGAGTTTAAAAAGTGTTCGCCGGTACGATGAATCTGATCAGGTAATGGAAAAATTTAATGCATTGACTAATGCAGACACCAGAGCCTCAAACTATATGAGTTCCAAAGATTATCTAAATTTTATAGAACTACAGTCTGGTAAGTTTGATTTGGTGAAATTGGATGTCAATTCCAAGGATTCAGATTATGCACCTAGTTTTACAAACCAGGGGACTTTAGTATTTGCTTCTTCTCGATTTGGAAATTCGATGACCAAGACATTACATGAGTGGAATGAAATGCGTTTTCTGGATTTATTTTCTTCCAAAATAGGAGAAGATAACAGTTTAGAGGCTCCTGAGAAGCTAAAAGGACGTATTAATACAAAATTCCATGAATCTTCAACTTCATTTAGTAAAGATGGAAAAACAGTATATTTTACCAGAAATAATTATACGAAGAGACGTTTAAAAGCTAATTCAGAAGGAACTACTTTGTTAAAGTTGTATAAAGGAACGTTAGAAGGAGATAAATGGAGCAATATAGAAGAATTACCTTTTAATGGGGATGAGTACTCGGTGGCACACCCTGCCTTAAATGCTGATGGTACAATCTTGTATTTTGCTAGTGATATGCCTGGAAGTAAAGGCCTATCAGATCTATATAAAGTTGCTGTTCATGAAGACGGAAGTTATGGTACTCCAGAGAATTTAGGAGATCTGATTAATACAGAAGGACGCGAAACATTTCCTTATATCAGTGATTCAGGTAGGTTGTATTTTGCCAGTGATGGTCATGTTGGATTGGGAGGGTTAGATGTTTTTGTATCAGTTCCTGAAGAAGGTGCTTTTTCTGTGCCATATAATGTTGGTCGACCAGTTAACGGACCGGAAGATGATTTCTCTTTTGTGTTAAATGAAGAAACGAAAATAGGCTATTTTGCCAGTAATAGAAATGGAGGGAAAGGAAATGACGATATTTATAGTTTTAAACAAACAGATGAATTAATAACCAGTTGTAAGCAATATGTAAAAGGAACAGTATTAAAAAAATCAGATGGTTCTATTGTAGCAGATGCAGAAGTGGTGCTGTTAGATAATAATAACCAGGAAATAAACAGAACCAGAACAGATACATTTGGAGCATATAAGTTTAATGTAGAATGTGCTTCTTCCTATATTGTCAGAGCTTTAAAAGAAGATTATAAACCTACAGAAAAGAGTTTGGTAACAACAGAGGTGTTAGAGTATTCATACGATGTACCATTAGAAATAGGAGATAGTCTATTAGAGGTAAAAGAAGTAAATGAAGGAGATGATTTAGCAAAACTATTAGTGTTATCTCCAATTTATTTTGATTTGGATAAGTCCAGAATCCGAAAAGATGCAGAGATAGAATTACAAAAAATTATTGCAGCGCTAAAAGAATATCCTCAATTAAAAATAGATGTTCGTTCTCATACGGATAGTAGAGCGAATGATGCTTATAATCTGGCATTAAGTAATAGAAGAGCTAAGAGTACCATCGCCTATATTATCAAAAAAGGAGGAATTGATCCATCGAGAGTCACAGGTAGAGGGTATGGGGAATCGGAATTAGTTAATTCATGTACCAATGGAACTCCGTGTAGTAAAGAGAAACATCAATTAAATAGAAGAAGTGAATTTATTATTGTAAAGAAATAAATCCTATTTTTGTGAATATTTAGAAGAATAAACACATATATGTATAACGCCGCTAGTATTAGTGGCGTTTTTTTAAATTCTGTAATATGATAAATCATGAGTTACTGGAGTATTTGGAATCTTTTCTAACCCCGAGAAGGCTGGCACTATATAAAGAAGTATTAGAAAAAAGAACAAATCATTTTACAGTAGCAGTTGAAGATGTATATCAGTTACATAATACCAGTGCAGTAATACGAAGCTGTGATGTTTTTGGGATTCAAAATATTCATGTAGTTGAGGAGGTAAATAAGAAAAATATTGATAGAGAAATTGCTATGGGAGCTCAGAAATGGGTTGATATTAATAGATATACATCTGTCAAAGAATGTATTGCCAACTTGAAAAAACAAGGGTATCAGATTGTAGCGACAACTCCTCATGAACATGCAGCAACAATTCAACATTTTGATGTTACAAAACGCGCTGCTATTTTTTTTGGAAGTGAACTTAGAGGGTTGAGTGATGAAGTAATCCAGAAAGCTGACTCCATGCTGCATATCCCTATGTATGGATTTACGGAGAGCCTGAATATTTCTGTTTCGGCAGCAATTATTTTACAATACCTATCCGGAGAAATGAGAAGTAATAAAGAGATCAACTGGCAATTAACGGAAGAGGAAAAATGTAGTCTTAGAATGCAATGGGCTAAAAATACGGTCAAGAGCTATGAGCAAATTATTCAGCGATTTGATGAAGATCAAAAGAAATAGAATGTTGTTACTCCTTTCCTGATATGTAATTATGTGTCATTTTAAAACAAATTAAATATTAGAGGTGCTGGAACTAACATGGAAACATTTAGACTAGTAATTGGAATTATCTTATTTTTAGTCAAGTTAATTTTATATCTCTACAAAACACAGCGGAAAGGAACTCCATTATATTAAAAATCGGCACAGATTAAATAATCTGCACCGATCTTAGTTATTTTTCTTAAGGAAATCAGTTTATTCCCGGTTTAGTGTTTTGTATTCTTCATAGCACTCACTAATAGCATCCAGAATTTGCAGGTCATTGGCAAACTTTATAAAATCCGCAGAGTAATTACAGTTACGTAAGATCTCATCAATATCTACCCGTTCTACTTGTAGTAAAGCCTGTAGCATTTCTCTGTCGAACTTATTTTCTAATAAGTTTCGAATTTCATCGTCCTTTTTCATTTTTCTCAGTTTCTTTAGTTCTTTAGAACGTTTACTAAACATATTATAGAGAAAATCGGCAGGATTAAAAATGGCACTCAGGACTTTATTAACCGCTCCGGGTTGTTTGCTACCTCCTTCATAACCAGAATTCAATCCGGAAATGCTATAGCGGTAGTTGTTATATACAGGTATTTTTTTTGCGTCAATCTCCAGATATCCAGTTAATTGTATTTTAGAAACAACTACTTTTTCTAAAGCAATACCCAGTTCAGTCATTTTTATTTTTACATCTCCGAATTTAATCCAGTCATTGGTTACTCTGACTTTTAAGGGTTTGTATCCGATATACGAAAAGTATAAAGTATCATTAACCTTAGCGGGAATGGTAAAAGCACCATCAGCATCTGTAATGGTTCCAATAACCTGGCTGAGATTGACAATATGTACATTTTCCAACTTTACATCATTTGCAGCATTGAGAACTTTTCCGTGAATTTCATGATTCTCAGGAGTTTCAGTAGAAGTCTCTTGTGCATATAGTCCAATATGAGATATAAGAAATAAGATGTAAAAAAGTTTTTTCATACAGCTGTTCAATAATTTAATAAGTACTCACCAGGTGAGACGTTGTAACTTTGGATTTTCCCAATAGTCAATAGTTATTTTATCGGAGCTCAATAAGCAAATCCTGAGCTCGTTTCTTGTGTAATCTCATAAGAGCTTACTTTCGATCATTACGTCTTCTGCGATCTCTTCTGCGACCTCCACCATTATTTTTATCCTCATTTCTCCTTCGGTCCCGACCTTTAAAACCTTCACTTCTTCTGCGACCCTTAAAGTTTTTTCCTTCCCCTCCGCCATTTCTTCTTTTTCCTCTGTTTCTTCGGGAATCTTTAGAAATTTCTACATTAACCTTTCTTCCTTCTAAGGTGTAATTATCAAAAACCTCCAATACTTTATCCTGTAATTCGGAGCCGGTATTGAAGAAAGAGAAACTTTCTTTAACATCAACACGATTCACCCCATCTCTACCCAGATCTAAAGCTTCTTTGAGGAAATCTTTTAGTTTCATCCAGTCAAATCCGTCTTTCTCACCTACGTTGATAAAATAACGGGTAGAAGACTCTCTGTCATTATAATGATCGCGATCAGAAACCGTATTGAGATCTTTTGCGTTTTTGTAATAATTGTGAAAACGCGAAAATTCAACAGAGAAAAACTTTTTAATAAGTTCTTCTTTACTAAATGCTTCCAGTACTTCATTAATAGAAGGCAGGTAACTGTCAATCTCATGATTGATCTCTGATTTACTAATATCATTCGCCAGGTGAAATAATTGAACCTGACATATTTCTTCTCCGCTGGGAATCTCTTTCTTTTCAAATGATTTTTTGATGATTCGCTCTACGGATTTGATTTTTCGTATTTCACTTTTAGAAACAATTACCATAGAAACCCCACTTTTTCCAGCTCTTCCGGTTCTACCACTTCTGTGAGTATAGGTTTCTATTTCATCAGGTAACTGATAATTGATTACGTGGGTTACATCATCTACATCAATCCCTCGAGCAGCAACATCTGTAGCTACTAACATTTGTATTTGTCTGTTTCTAAAGCTTTTCATTACAAGGTCACGCTGATTTTGACTCAGGTCTCCATGTAATGCAGCTGCATTATATCCGTCTTCAATTAAGTTTTCTGCAACTTTCTGTGTATCTCTTTTAGTACGGCAGAAAATAACAGAAAAGATATCAGGATTGGCATCAGCTAACCTTTTTAAGGCGTTATAACGATCTCTGGAGTTTACTACATAATACTCATGAGATACATTTTTAGACCCTGTATTTTTATGACCTACGGTAATTTCTACCGGATTAGACATGAATTTTTTAGCAATTGTTGATACCTCTCTAGGCATAGTAGCAGAGAATAGCCAGGTGTTTTTATCCTGTGGAGTATGTGATAAAATGCTGTTGATATCTTCATAGAATCCCATATTAAGCATTTCGTCAGCTTCATCCAATACACAGTATCCGATATTAGAAATATCAACCATCTTCCTGTTGATCATATCCTGCATACGCCCTGGAGTAGCAACAATAATTTGTGCGCCACGTTTGATTTGCTTTGCTTGTTCAGTAATACTGGCACCACCGTAGATTGCAACAGTGTGTAATCCCGAAATAAACTTAGAGTAATTTTTTAATTCATTTGCTATTTGCAAACAAAGTTCTCTGGTAGGAGATAAGATTAACCCTTGAGTAATTCGACTACTGCTGTCTGTCTTTTGGATTAATGGAAAACCAAAAGCCGCAGTTTTACCTGTTCCAGTCTGAGCAAGGGCAACAATATCGGTCTCTTCTTCTAATAGGATAGGGATTGCCTTTTCCTGTACCTCACTTGGAGATTCAAACCCCATATCATTCACAGCCTTTATAATAGACTCATCCAGACCTAACGCTTCAAATTTGTTCATATAAAATAAATAAGCTGCAAAGGTACGCTTTATTCTCTGTCTACAATAATAACGAGCTATTAATTATGATGTTGCATGAAAATATTGGCTCTTTTTCTTCAAAAGCCTATTTAAGAATCTTAATTTCAAATAGTTTATCCCAATTTTTACCAGTTACAAATAATTGTTTGGTCTTCTTATTGTAGGCAATTCCGTTTAGTACATCAAGCTCTGGGTGTTGGCTTACCTTCGCACGTAAACCAGATAAGTCGATCACCGCTTCCAATGCCCCATTAGAAGGATTGATCACCGCAATTCCATCTTTCTGCCAGGTATTGGCATATATTTTTCCTTCTATCCACTCGAGTTCATTGAATTTGGATTTGACACTTTTATTAGTGGTAACTTCTATATATTCTTTTTCGGCAAGTGTTTCGGGATCGAGAATCCATATTTTTTCTGTTCCGTCACTTTTGTAGATTCGGGTACCATCATTGCATAATCCCCAACCTTCTTTACTTTGATTATATCCAAAATCTCCTTTTTTTTCTAGTGTGGCTAGGTCGTAGATAAAACCAACTCTTTTTTTCCAGGTTAGTTGAATGATTTTATTGTTAAGAATCGTAATTCCTTCGGCAAAATATTCTTTAGAGATATCTTTTTTAGCAAGGATCTCTCCAGTAGTATATGCTATTTTTCTGAGTGAGGAGCTTCCGTAGCGTCCAGTACTCTCATATAAAGTATCGTTATAGAATTCCAAACCTTGTACAAATGCATTTTTGTCGTGCGGATATGTAGCTACAATTTCATAAGAATATAATTTAGGAGCAGTCTTGTTTAGGATAATCACATTTTTGGTAATGCTTTGTTGAGTACCTTCAAAATATACAGTCGCCTTTAACTGATGATTCCCTAATTTTCTATCTGTAGTTTTAAAAGAAAAAGAAGTATTGGAGGTACTTTCTATTTTTGTATCTCCTAAAAAGAAAGAGGTAGAGTCAATTTGAATATTTTTTTTGTTCGTAATACTACCTTTTATAGTCTCTCCAGCCTTAAATTTTGAGTTTTTTTGAGCTAAAGACAAAGAAAAATAATTTTTTTTCTTGTCCGGATTACTTCCACAAGAAAACAGGAGTAAATTTAATGTTATGAGGGCTAATAGGTTACGTTTTTTCATTGAGTTTAATATTATGCAAAGCAAGATATTTATTTTAATTGAGTTTAAAAAATGGTTGTAAAATATAGGAAAGGTTGTATATTTGCACCCGGCAAGTCCTACACAACTAGCTCCTGTTGAATCCTCCAGGGCGGGAACGCAGCAAAGGTAGACGGTTGTAGCAGTGTGATGTAGGTAGCTTGCCTTTTTTTATGCAATAAAGTTTCTATCTTCTTTTCTTTCGTGCTTGTTTTTTAGTATCCCGTATTTTCTTTTGATTTCTCCTTTAGAAGCATTAAAAAATGTCTGATATTTGTAGCCATGAATAAAAAGGCTAAGCAAAAAGTAGTACTCATTACCGGAGGATCTTCGGGAATAGGGAAATCGGTAGGAGATTATCTTACGAGTTTAGGAATGATTGTTTATGGAACAAGTCGTAATCCTGATAACTATAAGAAGACTTCTAATTTTGAGTTGCTTAGACTGGATGTGGCAGATGTTGATAGCATTGTATCGGCAGTAAAAGCAGTTGTAGATCAAGAAGGGAGGGTTGATGTACTGATCAATAATGCAGGAGCAGGAATTACAGGACCTATAGAAGAAATTCCTGAAGAAGAAATCATAAAGAATTTTACTACTAACTATTTCGGGCCAGTCAATGTGATTAAGGCAGTGTTACCCCAGATGAGGAAGCAACGATCCGGATTGATTATAAACGTTACCTCTATTGCCGGGTATATGGGATTGCCTTATAGGGGAGTATACAGTGCTTCAAAAGCAGCTCTGGAAATAACTACCGAAGCATGGAGAATGGAGCTGAAACAATTCAATATTCAAATGACGAATGTGGCTCCTGGAGATTTTGCGACCAATATTGCAGCTGGAAGATACCACGCTCCGGTATTAGATGGCTCTCCATATAAAGAAGTATATGGAAATACATTAAAACTGATGGATGATCATGTCGATAATGGGAAAGATCCGCTGGAAATGGCAAAGGCAATGTATAAGATTATAAATAGTTCGAGTCCCAGGGTACATTATAAGGTAGGGGAGTTTATGCAGAAGTTTTCGATTGTCCTTAAACGGATATTACCGGATACGATATATGAAAAATTAATAATGAATCATTATAAATTGTAATTTTAATGACTGTGCGACAATGATTATTTATATATTCGCCGAGTCTAAGAAAAAGTTATAAATCTAAACACAACAGCATGAAATTTTTTATTGATACAGCGAATCTGGACCAGATTAAAGAAGCACAGGATTTAGGAGTGCTAGATGGAGTAACGACGAATCCTTCTTTAATGGCAAAAGAAGGGATTACAGGAAAAGAAAACATTATCAATCACTATAAGAAAATATGTGATATTGTAACCGGAGATGTTAGTGCAGAAGTTATCTCTACTGATTTTGAAGGAATGGTTCGAGAAGGAGAAGAGTTGGCAAAATTGGATGATAAGATCGTTGTTAAAGTTCCTATGATAAAGGATGGAGTAAAAGCAATTAAATATTTTAGTGATAAAGGAATTAAAACAAATTGTACATTGGTATTTTCTGCAGGACAAGCTTTATTGGCTGCTAAAGCAGGAGCTACATATGTATCGCCATTTATTGGTCGTTTGGATGATATCTCTACAGATGGACTTAATCTGATTGCTGAGATCCGAATGATTTATGATAACTATAATTTTGATACGCAAATTTTAGCAGCTTCAGTACGTCATACAATGCATGTTATTGACTGTGCTAAAATTGGGGCAGATATTATGACAGGTCCGTTATCTTCTATCGAAGGGTTGTTAAAACACCCATTGACAGATATTGGTTTGGCTAAGTTTTTAGCAGATTATAACAAAGGAAATTAAGCCAGATACAGGTTCTTATTATAAATAAAACCTCCCTATTTCGGGAGGTTTTTTATATTGTAAATGATCCTGTACATCCAGTGATGATTGGCAAATAAAAGTTTTTTATTGATAAAAGCTTTAGAGGAAGATTGTATTTGTTCTTAATGTTGTTTTTTTATTGATATAAAGAATCAATGATATGACTGTTACAAGTTACCTTGTTGTTTTAGTTCTTCTTTTAATTGCGTTGAGAACAAGTTAGATCGGGCGTTAATGATTTTACCATCCTGATCTACAAGTATGACCTGGTTTCTATAATAAATAATTAAGTCTTCGGAAGAACATTTAGGAAATCTGAAAGCAAATTCTTTATTGAGATCGTATTGGTTTCTCTGAATGGTTCTTCTCCAGTTACTATTGTATTCTTCATCAATATTGATCCCAATAAATTCAGTATGAGGAAACTGTTTTTCTAACGCAGCTGCTTTTTTATGAGCTTTTAGGTAGAGGTCTCTATGTTCTTGTAGCGACCAAAAATAAAATACAGTAACTGGTTTTTTTAGTAAGGAAGTAAGCGGGATAATCTCTCCTTTATGTGTTAATAAGTCCTGTTCTGGAATACTGCTTCTAGGTCTTAACCGGTATGCGGCTTTTGCTAGTTTTTTTAACTCACGTTGGTTGTTTTTGTTATTACTTTTTGACAGGAAGTACTTCAGAACTTTATTAGAAGCAATATCATCTTCTGAATTTAAGATATAACGCTTGGTAATGGCTCTGAGTAGATTGTCTTTTATATAGGGTTGATCAATAAGGCTATCGACCAGGTTTATTTCATATTTGGTTATTCCCAGAGAGTTTCTGTTTATCAGACCTCCTTTGGTATATTTGGTATAGGCAGCATTAGTCAGGTAATTGCTTAAGAAACGATTGTACGAATATAAATTGGATAGTACGAGATCGTTAAAATCTACTTCCTTTTGATAATTGAAGAAATCTTTGGGTAAATCTGTGATAGAATCCAGATTTGTAATTCCGTAATGTTTGTAGAAATAGATTTCGTACCTGGAATAAAAATCATAAGTAAAGCTGGCTTTTGTTATTTTTTTTGCCAGATCGCTAAGTGTATTTTTTGCAGCAAATTGATCGTGTTTGTTTAACCGCTCTTTTAGTAGATATTGTTGTTTTTTGCGAAAATCCTCAGGAGAAAAATTAAAGTAATACCGGTTTAGGTTTTTTCGTTCTTTTTCATTCTGAAGGAACATGTCTATCAGGAAATTATTTTTTTTTGCCCCATCTCCTGTGAAGACCAAAGATTCATCAAACTCCAGTGTATTGAGACGTATCAAGGTGCTATCTCCTTTTTCCAGAAGTACAATCTGATTCTCAGGGCTGTGGTAAAAAAGGTATGCTCCTTCTTGTAGGCTGTCCATTTTGTATAGGAATCGATTGTTTTTATCCAGATATATAGTATCTCCTTTTCCATATTCTCTGTAAAGAATGATATAATGAGAATTAGGGTTGACAATTTCCCCTCCAAAATAGGTGCTTTCTCTGATTTCTTCTTTTTCTGTTCCACAACTATAAAGTATCAGAGAAAATAATATACAAATATAGAATCTTATTTTGAGGGTGAGCATTTGTTTGTTAATTAGTGCACTAACCTACAAAAATAGAGCTATACATATTGTATGCAGTTAATAATATGTTAATTCTGTATTTGTGTACAGAATGTTTTAGGGTTTTGTTTGATTTGTCTACTTTTGCCGAAAAATTAAACTCAATAGAATTTATACAACATGTTATCAGTTTCTAATCTTTCTGTTCAGTTCGGTAAACGCGTCTTGTTTGATGAAGTGAATACTACCTTTACACAGGGTAACTGCTATGGTATTATTGGTGCTAATGGAGCAGGAAAATCTACTTTTTTAAAGATACTTTCTGGGAAAGTGGAACCAACTTCCGGTCATGTACATCTGGAACCGGGAAAACGAATGTCAGTATTAGAACAGGATCATTATGCATATGATGAGTATACAGTATTAGAAGCGGTGATTATGGGTAATAAACCGTTGTATAAAATCAAAAAGGAGATGGATGAGATCTATGCCAAACCTGATTTTAGTGATGCTGATGGGGAGCGAGTGGGAGTACTTCAGGTGCAGTTCGAAGAAATGAATGGGTGGAATGCAGATAGTGATGCGGCATCAATGTTATCCAATCTGGGGATTAAAGAAGATCTTCACTACACCAAGATGGCGGATTTGGACACTAAACAACGTGTTCGGGTTCTACTTTCTCAGGCATTGTTCGGTAATCCAGATGTATTGATTATGGATGAGCCTACCAATGATCTTGATTATGAAACGATCACCTGGTTAGAAAACTTCTTGGCTAATTATGATAATACGGTAATTGTGGTGTCTCACGACCGTCATTTCCTTGATGCAGTGTGTACACATATTTCAGATATTGATTTTGGAAAGATCAATCATTATAGTGGTAATTACACATTCTGGTATGAGTCTTCTCAGCTGGCAGCGAGACAACGAGCACAGCAAAACAAGAAAGCAGAAGAGAAGAAAAAAGAATTACAGGAGTTTATTGCACGCTTTAGTGCTAATGTTGCAAAATCAAAGCAAGCGACTTCTCGTAAGAAAATGATAGAGAAATTAAACATAGAAGATATCAAGCCTTCTAGCAGAAGATATCCAGCAATCATTTTTGAAAGAGATAGAGAAGCAGGAGATCAAATTCTGAATATTAGCGGATTGGAGGCAAGTGTAGATGGAGAATTGTTGTTTAAGGATGTAGATGTTAACCTGAATAAAGGAGATAAGGTTGTTGTTTTCTCAAAAGACTCAAGAGCGACAACAGCTTTTTATCAGATTGTAAATGATAAGCAAAAAGCTGATGCAGGAACTGTAGCCTGGGGAGTAACAACTACACAATCATACTTACCGGCTGATAACAGTGAGTATTTTGGAAGTGATCTCTCTTTGGTGGATTGGTTACGTCAGTGGGCAACTACAGAAGAAGAAAGAGAAGAAGTATATATTCGGGGATTCTTAGGAAAGATGATTTTTAGCGGAGAAGAAGCTTTGAAAAAATGTAATGTGCTATCAGGAGGAGAAAAAGTGCGTTGTATGCTGTCAAAAATGATGATGACCCGTGCCAATGTGGTAATGTTGGATGAACCTACAAACCACCTGGATTTAGAGTCAATTACAGCGTTCAATAATGCGTTAAAGAAATTTAAGGGAACCGTATTGTTTACTACTCATGACCACGAATTTGCACAGACAGTGGGAAATCGTGTTATTGAATTGACACCTAAGGGGGTAATTGATCGTTACATGGCTTTTGATGAGTATATGGGAGATGCCAAAGTAAAAGAATTACGAGAAAAAATGTATTCGTAATACCTGAATTAAAAAGAAAGAAAATGAAAGGGCTACTTATACAGTAGCCTTTTTTTATTGTTTTTTATTAGAGAAGTATTTGACAATAGAATACCCTCCATAGATAATTACTGCGACAGTAAAAAAGGCTCTGAAATTCCATTCTCCTCCGTTATTGATTCTGTTATACAGCCTGAAACTTCCAAAAATGACTAATGCAAAGCCAATTAATAAGTCCCAGTGTTTTCTCGGTTGTTGATTGTTTTCTTCCATAGGAACGAAAATACTAACAAATTATGAATTATAGAATTTACTATTCCAGATTGCGGGATTGAAATTTTTTCCTAGAGCAAAACCATAAAAAAGAGCTATGGCTGCAATCCATTTAAAAACAAATAGAAATACGATAACAGTTTGTGAATGAGAAGGAGTCTTGCTAAAGAGTCCTATAGGAATAAAATAAGTAGTTATAACACTTAAAAGAAAAATTAACAATACTAGATTCTCAAGGCTTTTGAAGGACCATACTAAAAGTTTTCTCGCAGGATGAAGATCGTTTCCCCATTTGTGAATCAGGTAGAAATAATCATTCCCTATAGGAGTAAACAGCAGGGGGTCATCTTCATTTTCTAATTTAAACATTTTAGAAGGAGCTATAATTTTATACCCTTCAATAGTGGTTTGATGTTCTCTTTCTAGAGTTTTTATAATACGAATAGCTTCAGGAGGAAGTGCTCCTTTAAAGTATTCAGTATCTAAAAAGCGAAGACGATAGTCAATGCATATTTTTTTTATTTGATCGATATAATAAATGCGATTAGTATCCAGTAAATCAAAGTTAAAAATGGTTTCACGGGCAGTAGAAGCAAGTGTAGCTGCAATTCTGTCTTCTCTTTTTGCTTCGCGAACAAAAATAGCTTTTACTTGCTCTTCCCAGCTGTCTTCATTGAATTCACGAGCTCTTACCTGAGTAAGTTTTTCATGGATATTTGTCCTTTTTAGTAGCATACGATGCAGCTTTATAGTATACTAAGGTACGTATTTTTGAGGGGGAAATCAATGGGTAAAGAAAGCTTTAACAACTAGAAGAGGTGAAATGTTAACTTCTTGCTAAGAAGAAATGAAGCCATAAGTGTTTAAAAAAAGCACTGTCATTATGGAGACAGTGCTTTTGTTTGTTGGATTGTCTGTTTGATATTAAAACTGATGTGCAGATATCAAATGATTCTTCTCATTGATGAATACAACATTGTCTATTTCATCAATAAAATAATTGGGAGTTTTATCTAGTAATTCTATTTGAGTATCAATGGCTCCGGTCTTTTTGTTAATCATATAAATATGATGTTTAGTAGGGGCATTTTCTGATTTTATTTTTGCTACGATAAATTTGTGCCCCTGAATCGATTTAGAATTAAAAAAACGTTTTTTGGTAACTTCAAAAACAGGGGTCATACTACTACTGTCCGGACCTGTGTATAATCCAGCAACAACGGATTCCTCTACAACTGCATCTGTTTGATCATTGGATACGCGTAATGCTCCTCCTGATAAGGAAGACAACATTTTTATATTGTCCAGGTTTCCTTTGATATCCAGGTCAACTCCAGCAATATTAAGCCCTAGTTGTGCTACTTGTACCAGTCCTCCGATAGAAGAAGGAGGATCAAAATATTTACTGTACTTAACAGCTCCGTCAGGAGTTAATAAAGAGATGTGTTGAGGTGTTTGGATAAGGTATCCAGCTCCGGCTACATACTCAGCCATTAAAGGGGTTTTTCTCTTTACATTTTCCAATTCGATATCTTGCGCAAAAAGATCAATTTTTCCAGAAGATAAGTCAAATTTGTATCCTTTTTTATTTTCAAAAAGCATTACCTTTTTTTCTTGCTCATCAAAAGTAACGGCAGGAATGCTTTTGAACTTTACATCTTTGTCCCATACATCTTTTCCTTTGTCGTAATCGAGGATGTTAGAACGCTCGGTAGATACATATAATACTCCATTTTCTGTAGGGGTAATGTAGTAAGCATATCCTTTTACTTTACTGGTCCATATTTTCTTTCCGTTAGGATCTACTAAAGATATAGTTCCGTCTTTTTCGTCTTTCCCAATAGCAATTAGTCCTTTTTCATGAGGAATTACTTCATCCAGGTAATCAATTTTAAAACTCTTTTTCCATTTAAACTCATTTGTTTGTGGATCGATAATGTTAAACCCTTCTGTCTCAACCAGGATGAGGTTATTGTCTTTATCTGGACGTACATCGATTAATGTTCCTCGTAGTTTTAGTTTTCCAGGAGTGATATCTTCTCCTGTAGCAGGTTGTAATACTTTTAGGGTTTTTGCTTTTTTTACTCCAAGGTATAGGCTGTTATTTTTTTCAGAGTATACTAATGCTTTTATTTTTTTATTAGCCTCATGTGTCCAAACGATAGCACCGGTCTCTGCATTGATCGTATATATCTTTTCTTTAATTCCCAGAATTAAGTTGTTTTCTTTGCTAAAATAGGGACCTTGATTAATAAAAGATCCTGAGAAGTATTTTTGGATAAGTCCTTTTGACTCTCCAAGATCTGCAACCCATTTTTTAGACCAGCTTTCCAGGCTAAAACACATTAGTTTTCTTGTTTTGTCTTTTAGGAGTTCAAAAAGGATGATTTTATTATCCGGATAGAGGGAGAAATTTTTTATTCTAGCTCCTTCATCTTTGGTATCGTATACGATATTTCCGTTACTGGAATTGATGATTATTCCACGAGTTTTTCCTGCAATGGGAACATATTCAATGTAGAAAAGAGGAAGACCATCTATCGTCAGAAAAGTGTTTTTGTCAATAGCTTTGAGTTCTTTGTTGTGCCATATGATTTCTCCGGTGGCATTGTTCATGGCTAATAAACCTTTTGCACCCGAAGCAATAATATATCCATCATTGGATTGTTTGATCCAACCTACTTCATATAATTGTTCTTTTAGGTTGACTTCCCATATTTTTTTTTGAGAATAGATAGTAGGGACACTACTCAAGATAAGTAGTGCTATTAGTATGATTTTTTTCATAAAAATATAGCTGATAATGTTAAATTTTGTTAAATATCTACTGTTTTTTTGATACTACAAAATTTCGTCAGCTTTATAATGAAGAAAGTGTAAAATAGACATGTCCATTTATAAAAAAGCAAGTTATAAAGTCTTTATAACCTGCTTTTTTTGAGTACTACGTTGACTCGATTATCGTGATATCCTACTTCTCGGAGAGTTTTGAAGTAGGATTTATTTTTTAGTGTAGCGCCTTTTGTTTGTATCAAAGCGGGCGTATTGTTCTATCGTAATTCTGCTCCTAATTTATTTTCAAAATTGTGAAGCAGTTTATTCATTACCTTATCAATTTGCTTATCTGTCAGGGTTTTCTTTTCATCCTGAATAATAAAGCTTACCGCATATGATTTTTTCCCTTCAGGAAGATTTTTACCTTCATATACATCAAACAGATTAATGTCTTTCAACAGTTGTTTTTCTGTTTGTTTTGCGATGGTATGAATCTCGGCAAAGGTAACTTTGTTGTCTAATAGTAACGCAAAGTCTCTTCGAACTTCAGGGAACTTAGGAATATCTGTGTACTTTATTTTGGTACGTTTTGCTACCTCTAAAATATTATCCCAGTTAAAATCAGCAAAGAGTACTTCCTGATTAATAGAAAAATGCTTTAAGACTGTTTTTTTGATCATACCGAATTCTACTAATTTGGTCTTGCCAATGCTTAGAGCAAGTCCTTCAGAGAATACGTCATTTTTTAGAGGAGTCGTTCTGGCATTATTGATACCAAGTCGTTCTAATGTTGCCTGAACAATTCCTTTTAAGAAAAAGAAGTCACTTTTTTGTGTAGGAGTGTTCCAGTTTTCTTTGTGCTGATTTCCGCTAATGATAATGCTAAGATGTTTGTTCTCTATACGCTTATCATCATATGCGTGATATGTTTTTCCGAATTCAAAAAGTTTGATATCGGATCTTTTTCGATTGACATTATACGATACAGCTTCCAGACCTGAGAAAAGCATGGATTGCCTCATCACTGATAAATCATTACTTAGCGGGTTGAGCATATTGACGTTATTATCCGCTTGTAGATCTTCACTCAATTCGATATACGCAGGTGAAGTAAGTGAATTAGCCATCATTTCATGTAACCCTTTTGCCGCTAATAGAGATGATATGGTTTGCTGCACACTGTGATCAGAAAATTTGTCTGAATTAGAGATAGAGGCATTTAATTTTTGAGTGAAATTAATATTGTTATATCCATATACTCTCAGGATTTCTTCGATGACATCAACCTCTCTTTGGACATCATTTCTATAGGAAGGGATTGTGAGCCCGATTCCACTTTCAGTTACATTGTTTACTTTAATATCCAGTGATGTGAGAATACTCTTGATCGTTTCTCTTGGTAATTCTTCTCCAATTAATTTTGTAGCGTTGTCGAAAGAAAGAAATACCTGATAATCTTCAATTTTTCTTGGGTATAAATCGATAATATCACTGGTGATATCTCCTCCTGCCAATTCCTGAATTAACAGTGCTGCTCTTTTGAGAGCGTATTCTGTTATATTCGGATCAATTCCTCTTTCGAATCTAAAAGAAGCATCGGTATTTAATCCGTGTCTTTTAGCTGTTTTTCGAATACTTACCGGGTTGAAATAGGCGCTTTCCAGGAAAATGGAAGTAGTATTTTCGGTCACTCCCGAGTTAATACCACCAAAAACTCCGGCGATACACAGTGGTTTATTAGCATCACAGATCATTAAATCTTCTTCGTGTAATTCTCGTTCTACTTCATCAAGGGTAGTGAATTTTGTTCCTTTGGCTACTGTTTTTACTTCGATTTTATTTCCTTCAATTAATTGAGAATCAAAAGCATGTAATGGTTGTCCTAATTCGTGTAATACATAATTAGTAACATCTACTACATTGTTTTTTGGAGTAATTCCTATGGCTAACAATCGATGTTGTAACCAGGCAGGAGATTCTGCAACTTGTAATCCAGAAATAGTAACACCACAGTATCTGGGAGCTAACTCTTTATTGATAACATCGATATCTATTTTGTGCAATCTGTTTTCTACTCTGAAATTACTCACAGAAGGAGTGATTAGTTCCAGTTTGGTTCCTTGTTGTTGTAATCCTGCTTTTAGGTCTCTGGCAGTTCCCCAGTGACTCATTGCATCAGCCCGGTTAGGAGTTAAACCAATTTCGAAAACAGCATCATTTTCAATATTAAAAATTTCAGAAGCCAGCGTCCCTACAGGGATATCGTGATCGAGTACCATAATTCCGTCATGACTTTTTCCAAGACCTAATTCATCTTCGGCACAGATCATACCATGGCTTTCTTCTCCTCGGATTTTTCCCTTTTTGATCACCCATTCTTTTCCATCTTCATCATACAGTTTGGTACCAATCGTGGCAACTGGTACTTTCTGACCTGCTGCAACATTAGGAGCCCCACAAACAATCTGTAATGGTTCTGTTTCTCCGATATCTACACGGGTTATTTTTAGCTTATCAGCATTTGGGTGTTGGCTACAGTTCAAAACATGACCTACTACTACTCCTTGTAATCCTCCTTTTACACTTTGGTAGGAATCAATTCCTTCGACTTCTAGTCCTAGGTCAGTTAGTAATTCTCCTGCTTTTTCTGCTTCCCAATCTAGCTTGATAAACTGCTTTAACCAGTTGTATGAAATTTTCATTTGTGAACTTTCTGAATTTAGTTGGTAAAGATACTATATTGAATACAGCTGACAAACTGCAACTAGTGTAGATTTTAAAAAAATAAAGAAAATGTCGAAGCGAAGAAAAAGGAGGGTAAATTCAAAAATCGGATTAGTTATTTCGCACTCTGAACGTTATTTTTCTATTGGTAATAATAGTGGTGATTCCTAGCCCTAAGGTAAACCGGGTATTATCAGTAAATTGGTTAATACCTGCGAAACTAAATACCCCACTTCCAATCGCTGTAGCATTTCCTATAGGAAGCTCATCACTGAATGTACCATCATTATCCGTATCGATAATCAACCGCAAATTGGCAGCAGTAGCAGCAGGAATTCCCGATAAATCGAATCGAAGATCAATAGCACCTACATCTATAGCTGTCCCTCCTGTATTGGATTCACTGATTCGCCAGACCCTGTCCAGTCGTGTACGAATACCTCCAGGGATATCAGCTGTGGTGTTGAATTCTAAGGCAGCATTATCATGCCCCCACATAAAAAACTCATTATTTCCCAGGTTTGTAGGGTTGAGTACCCGTACAATTCCGGTACCCTGGGCATCTGTATGAAGATGAGTAGCGCTAATTCGACCGATCCCTGCCACATCATGATCGTAATTTCCTGCTGTCGCATTATCCTCATTAAAAACATCATTCACAGATAAGGCAAAATTATATTTGGCAGCCAGATAGTTATGAATAATGATCTTTTGTGCATCATTAATAACTGTATTAAACATGATAACCTCTCCGATGTCTCCGGAAAAATAATAATTAGGAGTTCCTTCGTTTCTTCCGGCACCAACCCGAATAGGTCGAGAAGGATTAGATGTCATTACATGAGAGCTTGTCGAATTGATTGTCCCGTTGACAGCTAATCGTTTTCCATTGGCAGCATTTTGATATTCGATCATCTGAGAAGCCCAATTTCCTGCGGTAGAAACTCCAGATGAATTTACCTGCCAGGGACCACTGGCTCTTCCGGTCCAGAATTGCCATATATTAGAGTTAGGGGTAGCGTACAATATAAAACCGGCAGTCGGTCTTCCTCCAGGATCATCTCTATTGGAGATAACCGCTTTATATCGATTTGTAGCTGTAACTCTCGTAGCGGAAAAAACAGTGAAACTTGCAGGAGTAATTGCAGCTGTAAACGGTCTTTCAAAGTATTGGGAAGTCCCGTTAAAATTAAATGCAGGGTATCCGTTGATCGCCGCAGACATAAATGTAGCCCCGTTTCCTGCCGATAAATTAAAATTGTTCCCGGAGTTATCGCCCCAACTGTTTAATACACTCCCATTGGTTCCTGTCATCGTATTAGCATCTAACCAAAGGACAAGAGATGAAGTTCCATCATTGGTACCAACTCCTCCCGGACCTGTTTGAGCGAGTCCAAAACTATGGATACAAAGTATAGATATAAAAGAGCTAAGTAAATACTTTTTCATATTGATTTATTAGTAGTACATCAACCGGAAAATTAATAGGGGGGTATGGTTTTTCACTAAGAATGATCCCGCACTAGATCCGATTGTAAGCAAATTACTTAAAAAAAAGTAAAAAGCTGTTAAAACGAAGCGATAAGTTAATGGGGAATTCAGAAAAAACGCTGTGTATAAAAGATATTTCGATTCCTCTTTGTAAAAGGAATATGAGAGAAATCATAGGGCTGTTTTTACTAAATATTTATGGAAGACTCTTCGAAATGTATAAAGACAGAAATTACTTGTTAAAAAATGAAGAGTTATTTAGTAAAGTACATTTGTTTTTTAAATTAAAATTATGGTATTATTACAATATTGGTTAATTTGTTGTAAAATTCCTATAACATTTCTTTGATTTGGCTGTTTTTGTGGAAAATATTCAATATTGGCGTATCTTTGCAGCACCAAATTAACTGTACATGTGTAAATCTGTTTATATAGCGACCATTGAACCAAACAGTGGTAAATCCATAATTGTTTTAGGGTTAATGCGTATGCTGCTAGGAAAGGTTGCCAGAGTAGGATATTTCAGACCTATTATTGATGACCCCAAAGAAGGAGAGGTCGACAATCATATCAATACGGTAATCTCCCATTTCGAACTGGATATTAATTTCAAAAATGCCTATGCTTTTACTCGCAATGAGGTATTACAAAAATACAATCAGGGAAAATCCGGAGAGGTGATCGATGGAATCATCAGAAAATATAAGAATCTGACAGAGCGATTCGATTTTATTCTGGTAGAAGGAACTGATTTTTCTGATGAAGGGAGTATTATCGAATTTGATATCAATGTTGTGATTGCTAAAAATTTAGGGATTCCTGCGATTATTGTAGCAAATGGAGTGGATAAAACCAATGAAGAGATTGTTTCGAATCTAAAATTAGCACATGATACCTTTCATGGAAAAGACGTGGAAGTACTGGGCGTTTTTGCTAATAAGGTATTAAACGGAAAAGAGGAGCAGTTAAAAGTTGATTTGTCAAAAGAATTCGGAGATCAAATTGATAAGATAGTCATTCCACAGGTAGCTTCCTTAATTAGTCCGACAATTAAAGAAATTGTAAAAGAGTTAGATGGCAAGGTACTATTTGGAAAAGAACATCTCAATAATCAGGCAGTTAACTTTGGTGTTGGAGCAATGCAGTTGCGAAATTACCTTACCCATCTCAAAGAGAATAGCCTAGTCATTACTCCAGGGGATCGGGCAGATGTTATTTTGGGTGTATTGCAGGCAGATATTTCTGCGAATTACCCTAAAATTTCAGGAATTATTCTTACCGGAGGTATTGTGCCGGAAGAACCTATTCTGAAATTGATAGAAGGAGTCTCCCTATCTTTCCCTATTGTATCAGTACCTAGCGGGACCTTTTCTATAGCCAATCAGATTGGAGCAATAAAGCCCAAAATATACGCTGATAACTTACAGAAAATAAATACGTCTATCAGTACTTTCGAAAAGTATGTAGACGAGGAACACTTATCTAATTCTTTGATCACTTTTACATCAGAAGGGTTGACACCTAGTATGTTTCAATATGATTTGTTTAAAAGAGCTTTGCTCCATAAAAAACATATCGTATTACCAGAAGGATCAGACGAGCGCATTCTGAGAGCCACTGCACGTTTAGTAGCATCAGAGGTAGTGGATGTAACCCTGATAGGGGATGAACAGAAAATAAAAAGCAAGGCTTCTTCTCTGGATATTGCCATCGATTTTGATAAGGTAACCATTGTTTTTCCAACTGAATCTCCATATTTTGAGGAATATGCGCAGACATTATACGAGTTGCGAAAGCACAAAAATGTGAACATGGATATGGCTAGAGATATGATGGCTGATGTGTCATATTTTGGAACTATGATGATTTATAAAGGTCATGCAGATGGAATGGTATCCGGAGCTGTACATACTACTCAGCATACGATACGACCAGCATTACAATTTATTAAGACCAAACCAGGTGCGAATATTGTTTCTTCTATCTTTTTTATGTGTCTGGACGATCGGGTATCGGTATTTGGAGATTGTGCGATTAACCCCAACCCAAATGCAGAAGAACTGGCAGAAATCGCAATTACCTCTGCTGATTCTACAGCAGCTTTTGGTATAGAACCTAAAATAGCGATGCTGTCATATTCATCAGGAACATCAGGAAAAGGAGCAGATGTAGAGATTGTGCGTTCTGCTACGGAGATTGTAAAAAAACAACGTCCGGATCTCAAAATCGAAGGACCGATACAGTACGATGCGGCGGTAGATATGGAAGTAGGAAAAAGCAAACTTCCGGATTCTGAAGTCGCTGGACAAGCAAGTGTATTGATCTTTCCTGATCTCAATACCGGAAACAATACGTATAAGGCAATTCAGCGGGAGACAGGTGCATTAGCCATCGGACCGATGCTACAAGGACTAAATAAACCGGTAAATGATCTCAGTCGTGGATGTACTGCTGATGATGTATACAATACCGTAATAATAACAGCCATTCAGGCACAAGGATTATAAAAAGCTTATATGCAAGTACTCGTTTTAAACTCAGGAAGCTCTTCTATAAAATTTCAATTATTCACCATGCCAGAGGAGACGGTAATCTGCGCAGGTCTGGTAGAACGTATTGGTTTGGAGAATGCCCGGATTACGTATAAAACCGATACAAATACTCTAGAGGAGGAGGTATCTATAACCAATCACAAAGAAGGATTAGAGTGCATTGCATCCTATCTGATGGATCAGAAGACAGGGGTGATTAATGCCGCAGATGATATTGCCGTTGTAGGGCACCGAGTGGTACATGGAGGAAGCTCGTTTGCAGAGACGGTAGTAATTACAGAGGAGGTGAAACAAAAGATTGCAGAATTAGCTCCTTTGGCTCCGTTGCACAATCCAGCTAATCTGATAGGAATTGAAGTAGCAGAAACTATTTTTACCCAAGCTACTCAGGTAGGGGTTTTTGATACCGCATTTCATCAGACGATGCCTGTAGTGGCATATAAATATGCAATTCCAAATCAGTTTTTGGATACCCATTATATTCGGGTATATGGGTTTCATGGAACCAGTCATAAATATGTATCAGAAAAAGCCAATGCTTTTTTAGGGAAGGCTGCTTCCCGAATAATTACCATTCATTTAGGGAATGGGTGTAGTATGACTGCTGTAAAAGATGGAAAAAGTATAGAGCATTCATTGGGATTCGCTCCTATGAATGGTCTTATTATGGGAACTCGTTCCGGAGATATTGATCCGGGAATTATTTTTCATTTGGTAGATTCATTAGGGTATACCATGGAGGAAGTGAGTTCGTTACTACAAAAAGAAAGTGGTATGCTAGGCTTAACAGGTTTTAGTGATCTCCGGGATATAGAAGCTGCCGCTGAAGCTGGAAATAAAGAATGTCAGCTGGCATTAGAAATGAATGCATATCGGATAAAAAAGTTTATAGGAGCTTTTGCTACTGTTATGAATGGACTTGATGCTATTGTCTTTACTGCAGGAATTGGAGAAAACTCAGACGTGATCAGAAAATTGGTATGTACTGATCTCGATTTTCTGGGAATTCAGCTGGATGAAGAAAAAAACGCAGTACGATCCAAAGAAATCAGAGCGATTAACAAGGAAGATGCTTCGGTAAAAATCTTAATAGTACCGACTAATGAAGAGTTGGAAATCGCCAAACAATCTGTAGCGTTATTAGAATAATAGCGATATAAATGATAGTACGAATAGTACCCGGTGTTTCTTAACAAGAAATACCGGGTATTTTTTTAAGCAGTATTCAATCTCTTTTCCTCGGTAGATTGCTAAAAGGTCACAGGTAATTTCTTTGTTGTTCTAAATAGATAATTCAGTAACTGGAAATAATTTTAATAAAAATCCTCTTTTTTGGGTAATGAAATACATGCGTACACTCTTATCAATAGAAACCCATGTGGAGGAATCCGAAAATCCAATTGATAAAAAGAGTAGGAAAAAAAATCTAACGTTATGAACAATACACACATTACATTATTACTGGTTTTACTCTCTTTCACGACATTACTAAGCTGTACTAAAGAAGCGCTTCCTGCAGAAGAGGTAAATATTACAGAAGAGGAATCAATTACATTATATCTGGCAGATGTAGATGAAACCATTACGGTAAAAAGTCTTGATGAAGTAAAAGTAATTATAGCCAAACGCTATGATCAAAATAACAAGGCAGTAAAAAATGCGATAGGTAAGATTAACCTATTCCAAAAAGAGATGAAGTATGCAAGTACACTGGACTTAACAGATCCCGATGTGGAAAAGAAATACAGCCAGCAAATACAGCAAAAATATAGTAATCATAAAGTATATAACAAATCGACAAACGGGATATTATGGGATGGTCATGCTACTGGGTTTTTAAGTGTAACCACTATCCCTTTGAACCTGAAAGCCAGCAAGAGAAATAAAGCATCCAGCTGGTCACCTATAAGCCCGGGAACAGTTGTGTTATGTGATAAGAAATGGTTTAAAGGAAGTAAGTTTGTCTTATTTTCCATTATTCCAGGACCCACTGCTGTTGTCCATACTCCCTTTGACAACAAAGCAGATTCTTTTTTCTAAAAGAAAGCAAAACTGCCTTTACTTAGTAAAGGCAGTTGTTTATTATAAGAGGTGTTGTTTCTTAAAGGGAAATAGAGCAGTTACTAACCAAACAGATTTGAACTTACTTCGTATAAGTATGTTATTTTCTTTTCCCAGAGAACATCAATTTCATCTGATTAACAAACACAATAGGATGAAAATGATATACGGTAGAATTAGCAGGAAAGATACGTTTCGGATTTTAATCTTCTACCTTACTAAGTGTATTATCGCATTTATCTATCCAATTATAAACACCATATCCTTCTACTT
Source organism: Aquimarina hainanensis (assembly GCF_042684685.1). Taxonomy (NCBI): domain Bacteria; kingdom Pseudomonadati; phylum Bacteroidota; class Flavobacteriia; order Flavobacteriales; family Flavobacteriaceae; genus Aquimarina; species Aquimarina hainanensis. The sequence goes on along the minus strand of NZ_JBHULX010000039.1, from coordinate 1,045,341 downwards.
TTTTTGTACGTCTATTATACATGCCAATCCACTTATTTTTTATGGTATTGTTTTCTAAAATTTCTATTTCAGCTATGGGATGGGTTTTTGAAAAAGACAAAATATCCTCAGGAAAATATTCAGTATTCTCAGCGTGTCTATAAAAAAGCGCATACTTATTTTTAGCATCTTTTACTTTTCTTAAAGTACAAGACAAATAAATTTGATTGGTAAGAGATAAAATAACCTTGTAAGGTTGTATTTCTATAACTTCTCCTTCACTATCTCTTAATTTTACTTCTTCATATTTAAATGACAAAAAGCTTGAAGGTTCATTAACACAAGCAAATTCACCTATAATAGGAAGCTTCTCTATTTTTGCAAACTTATTATCTTCGGATTTCTCTTTCTCTAAAACTCTATCTTCTTTTTTAGGTTCTGGAAAATTATCTTTAGTAACAAAACTTTTTATAACACTTTTGTTTTTAACAATACTATCAAGTCCATCAAAATATCTTAAATATCTTATCTCCCATTCTCCAATACCTTTATTTTTATTTAACCATTTAAATTTTGCATAGTCTATTTCTGAATGCTTAAAATTTATCTGATATATATTATTAATTAAGGTTACAGAATCAAATGGTATTTCAAAATAATATGTTTCATAAACATCAAGTACTGTATGAAAAAGATTCTTTTCTGTTTTAATCGAATTTCCTGCATTATAATCTAGTATATTTTTATAAGTGTTATACTTATCATATTCAGGGTTACTATGGATATATATCCATGTTTTGTTGGCAATATCATCAGGTAAACCTTTTAAGATTTTTTGCTCATTATTTAACGAAATATTCTCTTGAGCATTATTTTTACAAGATATTATTGTAAAAAGTAATATAAGTAAGAAAACTAATCTATTCATATTATTTGAAGTTTCCATTGGTTTTGTTACCTCTGATTTGAGTTAGTGTATAGGTTCTAGCTAGATTATGTTGCGGTATTCCTGTAATTGACCAATCATCATTTACATACAATCTATTTTGGTCATGTTGTCCATTAGCAGAATTACTTGTTCCTTCTTCATAAAAAAGAAAATATCTTTTTTCATTTTCATAACCACGACCTACTATAATTACAAAATGATCAGTAGATTTATCATGATTTTGCTCGTGTTTAAACCCTTTTGTTTTTTTTACTTGTTTATATGTATGGCGAACACCAACTAATATGGGATTCCCTTTTTCTAACTCTTGATCTAAATAATCAATACCTGTTTTAGTATTTTCTGCAATAGGTGTAGTTGTAGTATAACTTCCATCTGCTTCAGTCTCTTCTAAAGCTACTTGAATTAGGTTATTAGAAGTGCCTAAATCTCTACCGTTTACAGTTGTTGATTTATTTCCTCTTTTACCTCCAGCTGTTAATCCTACAAATTCTTGTAGAATCATTAACGAGGTGTTGTAGCACATCCAGCTTTGATGACTATGTGATCCCTAAGTATCGGCGGTTACTGTTTTATTATAATCTCACAGGTATCATTATTCCAATCATGATTTGATAGTTTGGGGTAATTCTTTGTCTTGTTATTATACAAACCAAACCACTTCTTTTTTATAGTATTGGAATCTATAATTTCTATTTCTGCTATTGGTCTTGTTTTTGAAAAATATTCAATATCATTGATCTTGTATTTGGTGTCAAAAAAATAATCGAAAAACAAAGCATATTTATTTTCTACACCACTTATTTTTCTGACTTGACAAGAAACATTAAAATATTCGCCTAATTCTATTTCAATTATATTATTATCAGATATTCTTGTTTTACCTAATTTATATATGTTACCATTTTCTTTATAATCACAAGAAAAATTACCTGTGACTCCTATTTTGTTCACCTTAACATACTTAGAATCCATAGAAGGATCTTTTTCTATAATAACAGTTTGTTCTTTTGGTTTGGGGAAATTTTCAGATGTAACATAATTTTTAATAACGTAGTCATTTGTAAACGTAGCTTCTTGACCATTTTCATAACGAAGATATTTAATTGTCCAAGTTCCAATACCTTTGCTTTGATTTTTCCATCTAAAAATACAGTATTCAACATCTGTACTATTTAAAATTATTTTATATCCGCTTTCTAATTTCAATATATATTTGATGCCTATTTCTAAAAGATTATCTTCATATACATCAACAGTCATATTTAAATTATTCAATTCTGTTTTTATCAAAGATGATTCTGAATAATCTAATATTTCTTCATATGAAGAACTGATGTCGTCTAATAAAATCCACGTTTTTAAACTTATTTCAGATGGCAAACTAGTTATTTGCTTTTGAGAAATAATATTTTCAGAAGAAATTCCTTTATCAACTTTATTCTTGCATGTTATGTTAAAAGCACAAAAAAAGAATATAACAATTAAAATTCTCATAGCAGCTTACTTAAAATTACCATTAGTTTTATTTCCTCTTACTTGGGTTAAAGTATATGTTCGTTCTGTTTTATGTTGTGGATTCCCTGTGATTGACAAATCTTCATTTACAAAAAGCTTGTTTTCATCATGTTGTCCTTTATTTGGATAGCTTGTTCCTACTTCATAAAATATAAAAAACCGTTTCCCATTTTCATAACCACGACCTACTGCTGTTACATAATGATCAGTAGTTTTATCATATTTCTGTTGTTTTCTTCTCTTTTTTTGGGTTCGGGACTTAAAACCCTCGTTCTTTTAGCTTTATTTCTTTACCTCCCTCTATTAGAGGACTTTTTGCATAGAAATCGTCTCCCTTTTTGTAGATAGTGATTAATGATTTACTCGTATCCCCTGTATATGTATTATATTTTGAATCTTCTTCATAATATAGTTCTAGACCTTTTTTTGTATTCTTCTTAAGGCAGAAGTACTCAAAACTTTCATCATTTGAAACCTTTTGAAAAATAGCAGTATCCGAATCAAAGTCTTCAAGAGTATAAATAATTGAAAAATGCGGATCATCAGGATTAGTATTATACTTTAAAAAATCAAAATCATACTCATTTTGTTTTATCTCTGATAGGATGATATCGGCTATCTGATTAGAGTCTTTTGCGATATTAGTGATTTTGTAGTTTTTATTAATTAATTTAACTTTTACATACAAAACCGTTTCATGTCCCATATTTATAAATTCGACTTTATAAACATTGTTTTTAGAAGTTTTTGAAGCTTTTAATGTGTTTAAATCAAATTTATCATAATCTTGGGCATGTATAATACCATCATAATCTAGGCTACCTAAATATTTACTAAAATCTTTAGATAAATATTTATTTATGTCACATGTGTTTGTACTATTATTAAAGTCGATAAGATATGAAGTGTAAAAGTCTATAATAAAATTGATTATTTTATCTTTGTCATTTTTATTATCGTTATTTAATTCTGTTTTTTCCGTTTCAACTTTTATTGCTAAAGTATCGGTAGTGAAACTGTTATCATTTTTGACCTGCTGTTTGCATGAAACAACGGCTTGTACAAAAAAACAAAGAATCAAAAGTTTTATTATTTTATTTATTTCCATCTGTATATTTTGTAATTAGGTTTTGCTTTTCTATAAGAATTCCCAGGGTAAAAAGTTCTTTGGATAAAATCAGAAACCCAGTTTTCTCCATTATACATTTGGATATGACCATCTGGATTTCCTTTGAAAGACTCCATAACAGCTATATCACCTATTTCATAATCTCCATCAGAAATTTCTACAAATCCTTTTTTAAGCAAAAAAGGACCATAGTCTTTCGCTGACAAAGGTCTTCCTAGAGTACTCATTCCACCTGCTTCTAACGCCCATCTCACATACTTAGCACAATAGCCTACAGCTACATCCATAGCACTGGCTCTTTTGTTCAATCCTTTGATTACTTTGTTTAGATCAAGTCCTTCTTTTTTATTCTCTATGGGGTCTTGTGGTTCAGGCTCTTTAATTCCAAACCTTTTCAAGAAGCCTGCGGTAGCAGGGGGACTATTTTTTCAAAACTTTAAACTCTCCTTTTCTATCGGTTAAAGAAGTAGCAATGTATTCGTTATCTTTAAGAATAAGCTTTAATAACAACCCTTCATCAGGGTCTTGGTTATAAATAAATAAAGCCCCTTCTTTTTCTATTGCATAACTTTTTCTATTTTCTAAATGTCGATAACCATAACTTTTTAAATTAACAGAATCTAAAGAAATATATAAGTCATAACTTTTACCTTCACCTAATTCTACGTTTTCTTCTCCTTCTTCTACACTAGTAAACTGATAAAATCCTTCCCATTTTTTAGAAAAACTACTTTCATTTGACATAATAGCACCTTCCTTATAATCACCAGAACCACCACAAACAATATCATAAGGTTTAGTTTTTTCGTAATATTCTTCTCCATTTACAGTCCATTTCACTAACTTTTCTTTTAAGTCTAAGACTTCAACTCTAAATATAACATCATAATCTAAATCATTCTCAATTTTTATATCCAGTGTTTTTGAATCAATTTGTTTAATTTTTTCTATTTTATATTGTGTAGGTTCCATTCCGTCATACTCGTAAAGAAAATTATTTTCAAATTTAATAGTTCTCTTGAACGATGCACAAGGTTCATCGCCTATCAAAGCCACCCATTTTCTACTAACAAATTTTTTAAAATCCTCGATATTAGAAAAGTACTCTTGTTCTTGTGAAGGCTCTTTTGACTGTTGTTCAACAGCAGTAAGGCTTGGATTACCTTTTTGTGACTGATTTGTTTGTTTCGCTTTAGAACAAGCACTTAAAAAAAGAAACAAGCAAAATATTTGTATTAGTCTGATCATTTTTTTGTATTAATTTTTACGAACTTGTGTTACGGTATAGTTCCTACTTTTATTATGGGCAGGAGTTCCTTTTAAAGAAAAATCATCTCCTAAAAACAACTTATTACTAGCATGTTGTCCATAATGTAACCAACTAGTACCTACCTCATAAAATCTATAATAAGTTTTATTGTTTTCACACCCTCGTCCAACTATGACAACATAATGATCTGTTGTTCCAGGATCACCTAATTTAGGATCCCTGTTAATTATTTTTCCATTATGTCTATAATTAATTGTATGATTTAAACCGACTAATACAGGATTACCTTTTTTTAATTGGCTGTTGATATATTCAACACCTTCTTTTGCTTTAGCGGTTAATGTTAACTTAGTATGCTCATTATCCTCCAAAGCAGTTATAATCATTCCTGTTTTATAACCAGAGGTTTTACTAAGTCCTGCACTCATTAATAGTTTTTGTGAAGTCCTCCAACAACCATCTGTTTGCATGTATTTTTTTCCCTTATTTTTACCTGTTTTGTACACAGCCCATTCCGAGTTATTAAATTGCGAGATCCAAGCAACTTTACCAGTAAGATCAATGCATTTTTCTTCACAAGAGCATGCTGGACAATCATTAGAAGTATTTGTATGCGGAACTCCTTTATCATACCATTCCTGTATCGCTTCGGCTATTTCCCAAACATAGGTTTTACCTCCAACCTTTCCATGTCTTTCATAAACTTTTCCTTTGCTATTCTTTTTAAATTCGTCTTCTTCTCTATGAAAAGTAGGATTTCTATGATACGCATCTTTTTTGTCTCCCGATGCATTATCATCAAAAACTATAAAATCTGGATTTACACCTTGACCAACAGCACTTGGCCATAAAATGGCTAAATAAAAATCTGCTAATGTTTTTAATTTACCCTTGTGTCGAGATAAAAAACATTCCACATAACATAATTGATCTTCGGCTGTCATGTTCTTTAAATCTATCTTTTTAATTTTTGCTTTATGTATAAAGTAATTTTTATTCAAATCTTTTACAGCATCATTACCAAATTGAATTAATCCTACATACCCTATACCATTTGCATCTTTTGCTAACCCATTATCAATACTAGGACTAAATTTCCCACCAGTTTCAAGAGCCATTGCAGTCATTAGGTGGTTAGGGTCACATTCCAGACGTTTAGAGATTTGTACCACTCGTTTTCTAAACTCACAAGAGACTTTTTTACCCCAAACAAGCTCAGGACAATCTTCATTTCCACCCTGCTGCTCAAACATCAATTTCATTTGATTAACAAAAGCAATAGGATGAAAATGATATACGGTAGAATTAGCAGGAAAGATACGTTCCGGTTGTTTCGGTTTTTCTTTTTTTGTCTCTGCAGGTTTTGGTAGGGTAGTGGTTGCTACTGATCCTTCACTGATTGCCCTTTCCTGATCAGTAATTCCAAAATCTATTTTATTAGGTTTTGGATTCTTTTCTTTAGGGGGTTCTGGTTGATAGGTCGTGTTAGCAGCAGCATCCCAAAACATTAAATCTGTAACTTGTTGTTTTAAGTTAGCAAGGTATTCTTGTTTTAGATTTTCCATTTCATCAATTATGCTTTGCTCACATTTATTATTTTTGGCAAAGTTGATTTGTGCACTATAAAACTTTTCTACATCGGCTTTTATTTCCTCATAGGTATAATTCCATTCGTTTTTATGTTTGGCAATGATCCTACTCATTTCATACCGCACTTCATTGAATCCTAATGCAAATCTAACTTCATCTGCGTTTATCACATGATCCATTATGTTGAAGTTGTTCCATATCTTTTTAATAAACTTACTTTTGGTTTTGGTAAAATCCTGTGAATCTTTTATTTCGTAGATGTACTCATCCCCACCATCCAAAATATTGAACCCAAACTGACCCCAATTATAAGGGCTAAAAAACTTGTTGTCCTTCATTTCCTGAACTTTTACCCACCCCTTTTGACTTATCTCATTTTCGTTACCAAGGTATAGGTTATGGGTCTCTACTTTTTTGTAATGGAATTCACCATTTTCTTCTCCTAAGATAATATCTTTTTTGTTAGTGAGCTTTACTACTGTTGATTTTTCCAGCAGAAAATCGATATCGTCCTTGTTATCAGGTCTAGCCAGCCAGATATCAGTTACATCTTTGACCAGACCTATTTCGTCTCCAACTTTTGGGGTATAGCTCTCTTTTAGCTCATGGCTTTGTATTTCTTGTTTTTTGTTAAACTCTTCTATATTAAACTCTACAATTCGATGAGTGGCTGCTTTGCTTGAAGCTCTCACTTTATCTCCTTTTTCATTACAGGCTCCTCTCCATTTGAGTTCAAAACCGGATACATTAGGTAGCTTATTTTCGAAAAAAGCAAATAGGGTGTCTACATCCTCATGGACTTTAGGGTCTTTTCCTGTATTGTCTACGGGTAAGATTTTATAATTGGTTTCACTGATTTCAAATTTTTTATACACATCTACGGGCAGTATGGCTTGTATTACTTTCTCATCTTCGTGTATAATATTGGGGACTATAGCTGCTTCCTCTTTTTCTATGTATATATAAGTTAACCCTCTGTATAAAGAGTTTTTATCTCCTTTAATTCCATTTTTATTACAATAAAAAGAACCATTCGAAAATAAGCGAGATACTTCTGTCAGACTTAATTTTCCATTAAAAGCCGCATTTATCTCATTAAATTTTGGCGTGTTTTTAGGGATTACAGGATAATGATGTTTGGGCTCTTTGGGATCATTTTTTGTCCATTTTATTAATTTCCCTTCTGTAGTTTTCATCAGACTACGTTTAACAACACCTGATATTTTTTTTTCAGTTTCTTTCTGATACGTTTTTTTAGTTACATTTTTTCTTCCTACTTCTTGTGGTTCATTATTTTTTGCCGGATCTAGTAGAAAATTAAAGTGTAAATATTCTATTTCTTCTAATAGTGTTTTAGGTCTTTCTACATAATTTGTTATACTTTCTGCATCTCTAACACTCTTATATATTTTTGTTTGAGTGGTTTTAGTTTCATATTCATAGTTAGTGGATAAATCCGAAATAGGAACCCAAAAATCATAATCAACAACTCTTTTCTTTGGTGTGTGCCGGACTTTTACTAAACTGTTTTTTACACCTGATATATGAGTAAGAGTATCTTTTTTAGTAATAGTTCCATCAAATATTTTAGAGATATAATCATAATTTATAATGTCATAAACTATTTTTTTTCCTTTTGACTCTTTTTTGTTGATGGATAATGCGCCTTTTTCGACAGTGCGTTCTATGGTGTTTAGAATTTTTACTTTGCAGAAATTCCCTTTTTTAGCAATTACCTTGACAGGGGTTTTAGCCTCTATAGTTGGATTATTGGGGGCTTTTAGTGTTTTATAAAGGATAGCATTTTTTGGCAGTTTATAATACTTCTTTTTATCCAAAGGGTTTTCTTCTTCAGAATAAATATCAAAAGTATGGTTTATAAATTTCTTAATCGTATCATCATTCTCTGCAGCCATAAATATTTCATGATGGCATACATAATAATCCTTATTTGTTTTAATTTGTTTTAAACCTGTATACCCTAGCTGTGTCTTTGCTTTTACCGGAATGTCGCAAGCAACAATCGTATTTTTTTTAAACTTAGATTCATCCAGTGTATGTACGGTTGTTAGATGTTTAAGCTTTACAAATTCATTGGTTCCTTTGATCGGAATATATCCATTTTTAATTTCTCCATCTGTCTGTAATGGTTGCGTACTTTTTAAAACCCTGATGACGGGTGCATTAGTAGATGAGTTGTTATATACCGGAATTCCTTTAATTTTTGAAATGTCTTTTTTATAGGTAGTTTTATAGGTTGTTTCAGTAAGCTTGGTGCTAATTCCACGATTTACATTAGCGTAATAATTGGTACAAGTCTCACCAGCTAAGTCTTTAAATGGCGCAAGTTTTTTATACGTACTTGTTTTGGTTTTTCCATTACGTTTATAACGTATAACAATCGTATTTTCTTTTTTAGAATCATCAGCCAAAGTGAATTCTGTATTGACAGGCAATACCACTTCGGTGTTCTTTAGCTTTTTGTACGTTTTAGTTTCTTCATGCTGTTCAAATTGATAGACTCCTAAACCTTTTATTTTTTGGTCTTTCCCTGTTTGATATTCCTTTTTTGCCAGAAAAGGAGGAAACTTAACATTTTTAGATGTGTCTTTATCAGAATAGGCGTTAATTGGTAATAAATGATTATATAGACTATAGAAAGTTATATGTTCCTCTTTCTTTTCTGTACTTTCATTTTCTTTTCCTTTATTATTAACGATGTGTTTTACATACGTAAAATCATGTTGCATTATAATAAAACAATTGGAGTATTCGGATGTATACTTGCTATCTTTTCCTTGATTTTTGGTGATTTTTTTATATGCTTCTTCAAAACGATAGGCAATAATTCTTCCATCGGCAATGGCTTTGATACCGATACCTTTTCCTTCAATATGAATTCCTCCATGCCAAGTGTTCTCTCTACCAATAAGAAAGTTACCTTGTTCACTTCTAAAGTTAAATTTTTCACTATCAAGTTTATCCGCAGGGAATGTAATAATCATACTATTGATTTATTAAAAACTCATATTAAATTCTGATAAATAACCATGCTGTTGTTCACTCTTTTCTTTAAGCTTTTCCTGATTCGTTTGTGCTTCCCGGGTGTTTCTCAGGATGCGATTCAGGATACTGATTTCAGGAAAAGGGATTTCGGGGACAGGCATTACTGCTGTTGGGGCAGTACACCCGGTACCGATTAATACGGTAGTTTCTCCTACGGTGATCGTTCCTCCGTGGGCTGTCATATCCCCCACAGTAGCGGCAGGTTTTCCCCCGATTAGTACAGTCGCACACCCCATAACGATGGTGTCTGGAGGGCCGGTACAAGTACATTGATCTCCGATAACTGCGGCGGGTTTACCTCCGATCAGTACGGTGGGAATTCCGGGACCGGTAACAGGTCCTCCTACATGAGGAGTGGTTCCACTGCACATAGGGCAGGTATGCATACTTCCGATGGTGGCGGCGGGTCCTGGCATAATACTCTAGGTTTTAGCGATTAATTTAATTTTAAGATTCCTCCGGATACTTCAGTCATGGCACTACCGGAGACTTTGGTTTGTGGACTATTGAGCTCTGCCCCAGCCAGTCCCTCTACAATGGCATTTTGTCCTTTGGCAGTCATATCACTACTGGCTTCTATTGCCAGTGCTGCATTACTGCGTACTGTCGTATCTGCTTCGGATTGCAGTTCTACGGTTCCCTGACTGATCGCTTTTACCGCTGTTTCGGCAGCGACTTCTACATTTTGCTGGGCACCAAGGGTGATGTTTTCTTCGGCAGTGATATGTACATTTTTTGCCGAGATATTAATATCTTCTGTAGCATTAATAGTCAATGATTTTGCCTGGGTATCAAAAGTGATGATACTACCATCATTATCATAGATATTGATCTTTTCTTCTCCTTCGGTATCATTGAGTTCTATGGTATGACCGCTTCGGGTTCGAATAGCTTTGACATTATTCTGCTCGCTCTGCCAGTTCTCTGCCTTAGCGACTCCATGATATAAACTCCCTGCTACATAGGGACGTTCTGAATGGTTATTTTCGAACTGACATACTACGGTTTCTCCTATTTCCGGAATAAAATGAAATCCTTTATCTGCCCCGGCATGAGGTGTTAATACCCGAATCCAGGGAGTGGTCTCTCCGGTAATTTCCTGAAAAGGAAATTGTACTTTTACCCGGCTCATCCCCTCCGGATCAGCATTGTCCGTTACTTTCCCTATTTCGATAGTACTAACCGGATGCTGTAACATAGTGGCTAAAGGATATACATCTATTTCTGTGGTAATTGCCTGAAAGTGATTTTTGTAATTTCCGCCTTCTATATTCGTATGTCGTACCTCAATTACCCGAAAGCTTCCATAGCCTTCGACCCGAACCACTGCTCCCAACTGTATTCCGGGATTGTCACTGACACCATGAGCAATCACCTGCTTGGATTCTATAGCTTGTGTATGGAACTCTACTTGCTGCTCAAAACGTTGTTGGAGATTTTGATCCGTTACTCCGTGATGATAGATATTGGTTTCCTTGCTATAGAGTACATTCCCTTTATTGGTTGCCAGACTGTGATAGCCTGCTGCAGCGGTTGCGACTTCACTGCTTCGTTTCTGATACAGTTCATTGGTTAAGTAATCTTGTGTTGTATAGGCAAACTTATTAGGTGTAGGCCGCATTCGTACCGAAAAAGATTCCAGATCTCTTCCATATACAAGTTGGGTCTCTTCATTAGAAGGGGTTCCAAAAACCAGTTGTACACCATCGTAATAGAACCAGTTATTCGTACTAGCTGCTAAGCGGGCACTATAGGCAAAATTACTTTCGTTTTTTTGTACACTATAATGAATGGTATCAGATTGTCTGGGAGCAAAAGCAGTGGCTAACTTCCCTACATCGTACCCCTGATAGGTTCGTTCTAACAACTCTGTGAGGTCGAGATCCATATAAGAAGTCGTATGGATTCCATCATCTGCCAATATTGTCGTACTCATTGCTTCAATGATCACAATATCTCCTGAAGCTCCAGACTGATGTGCTTTGGTCGCATTAACTGCTGTGATTAATCCTTTGAACTGTAATTCGCGATAATCCTGATACTGTGCTTCTGCCTGTACCTGTACAATAATGGTTTCTCCTAAAAGATCCTTGCTGTCTCCGATAATTTCATCAGAAGCATGCTCTAATACATCGGTTCTACACACCAATTCGAGATGGTGATGATCCCCTAAATGTTGTTGAATAGATAAGCTGCGAAACGAAGGAATGACCCTTCCGGAGATTGCTATTTGGGTATTGCTAAGCGTTGCCATGTTGAGAGAAAAGTCTGTATATGGTTATTAATTAGGTTTTTAAGCGCGGGGAGCTCCAAAAATAAAAAGAAAAAATGAATTAAAAAATAAGACAGGGAGGGGATTTTTCCCCTTTTTGCAGTAGTTTCAGTAAATCACTTCAACGTAAAAACGAGAAATGTTCTTACGAGAAAAGAGGATTCATTCAGAGAATGCCTCAGGACATTAAATTTCAATTCTTGCGTAGATCGTTTATTGATACTCAAAAAAAACTGTATTTATAGTTCTCACAGCGGGGAATCCTTATTACATACAGCGGGGTACTTAAGAGAAATTCATTCAAATATGTCCCTTGATTATTGTATAAAAAGTAGTAGATAAACTGCTGATTTTACAGCATTTTTTAATGTTTTTGAACTAAAAATCTCTCTGTAAAGCCGTGTTTTTATAGCTTAGTTCTTACTTTTAGGAAGCTCTGGTGTGAAGAAGTATAAGCTTCTTATAAAATGACAGGCTCTTTTTCTTGTTCTATATCACGTTTTTATAAAATAGGTTATTTTATAAAAAAATCAGATGAGTGGAGGAAGATCAGGTTCGCGCTGAATTGTTTTAGAGAGAGGGGGGCTAGAAAAGAACGATGATGATTGTTGTTCTTATTGTTGAATTCTCATCAAATTCCCGTGTTTTCTATTCTTTTACTAGAGAATTCTAATGCCTGAGAGATGCTGTACGGAAACAGCGTACTTTCGTAGGTGTTATACCCGTTGTGATTTGAATTTATCAATACCGAAACGGTGTTTAGTAAGGGAGTTACGATTACAACTTGGTATAATGAATAGAACCGAAAAGGAACAGAAATGTATTCTTTGAGGAACACAAATTCAACATTAAAACACAGGTACTTTTAAAAAAAAAACAACATCTTAATTGATTATGAAGCGAATTATTATTACCGTAAGCTGCTGTATTCTTTTACTGTCTTTCAACTCTTGTTATGTATTAAAAAAATCAGATGATTTTTATGGGATTGGAACTACGGGTAAGAATACTTTATACGTGATTGATATTTCCGGGAGTATGGAGGGAATAGATGAAGGGTCTGTAAAAGATCAGTTGATGCGGGAAGCAGGAAACAAAGCAGGAAGTGAAGTAGGGAAATTAATAGGAGGTAAGATCGGAAGTCTGTTGGGGAAACAAGTAACGAAACAAGCGACAAAACTAGGAGCAGTAAAGCGTAAACTAATTCCTGCAATCAAAGGGTTACCTGATGGTAAAAAGTTTGCGGTATATGCATACTCGGATAAGGTGACAAAACAATCGAATGAGTTGAGAATAGCCAGTAATACTTCGAGAACTTCATCTAATATTTTTGTAGAGCATCTCAAAGCTTCCGGAGGAACTCATACGATGGAAGCACTCTTAGAAGGGCTGGTTCTGAATGGAGTAGAAGAAATCGTATTAATGAGTGATGGATTACCAAATACAAACCCTGATCAGATACTGGAAGAAATACGAAAAAGCAATACTAAAGGAATTGTGATTCATACCATTGCATTTGGAGAAGATGCGGATCATAATTTTATGAGAACACTGGCACAGGAGAATGGAGGAACCTTCGTGACTTCTAAAATGTGATATAAAAGTAGCGATTTTTGCGAGTTTGCCCCAGCGAGAATAAGAATGGGATTCTAAAAATTTTTGATACTATCATAAGCAAGAATGTTTTGTACTCCTTATTTAAAGCAGTAATAGGGAATCTGTTTGCGGTGAATATATGATGTAGTAAATGAGAACAATTACATGAGGATCTACCAGATGTATAAATAGTTGCCCAAAATAATGAATTATAGGGCTTACTGTGAGGGGTGATTGCCCGATTTTTGGGCAGCTATGCTTTCTATATACTGTTTCAAAACATCACATTGATTATTAGGGATAGTTGTATAGGATGTCAAAAGAAGTTTGACAATAGGGGCAGAGGGGTATCATATCAACTCAAAAGCGGTTAGTGATGCTATAGGAGATAAGAGCCCCCTAAACCCTTTAAAAAAAGCACCCTCAGGAATATTCATTATTCCTGAGGGTGCTTTTTTATGAATTTAAACCACTTTATAAGTATAAAGAAGCGTTTTTTATTCTCTGGGTAGTTATTTTTTGAGAAAATCAGTTTTATTACTTACTTCAATTGGTGGTAGCTGCTTTTTAGCCAGGTATTTCGTCAATTTTGCCAATTGTTTTTTTGAAATTGTTTCAAAAGCAGTGCTTCCTTTTTTCAAACGAGTTTCCAGTACTTCTTTGTTTTCTAACTGTGCTGCAGATGGTTTCTCGAACTGGTTGGCAACATCTCCATATAGATCGGCTAATTTTTCACGTAATTGAGGTTCAGCTTCATTTACATAATTATCCCCAGAGGTAACAACCAAACTATTTTTTAACTCTTCTAAGGCGGTGATCGCCTGAGTGGCTACTTTTTTAGCAGCAGGATCTTCTTTTAATAATTGCCGTGCTCGCTGTAGTGGCTGATCGATTTGATATACCAGATAGGCAAGAGTTTCCATATCATTAAACAGAGCTGTTGTTACTTTTTGTTGAGCAATTCGCTCCTCAGAAGTGATAATAGAGGTGGGGTCGTTTTGCAGGGTGATAAGCGACTCGTATGTTTTCTTTCCTTTAGTCAAGAGTACCTTATAGGTTCCGGCAGGGACTCTGGGGGCAGTAAATCCTCCAAAAGTAAATGTCTTTCCGGCTGCTACTTTAGGCGCTTTTGTTCTGTAGTTCCAGGAAACAATATTGATTCCCTTGGATTTTCCAGGAGTGAGATCTACTAATACATTCCCATTCATATCTGCAATTTCCAGCTTCATTTTTCCGAACGTGTGTCGCTTTTTGAGATAGTATATGATCTGGGCATTTGAGGGTGGATTATCTCCGACAAATTGAAGTTCGGTACTTCCTCCGCCAAAACCACCTTCTTCCTTAATAACCATAGGTTTGCTATCAAAAAAGTGAACGTTTTTTTGTAGCATAGACTGATTGATTTGACGCAGGGGAGAGATGTCATCAATAATGATAATTCCTCGTCCGTGAGTTCCCATGACCAGATCATTGGTTTTCTTTTGCAGGTCTATAAAATGTACTGCGGTTGCCGGCATGTTATTGGTAAAACGCGACCAATGTTTTCCTCCGTCAATAGTAATAAATAAACCAAATTCTGTTCCCAGATATAAAAGGTCTTTATTTTCATAATCTTCCTGAATATTTCTGGCGAATCCTACAATGTCATCAGTAACCAAAGAGGTCCAGGTATCTCCATAATCCGTGGTTTTATAGACATAAGGTTTCATGTCATTTTGCGTATGACCATCGAATACTGCATAGGCAGTTCCTTTGTGATGTACACTTGCTTCTATATGATAGACCCAGGTATGGGCAGGAACTCCCTGAATATTGGAAGTTTTATTTTGCCAGGTTTTCCCTCCGTCTTTGGTAATTTGTACATTCCCGTCATCGGTTCCTACCCAAATGATGTTTTCATCTATAGGAGATTCGGCAATAGTAAAGATAGTCGTATGCGTTTCTGCTCCTGATTTGTCCGTAGAGATCCCTCCTGATTCTTTGTCTTGTTTTGCAGGGTCATTGGTAGTAAGATCCGGAGATATTTTAGTCCAGGTATCTCCTTTGTCATTACTGATATGTACAAACTGACTACCAATATAGATTCTGTCAGCCTGATGCTCACTGATGGCAATGGGGGCATTCCAGTTGAACCGTAACTCCGCTTCACCTTTTATTTGTAGGGGTTTAATGTCTTTTACCTTGTTTTTGGTGACATCGTATCTCCATACGCTTTGTGCTCCCTGCATTTCGGAATAAATAATATGTTCCTTAGGATGTTTTAATACCCTGAATCCATCTCCATACCCCACCGATTTCCAGTCTCTTGCTTCGATACCTCCCGGCGAAGTAGAAGGACCGTACCAGGATCCGTTATCTTGTAATCCTCCATAGATATTGTATGGTTCTTGATTGTCTACACTGATGTGGTAAAACTGAGAAAGAGGCAGGTTATCAACCATATCCATAGTAGCTCCTCCATCCCAACTGCGATATACTCCTCCATCAGTTCCTACATACATACGATCCGAATTGTGAATATCGAATACAATATCATGAATATCAGCATGCATATTTCCCAGGTTCTTAAAGGTTTTTCCACCATCTCTGGAGATAGACCCGAATAAACCACCTTTGACCAGTATGTCCGGATTTTTAGGATCTACCACAATTCTGGAGAAATAAAAAGGGCGTACCACTAAACCAAAATCTCCATTGAGAAGCTTCCAGCTAGCTCCCGCATCATCCGATCGGTATAGCCCTTTGTCTTTTTTACTTTCGATTACGGTATAGATAATAGAAGGATTAGAAGGAGCTATTGCTATTGCCAATCGTCCTAAGTCTCCTTCTGGAAATCCATTGTGTATTTTGTTCCATGTTTTTCCGGAATCTGTAGATTTATACAAGGCACTGTTAGGACCTCCGGAGTTAAATCCCCAGGCGGTTCTTCTGAATTCCCACATGGCAGCATATAGAATTGCCGGATTATCTGGATCCATAACCAGGTCATTGATTCCGGTTTTTGCATCTATATACAATACCTTATTCCATGTTTTTCCTCCATCGGTGGTTTTATATACGCCTCGTTCTTCACTATCCCCCCACAAAGCACCTAATACACCTACATATATTTCATTTGAGTTTTTAGGATTGATCTGAATACTACTGATACGTTCAGATTTATCGAAACCTATTTTTTTCCAATTGGCTCCTCCATCATTAGATTTGTATAACCCATCTCCGATAGAGACGCTATTTCTAGTCCAGATTTCTCCAGTTCCAACCCAGATCGTGTTATCAGGATCATTAGGGTCTATAGCAATCGCCCCGATAGATTGCGCATGTTTGTCGAATATGGGAGAGAAACTGGCTCCGCCATTAGTGGATTTCCAAACTCCTCCTCCTGCTGCACCAGCATATATAATACGATCATTGGTAGGGTGGTTTTGTAGATCAATGATACGACCACTCATAAGAGCAGGACCAATATGTCTGGCCTCGAGATTACCGAAGAGTTCTTTTCCTTTGAGTACGATTTCCTGAGCTTGTATGGATAATGACATAGCAATAACCATACAGGCAATGGTTAATTTTCTGTACATAGTATATTGTTTTTTGATGATTTGCTCACTGAGTGAGTTCCACATTGGTGGTGTATACTTTAGGCAGTAACCAAAAGTAGAAAATAGCTTTTAGTAGAAAACAGATAGAAGGGGGAATGTTATTTAATACTTAAAAACAGATCTCTATTGCGATAGCACAATAGAGATCAAAGTAGTGGATTATTTTTTTTCAGGGAAAGCGAATTTCTCTGCTGCTATTTCTGGATCAATTTTGAATTCTTTGAACTCCATTGTTTGGAATTGATTACTCTGAGAGAACGGGAAATATAATCCGTTTACCTCCTGATAATCACTGATTGAACTTTTTATAGATTGTCCTTTCATAGGACCTTCTGTAATTTGCTCCTCAACTACAATTGGAACAAAGTTTTCTGTATCAAAATAATAGTGAGAGATATTAGGTTGTTTTTGTCCGTTAATCAGTAGTGGAGTTTTAGTAATTTTAACCTTAAAGGTTTCTGTACCATCTACAGTTTCCTTACCGATTAATTCTACAGTGTATCCTTTTTCCTTATAATTAAGGAATGGAGAAGGCCAGTCTTTTGCCGCATTCTTCATATTTTCCGTAGCTTCACTATCGCTTTTTTCGGGTTCCATTGTCATTTGATTTCTAGACCATGAAGTGGTTCCGTCATAAGCAGCCCATATCATGCGCTGTCCCTGGAATTCAATGGTAGTAGATTGTTTTCCATCTTTGGTCATCAATTGCTCAAAAGGGATCTCCAGTCCCTGCATTTTCATAACTCCGATCATTTCGACACCTTTTAACTTGTTCCAGTTTTCTTTTCCACCGGTATTTTCGAAATAGGTGTCAATGATTTCATCGGCAGTCTGTGCCTGTGAAGAGAGTGCAGCTATAAAAAAAAGCCCTACTATAAAATGTTTAAGTGCGTTCATGAGTGTGTATTTTTTATCTGTATAACGTTAGTCTGTAAAAAGTTTTTTTTGTTACATTATTTTTTTGTGTATTAAATTAATATATAGTGAATTGACCAGATATCATTCCTTTTTTTTAAGAAATCAAAACAAGTATTCGTTAGAAGAATAAGGAGGTTTGAACATAATTGTACCAGATAATCAAATGTTTAAAATACTCGGAAGCTTAGCTTGCATTAAGACCATTTCTTGATCTAATTAGATAATACCTGAATAAAAATAGATTCGTAACGTTATATAAATACCCATTATCGTATGAAGAAAGTTGTCGTAGAAAAATAGTAATGATTTTGTAACCTGTACATTACAATATCGTGATCTGGTGGGGTGTACCTTTAGCCTAATTTTAAAACCACTTACATACTCATGAAAAATGCTCTTTTATTTTTGTTGATTCCTATTTCTTATATAGGATATAGTCAGGTTCCTTCTTATTATAATGATGTTAATATCAATGCTACAGGAACTGCATTAAAAAATGAACTATCCTCAAAAGTAATTCATACACATCATACAGATCTGTCATATACACCTGGAGTCTGGAATGCTTTAAAACAGACGGATCTTACTGCTCCGGGATCAGGAAAAGTTATTTTGATTTACGGGTATGATGATACAGATAATACACCATCGACAGATAGAACCCGAAGTATACATCAAAATGGAGGAGGGACAACAGACTGGAACAGAGAGCATGTATATCCAAAATCATTAGGAAATCCGAATTTGGGAACTTCAGGTGCCGGAGCAGATGCACATCACCTGAGACCTGCGGATGTAAGCCGAAATTCGAAACGAGGAAACAGGAAATTTGCCGATGGATCAGGGAATTCAACCATTACTCCTCAGGGATATTGGTATCCTGGTGATGAATTCAAAGGAGATGTCGCTAGAATGATGATGTATATGTATATCCGATATGGTAACCGATGTCTGCCATCAAATGTGGGAATCGGAGCTGTGGCAACAAGTGATGCGAACATGTTACAGTTATTCCTGAGGTGGAATGCAGAAGATCCTGTGTCTTCGTTGGAGCTACAACGAAATCCTATTCTGGAGGAATTACAGGGAAATAGGAATCCATTTATAGATAATCCAGCATTTGCTACTAGTATATGGGGAGGACCACAGGCAGAGAACCGATTTGGAGATACTGATGGAGGAGGAAATACATTGTGCCGTTCTACGGTAGCTAATTTCCCTTATCTAGAAAGTTTTGAAACTGATTTTGGCGAGTGGAAACAGGCAGTTTCTTCAGATGATTTTAACTGGACCCGGCATAGAGGAAAGACTTCATCTTCTTATACAGGTCCCGGTGGGGCTGCCTTAGGAACTTATTATATTTATATGGAGTCTTCTCGACCGAATTATTCAAGAAAAAAAGCCATTCTTTATAGTCCCTGCTATGAGTTATCAGGTGTGCATCAGGCTTCTATTTCTTTTCGATATCATATGTATGGAGCTTCTTCTATGGGAAGCCTGGATGTAGAAATCAGTCTAGACGGAAAAAACTGGTCTTCGATATGGAGTCGTTCGGGAAATCAGGGGAATTCATGGAAAACAGCAACTATAGATGTATCAGATTATGCCGGAAAGAAGATTCAACTACGATTGAATGGGGTTACTGGAACTACCTGGAAAGGAGATATGGCTATAGATGGAATTCATCTAACGACCGATATATCCCAGCAATCTTCCATAGAAGAACGAGCAATGATTCCTGTTTGGGATTTTTCTATTGTTGGGGTAGATTCGGATTCCATTACTTTAGAGGTTTCCTCAAAAGAAGGACAACAATACCGGATGCTAGACTATGCCGGACAGTTGGTGAAAGAGGGAACCCTGTATACGAATGTAATTCCTATAGAAGGTCTACAACCCGGGTTGTATTTTGTATCCCTTAAAAGGGGAAACTCAATCATTACAAAGAAATTTATAAAAAGATAACGAGAATTGGTATTGGTTATGCGTTATAAAAGAACACCGCTTAAAAAAAGGGGTGTTTTTTTCTAATGGTTGCTAACTAATATAGTTCCAGATATTTTTATGCTTGGCAAGTTGCTGGTAGGTATATAAAATGATTTTGTTTTTTTCTAAGGATAGCGCTGGATCCTCTTTTAATATTTTGAGGGCGTAATAACGTGCTGTTTTTAGAATGTCATTATCACGTACAATATCTGCTATTTTCAGGTTGAGAACACCACTTTGTTGGGTCCCCATAATATCTCCGGGACCTCTTAATTTTAGATCGACCTCTGCGATATCAAAACCATCATTGGTCTGTGTCATGGTTTCTATGCGTACTTTGCTATCCGATGATAACTTGTATCCGGTCATGAGAATACAAAAACTCTGATCTGCTCCACGTCCTACACGTCCGCGTAATTGGTGTAATTGAGAGAGTCCGAATCGTTCAGCACTTTCGATAATCATCACGCTGGCATTAGGGACATTCACACCTACTTCTATTACCGTGGTAGCCACCATGATTTGTGTTTCTCCTCGTACGAACCGATCCATTTCATAATCTTTATCCGCGGGTTTCATCTTACCATGTACAATAGATATTTGGTATTTTGGCATTGGAAAATACCGGACAACACTGTCATATCCATCCATCAGATCTTTATAATCCATCGCTTCGGATTCCTGAATGAGCGGATAGACGATATAAGCTTGTCGTCCTTTTTCGATTTCTTCCTGAATAAATTTGAATACTTTTAGTCGGTTACTATCATACCGATGTACTGTTTTAATGGCTTTTCTTCCGGGAGGAAGCTCATCGATTATAGAGATATCCAAATCCCCGTATAAACTCATTGCAAGTGTTCTGGGAATAGGAGTGGCCGTCATCACTAATATATGAGGTGGGTAGGTGTTTTTATGCCATAGTTTGGCACGTTGTGCTACTCCAAACCGATGTTGTTCATCTATAATGGCAAGCCCCAGATTTTTGAATTGTACTTTGTCTTCCAGAATAGCGTGTGTTCCTACTAATAGATGTAGGGAACCATCTTCGAGAGCTGCGGCAATTTCTCGTCTTTCTTTTGCTTTAGTACTTCCCATTAATAATCGAACATTGATAGGCAGGTCTTTGGTTAATTCTGTAATTCCCTGATAATGTTGATTTGCCAAAATAGCAGTTGGAGCCATTAGGCATGCCTGAAAATTATTGTCCATGGCTAATAAAATAGTCAGTAGGGCAACGATTGTTTTTCCAGAACCTACATCCCCCTGTAATAAACGATTCATCTGGGCACTACTTCCCATATCTTTTCTGATTTCTTTGATCACTCGTTTTTGAGCTCCTGTCAGTTCAAAAGGAAGATGATTAGAATAGAAATCATTAAAATGATCACCTACATGTGTAAATGGATACCCTTTTATTTTTCGTTTGCGGACTAATTTTTTTGTAATGAGTTGTAATTGGATATAGAAGAGTTCTTCAAATTTTAAACGATACTGTGCCTTAGCGAGAACTTCCTGGTTTTTGGGAAAGTGAATATTAAACATGGCTTCACTTTTCGAAATCAATTTTAATTCGCCTAAAATTTCCTGTGAAAGCGTATCATAAAACCGAGCTTTGGTCTCAATAAAGAGCTGTTGCATGATTTTATTAATCACCCGATTCGTAATTCCTTTATTGGTAAGCTTTTCTGTAGAAGGATAAACCGGTTGCATCGAAATTCTAAGATTTTTTTCATGCTCCGTAAGTAACTCCATCTCGGGGTGTGGCATATTAAAACCATTATAGTATTTGGTTTTGCCAAAAATAACATAAGGAGTGTTTAGTTTTATATTTTCTTTAATCCATTTATGACCTCTAAACCATACCAGTTCCATCTCTCCGGTATCATCAATAAATTTGGCGACCAGGCGTTTTCCTCTTTTTTGAGCAACCGTTTTGAGATGAATGATCTTTCCTACCATTTGAACTTCAGCAGAAGTACGCTGCAATTCATTGATCTTATAGTATCTGGTTTTGTCAATATAGCGGTTGGGAAATAAGTTAATCAAATCCTGATACGTATGGATTCCTAATTCCGACCGAAGTAAGTCAGCCCTGGCAGGACCAACACCTTTTAAATAATCAATCGGGGTTTGTAGGATAGTAGGATTCATCTGAGCGAAGATACTACATCTGATAAAATAGTTCAATACAGACCATAAAATTTGAGATACAGATAGGAAGAATCGGTAGAAATACATCGCAATATTGCCACAATGCGGTTTTAAAATCGTTATTTTGGCAGATCTTTTGTTAGAGAGAACATACCAGTTCTACTGACAGATAGTATGCGTAATTAAAAGTTTATTCGTGTGAAACAGTTTTTGACATTCCTTATTATTAGTATCTATTCTATAGCGATAGTAAAGGCTTCTGATACTTACATAGAAAAAGAACAGCCTGCCATTGATTTCTTAACAGGAAAAGCCAGTATATCGCTAGATGCAAAGAATAAAAAAGTAACGGGGACAGTTACCTATACAATGACGGTAGAAGAACCAACAGAGACGGTGTTTATCGATGCACAGAAGATGGTAATTCATTCGGTAACACTGGATGGAGTAAAAGCGAACTATTCATATGACGATAAAAAAATAAGGATAACGAATTCGTTGAAAAAAGGGAAACAATATACCTTAAAAATCCAATATGAAGCACAACCTCAAAAAGCATTGTATTTCTTAAAAGATTATCAGGGAAATGACCAAATATGGACACAAGGTCAAGGGAAATACAGTTCGAACTGGATTCCTAGTTTTGATGATATGAATGAGAAGGTAATTTTTGACCTGACGATTCGCTACCATAAAGATTATGAAGTGATCGCCAATGGGAAGTTACAGAAAAAAGAAATGATCAATGATTCTATTCAATCCTGGACCTATGATATGAAAGATCCGATGAGTAGTTATTTATTGGCTATGGTCGTAGGGAAGTATGATAAAATTGTCGAAACATCTAAGAGTGGAATTCCATTAGAGATGTACTATTATCCTGCGGATAAGGATATGTTCGAATCGACCTATGCCCATAGTACCCGAATTTTTAATTTTCTGGAAGAAACCATTGGAGTTCCTTTTCCCTGGCAAAATTATAAACAAATCCCTGTAAAAGACTTTTTATATGCCGGCATGGAAAATACGGGAACTACAATATTCTCAGATGCTTTTGTAGTGGATGAGGTGGCTTATCAGGACAGAAACTATATAAATGTCAATGCCCATGAATTGGCACATCAGTGGTTTGGTGATTTGGTTACAGAAACAGAAGGAAAACATCATTGGTTACAAGAAGGTTTTGCAACCTATTATGCCTTGCTGGCAGAAAAAGAGATTTTTGGCTCGGATCATTTTTATTATAAATTGTATGAGAGTGCAGAGCAACTGACAGCAGCTTCAGAGAAAAAAGAAGCGACCAGTTTACTAGATGCCAAAGCAACTTCACTGACTTTTTACCAGCGGGGAGCCTGGGCGTTGTTTGCATTGGAAAATGAGATTGGAGCAACTAATTTTAAAATAGCAATCAATAATTACCTAGAAACACATCGATTCAAAAATGTAAATACAGATGATTTTATAACTATTGTAGAAGAAGTAAGTGGAAAAGACATGTCATTGTACAGAAAATTGTGGTTGGAACAGGTAGCATTTCCATCTCAAGAAGCATTGGAAATATTGGCACAGATTCCTTTTATTAAAAACTACCTGAGCTTAGCTAAGGAACGAACACAACCATTGGCAGGAAAATGGGGAACTTTGGCAAGGGGTTTAGATGGATTGGTGAATGATTTTATAGGGCAGGAAGTTATCTATCAATTACAGGGAGAGACATCACCAGAAGCGATTGCTCTGTATGACAAAGCTTTTGATACGGATAATCTGATTGTTCGGCAGACCATAGGTACTACGATGAATACGATTCCTAAAAGCCTTAAAAAACAATTCGAATCATTATTGTCTGATGCTTCATATGCGACTAAAGAAGCGGCGTTATATCACCTTTGGGTAAATTTTCCCAATGATAGAGCAAGCTATCTGGATCAAACCAAAGACGTAATCGGTTTTTCTGATAAAAATGTACGTACCTTATGGTTGGTTCTGGCATTGAGTACTAAAGGGTATCACATTGATAAACATCAGGATTTTTATAGTGAATTATCAGCATATACCTCTCCTGCATATCACTTTAGTACCCGGGAGAATGCTTTTTCATATCTGGAGAGCCTAGGTGCTTTTTCTGATGCATCATTAGCCTATCTGATAGAGGGAGCGACACATCATAACTGGAGATTCAGAAATTTTTGCAGAAAAATAGTAGATAATTTACTGAAGGATTCTAAATATCAAAAGAAATATGTAGCTTTAAAGGATCGATTGTCCGAAAAGCAACAAGCATTTTTGGAGCGAAAGTTAACCCCAAAGTAAACAAAGCTATGCGAGCATTAGTCATTTCCGGAGGAGGGAGTAAAGGAGCCTTTGCAGGAGGTGTTGCGCAGCATTTGATCCAGGATTTGGGAATGGAGTATGATTTGTTTCTGGGAACTTCTACCGGAAGCTTATTAGTTTCTCATCTGGCATTGTCTAAAATCGAAGAAATAAAAGAAATTTATACTTCTGTTACTCAGCAATCAATTTTTTCTAATTGCCCTTTTAGTATCAAGAAAAAAAAAGGGTATGAGATTATAGGAATTAATCATTATAATGTATTGCGGAATCTGATTCGGAGGAAGAAATCATTTGGAGATAGTACAAACCTTAGAACGTTACTTTCTAAATCTATTCCCCGGGAGTATTATACGAGCCTTAGAGAAAGCTCAAAAGATATTATCGTTACGGTAACAAATTTGTCTACTAATGAAGTAGAATACAAATCGATCAAAGCGTGTACATATGAGGACTTTCTGGATTGGATATGGATTTCGTGTAATTACCCTCCTTTTATGAGTCTGGTACGAAAAAACCATTGTGATTATGTAGATGGAGGATTAGGGTCAATGGTCCCCATAGAAGAAGCAATTACCAGAGGCGCTAAAGAAATAGATGTTATTATTCTGGAAACTGAAGTAAATCACTTAAATAGAATGCCTACTAAAAACCCCTTTTCCTTGATTACCAATATGGTTAACTTTATGATGGATCAGATCGAAATACAAAACATAAGAATAGGAAAGTTCAAAGCAATGAATCAGGAAGTGTCGATGAATCTGTATTATACTCCAACGGTATTAACGACTAATTCTTTGATTTTTGACAAAGTAAAAATGACCAAATGGTGGAAAGATGGCTATGAATTTGCTAAAAAACAAAACCGATTTAATAGAGTATAAAGTATGAGAGCATTAGTTATTTCTGGAGGCGGTAGTAAAGGAGCTTATGCTGGAGGAGTGGCAGAATACCTCATAGAACAGGAAAAAAGAAGATACGACCTCTTCTTAGGAACGTCTACCGGAAGCTTATTGATTCCTCAATTAGCGCTGGGCAATGTATCCAAGGTAAGAGAGATTTATACCAATGTTACCCAACATACTATTTTTAATATCAATCCCTTTATCGTACGAAAAAAAGGAAATAGGGAGTTTGTCTCTATAAATTTCTTTTCTTCTTTATTACAGTTTATCAAAATGAAACGAACCTTCGGAGAGAGTAAAAATCTGAGACGTTCTATACGCAGAAGTTTTTCTGAAGTAGAATTTGATGAGGCTAAGACGAAAGTAAAGGATATTGTTGTTACCGTATCAAACCTGACGAAGAACCGAACAGAATATAAGTCGATTAACGATTTCTCATATGAGGATTTTTGCGATTGGATTTGGATTTCCTGTAATTATGTTCCGTTTATGAGTTTGGTTACCAAAGAAAACTGTGAATATGCAGATGGAGGGTTCGGTTGTATCGTACCCATTAGAGAAGCGATTCGCCGTGGAGCAACAGAGGTCGATGCAATTATTCTGGAATCAGAAAATATGGAATATCACAAGGTATTGGGGAAAAACCCATTCTCATTAATGGTTGGACTGTATGGTTTTATGCTGGATCAGGTGGAACGACATGATACCTTACTGGGCAAATTAGCAGCTACGCATAATGATGTCAAATTAAACCTGTATTATACGCCTAGTAAATTGACAGAAAATTCATTGATCTTTAATAAAAAACTGATGCGTACGTGGTGGAAGCAAGGATATGAATATGCTGCTCAAAAAGCCAAACGAAGAGAAGAGAACAAATTGAAAGATATAGATATGTCCGGATAACAGTATACCCGGACACCTCGTTGTATATTATATGTAAGTTGCTGTAGTTGTTATTCCTTTTAGGATAGGATTAAAACAATTCTCCAACCTCATTTTTTATAAAGGTTAGTGCAATATCGCTGGGAGATCCTTTTTCAACTATTTCTGTAAGAATAGCTTCTCTAAGTGCATCAGCATCCTTTATACTATCCTGTAAAGAAGATTTTCTGATAAGGGTAATGATGCCATTCTTAGCAGCTTTTATTCGATTCCAGCATTCATCAGAAAGATAGATTTGCTGCGTGAGATTGTGTTCGAATTCTTGTTCTATTGTATTGATTAGTAGGGATTCATAGCTTTTTTTATCTTCGGCAATTGGAGGGGTTCTCAATAACAGTTTCCCAGGAGAAACTCTTTCCAGAAACAATGCCATTCGTTCATAGGCTTGTAATCGTAAGGGCAATGCTTGTTTTTGATGTTCCCTGTGTAATAAATACCGGCGGCGTTTTTCTTCATTCTTGGTATGAAGATTAAAAAAATAGATGGTAATGACAGCAATAAGTGCTGAGGGGATTAAGGATAATAAAATGGTTTCAATAGTCATTGTAATGTAAAAAAATAAGGTTAAGCTTCTACTTGTTTAGAATGTCCGCCAAGATACATACAATCTTTTAAACTTTGCATACCGGAAAAAGGAACAGGAGTTTTTGAATATTTAAAAGAGGTCTCCAGCGTTTTTGTCAATTCTCCGTCATCTACATTAAGATCAACATCTTGCATAGTAAATTGACAGGGGTGTTCATAACCTGAAGCATGAGTTATTTCTACAAATTCTTTTCGAAAGGTTTTGAAGTACTGTGCTAATCGATCAGCCTTGAGGGGAATATTGATTCCGCTTTGCAACCACATACTTTGTGTGGCAATTCCCGTAGGGCATTTATTGGTATGACAAATTTGAGCTTGTATGCACCCGATACTCATCATGGCTTCTCTGGCAACATTGATACAGTCAATTCCCATAGCAAATGCCATTGCTGCCTTTGCGGGAAACCCTAGTTTTCCGCTTCCGATAAAAACAATGCGATCAGTAAGTTCATATTTCTGAAATATTTTATAAATAGCAGTGAATCCGTAAACCCAGGGTAAGGAAACGTGATCAGCAAAACTCGGAGGAGCAGCTCCTGTTCCACCTTCACCTCCGTCTATCGTAATAAAGTCAGGTCCTCTATCAGTTTCTTTCATGAGTTTAGCGAGTACTTCCCATTGTTCAGTTTTTCCGATAGCAGCTTTGATACCTACAGGCAATCCGGTTTCTTCGGCAATATCTTCTATAAACTCTAACAATTCAGGAACAGTACTAAAAGCGGTATGTGCAGAGGGGGATAGTACATCTTTTCCTATTTCAACTCCTCTGATTTCTGCAATTTCAGGAGTAATTTTTGATCCTGGGAGTACTCCGCCTTTCCCGGGCTTGGCTCCCTGAGATAACTTTATTTCGATGGCTCTGACAAAAGGGTTATTTTGTACCAGTTCCTTCATTTTATCCATGGAAAAATTACCGTCTTTTCCTCTTACTCCAAAATATCCTGTCCCGAAGTGGAATACAACATCACCTCCATTACTGTGATAGGGAGATAATCCTCCTTCTCCTGTATTGTGGTATGCATCACATCCCTTAACTCCAAGATTAAGAGATTCCACGGCTTTTGCAGATAGAGACCCAAAGCTCATTGCCGAAATATTGATTACAGATGCCGGGCGATATGGTTTTCTTCTTTTATTATAGCTCCCCATAACTTTGGCACAGGGAAGAAATGTTTTGTCTTTTTTACTGGGATGATTTTCCGAAGGTTGAAAAGGAATCATACAGTTTTTTATAAAAATGTGTTGATGAAGATAGATGTCTCTATCAGTTCCAAACCCTTCGTAATTGTTTTCCTTTTTGGAAGAGGCGTATACCCAGCCTCTTTCAATTCTGTTAAAAGGTAATTCTTCTCTGTTATTCGCTACAAAATACTGTCTTATTTCTGGTCCGATACTCTCCAGGGCATATCGAAAGTGCCCAACAATCGGAAAATTATGACTAATTGTATGTCTCTTATTAAAAAAGACATCCCTGATTGCGACGAGACAGAGAATAATTAGAATCCATCCCCACCATGGGATTGATTGAATAAACGTAAAAAAAACTTCCATATAGTTATTCGTGATTTAAATAGTCAATAGCTAATTGCGAAAGCACTTTTACGCCTAATAAAAGGCCGCTTTCATCAATTTTAAAATAGGGGGTATGATGCGACGGCGGATTAGTATCGTCAATGGCTTTTCCTCCCAGAAAGAAATAAAAACCGGGGACTTTTTCCTGAAAATAAGAAAAATCTTCTCCTCCGGTGGTCGCTTGTGCCAGGATTACATTTTGTTTTCCTGCGATTCCTTCTATTGTAGGAAGCATTTGTTTTACTAATTTGTGATCATTATAGGTAATTGCGGTATTGTTTTGGAATTCAATAGTTGCCTCTCCTCCGTATGCTTTGGCGATAGCAGGGACCATTTCTTGCATTCTTCGTATGATAAGGCTTCTCATTTGTGTATCTAAGGTACGTACAGTACCGATCATTTCTGCCGTATCAGGAATAATATTAAAACGAACCCCACTGGTAATTTTTCCTACTGTAATAACGGCAGCTTCTTTTACCAACGGAGCCTCTCTACTCACAATAGTTTGCAATCCGTCTATAATCTTAGCAGAGATAATCACAGGATCGACCCCAGTCCAGGGGGCAGATCCATGGGTTTGTTTTCCCTGAACCTTAATCACGAATCTTTCTACTGCAGCCATTGTAGCTCCCGGAGTATATCGAATCATACCAACAGGTGTCCCTGAGTTGATGTGTAACCCGAAAATAGCATCTACATCTGGGTTTTTCAGCACTCCTTCTTTAATCATTAGTTTAGCACCTCCTTCTTCTCCTGGAGGAGGACCTTCTTCTGCTGGTTGGAAAATAAATTTGACAGTCCCGTTTAGTTTGTTTTTATGACTGCTGAGTGTTTTGGCTACTCCCATAAGGATAGCGGTATGTGTATCGTGACCGCAGGCATGACTAACACCTACTTCTTGATCAAGGAAGGTTGTTTTTACAGTAGATTTAAATGGGATGTCCACTTTTTCTGTTACAGGAAGGGCGTCAATATCAGCTCTTAAGGCTACTGTTTTGCCTTGTTGTTTTCCTTTTAAAATGCCGACTACTCCAGTTTTTGCAACATTTTCTGTTACTTCCATTCCTAATGAGGTAAGGAAAGTGGCTATCTTTTTAGCTGTTTTGAACTCTCTGTTGGATAATTCCGGATTTTGATGAAAGTCACGTCGCCATTTAATTACTTGTTCTTCTACATTTTCAGCAGTTGAATTGATAGCAGGATCTATTTTTTGAGCCTGAAGAAAGAAACAGGAAAGAAGAAATGTGATGCCTACTAGGTATTGATTGTTTTTCATGGAGTTAAAAGTTGATAAGACGAAAGTTTGTGTTTTGTAATTGTACCAATGCAGTCATTGCAGAAAGAGCAAACTGTACTTGTGGAAGTGTTTGTTGTTTCGTGATGTTGCGATATGCAGCTGTTTGTCCACAGAGAATAATTTTTACCCCTTGCTCTGAAAGTAGCTGAATCAATGGTGTATTTGGGTTTTTTATATGGTATTTTTTTTGGTATGCAGTATTGTTTAAAACATCAAATGCAGCATCTCCATGGATGACTAGCGCCACTTTGATCTTGTCAAGAGGAACTCCTGCTTTGTAATGCATATTTATAAACCTGGCTGCCGTATTGATTAGTGGATTGACCTTAGCAGGAGCACCAAACGACCGCCCTACATCAAATACGGCTTTAAAGTCTTGAGAAAGATCAGTTTTAAAATCAGGGTTCTCTACAGTATAAGTACTTCCATATTCCTTTATAATGTCGTTGTTTTGTTTAGAGTGTTGTCCCATACATGTAAAAGAGAGTAAGAAACATAATGTCCAGATACTATATTTATGAGAGGAATGTATGTATAAAATAACGAATTGATAGTGCGATGTAAACAGAGCATCAATATGTGTCGAATTCTTATTTTGTTCCATGTTTATCCCAAAATACATGTTTTTTCTTAAATATATTTAAAAAATCACATCTTAAACAAGTTAAGATGTGATTTTCTGATATTTTGATTCTTATAAAGATTGAGTTTTTATAAGAGGTATTTATATGGTACAGGAAATATATCTGATCCTAAAGAATAAAGTATTTGAGAAAAGTCTCTTTAGAAAGTAGAGATTCGTTCCTGTAAATACCTTATAGTTTTGCGAATTTACCTTTGGCTTTATTGTTTATTAATAAAATATATAATCCACTGGATAATACATCTATATTAATCTCTCTGACCGGGTCCATTTCCTGAACAATAATTCCTTTCAGGTCGACAATTGTTAATGAACGATCTTTTTGAGTGAGCCCTTCTACAATCAATTCTTTGGTTATAGGGTCTATATAATATTTTAATACTTCTGTCGATTGGCTAATATTTACTTGTGTTAGGGAAACGAAGAAAGGATCAGTAAAAGAACTACACCCTAATTCGTTAAACACCTCTACAGTATAAGAACCTTCTTTTTCAGGAAGTAGTGTAGGGGATGTGGCTTCTTCTATAAGGACATCATTAATATACCATTTGTAATTAGTATGAGATGTGGATAATGATAGTGTTTTGGTATCTGTTATCTGTATTATTGGCTTTTCTGGGGTGTCATTTACCACCACTTGTACAGGTGTTCGTGTCTTGGAAATACAGTTATTGAGTGCACCTTCTATATAATAAGTTTTAGTTTCAGATAATTGTGGTGTGGTAAATTCATTTCCGGTTGCGATTGCCTCTCCACCTGTAGATGCTTCGAACCAGCTGTAATTACTGTTTCCGGAAATAGAAAGCATAACTGTTTCTCCTGTACAGATGTTTTGATCACTTACTGTAGGGGAATCCGGAAGATTTATTGATACAATGTCTTTTTTAATATTTACATTTTTACCATATGGATTGGTAGAAGTCAAGGTAATTGTATAGTTCCCATTAGCGGTATACGTATGTGTAGGGTTTTGTTCGGTAGCTGTAGTTCCATCTCCAAAATCCCATAAGTATTCAGTAGCCTGATTAAATGTTTCATCTGTAAATTGTACTTCATCACAACTTACCTGTACAGAAAAATTAGCCAATGGCGGCAGGTTGTTATCTCCAGGAGTATAGGTGCCGGAAATGTAATAATTACCAAGAGAAGAATAATCAGTATATCCATTAGAAGGGGTCCCATCTCCAACACCATCTATTTCCAGAAAGTATTGCCCTTTTTCTAAGGTTTGATTGATAGCTGCATGTTGCCCTTCTGGGTTAGAAAGGGTAATTTCTTCTCCAATTCCGTTTAATAACCGAACTTGAATGTCTAAGTTGGCATGAGTAGCTTCTGTTTCTATGGATAGAGAAACATCTCCTGTTTCTGTAACAAAAGAGAAAACATCTTTGTCTGCACGGGTAGTGATAATGCCTTTATTGTTATCTGCACTTACAACTCCCTGATCACTGACTAGAATAGGAGTAGCCTGTTCACTGGTATCAGCATGGTCATCATCTCTGTGACCTACATTGTTTCTATTGTTCGCAATGATGGCGATATCGTCTTCTCGCTGAGTAGCATTGGTGTATTCTCCACGGCTCCACTGACCAATGGAGTTACTGGCACTCCATCCCATAATTGGTCCCCAATTGCCATGACCACTGTAATATTCTGTTTTCTCCTGATTAGGGTTTTGTTGACCATCATGAGATAATCCTAGTGCATGACCTACTTCATGAGAACCTGTTTCTCCAGCTACTCTGGCATTTCCAATATTAAATACCCAACATGGATTGTCGGTTTGCCCTTCGGAAAAAGAGTTTAAATAAGCAACACCTCCAGAGTCCGGCTCAGCATCTGTAGTCGGTGTAAAGATACACTTCATTCGCTGTGTCCTTGGAGCAGCATCAAATACAGCTCTTCTCGTTGTAACATTAATATTAAAAGGACGAAAATCAACTGCCATGATATGCCATATCTCTTCGATCTGTCTGGTAGAGAAGTTTGTCGGTTGTGCATCAATTCTAGCTCCATTCAACCACCAGGTGTTTTCTACAATTTCCCCGTCAAAATCAAGGTATACAACTCCGGCGGCACCAGGCAAACTTTCTAGTTCCGGAATTACCTGATTGTTTTTTCCGGTGGATTTTTCCGGTTTTTTTAGTTTTTCATAATTAACACAGAGAATACTGTGAATATCAACTTTCTTACTATAGATTTTGCCATCTGTATTGGCAAAAATTTTATAGGCACTTTCTTTATCTTTTAAAAGAACATGTCCTTCTACAACGTTTTCGTGTACAAGGAAAACAAAAGAAGAATTGGGTTCATTAACAATGTTTCCCAGATAAGAGGAAGTATGTCCTGAAGTTATTTTATTTTTTATAGCAAAAGACATTGATATGCCCTTTTCTATTGTAATGTCAAGGTTTTTTGATTTCGTTGATTCAATTTCCTGGATAAAGTTGTTTATATCTGATGAAATCAGATAATCAGCGGGAACTTGACCAAAAGAAATAAAAGTAATAAACAGTAGGTTTAGTAAGATAAAGGGGGTTAGGTTCGTATGATTCATTTTTTTAATTAACGAGTTTGTTTACTTTGTTTTTTAAAGGGGGACCGACGCAAGGTAATTAAATATTTTTAGCTTTAAGAGGGGCTTTGTTAACATATAAATATTTTTTCGTTTATTTTTTTTAAATAATTGCGTTTTTCGTAAACATGCTCTTGGTAGCTGAATATAAAAAACTCTCAATGTTGTAGGTAGAACGTATGTATATGGTAGGAATTATTGAGAGTTTTTTTATATACCAGTTTTTCATGATTATGATATTCTAATAATTCTTTTTAATGGAATAATCGTGGATCCTTTTAGGATTACTTCTTTATCAGTAATTCCCCATATAGTAGTTTCCACTCTTTTTATCCCATTGTCGTCTACGAAAACAATTTTTACTTTTTGATGTTCTATATTTCCAAGAACCATTGCACGTTGTAATTCTAAAATTCGATCGATTTGATCTTTTCTTTTATTGAGTACTTCTTTTTTTGGAAATTTTAAAAATTTAATTTGTTCTTTTTCAATGGTTTGAATGTTCATGTTTGGGGTCATATGCATTAAGAATTTTGGGGTTTCAGCAATTTTTACTTTTTGGTTTGTTTGTTAATTTATGTAAAAATAGTGTTTTTTATCTATATTTTATGCTTTTTGTCGATGTTTTTTTTAATTTTATATTAAAAGGTAGGAAAAATGAGAGGTGAAAGACGTTTTTTATCTCTTATAAATAATCGTTTTATATTTTGTTCATAATTTATATGCATATTGGTTCTAAAAGATCGATACATTACTTAAATTTCACATCTTATTAAAGGAGTAAAGATTTGGAAGATTATATTGCAGAATTAAATGAT
The DNA here is from genome assembly GCF_042684685.1 of Aquimarina hainanensis. NCBI lineage: Bacteria > Pseudomonadati > Bacteroidota > Flavobacteriia > Flavobacteriales > Flavobacteriaceae > Aquimarina > Aquimarina hainanensis. The sequence continues at coordinate 1,011,644 of NZ_JBHULX010000039.1, read as the reverse complement.
GCGCAGCGAGCACCAACGCTTCAGGTTGATGGAGCGATGATTGTTATTGCAGGGGCAGGTTCCGGAAAAACCAGGGTATTGACTTATAGGATTGCCTATCTGATGTATAAGGGAGTGGATTCGTTTAATATATTGGCATTGACTTTTACTAATAAAGCGGCCAGAGAGATGAAAGCCCGTATTGCTAAGATTGTAGGAGCAAGTGAAGCTAAAAACCTATGGATGGGAACTTTTCACTCTATTTTTGCAAAATTACTGAGGTATGAAGCAGATAAACTAGGGTACCCTTCTAATTTTACCATTTATGATACTCAGGATTCTCAGCGATTGATTTCTTCTATTATAAAAGAAATGGGACTGGATAAAGATATTTATAAATATAAACAGATTCAATCTCGTATTTCGTCCTATAAGAATAGTCTTATTACCGTAAAAGCATATTATCAGAATGCAGAGTTAATGGAGGCAGATGCTATGGCTAAACGCCCGAGGATGGGAGAAATTTATGAAGCCTATATGGATCGTTGCTTCAAAGCAGGTGCTATGGATTTTGATGATTTGTTGTTAAAAACCAATGAGCTGTTAAATAGATTCCCCGAGGTGTTAGCTAAGTATCAGGATCGTTTTAGATATATATTAGTAGATGAGTACCAGGATACGAATCATTCTCAGTACCTTATTGTAAGAGCACTGTCTGATAAGTTTCAGAATATATGTGTGGTAGGGGATGATGCGCAGAGTATTTATGCATTTCGAGGGGCGAACATTAATAATATTCTGAATTTTCAGAAGGATTATGATAATGTACAGATGTACCGTTTGGAACAGAACTATCGTTCTACTCGTAATATTGTAGAAGCGGCGAACTCAATTATAGATAAGAATAAAACGAAACTGGATAAGGTTGTTTGGACAGCTAATGAATATGGTCCAAAGATTAAAGTAAACCGGCTGATTACTGATGCTGATGAAGGAAGATATGTAGCGAGTTCTATTTTTGAAAACCAAATGGAACATCAGTTAGATAATGGAAAATTTGCCATTCTATATCGAACCAATGCGCAATCCAGAGCCATGGAAGATGCGCTGAGAAAACGCGGAATTCCGTATAGAATTTATGGAGGACTGTCATTTTATCAGCGAAAAGAGGTAAAAGACTTGCTGGGGTACCTTCGATTGATTGTAAACCCAAAAGATGAAGAAGCATTAAAGCGGGTTATTAATTATCCGGCAAGGGGGATCGGTCATGCGACTGTAGATAAGTTGATTGTAGCGGCGAATCACTACGGACGATCTATCTTTGAAGTTATTGAACATCTGGATAGAATTAATCTTAAGATTAATAGTGGTACGAAGACCCGACTAGAGAACTTTATGAATATGATTAAAAGTTTTCAGGTTAGTAATCAAACAATGGATGCTTTTGCTCTTACTGAAATGGTAGCAAAACAAACAGGTTTGGTACAAGAACTTAAAAAAGACAGTACCCCGGAAGGAGTGGCTCGAATGGAAAATATAGAAGAGTTACTCAATGGTATTCGGGATTTTGTAGAAGGGCAAAAAGAAGTAGTAGATAGTACAGGAGGTTTATCAGAATTTTTGGAAGATGTAGCCTTGGCAACCGATATGGATATGGATAAAGGGGATGATGATCGTGTTGCGTTAATGACTATTCACCTAGCCAAGGGATTGGAATTCCCATATGTTTATATCGTGGGGATGGAGGAAGACTTGTTTCCATCGGGAATGAGTATGAATACCCGAAGTGAACTGGAAGAAGAAAGACGTCTTTTTTATGTAGCACTGACCAGAGCAGAGACACAAGCATATCTTACCTATGCACAATCAAGGTATCGTTGGGGGAAGCTGGTAGATGCTGAGCCTAGCCGTTTTATAGAAGAAATTGATGACCAATACCTGGAGTATATAACACCAATAGAAACTCGAAGGTATAAGCCTCTGGTGGATAAGGATATTTTTGGAGAAGTAGATAAGAGTAAGTTACGATTAAAAAAGCCTATCTCAGGAACTCCTCCATTGGCACATAAACCGACAGAAGAACAGTTAAGGAAATTACGTAAGTTACGACCTGTGTCTAATGCTCCTTCAGGTTCGACAAGAATTACAAGTACCCCGTCTGATAATCTAGCGGCAGGAATGAGAGTAGAACATATGCGATTTGGGCTAGGGAAAATTGTTAGAGTAGAGGGAATGGGTCAAGACAGGAAAGCAGAAATTAATTTTGATAACGGAGGGTTAAAAAAACTGTTACTTCGCTTTGCTAAGTTGAAAGTTATTGAGTAATAGAGCTTTTTTGTTAATTATATGTATATTCACTAATAACCGCTATTTTTTATTTGTTAATAAAGAATAATAAACCAATGTATGGCAGCATTTATAAAATTATATAATGATAATCCTAATCCAAAGGAGATTGAAAAAATTGTAGCATGTCTGAAAAAAGGCGGTGTTATTATTTATCCGACGGATACAGTGTATGGCTTAGGGTGTGATATTACAAATGTCAAAGCATTGGAACGCATTGCAAAAATCAAAAATGTAAAATTAGCAAAAGCTAATTTCTCCTTTGTTTGTAAAGATCTTAGTAATTTATCAGATTATGTACGACAGATTGATAATCGTACTTTTAAGTTGCTAAAAAGAACATTGCCGGGACCGTATACCTATATATTGCCTGGGAGTAATAACTTGCCAACTGTCTTCAAGAAAAAGAAAACAGTTGGAATTCGAATTCCAGAGAATTCTATCAGTAATGCAATTGTAGAAGCGTTAGGGAATCCTATTGTCTCTAGTTCGATTCATGATGAAGATGAGGTAATTGAATATACAACAGACCCAGAATTAATTCTGGAGAAGTGGGATCACTTAGTAGATATTGTTATTGATGGAGGCTACGGAGGGAATATTCCTTCTACAATTATTGATTTAACTGATGAAGACCCTGTGATAGTAAGAGAAGGAAGAGGAGAGATTGACATCTTTTAATAAGTGTCTAATACTCGGGTTTCTATACTCCGGGAAAATTTATAATAAAAAAAATCCCTGAATACATCAGGGATTTTTTTTATAGAGAAGGGATTATTCTTTTATGAGGTTTATTTCTACTCGTCTGTTTTGTTCCCTTCCGGTTTTAGTTTTATTGGTCGCAATAGGTTTTTCTTCTCCATGACCTATAGAAGACAGTCTCACAGCGTTAATACCTTTACTGATTAAATGTGTTTTTACTGCATTGGCCCTGGCATCTGATAATTTTAGGTTGAAAGCGTTACTTCCTGAACTATCTGTGTGTCCTTCTATTTTGAAAGCAGCTTTAGGATATTCATTTAATATTTTTACAATATCATCTAATACTTCGAATGAGCTTTTCTTGATGGTAGCTTTTCCTGAGTCGAATAAAATAGTCTTGGCATATTCATTAAGTGTTTTCTGAACTTCTTGAGTTACCTTTACTTCCGGACATCCGTTATTTGCTACGGTACCTGCTTCATTAGGACAGTTATCATCCTTGTCCAATATACTATCACCATCTGTATCTGGCCATGGGCATCCTTTGTTCTCTACAGGACCAGCCTCTTCAGGGCATTGATCATCTTTGTCCAAGATCGTATCTCCATCTGTATCAGGCCATGGGCATCCGTTGTTTTCTACAGGTCCTGCTTCTTCAGGGCATTGATCATCTTTATCAAGTACTGTATCACCATCCGTATCCGGCCATGGGCATCCGAAGTTTTCTTCTGGGCCTGCTTCTTCAGGACAATCATCAACTTTGTCTAATACACCATCTCCGTCTTTGTCCTTTAACCTAGATTGATATACAGGTATTTTTAATCCTGCATATACATCAGCAGCTTTGGAATCATTACTTAGTAAAACTGATAATACAGACCCAGAACCTACATAGAGAGGACCTGCTCTGAACCCTGCTCCCCATTGGAATCCTGAGTATTGTTGTAGGCTAATAGGGGAGTAAAAGCTAAACCATTTTCTCTCGAATCGAGGTGTTAGAGATAGCATGTTTGCAACTTGATTAGCGTTTTCTTTTGTTTTTGATACCAGTGACAAATCTGTGTTCAGGTTTACATAAAAGTAATTGTTTATGTTCCAGTCAGCGGTAAGGTGTAATGCAGAAGGAAGTACTGCTTTTGAAGTACCTCCTGATCGTACTAAGGTATATAGGTTTTCTAACTTATCATCAAAATCGTCGAAGTTATTAAAGTCATCTTCTCCTATAGCGTTTGTTATATCGTACACTTCTTCGGTAGATTCATCATATGAGATTGCCCCGAGATCGGTAATTGATAAACCAAACTTTAGTTTGTATTTGTTAACATCTTTTGGTAAGTAAGTTTTTCCTTTACTATCCTTGATTTTATAAGAGTCAATTTCTGGTCTCCATTCATATACAACTCCAAAATCAACACCGATTCCTGTGGCACCGCTTTGCAGTTTTAAATCTTCAAAATCTTCTTTTACATTATTGCTATATCCATAAGCGACTTCTCCTTGAGTATCGATGCTACCTGTTCTGTTTCCTCCGGGTAATAAAGTACCGTCTGCATCGTAATCAATTAGTACATTTCTACCGTAGGCATAAGAATTTCCTAATCCCTGTAAATATTTTAGTGTGATTCCTCCTTTCAGGAAATTTGTGTCATTATTAAGAATAACGCGTGCATATGAGACACCAATTTCAGCCCAGGCATGAGTGGTTGCAAAAATATCTCCTTCATTTATAAAGAAGTCATTACTGGTATCTAAGTCATTTTCAAAATTATCAAAAGTATCTCCATTTATTTCATTGACATTGACAAAGGCTCTGGCTCGGGTAAAAACGGCAATAGAACTTTTTTCATTTAGATTGAACATAAAAGCTGGTCCAAATACATCTACATTCCCGAATCCATAATTCTTTTCTTTCGGGGATTTGGTTCCATCTCTATCAAAATCAAAGTCGCTGTCCAGGAGTTTATCAAGATCAGTACTGTAATAATCATTTCCTCCTAGAGCACTTGCTCCGGCTAAATGGATATCTGTCTTGAATCGCGAGTCAACAATATTAGCAGGGTTACTGATAACACTATTTACACCGCTATAATTATCAGTTAAAAAACCGATAAATGATTGTGCCTTAATAGAGACAGATGCGCATAGACATAGCCCTAGAAATAAGGTTTTTTTCATAGTTTAATTGGTTTAAGTTATGATTAGATTTTAGCAATGCAAAAGTATTCTTATTTTTTTTGAAAAATCAAGGGAAGTGTTAGTTAATTGCAGTGTTTTCATTAAATAGGTTTTAAGTGGTTGATATTCTTAAAATTAAAAAAAGGGTTGCCAACTGGCAACCCTTTTTTTAATTCTTTCTGGAAATCAGTAATTACTGTCCGTTATTGGAAGCTTTTTTCATTCCATCTTCTATCATATTGTAGAATTGATCTAGTTTTGGAAGTACAACGATTCTTGTACGTCTGTTTTTTGCTCTGTTTTCGGCAGAACTGTTATCGGCTACAGGGATGTAGTGGCTACGTCCGGCTGCTGTCATACGTTTAGGATCTACTCCAAATGTATTTTGTAATACCCGTACTACTGCCGTTGCTCTTTTGACACTTAAATCCCAGTTATCTAATAAAACTTTATTTTTAATTGGCACATTATCAGTATGTCCTTCTACCAGGAATTCGATATCTGGCTTGTCGTTTACTACTTTTGCTACTTTACCTAGCACAGACTTTGCTTTACTAGATACATTATAACTACCACTTTTGAATAAAAGTTTATCAGAGATAGAAACGTAAACAACTCCTTTTTCTACATTTACTTCGATATCTTCATCTGCAAGGTTTCCTAGGGCTCCTTTTAGACTGGTAACTAAGGCTAATGTCACAGAGTCTTTTTTGTTTAATGCATCATTCATAGTTTTGATCTGTAGATCTTTTTCTTTGATGCTTTCCAGTGAGCGCTCTAAGTTTTCTGCCTCTTTTGTTGATAGGGTAGCAAGGTTACCAACATTGTTAAGTAGGGCAGCATTTGTATTTTTTAGGTTTTTTACTTGATCCTGAAGTACTTTTAACTCAGATTTAGAACTAGCTTTCTCTTCAAGACAGCTATTTAGCTTTACGGTAGCTGTGTTTAGTAAGTCTTGGGTTTCTTTCTGTTTGGCTTCTAGCTCGGCAAATTTTTTCTGAGATACACAGGAAGATAAAAATACCGCCATAGAGGCCCCAATAATCATCGCTTTTTTCATTAGAAAATTTGTTTTAGTCTTTAGTTCTAGTTTATAAGACTCAAAATTATTAAAAATGTGACAGGACGTACGGCTATTAACAATAATTTAGTTTTTTTATCCCAGAACTAATTTAGTTTTTTTTGGTTTAGTATATAGTATACCCATACAACGGAGTAAATAGAATAATATTTTTCCTTTTTGGGGAGTTTTTTTCTTTTTTTTAGTAAGCTTTTTATAGCGGTATAAAAGCCAAAATGCGCTTTTAAAATGGCTGGGATATGAGATGGTTTTTTGTCGATTAAAAATTTAATAGCTGCAATTCCATCAAGAAACAAACGCAAAAGAATGATTAGCCAGACGTTTCTTCCTTTAACATTTTTTAATAGAGAGTATAAGCTATTTCTATAATTAAGATAGGTTTTTTTTGGGTTCATATTGTTTAGCGTTGCCCCTCCCAGGTGGTACACGGTAGAGGTACCGACATAAAGTACCTGGTATCCGTAATTGTGAATTCTCCAACAGAGATCAATTTCTTCTTGATGCGCAAAATAATCTTCATCCAATTTCCCTACTTTTTCAAAGATATCTTTTCGGATAAAGAGACAAGCACCACTAGCCCAGAATATAGGAGATATATCATCGTATTGTCCTTTGTCTTCTTCCAGAGTGTCGAATATACGACCTCTGCAATAAGGATATCCTAAACGATCGATAAAACCTCCGGCAGCACCGGCATATTCAAAATGAGTTTTCTTTTTATAATCCAGTATTTTGGGTTGTACTGCAGCAATTGTTTCAGATGTTTCAAATGCATTGATAATCGGAGGAAGCCAATTTTTTGTTACTTCGATATCACTGTTCAATAAACAATAAATATCAGCATCAATCTTGGCCAAGGCTTCATTATATCCTTTGGCATACCCTCCATTGGTTTTATTTTTAATAATACTAACTTCTGGGTATTGTGCACTGACAAATGCAATAGAGTCATCAGTAGAGGCATTATCTGCCAGATAGATGGTTGCTTCTTTGGAATGTTGTATTACAGAAGGAAGAAATTCTTCCAGAATTTGCCTGCCATTCCAGTTTAATATTACTACGGCTACATTCATATGTTAAAAAAAATAAACAAAAAGTAACTTTCTGCCTCTTATTTATAATCAGGAAGATCTCTTAGAAAACTATAACATTGCTCTTGGTAATCCATCTGGCAATAGTAATGATTTAAGCCATTACTGATCATAAGATAATCAGCATTTAACACCAGATTGTACCGGGCAATTTGATCAAAAACTTCCTGAGTGATTTTTACTTTATCAGATTTGCATTCTACAATAACGTTAATTTTCCCATTTGGTTTGTATACAATTACATCATATCGTTTGGTCAATCCGTTGACTTTAATCATTTTCTCTACATTGATTAAACTTTCGGGATATTTTTTGTGTTCGATTAAGAAATGTACAACATGCTGACGGACCCATTCTTCGGGGGTCAATATGATAAATTTTTTGCGAATCCGATCAAAAATAGAAACTTTATTTTCGCTATTTTTGAATCGAAAGTTATAATTAGGGAAATTAAGTTTGACCATACCACAAAAGTGATGATTTTTTCTGAATGGAGGAAGTAAAGAAGATTGTAAGTGATATAAAAAATGGAAATATTAAACCCATTTATTTTTTGATGGGGGAAGAACCATATTATATAGATAAGATTAGTGAATATATAGAAAAGAATGTTTTAGCGGAGGAGGAGAAAGGGTTTAATCAGGTAGTTTTATATGGTAGGGATGTAACAGTGGAAGAAATCGTATCTAATGCTAAACGATTTCCTATGATGGCAGAACGACAAGTCGTTATTGTCAAAGAAGCACAGGAATTATCCCGAACAATAGAAAAATTAGTGTCGTATGCAGATCATCCACAACCGACAACTGTTTTGGTGATGTGCTATAAGTATAAGAAAATAGACAAGCGTAAAAAACTCTATAAATCGGTAGCAAAGAGCGGAGTGATTTATGAGAGTAAAAAGTTATATGAAAACCAGATAGCTGATTGGATTAGAAGAGTACTTTCTGGAGCTAAATATCAGATAGAACCCAAGGCCGCCCAGATGTTAGTAGAGTTTTTAGGAACGGATCTGGGAAAAATTAATAACGAGCTTGAAAAATTAAAACTCATCCTTCCCAAAGGATCTGCTATTACAGCATCTCATATAGAAGAAAATATAGGAATTAGTAAGGATTTTAATAATTTCGAATTGCGGAAAGCAGTGGGAATGAGAGATGTTATAAAGGCTCATCGTATTATTAATTACTTTTCTCAAAATCCAAAGGATAATCCTCTTGTTGTAACAATCTCCCTGTTATATGCATATTTTTCTCAGGTGTTGCAATATCATGGTCTTAGCGATAAATCCAAGGGAAATGTAGCGAGTGCCTTAAAGATTAATCCTTATTTTGTGAGTGATTATGCAGATGCTGCAAAAAACTATCCCATGAAAAAAGTCAGTCAGATTATTGCATTGTTAAGAAATGCAGATGTAAAAAGTAAAGGAGTAGGGGCGGCAAGTTTACCGCCCGGAGATATTCTAAAAGAACTGCTGGTGAAGATCATGGGATGAACACAAATACCTTATACTTTGGGATTGGTCGCAAATACAGTCGCTTCTGTGATAAAGCCCCTATCATCCATTTCCAGTAAACTCGCAATGGTGTGTGCAATTTCCAGACTTCGTAATTTAGTGCGTTTTTCTTCTTGGGTATATTCCTTTTGTCCTCTAGTATCGCCATTGTTCAATATATTATTAGCAAAGTTGGTCATTACCTCACTGGGGTTGACTAACATTACTCGGATATTATGTGCTCGAAGTTCATTTCTCCAGCTTTCTGTCATTCCTCTCAGAGCAAATTTAGTAGCTACATAAGGAGAAGCATTAGGAGAACCTTTTAGAGCAGAAGTAGACCCAATATTAATGATGTTTCCTCTGTTTTGATCTATAAATAGTTTAGCACTCTCTTTAGCAGCTAGAGTAGCTCCCAGAATATTAGTCTTAAATTGTTCTGTGAATTTAACAGCATCTATTTCGGTGAGTTTTGATATGTAGCCAAAACCAGCATTATTAATCAGTACATTTAGCCCTTCCATTTTTTGATTGGCAGTAGCCACCATTTTTATTACATCCTCTTCATTAGTGATATCTGCTTTGACATATGAAATATCTAGGGCTTCTGCAATTTCTTTTAGGGTAGTTTCGTTTCTTCCGCTAATAGTAACAGCAGCTCCTTTTTCTTTTAGTAATTTAGCAGTTTCTTTTCCTATTCCGGAGCTTCCTCCTGTGATTAATACTTTTGCTTCTCTGATATTCATTTTATAGGTATTTGTTTTTATTCAAAAATAAGGTATGTGTTCTAAATCTTTTGTTAAACAGGTTAGGTGTTTTGTAATTTAATTTTCAGTTTTATCAGTGTAATTGTCTGTCAGCAATTTTGAGAAGTTTATTTTTCTAAATTCGAGTGTTGAAAAAACGGTATAAAGAAAAATAATCTATTATTTTCATTTTTAAATAAAATAAATCTATTTTTTGATATAAATTCAGATTTATTTGTCTTTTGGTTACATTTACGTAGATAATTTGTTAAAAATAAAGGAATAATTCATTTATGAAACGAAAAGATTTAAATCCGGAAAGTCTGATGATGACTTATGGGTATAAGCCAGAGCTTTCTGAAGGTGCTATTAAGTGTCCTATTTTTCAAACTTCCACATTTGTTTTTGAAACTGCGGAAGAAGGAAAAGCATTTTTTGAATTGGCTTATGGGCTTCGGCAAAAAAAACCAAAAGAAGAATTAGGATTGATATATAGCAGGATTAATAACCCTAATCTAGAGATACTGGAAAATCGCTTATGCTTGTGGGATCAGTCGGATGATTGTGCTGTTTTTGAGAGTGGAATGTCAGCGATAAGTACTTGTTTGTTAGAGTTTTTAAATCCGGGAGATTTATTAGTGTATAGTAATCCATTGTATGGAGGTACGGATCATTTTATCAATCATTTTTTATCAAAAATAGGAGTACATACTATTGGGGTGATGCCTAATCAAAGTATAGAAGAAGTTGCGGCTTTAATAGAGGCTAGTGGAAAGAAAGACCGGTTAGCTATGTTTTTTTTAGAAACTCCTGCAAATCCGACAAATCAGTTGTTTGATATAGAGGGATTCAGTGAGCTAGCTAAACGCTATAGTACAGGAGATAAAAAAGTATTGATAGGAGTAGATAACACTTATATGGGACCGCTTTGGCAGCATCCTCTACAATGTGGAGCAGATTTAGTGGTGTATTCGGCGACTAAATATATAGGAGGGCATAGTGATTTAATTGCGGGGGCTGTTTTAGGTAATAGCGAGCTGATAGGCAGGGTCAAAGTTCTACGTACTTTTTTAGGGAATATGGTAAGCCCGCATACGGCATGGCTGTTATTGAGAAGTTTGGAGACATTAAAGGTTCGGATGGATCAACAGACAAAAAACGCAAGTCGAATCGCAGCGTTCCTGAAGGAGCATCCAAAAGTAGAAAAGGTATATTACTTAGGACTTTTGGAAAAAGAAGAGAAGGCATATGCTGTTTATAAAAAGCAATGTAGTGCCCCAGGGGCAATGCTTTCTTTTGATATTAAAGGAGGAGAGAAAGAAGCGTTTACGTTTCTAAATCGCTTAAAATTAATAAAACTGGCGGTTAGTTTGGGGAGTACAGAAAGTTTGGCTCAGCATCCAATGACGATGACACATGCAGGAGTAGATCCTGAACACAGAAGACAAATAAACATCACAGAGAAGCTAGTTCGTCTTTCGATAGGGGTAGAAAATAGTGATGATATTATCTGGGATATCGAACAAGCTTTAGGGGTAGAATGATAATCTTATGATACTGCTTAAGGAATCGGTAAGAAAGAAAAATCTTTGACCTCTGTCATAACAAAAGAGCTTTGTACCTTGGAAATATTTTCCAGAGAAGCTAACTTGTTTGATAAAAAATCCTGGTATTGTTCCATGTTTTGAGCATATATCTTGATTAGATAGTCAAACATACCGGCTACGTGATAACATTCTACAACTTCTGGAAATTGAAGAATATCTTTTTCAAATTTTTTGAGGTAATCGGTTTGATGAAGGTTTAGAGTGACATTGCAAAAAACCATTAATTGCAAGCCGGCTTTTTTTCTATCCAGAATTGCTTTATAGTTTTTTATAAACCCATCGCGTTCCAATTTTTTTACTCTTTCGAATATAGGAGTAGTGGTAAGGTTTAATCGTTCAGCGATCTCCTTTATGGTAATTTTGCCATTTTTTTGTAGGAGTAGTAGTATAGATTTGTCAATTTTGTCCATGTGTGAGAATATTATTTTTCTATAAATGATGTCTAAAATTCCTTTTAATAGAATTTAATTCTATTAAAACGTAAATGTAGGTTAAATATTCTGTTTCTTTCTTTTTATTATGGTTTAAATTCTGTATTACTTACTTTTAACCTGTTTCAGAGATAGATTTGCCAGGCTTTTATCCTGAGTAGAGTTTTAGTGTAAATTAATAGATAGGCTTTCTAGATCCATTGGACATTGGATAGAATAACAAAAACTTTATGAAGGGTAAATAACTGGCAATAACAAAAATAGGATAGTTTTTGTGATGTCTGGGTTAGGAAGTTAGTGGTTAATTTTTAGAAGTCTGTGCTTCTGTAAATTGAATAGAGTACATTTTTTTTAGGAAAAGGATATTACTCGTTTTATGGAAGGATTGTTATCAGTTATACATATAAAAATGTTTATTCCGGCCCAGATTTTTCAAATCAAAATACAATAAATCTCATATCAAAAAGACCTCCTGTATTATCAATAATGCAGGAGGTTTTGTTTTTAGTAGTATTGAAGTCTTTATTTAAGACTACCTACCATATCTTCTGGTTTTACCCAATCTTCGAATTCTTGTTCAGTTACATGTCCAAGTGCGATAGCTTCTTCTTTTAATGTGGTTCCGTTCTGATGAGCGGTATTGGCAATTTCTGCAGCTTTATAGTAACCTATTTTGGTATTCAATGCTGTTACAAGCATTAATGAACTGTTTAATAGTTCGGTAATTCTTTTGTGATTAGGTTCAATACCTTGTGCGCAGTGCGTATCGAATGATACACAAGCATCTCCTATAAGCTGAGCACTCTGTAGTAAATTAGCAGCCATTACAGGTTTGAATACATTTAATTCGAAATGTCCTTGCATTCCTCCTACGTTGATCGCTACATCATTACCCATTACTTGAGCACATACCATAGTTAGTGCCTCACATTGCGTAGGGTTTACCTTACCAGGCATGATAGAACTTCCAGGCTCATTTGCAGGGATGATTAATTCTCCGATACCACTTCTAGGTCCTGATGCAAGCATACGGATATCATTTCCTATTTTGTTTAATGAAACCGCTAGTTGTTTTAGTGCTCCATGTGTTTCTACAAATGCATCATGTGCCGCCAATGCTTCAAATTTATTTTCGGCAGTAATAAAAGGAAGTCCGGTAAACTGAGCGATAAATTCAGAAACTCGTTTTGCGTATCCTTTAGGAGTATTCAGTCCGGTTCCTACTGCTGTTCCTCCCAATGCCAATTCAGCTAAATGTGGCAAGGTATTTTCCAGCGCTTTTAATCCGTGATCTAACTGAGAAACATATCCGGAGAACTCTTGTCCTATCGTTAGTGGAGTGGCATCCATAAAATGCGTTCTCCCGATTTTAACAACATTTTTGAAATCTTCCGACTTCTTTTTAAGAGTGTCTCTTAGTTTAGTAATTCCAGGAATTGTCGTTTCTATAATTTTTTTATACGCTGCGATATGCATTCCGGTAGGGAATGTATCGTTTGATGACTGTGATTTGTTTACATCGTCATTTGGTTGTAGGGTTTTTTCTCCTTCTCCTATCGTTTTTCCTGCTAATTGATGTGCTCTGTTAGCGATCACCTCATTAACATTCATATTACTTTGGGTACCGGACCCTGTTTGCCAGATAACTAACGGGAATTGATCATCGTGTTTACCTTCTAGGATTTCATCACATACCTGAGAGATAAGCTCTCTTTTTTCGATAGGTAAAGCACCTAATTCACAATTCGTATAAGCAGCCGCTTTTTTTAGGTAAGCAAAACCATATACGATTTCTAATGGCATAGTGGCTGGAGCACCAATCTTAAAATTATTTCTGGAACGCTCTGTTTGTGCTCCCCATAATTTATCAGCTGGTACTTTTACTTCACCCATGGTGTCTTTTTCTATTCTAAATTCCATAGTACGATGATTTGAATTTTTAGGAAGGCAAATTTAAGAATTTGAGCCACTATTTTAGCATAAACGCTCAATTTTTAACGCTTCCTGAAGGGCTTTTTTTATTTTTTAAATAATTGCAGTTTATATTATGAGATATAGGATAGAGTTGCTATCTTTGCTCAAAATTGAAAATTAATAAATTGTTATGTTTGAATTTGATCAATATCTTGGTTTTTTAGCATTTTTAACGATTCTTACCATAGGATTCTGGTTATTGATATTTTTATTAACTTTTGTAGTACCTTATTGGATTATAGGAGCTAACTTAGAAAACTTTAAGCTAAGAAGAGAGGCTAAGAAAAAAGCAAGAGAGCAGGCATAATATATTTTGATATATACTATTAAAAAGGAGCTATTCAAATAGCTCCTTTTTTAGTTCTTAATGGGGTGATAACAGAGGTTTATGGGGTGCCAAAACCTTCACCTCCTTCATTGTCAAAAGTATTCCGAGATCTTTGTCTTTTCTTTTTCTGATTAAACCTATAAGTGAATGCAAGGACAAAACTTCGTTCTCTCCATTGGAATTCACTATCTGTTCTAAAAGTATCTGTAGTAGTGATACTCATTCTTTTTCGAGAATTGAATATGTCATTAACACTTAAGGTCAAAGAAGCTCTTTCTTTGAATATATCTTTACTGAAAGCTGTGTTGGCACTGAACATACTCTTGTATTCGTTCTGAGCATTCTCATTAGGTCCTCTATACATCATAGTGGTTTGCCAATTGATTTTATAGGGAAGTGTGAGTTTATTACTTACACGGGCAAACCAGCTAAACGTATCTTCATCAAATGATTCTTCATTGTGTGACCCTCTGATACTGTTGGCAAAAGCATTGAAGTTTCCATTAATGCGCCATTTTCTATTAGGGCTATATGTGATGGTGAATTCAGCTCCATACCGGTCAGAACGAGATAAATTGATAGGGTTTAATCTTGTTATAGGAACTTCGACTCCCGGATCAGTATCATTTTCTTTGATGACGATGGTTTCCCCAGTATCTTCTCGTATAAATGTAAATACCTGAGTAGCCCGATTGTAATAGATGGAGGATTGCAATGTAAGTTTTCCTATTTTGTTAATGTATCCCAGGTCAAAAGCATTGGAGTAGCTAGGATCTAAGTCTGGATTTCCCTGAAAAAGACTGGTAGCACTTGATCTGGAAGGGAATGGATTGATAAAACGAGATCGGGGACGTCGGATTCTCCTGTTGTAACCGAGTGTTATGGTTTCGTTTTCTGATATGCTGTATCCTAAATTAACTGTCGGAAAAAAATCTATGTAGTTTTTCCTGGAGAAATCATTACTGGTTTGTTGGTCTATAGTGATTCTGGTTCCTTCCATTCTTAATCCCATTAAGTATGACAGCTTTTGTGTTTTTCCTCCAAATTGTCCGTATACAGCATTTACTGATTCTCCATAATGTAGTATGTTAGAAAGTCCTTCATCTTTAATAATAGTACCTAAGCTATCTTTTTCTACGAGATTGTTTGTAGCTAAATCATTAAAATTTCCCCGATATCCGATTTCTATTTGTTGTTGTTCGTTCAGAGGAATAACATAATCTGCTTGTAATAAAATACGATCTTGCTGTTCTTGTGTATCCACCATTTCAATTACCGAAATGTTATCCTGGGTGATATGGGATAATTCTGTTTCTTCGCTGTTTTCTATTTGAAAATCAACTGTTAGTTTGTGATTGGATTCACCAAAGTCCTTTGTGTAATTTAATGAATATTGTCTGGTTTTATCATCTTCCTTTTCGGGGTTAAAACGGGTAAAGCTACTGATAGGGGCTCCATTTATATCTTTTTGAGTAGTTATATTTGTTGTATTATTATCATTAGCACTGGATCGATAAAGAAAAGAAGCGGTTAATGAAGAACTGTCGTTGATATACCATTCTACTCCTGTGTTGACATTTACCCCTTTTCGAATTCTATCGAATGTGCGGTCTTCTTCAAGAAAGGTATCTGGAGTCTCTGAATTAAAATAGTGCGTTTCTAAAAAAGAATTTCCGGGAGATTCTCTATATGTGTATCCAGAGGTCGTAAATAAGTTGAAATTTCCTGTTCTGTAATTGATGTTTCCTGATACTCCAGCAAGAAAAGGATATCCGGTTGTGGTTGTTATGGCTCCGTTTAGTCCTTGAAGTTTACTTCTTTTTAAAATAACATTGACGATACCTGCAGTTCCTTCAGCATCATACCTGGCAGAAGGGGAGGTGATTACCTCTACCCGTTCAATAGACTCGGCAGGGAGTTGTCTCAAAGCATCGGTACTGTTTAATCCTACTAAACCCGAAGGTTTTCCGTTGATTAAGATGCGTACATTGTCATTTCCTCGCAATGCGACATTTCCTTCTACATCAACAGAAATAGAAGGTACATTGTCCAGAACATCACTAACCGTTCCTCCGCTAACTGTTAGATCTTTTCCTACATTATATATTTTTTTGTCTAGTTTAATGTCTACCGTTGTTTTTTCTGCAACAACAAGGACATCATCAAGAGATTCAGTGTTTAATGCTAATGCGATCGTTCCCAGATCTACATC
Source organism: Aquimarina hainanensis (assembly GCF_042684685.1). Taxonomy (NCBI): domain Bacteria; kingdom Pseudomonadati; phylum Bacteroidota; class Flavobacteriia; order Flavobacteriales; family Flavobacteriaceae; genus Aquimarina; species Aquimarina hainanensis. The sequence continues at coordinate 995,477 of NZ_JBHULX010000039.1, read as the reverse complement.
TGAAAAAAGCTTTCTTTTATTGAATCGTTTGGTTTCAAATGAAATAAATTCTATCCGAATATCGTAAAGACCTACTGGAATGCTAATGGAGAACCTTCCTTGTTGATCAGTTATTCCTCCTGTAATTACCTTTTTTTGTTTGGGGCTATAAAATGAAATGGTGGCATATTCCAGAGGAATGGAAGAGTCTTTGTCAATTACAGTACCGCTGATAGAGACCTCTTTTCTTTGCGAAAAAGTAAAGAGGGATAAAAGGCAAAAAAGAATTACTAATGTAGTTTTTTTCATTTGATCTATTTTAATATAAACTTTTAATGTGTAGTAGGGCTGTAGCACATAAGATCTAAGACCAATTAATTGTTTAAAGGATTAATTGTTTAAAAGTTAAAGTATTGTTAATAGGGAAGGGGGTTTTAGGTAATTTATTGGTATTCATTTGTTTGTGTGTTTATTCTTGTCAGAAGAAGGATTAAAAAAGTACAATAGTAATAATTTATACTTATCATAAGAAAAATGTATATGATGTTTTTTTTAAAATGGTTTAAAATTTTTTTTTTGCAAAAAAAAGAAATAGATGTATTAATCTATTGATTTATTGGTTTTTAATACGAATTAATATAGAAAAAATGACAAGAGGTAAAATTAGTGTTGTATTTATTTTAGTTATGATGATTTTTGGATGCTCATCAGAGAATGATGTGCAAGAAGAAAGCTTTTTGGATACAGTGATCACGCTAGAAAACCCTATCCTGGAAAACATATTATTAAATGAATTGGTGATTGATACGGATTCTGATGGAAAAGGAGATGCAAGTCTGGATCAAAATAAAGATGGAAAAATTCAAAAAACAGAAGCGGATGCAGTTTTTAATATGATTCTTAAGAGAAGTGATTTGCAAGGGGGAGATGAAAAATTAACATCCCTAAAAGGAATTAAATATTTTGAAAACTTATTTACTCTGGATGTAAGTGGGCATGATTTAGAAACGTTAGCATTAACAAATTTAGAAATAAGAGAGTTGGTAGCTGATGAGAATGCTCTTAGATCTGTCGATACTAAAAAACTTCCTAATTTAGAAAAGGTATCGTTACAGAATAATCAGTTAGTTGAAGTAGATTTCTTTTGGAATCAAAAACTTCATACTATTGAATTGGATAATAATAAGCTGATAACATTAGATATTAATGCTCATGAAAAAGTAGTTTCGTTATCAGTAGCTAATAACCGATTGTCGCGGTTACTTTTGAATATTGACAAAATTGAACTTTTGCAAAATCTTAATGTTGTAAATAATGAGTTGGAATGTATTGGAGTGCCAGATGTTATCTATGCGGATACGAATATCAGTTGGAAAAAAGATACAATTACATTGTATGCTACTGATTGCAATCGTTCTGAAATCATTGTCTTTACAAATGAAACATTCAAAGAAGTGCTTCGTTTTGAAAAAGTTGTTTCATTAAATGGAGTTAACCTAGATAGTGATGTAGATTTTAATAATGATGGAGAAATTTCGTTGATAGAAGCAGAAACAGTTAGGGAATTAAACTTGAAAGATAAAGGACTTAACAGTTTGGATGAGATTAAATATTTTAAAAATCTAGAAAGGTTGAATATTGATAATAATCAAATTGCGGTACTAAATCTTTCTAAGAATCTGCACTTAAAAGATATTCAGGCAGAAAAAAATGGGATGACGGCTATCGATTTAAGTAAGAATCAAAAGATAGAAAGCATAAAACTATTTCAAAATAACTTAGTGAAGCTAGAAGTAAATAGTGAAGCACTAAGAGAATTGTCATGTGGCTTTAGTGGGCTTCAGGAGTTATCAATTCCATTGAGTAAACATGTAGAACATCTCTTTTTAGCAGGTAATGAACTGACATCTGTAAATATATCTCATCTTACCAAGATTAATTATCTGAATGTTTCCGAAAATAAACTGACATTTTTGAATATTAATAATGGAAATAATGAAGTACTTCAATCATTAGATACCAGTGATAACCCTGAACTACAATGTGTGCAGGTAGATGATATAGAGAAGGCAGAAACGTACATGAATTCGAATACTTCTTATGAGTGGGTTAAGGATACTCATACACAATATAAAGAAATATGTGAATAATAGTTTTGACATATTTAAAAATAAAAAAGCTCAGGAATTCCTGAGCTTTTTTATTTTTAAATAACGATGATTGTTACTTAACGATGACTTGTAAACCACATGATTGGTTAGCGGTTATGATTTTAGTTCCTTCTCTGGATGACATTCCTGCGCTAAAGGTATAATATTGATTTTTAGTGCAATCTATAGTGGAAACACTACTTCCATTTCTTATAACAGAACCGTTATTGGAGCCTTCTGTATAGAGGTAGATATCTTGTCCGGTTTGGTTGATAACAATTGCATAGCTGTTTTGAGCATGACTTTTTGCCATTTGATTTCGCTCCTTAATACGTTTGTATTCTGCAGAGTTTCTCCAGTCTTCATTTTTCTTTTTGATAGCCTTGAGGGTGAGATCAAGTACTGATTTAGTGTGTGCTACTTTGTTAGTATTTTCTGCTTTTTTAATCCATGTAGCATAGTGCTCTTTTTGTTTTTTAAAAGCGGTATCCAGATACTGCTGAAGTTTCTCATGGGGCTGTAACGCATTCATCTTTTTGGGAGACTTCATCGTCTCTTTCATTAACTTAAATTTACTTACTTTTTTGGGTTGATATTCCAGTACGGCCAGGAGGGTGTAGTTATCTTTATCTTTCCAGTTTTCAATCATATAGATTTTTTGGTCCAGAAAAACCAGTCTGTTTCCGTCTGTATAAGGATTAATTCTGGGAGCAAAACCGAGCTCCTCTTGCATTGATTTATTTCCTTCAAAAACCTTTTCTATGTATGTGATAGGGTATGCTTCATTATCAGGAAGAAACATAAGTTCTTTATTTTTGTCTGGTCGATCAGGATCCCCACCGCGTATCATATAAACTTCTTTGTGTTCAGGGAAAATCCTATAGTCTTTAATACTGGTAATTCGATATGTTAAGTCTCTGAGACCCCCTTCGTACTTTCCTGAAGAATTTCGGGTTGTTAGGTAAGAAAGATAGTTCCCCTTTTGAATATTGGTCAGCTGTTGGGTTTGATCTTGTGCTCTGGAAAAATCAATAAAGCAAATTATCAGTAATGTGAGCCAAGTAATTTTTTTCATATATAGTGTTTTAGTAATACGTCGCAAGTATAAGAAGCCCACTAAAAGTGAATATAAATTACTTAATGAATAGCGAAATGAATTTGTAAGCAGTAAAAAAGAGTTGCTTTCCTGAGAAAACAACTCTTTTAGATAGTATGATATATTCTTCTTTTAAAGAATATTTTTTACATTTTCAGGAGGTCTGCCTATAACAGCCTTATTATTGTTGATTACAATAGGACGCTCAATGAGCTTTGGATGTTGACTCATAATTTCTATAAGCTCCTGATCACTGTATTCATTTCCTTTGAAATTTTCTTTCCAGATAGCCTCATTTTTTCGAATGAGCTCGATTGGTTTTATACCCAAAAGAGAAATGATTTCAGATAATTCTTCTATTGTAGGAGGAGTGTCTAAATATTTGATAATGTTCACTTCTTTTGTGTTTTCTTCTACAATAGCCAGCGTCTGTCTGGATTTACTGCATCTGGGATTGTGATATATTGTTGTCATAATTATTATACGGTTGTGTTATTCATCGTTTCGCTGTCCCATCATCATTAGATATGCTTTTAAAAATGGGTTAATATTACCATCCATTACAGCATCTACATTTCCGGTTTCTTCACTGGTTCTAACATCTTTAACCAATTTATAGGGGTGCATTACATAATTGCGAATTTGAGATCCCCATTCGATTTTCATTTTAGAGGCTTCTATCTCATCACGTTGCGCTTGGCGTTTTTTTAATTCGATTTCAAACAGTTGTGATTTTAGCATTTGTAAAGCTTTTTCTCTATTGTCATGCTGTGACCTGGAATCTGAACAAGAAATCTGAATTCCTGTAGGGAAGTGAGTTAATTGCACTTTCGTTTCTACTTTGTTTACATTTTGTCCTCCGGCTCCACTGGATCTAGAGGTGATGATTTCGTATTCAGAAGGGTTAATGGCTACTTCGATACTATCATCTGCAAGTGGATAAACATAGATGGAAGCAAAGGAAGTATGACGCTTAGCATTGCTGTCAAAAGGAGAAATTCTGACAAGGCGGTGTACACCATTTTCACCCTTGAGCCATCCAAAAGCATACTCGCCTTCAATTTCTAAGGTGACTGTCTTAATTCCTGCAACATCTCCTTCTTGATAATTGAGTTCTTTTACTTTGTATCCTTGTTTTTCTGCCCACATTAAGTACATTCGCATAAGCATGCTTGCCCAATCACAACTTTCCGTTCCTCCGGCTCCAGCTGTAATTTGTAATACGGCACCCATGTTATCACCTTCATCACTCAACATGTTTTTAAATTCCAAATCCTCAATAACAGTAATAGATTCATTATAGCGATCCATTACTTCCTGCTCGCTACTTTCTCCTTCTTTATGAAATTCGAAGAGAACTTCTAAATCATCTACCAAAGAGACTGCTTTGTCATAATCTGCTACCCACTTTTTTTCTGCATTTAAGGCTTTCATTATCTTTTCTGCCTCCTGTGCATCATTCCAGAAATTGGGAGCAAAGGTTTTTTCTTCTTCGTTAGCTATTTCTATAAGTTTGGCATCAATGTCAAAGATACCTCCTTAACGCAACCAGGCGCTTTCTAAGATCTAATATCGTCTCAGTATTGATCATAATCGTTTACTTTTTTGGCAAAAATAAGATTTAACAATTCAGCAAGAAACAAATTTGATATAATTTTATAGTTTTAGGCTTTTATAAAATTTTAACATTATGAAGGCTTCTTTTTTTAAAAAATATAACTTTTTCTTGTTTTTATTGATAGGATTGTTATCACATGGGCAATTTTTAGAAAAACAAAAAAATATGTCTTCTTATAAAGGTTTTTTTGATTTTTATTACAGTCAGGAGGAGGATAAGATATTTTTAGCAGTGGATCAACTGGATACAGAGTTTTTGTATGTGTATTCTCTTGCTTCGGGATTAGGGTCTAATGATGTAGGTTTGGATAGAGGAAAAATAGGAAATGGGGTTGTGGTTAAGTTTCAGAAAGCCGGAAATAAATTGTTATTAGTTCAGCCAAATCTGAAATACAGGGCGATTACTTCGAATGAGTTAGAAAAAAAGAGTGTGGGGCAAGCTTTTGCCAGTTCTGTCTTACATGGTTTTCCGATTAAAGAAACAAAAGGGAATACGTATATAATTGATATCACATCTTTTCTATTAGAAGATGTTAATGGGGTTATCGGGTTGTTAAAAAGGCGTAAAGACGGGGTGTATTCGATTGATAAGAGCCGGAGTGCTATTCAGTTAGAAAGAACCAAGGCGTTCCCTAATAATGTAGAATTTGAAGCATTGGTTACTTTTAAAGGAACACCAAAAGGGCATCAAGTTCGGTCTGTGGCTTCGGATGCTCGTTCTTTTAGTTTGGTACAGCATCATTCTTTTGTAGCTTTGCCAGATAAAGGGTATAAAAAAAGAGTTTTTGATCCTAGAAGTGGAGCAATTTCTATATCGTATCTGGATTATGCTACTCCTGTACAAGAGCCAATCGTAAAAAGGTTTGTGACACGACATCGTTTGGAAAAGAAAGACCCTGCACAGTCAATAAGTGAGGCAAAAGAACCTATTATATATTATTTGGATCCGGGAGTGCCAGAGCCTGTAAAATCGGCCTTACTGGATGGAGCAAAATGGTGGGATGAAGCATTTGAGGCTATTGGGTTTAAAAATGCTTTTCAGGTAAAAATGTTACCTGCAGATGCAGATCCGATGGATGTACGGTATAATGTTATTCAATGGGTGCATCGCTCGACGAGAGGTTGGAGTTATGGGGCAAGTGTTGTGGACCCCCGAACAGGAGAGATTATAAAGGGTCATGTAAGCTTGGGAAGCTTGCGAATACGGCAAGATTTCTTAATAGCCCAGGCATTGTTGAACAAACCTTTCGAGCAAAGAGATGATAATTATAATGAGATGCTGGAAATGGCGCTAAGTCGTATACGTCAATTATCAGCTCATGAGGTGGGGCATACTATTGGGTTTGCACATAATTTTGCAGCAAGTATGCATAATAGAGCTTCTGTTATGGATTATCCGCATCCGCTTATTACACTCAAAGATGGGCAGATTGACTTGTCGAATGCATACGCTGTAGGAATAGGAGACTGGGATAAAGTGACTGTGGCATACAGTTATTCTCAATTTGAAGCTGGAATAGAGGAGAAAAAAGCGTTGAATGCAATTTTGGATAAAGCATATCAGGAAGGGCATCGATTTATCTCAGATAGTGATGCGAGACCCCCTGGAGGGGCACATGCCGGAGCACATTTGTGGGATAACGGCGCAAGTGCTTCAGAAGAGTTAAAAAGGGTACTTGAAGTACGTAATACTGCGATTGCACATTTTTCTAAAGATAATATCAGAAGCGGAGAGCCCTATACTGTTTTGGAAGATGTATTTGTTCCTTTATACTTTTTTCACAGGTATCAAACAGAAGCAGCAGTAAAGTTGATAGGAGGATTGTCTTATAATTATGCTGTGAAAGGAGATGAGCAACATATTACTTCGGTAGTTTCTAATGTGGAACAACGAGTAGCACTTAATACATTGATAAAAACAATATTGCCGGAAACACTGGCAATTCCACAAGATAAATTAAAGCTATTTCCTCCGAGAGCTTATGGGTATTGGCGAACAAGAGAATCATTTAAAGGGAAAACAGGAGTGAGTTTCGATCCGATTAGTGTAGCAGAGACGGCCAGTGATATGAGCTTGTCATTATTGCTCCACCCTCAGAGGGCTTCGAGATTAGTGCTACAAAAAGGAATGGATTCCTCTCAGTTAGGATTGTCAGAGGTTATGGATGAATTGATTGCCGAGGTTTTTAAAAAGAAACAAAAAGATGGGTACTATCAGGAAATTCAGGAGGTTGTAAAACGGAACTTGCTGAAATATTTAAAGAATTTAAGTGTGCATAAAGAAGTATATCCTCAGGTGAATGCAATAGCACAGGCTAAACTTATTTCGATTATGGATATGCTTAAAAAAAGTACAGCTCAGGGAGCTCAGCGAATGTATGATCAATATTATGAAAAACAAATTCGGGACTTTATGAAAAAGCCGGAAGGTTTTAAAGTGATTTCTGCTCCAAAAATTCCGGATGGCTCTCCTATAGGAAGTGATTCTTGCATGTATTAATTAAAATGTATAGTTGTAAAAGAAATGAAAGTAGACCTTAGAAGTGATACGGTAACCAAACCTACTCCAGAGATGTTAGAAGCGATGATGTGTGCAGCAGTAGGGGATGATGTGTATAAAGAAGATCCAAGTGTGAATGCATTGGAGGAAAAACTCGCCACCATGTTTGGTAAAGAAGAAGCGTTGTTTTTCCCTTCTGGGAGCATGGCGAATCAGGCAGCAATTAAATTGCATACCAATCCCGGGGAACAATTAATAGCGGATCATTATGCGCATGTTTATAACTATGAAGGAGGAGGAGTGTCCTTTAATAGTGGTGTTTCCTGTAAGCTACTGGTTGGAGAACGAGGAAGGATCACATATGATCAAGTACAGGAAGCTATAAATCCTCCGGATTTTTATCACAGTCCTAAAACAAGTTTAGTGTGTATCGAAAATACAACAAACAAGGGAGGAGGGGCGTGTTATGATTTTTCAGAAATAGAAAGGATAAAAGAGGTTTGCAGAACACATAGATTGGGGTATCATCTGGATGGAGCCCGAATATGGAATGCATTGGTAGAAAAAAAGGAGCGCCCGCTTCAATACGGAGCTGTATTTGATACGATTTCTGTTTGTTTGAGTAAAGGTTTAGGTGCACCGATAGGATCTGTTTTATTAGGAGATTCGGTTATTATGAAAGAGGCGATAAGGGTTCGAAAAGTACTTGGAGGAGGAATGCGACAAGTAGGGTATATGGCAGCAGCAGGTTTATATGCTTTGGAACATCATATTGATCGATTAGCCGAAGATCATAAGAAAGCAAAAGAATTGGAAGAAACCCTCAAAAAAGCTTCATTTGTCTCAGAAGTAGCGCCAGTGGATACTAATATTGTTATTTTTAAAATAAAAGGAGACGCACAAAAATTTATTGCAGATATGGAGGCAAAAGGAGTCCTTTTTTATGGGATGGGAGAAGGGAAGTTGCGATTTGTTACTCACTTAGATTATACACAAGAGCAGCACAACTATGTGCTGAAGCTTTTGAAAAAGTAAAAACATTAGAAATTATATATCGTAAGGGATGTCCAGACAAATAAATTTCTAATGTTTTTATAAACACTTAAAAAAAATTAAATTTCATTGATTTGTGCATCAACAGCATTTTGTTTTACAGAATTAATTCCGTTTTCCATACCGGATTCTGAGGTATACATCTGACTACTACCGATTACCTGACCATTAGAAGCTTTTAAGTTAAAGAAGAATCTTCCATCCTTAGCTGTTTTTCGTTCATATCGATTATCCTGTGAAGCATTTTTCTGAACAGAAGCAATTCCATTTTGAGCAGCAGCTTTGCTGTTGTAAACTTCACTACTTAATATCACCTGTCCGTTTTTTGCTTTGAGTGTAAAATGATATTGTGATCCTTCCTTATTTTTAAGTTCAAACATAGTGTCAAATTTTAGTTATTACTAATGATGAATTTGATAAAAATATGGAATTAAAAGGAAAATGAAAAATATATTCTGATCTCAAAAACCTTCTGGATTGCCTTTTGTCGAAAAAAAGAACAAGTGGTCGAAAAGCATCTTTTTTTTAAACTAAGAGTTGGAAGTCCTGTTTTTCATGTATTTAATTTTGTACCTTTAAAAATCAACAAGTAATAACCACATAAATAATCGACTATGAAAAAAATCGCTTTACTAGTGTCTTTTTTAATTTTAGGTACAGGGCTTAAAGCTCAAGATTTACCCCAAAATCCGGAACCAGGGAAATGTTATGTTCGCTGTACTACTCCAGATGTGTATGAAAATCAAGATGTACAAGTGATGGTAACTCCTGAGTATAAAAAATTAAAATCGTATCCAGCAACTTATGAAGTTGTTACTGAGAAAGTTTTAGTCAAAGAAGCATCTAAAGTATTAACTGTTATTCCTGCTAAATACAAAACAGAAACGGTTACTTATGTAAAGAAACAGGGAGCTTCTACATTAAAAGTTATTCCTGCAAAATTAGGAAATGGGTCTGAAACAGTAGAAATTAAACCTGCATATGCACAATGGGAATTAGGAGCGCCTGCACCTGATTGTGCTTCTTCTAATCCTGATGATTGTCGTTACTGGTGTTATAAAGGATACCCGGCAGAGTTTACAACAATTCCTACCAAGACATTAGCAAGTAATGCAAATGTGCAGAAATCGCCTATATCTGAGCAAACAGCAACATATACTAAAAGAGTGGTTTCTGAACCAGCTAGAGTTGTAGAAAAAGAAATTCCAGCACAATACTCTACAGTAAAGAAAACGGTATTGGTAAAAGATGCATATTCAGAAGAAATTGTAGTGCCAGCTACTTATAAGACGGTGAAAAAAGAGGTTGTTTCTAAAAAAGGAGGATTAACTACCTGGAGAGAAGTAGAATGTTCTTTAGTAGAGTATTCTGCGTTACCAATCAACTGGAACTTAGGAAGCGCAACATTAACAGCACAAGCTAAAAATATTATTGATACCAGATTAATGCCGGTATTGGCAAACAACCCGGGAACTAAAATGGAAATCGCTTCTCATACAGACTCCAGAGGTAGTAAAGCTAGTAACAAAGATCTTTCTGACAGAAGAGCAAAAGCGGTAGTTGATTACCTGATAACAAAAGGAATTAATACGAGCCGTTTGGTAGCAAATGGATATGGAGAGAACAGATTGAAGAATAGATGTGCAGATGGAGTTTCTTGTACAGAACGTCAGCATGCAGTAAACAGAAGAACAGAATTTAGATTAATCAACAATTAATCAAATAGAGACTAACGAACAAAAAAAACGGAAGCTTTTAAGCTTCCGTTTTTTTTGTTATATAAAGAAAATAATATTACTTAAACATATCCATTCCTGGAATATTAGGCATTCCTTCTTTAGCTGCTGCAGCCAACTCTGCTTCATGAATCTGAGAGGCTCGGGTAATTGCCTTATTGATTGTTAAGGTTAGGTAGTCTTCTAATTGCTCCTTGTCCTCTAATAATTCATCACTAATGCTAATGTCTTTTATTGTGCGATTAGCAGTGATAGTTACTTTTAGTAATTGATCAGAACTTGTCTCGTCTAGCAAAACAGTATCAAGTCTTTTTTTGGTGTCTTCAACCTTTTGCTGGGCTTCTTTTAATTTACCCATCATTCCCATCATGTCTCCAAACATTTATATGTCTTTTAAGAATTAGTTAAGAACAAAATTAGTACTTTGCTTGTTAATAAACTAAAATAATATTATGAAAAGTCTGAAGGTTATGTTCCTATTATCACTTATTTTTGGAGCTTCGTGTAATACTAATTCAAAGAAGACATTGGAGACAGAAGTGCATCAACCACCAATTGCCGAAAAAAAAGAAACATATCATAAAAAACATGGGGACCGACGCTTGGATAATTATTTCTGGTTAAAAGAAAGAGAAAACCCTGAAGTGATCGATTATCTTGAAAGAGAGAACGATTATAATGATAAGATGACGGCTCATACAAAAGATTTTCAGAAAAATCTTTTTGAAGAAATGAAAGCAAGAATTAAGGAGGAGGATGCTTCAGTACCATATAAATATAACGGATACTGGTATATAACCAAATTCGAAAAAAATAAAGATTATCCTATTTACCTAAGAAAAGAGGAGCGTCTGGATGCCAAAGAAGAATTGCTGTTTGATTGTAATAAAGAAGCAGAAGGTCATAGTTATTTTAATATGAAAGGACTGAATGTAAGTCCTGATAATTCTTTAGTGGCTTTTGGTGTTGATACAGTAAGTAGAAGAAATTACACTATTCGTATAAAAAACCTGAAAACAGGGGAGTTGTATCCAGAAGCAATTGATGCTTCTACCGGATCCAGTACCTGGGCAGCAGATAATAAAACATTGTTTTATACTAAGAAAGATCCCAAGACACTTAGATCACATAAAATTTACAGACATATCCTGGGAACACCAGCATCAGAAGATGTAGTTGTGTATAGTGAAGATGATGATACTTTTAATACTTATGTGTACAAGACAAAATCAGATAAGTATATCATTATAGGTTCTAATAGTACTATGACGACAGAGTGCCGTATCGTAAAGGCAGATGCGCCTCTGGAAGAATTTAAGGTTTTTCAGGAAAGAACACGAGGACTCGAATATTCTATTGCACATTATGGAGATGAGTTTTATGTGTTGACAAATAAAGACAATGCCACTAATTTTAAATTGATGAAAGTTTCGGAAAAAGAAACAGCAAAAGAAAATTGGGTGGATGTAATTCCTCATAGAGAAAATGTCTTATTAGAAGATATCGAAATTTTTAAAGATTATCTGGTTATTACAGAAAGAGATAATGGTCTTAATAAAATCAATATAAAAAGATGGGATGGCAAGGCTGATTATTACCTGCCGTTTGACAATGAGACTTATACAGCATACATAGGTACCAATCCAGACTTTGATACACAAGTATTGAGATATTCCTATAATGCATTGACAACTCCAAATTCCGTTATCGATTTCGATATGGAAACTAAGGAGAAAGAAGTCAAGAAAGAACAGGAAGTTCTCGGAGGAGGATTTGATAAAGAAAATTATGTTTCAGAAAGAATCTGGGCGACAGCAGCTGATGGAACTAAAATTCCAATGTCCTTAGTTTATAGAAAAGGAATACAAAAAAATGGAAAGAATCCAGTATTGCAATATGGATATGGTTCGTACGGATCAACGATTGACCCTTATTTCTCTACAGTTAGATTAAGTTTATTGGATAGAGGGTTTATTTTTGCAATAGCTCATATAAGAGGGAGCGAATATTTAGGAAGAAACTGGTATGAAGACGGGAAATTGCTAAAAAAGAAGAACACTTTTACAGATTTTATTGATTGTTCTAAGTTTTTAATAGCAGAAGGATATACTACTCCAGAACATTTATATGCAATGGGAGGTTCAGCTGGAGGATTATTGATGGGAGCAGTGATGAATTTGGCACCAGAATTGTATAATGGAGTTGTAGCAGCGGTTCCATTTGTAGATGTGGTAACAACAATGCTTGATGATTCGATTCCTTTAACTACCGGAGAATATGATGAATGGGGGAATCCTAACGAAAAAGAATATTATGAGTATATGAAATCGTATTCGCCATATGATAATGTAGCGGCAAAAGAGTATCCAAATGTATTAGTGACAACAGGATTTCATGACTCGCAAGTACAATATTGGGAACCTGCAAAATGGGTAGCCAAATTAAGAGAATTAAAAACTGATAAAAATGTTTTATTACTGCATACGGATATGGATGCAGGTCATGGTGGGGCTTCAGGAAGATTTGAAGCGCTAAAAGATGTGGCGGAAGAATATGCATTTTTATTAGATTTAGAAGGGATAAATAAGTAATTAAAAAAAATAACGTAACTTCGTGAAGTTTTTGTAACGTTTTGAAAAAATAAAAAGGCGTTAAACACTACCTTATGAGAGAAGACATACAAGCGTATAACAATGTTCTGGAGCTTATAGGTGACACCCCACTTGTTAAACTTAACAGAATAGTAGAAGACTTTCCTGGGAATTTTTATGCTAAAATAGAATCCTTTAACCCGGGACATTCCACAAAAGACAGAATCGCACTTTACATTATAGAAGAAGCAGAACGTCAGGGAATCCTTAAGCCGGGAGATACCATTATTGAAACAACCAGTGGAAATACTGGTTTCAGTTTGGCAATGGTGAGTGTAATAAAAGGATATGAGTGTATTCTGGCAGTTAGCTCCAAGTCATCTAAGGATAAAATAGCGATGCTAAAAAATATGGGGGCCAAAGTATATGTTTGTCCAGCTCATGTTAGTGCGGATGATCCTAGATCCTATTATCAAGTAGCCAGACGATTACATGAAGAGATCAAAGGATCAGTGTATATAAATCAGTATTTTAATCAATTAAATATTGATGCGCACTACAATTCTACAGGTCCTGAAATATGGAACCAAACAAATGGTAAAATTACACATTTAGTAGCTTGCTGTGGAACCGGAGGAACTATCTCAGGAACAGCAAAATATTTAAAAGAACAAAATAATGATATAAGGATTTTAGGAATAGATGCGTATGGATCTGTTCTAAAAAAATATCATGAAACCAGAGAGTTTGACGATAAAGAAATTTACCCATACCGAATAGAAGGATTAGGGAAAAACCTGATTCCTACGGCAACTGATTTTGATGTAATTGATCAGTTCGAAAAAGTAAGTGATGAAGATAGTGCTCATACAGCAAGAGAACTGGTTAGAAAAGAAGGATTGTTCTTAGGGTATACTAGTGGTGCTGCTGTTCAGGGAATAAAGCAATTTGCAGCATTAGGTGAATTTACAGAAGATAGCAATATTGTTGTAATATTACCAGATCACGGATCCAGGTATATGAGTAAAGTTTTTAGTGATGATTGGATGATGGAACAAGGTTTTTCAGATAGTAATCACGAATTAGAAGATATAAAAGTTCAGTTTGTTAAGTAGCTAACGGTATAAACTGATATAGAAAATAAAGCATTATAAGGATGTATCTTATAGTGCTTATTTTTTTTGAGAATTATTTTAATAATATAAGAATACTAGTAAATAAGAATTGTTTGCTCTTTCGTAAGAGTATAGTAGAAAATAATAATGACAATTTTGGATATAATGAAACTCAATGGAGATAATATTATGTCATGAACTCGATTTTATGTATTTTCGCAATCTTAATAAAGTCAATTTTTTGATAAATGAAAGATTTATTTGATAAGATATACAAAGATAAAGGACCATTAGGGAAATGGGCAGATCAAGCAGAAGGATATTTTGTTTTTCCTAAGTTAGAAGGACCCATATCTAATAGAATGAAGTTTCAGGGAAGGGAAGTAGTAACATGGAGTATCAATGATTATCTCGGATTAGCAAATAAAGAAGAGGTGAGAAAAGTTGACGCAGAGGCAGCAGCGGCCTATGGATCTGCATATCCTATGGGAGCAAGAATGATGAGTGGGCATACTGACCTTCATGAGCAATTACAGGATGAATTGGCTGCTTTTGTCAATAAAGAGGCAGCATATTTATTAAACTTTGGATACCAAGGAATGGTTTCTACCATTGATGCTTTGGTTACCAAAGATGATATTATCGTATATGATGTAGATGCACATGCGTGTATTATAGATGGGGTTAGACTTCATCAGGGACAGCGATATACCTATAGGCATAATGATATGGCTAGTATAGAGAAAAATCTGATGAGAGCTACCAAAATGGCTGAAAAAACCGGAGGGGGAATACTATTGATCTCTGAAGGAGTTTTTGGGATGCGTGGAGAGCAAGGAAAGCTAAAAGAAATTGTAGCCCTAAAAGAAAAGTTCAATTTCAGATTGTTTGTAGATGATGCACATGGATTTGGAACCTTAGGGAAGACAGGAGCTGGAACAGGAGAAGAACAAGGAGTTCAGGATGGAATAGATGTGTATTTTGCTACTTTTGCAAAATCTATGGCTAGTACTGGAGCTTTTATTGCTGCTGATCAGGAAATTATTAACTTTTTGAAGTACAACCTACGATCTCAGATGTTTGCTAAATCATTGCAGATGCAATTGGTGGTTGGAGCATTAAAAAGACTGGATATGATCAGAACAATGCCAGAGCTTAAAAATAAACTTTGGGAGAATGTCAATGCGTTGCAAAACGGATTGAGAGAAAGAGGGTTTGACTTAGGAACTACTCAGAGTTGTGTAACTCCGGTATACTTAAAAGGAAGTATTCCTGAAGCAATGGCATTGGTAAAAGATCTTAGAGAAAATTATGGGATTTTCTGTTCTATTGTAGTGTATCCGGTAATCCCTAAAGGATTAATTTTATTAAGATTAATTCCTACAGCTTCTCATACACAGGAGGATATAGATGAGACTCTTGCAGCTTTCTCTGCTATTAGAGAAACACTGGAAAATGGAACATATAGAAAAATCTCTGCGGAATTAATTTCTGTAATGGGAGAATAAATATTAACAGTCTTTATAAAGGCTGAATCCAAACAGAAAAAGGAGTTTACTTGATAAAGTAAACTCCTTTTTTATTTCGTACAATTGTTTTTTGAATTTTTAAAAGCAGGGAAAGGGGTTAGAGTTTTTCTCCACGGTCATCACGGTCATCGTGATCGTCATCTCTATCGGGAGTACCGTCGTTATCAAAATCATCATCTCCATCAAGAATTCCGTCATCATCAGAATCGTCATCATTAGGATCCAGTTCCCAGTCAATTTCTTTTTTATCATCAATTCCATCATCGTCAGAATCCCTGTCCAGAGGATCGATATCCAGATCAAGCTCAATACCGTTTTCTAATCCGTCATTATCACAATCACCGGATTTCCAATCGTCGTCAATAAGCTCCCGATCTTGATCTTGCGTGGTGAAATCACATCCGTTATAAGGATTGGTTCCTATACTAATTTCAGTAATATTAACAACTCCGTCTCCATCGGAATCTAGAGTGGGGCTGATATCTCCGACCGGAGTTGCTGAAATATCATCATCTGATGAGCAAGCTCCAGTAGTGATTGCGGTTAATGCCAGCAATGTGATTGCCGAACTGTACATTACAAACTTTTTCATTTCGTCTCTTTTCTGTATTAAAAATTAATATTATCGTATAGGGAAAGGGACGTAAGAATTCAGTAATCTAAATAAGGGGTTGTTTTTAGAAAGTGATCAGACAATTGTACTAGGGGTTGAACTATTGCTTTCTTTCTTTTATGGGGTTGTTTACAATGCTTTTTTATAGGTTCTTCTCATTTTATGTAGTTCGTGCTCATAGCCGTTCCACAATGCTTGTATTGCTTTGTTTTCCTCCAGTTCAGGGTTGGTTTCTACAATTTTAATCCCTTTTCTGATAAAGGTTTCATTCATTTCCTTAAAGATGAGTGCTGTTACTCCTTTGTTTTGATATTCAGGATCAATTCCTATTAAATAAAAGGCTGCTGTATTGTTTTTTCGTTGTGCTTTAAGAATGTGTAAAAAGCCAAAAGGAAACATTTTTCCTTTCATTTTTTTCAGTGCCTTGGAGAAAGATGGCATAACGATAGAGAATGCAATTAGTTTTCCTTTTTCATCGCTAATACAGGTAATGAAATCAGGGTTGATGTATGGGATGTATTTCTCCTTATACATATCGATTTGATATTGTTGTATAGGGACAAAGGTTTGTAGGCTGCTATAGGTTTTGTTTAAAAGATCAAACATTTCATTTACATAAGGTAAAATTGCCTTACTGTTTTTGAAAGTGATAAGTTTTAGATTATAGCGATCCTTAATAATATCTGCAAACTTAACAACCTTGTCTTTTGTTTTGGTGGGGACTTTTATGCGATATTCTACCCAGGTAGCAGCATCTTCAAAACCTAACTGTTCTAGGTGGGTACGATAATAAGGATGATTGTACCAGGTGATCATGGTATTGAGTTCTTCAAAACCTTTAATAAGAATTCCCGCCTTGTCCATATTAGAAAAACCAACCGGTCCTTCCATAAATTCCAGAGAATGTTCTACGCCAAATTTGATTACTTCTTGTAATAATGCTTTGGTAACTTCGATATCATCAATCATATCTAACCAACCAAAGCGAACTTTTTTCTTTTTTTGTTCTTTTACTTCTATCCAGTTGATAATTGCGGCAATACGTCCCACAACTTTATTGTTTTTGTAGGCTAAAAAATATTTAGCTACGGCATTTTTGAAGACAGGATTTTTTAAAGGGTCAATGGCATCCAGTTCTTCTTTTATGATTGGGGGAACATAATAAGGGGAATTCTTGTATATTTCAAAAGGAAATTTAACAAACGTGGTTAAATCTCCTTTTGAGGTAATTTCTTTTGTCGTAATCATAGATATTCTCTAGTTCATAGCAAATATATATTCTTTTATGAAAATATACTGCTTAGAGAGGAATGATTTCTATATGTTTTGAGAAAATATGTTATAATCCTTCTCCGTCATCCTCTTCTAACTCTTTTTCCTTTTCTTCTTCTTCTTTCTTGGCTTTTTCTGCAGCTTTTTTAGCTTTTGCCTCTTCTTTCTTTCTTTTCTTTTCTTCCTTTTTTCTTCTCTTTTCTTCTTTCTTTAATCGCTTTTCTTCTTCCTTTTGAGCCCTTTCTTCTTCTTTTTTCATTTGCTCATATTGAGCATCAATGTCTTCTTCCTCTTCTTCCAGCTCTTTTTCTTTCGCTTTTTCAAGTTCTTTCGTATCCTTTTCTTCTTCATTGAAGAGCTCCTTTTCTAGATTGTCTAGTTTTTGTAGTTCTTTATCAATCTCATCCAGTTCCTGATCGACTCCTTGTTCTTTTTCCATTTGATCAAGCTCTTTGTCAATTTCCTTGATCATCTTAGCCTTTTCTTTTTCTTCTTTTAAACGGGCTTTTTCAGCTCTTTTAGCTTCTTTTGCTTCTCGCTTAAGACGTCTTCGTTCTTCTTTTCTGAATTTTTTGTCGTCTTTTTTAGCTTGTTTTTCATTAGCGATTCGCTCTCGTTCTAATCGTTCTGCTGTTCTGCGTTCATCCAATTCTCTTTCGATTTCCTGTCGATGATCATCATCTTCGAAGTCGTTAATGAATGGTGTTTTTCTAGCGTTTAACGTATCGTTTTCTTCTTCTTCGAATTCAGAATCAATATCTTCGAAATTATCCCC
The DNA here is from genome assembly GCF_042684685.1 of Aquimarina hainanensis. Lineage (NCBI taxonomy): Bacteria > Pseudomonadati > Bacteroidota > Flavobacteriia > Flavobacteriales > Flavobacteriaceae > Aquimarina > Aquimarina hainanensis. The sequence goes on along the minus strand of NZ_JBHULX010000039.1, from coordinate 977,451 downwards.
TTCATTATCTTCGAGGTCATCCGGGTTTTCTTGTATTCCGATACTTTCTCCTTCTTCTAAGATGATTTCATCTTTTTTGTGCCAATCAAATCGATAGGCCCCTCCAAAGTTTAGTGAGAATATAGAAGGAGTGTCTTTAAAATTTGTAGTCAAACTGGCATCAAACTGTATATCGTTATTTAATAGATAAGCTCCTCCGATTCTAAAAAGATCATCACTGTAGAAATCACTTTTTTGCCCTTGATATTCCCCAAAGACAGCCCAGTTGTCATTGATCGTATGCGTGGTGGTGATAATCCATCCATATGTAGGGTTTTCGGTTGTGATCTTATCTATAATGATATTCGTGACTAATACCCAGTTTTTAAAATTATTGGTAGTCCAGTTGTTTTGGGTAATTAGTACAAATTTAGGGCTGATACTAGGGTCATCTACAGGTGTAAATGGGTTATCAGCTGTATTGAAGTTCATTCCGGCATATACAGAAACTGCTGGAATAAGTGTTTTCCATTTAAATCGATGTTGTGCTTTCCAACTATTGAGGTCTATAGAATCTTTCTTAGGTCTTTTATAAGGATCAAATACCAAATATTTTGCTCCAATTGTATTGTTGACAAAATTAAAACGAGTTGTTTTCTGTTCATTAGCACCAACAGTTCTTTTTACTACATCCCCGCGAGCAGTTCCATCAAGGCGTATTTCTAATTGTTCTATCAATAACCCATAGCGTGCTTCGTAGTCCATTGTAAAAAAGCTTGTTTGGGTATCGCGCAATGTATGCTTTTCCTTACCAAACCCGAAACCACCTTCTCCTTGAAGCACATTATTCCCCACAGAGAATGCTCCCTGAGATCTTCCAGGTCTGTTTGTGTTTATTTTTTTGGTGTACTGCGCTGATAAAGAATAGCTTATTGTGAGAAAGCTAATAAGTATCAGAATAGATTTTGGGCTCATATTCAACAGATTTAGACCAAATATAGGAGAAATTATCATTTTTTTGGGATTGAATGCGGGTATTTGTATGTGGAGTTCATTATTTTTGAAAAAAAATAATATGCAAGAAGCTTCCGTTGTAGGGGTATTAAAAATTATTCTCATTATCGCATTAGTGTATTATGGGGTAAAGATTATAACGCGAATATTTGGTCCTCTATTGCTTAAGTATGTAACAAAGAAAGCAGGAGAGAAATTCCAACAACAATTCGATCAGTATCAACAGCAACAGCAGCCGTCTACTGATGGAGAAATTAACTATACTAAAAAATCGAAACGAAGCACTTCTAATAAAGAGGTAGGGGAGTATATCGATTATGAAGAGATTGATTAATTTGACTTTTTCAATAGGTCTAAAAACACACATTTCATGACATCTTTTTTCAAAAGATTTTTACCGCATATATTTGTTTTTATAGGTTTTGTTATTATTTCACTTCTTTATTTTAACCCGGTGTTAAGTGGGAAAAAAATGCGGCAAAGTGATATTGTCCAATACACTGGAATGGCACGTCAGCAAACAGATTTCAGAAATAATACCGGAGAAGAGCCCTATTGGACAGATAGTGCTTTTGGAGGAATGCCAACTTACCAGTTGGGAGCGCAGTATCCACATAGTTATTTAAAAAAAATAGATCGATTGATTCGGTTTTTACCCAGACCAGCAGATTATTTATTTCTTTATTTTATAGGGTTTTATATTTTGTTATTGGTGCTAAAAGTAGATTATAAGCTTGCTTTTCTAGGGAGTTTGGCTTTTGGTTTTTCTACCTATTTCATCATTATTATTGGAGTGGGACATAATGCAAAGGCACATGCTATAGGCTATATGCCTTTGGTATTAAGTGGAATTTTATTGATTTTTAAGAAAAAACGAATCTTAGGGTTCGGAGTATTAGCATTATCAATGGGATTAGAGATAGCGGCTAATCATTTTCAGATGACATACTACTTGTTTTTGGCAGTATTGATTATGGGAATATGTTATTTGGTCGATGCGTTTAAGAAGAAAACACTTCCTGCTTTTTTTCAATCTGTAGGAATTATGGTTGTGGCAGTGTTGTTTTCTGTATTGATGAATGCCACAAGCTTGCTGGCTACAAAAGAATACACAAAATACAGTACCAGGGGGTCTTCTGATATAACGATCACGGCAGATGGTTCGCAAAAAACAAGTTCGGGCTTAGATTATGAGTATATTACTACTTATAGTTATGGTATTCTGGAAAGCTTTAATTTATTTATTCCTCGTTTTATGGGAGGGTCTTCTTCTGAAAATATAGGAAAAGATGCGCATATCTATGAGAAATTATTGGCTATGGGGGCCAGTCCTTCTCAGGCATCTATGTATACAGAGGGAGCTCCAACATATTGGGGAGATCAGCCTTTTGTAGGCGCCCCGGCCTACATAGGAGCAGTAGTACTATTTTTGTTTGTATTGGCGTTGTATTTAGTGAAAGGAAAACTAAAATGGTGGTTAGTAGGTGCTTCTGTACTAACCTTACTATTATCCTGGGGGAAGAATTTTAGTGTATTGACTACTTTGTTTATTGACTATTTCCCAATGTATGATAAGTTCAGAGCGGTATCTTCTATACAGGTCATTATAGAATTATGTGTACCTATATTAGCAGTTGTTGGTTTACAACGTTTTTTTAGTAATAAGGTTACTGAAGAAGAAAAAACAACAGCTCTGAAGTATGCGACTGGAATTGTCGGAGGAATTGCTATCTTGTTTTTGTTGCTAAAAGGGACTCTTTTTAATTTTGTTGGAGCCAGAGATGGGATGTTGATACAGCAACTAGGGCTTGATTTTGTCGATGCACTTAAGGAGGATAGAAAAGCTATTTTTACGGCAGATACTTTACGATCTTTAGTATTAGTGTTATTAGTTGCCGGAGGCTGTTGGGCATACCTAAAGAATAAAATTAAACAACCGCTGCTCATAGTAGGAATAGCGATATTGATCGTATTTGATTTAGTGGTCATAGATCGCAAATATGTGAATAATGATAACTTCGTATCTGCTAAAGAGTTTCGAAGTGCTTTTGTAGCCACTAAAGCAGATAACAAGATATTAGAAGATAAAGGACATTATCGTGTATACGATTTATTAGGAGATCCTTTTAATAGTGGAAGAGCTTCGTATTTTCATAATGCATTAGGAGGATATCATGCAGCAAAAATGGGAAGAATTCAAGATCTATTCGAATTTTATATTTCCAAAGGAGATGTAAGTATATTGAATATGTTTAATGTCAAGTATTTTATTACCAAAGATGAAAAAGGAGCGATAGTACAGGAAAACCCTTATACGAATGGGAATGCCTGGTTTGTTTCTTCTCTGAAGGAAGTAACAACAGCTGATGATGAAATTCTAGGATTAAAAGGATTAAAAAATAAAGAGACGGCACTTATTCATACTGATTTTTCTGTAAAAAATACTCAGTATTCGGTAGATAGTTTGGCAACGATTAAGTTACAAACTCATCAACCTAATAAGCTAGTATATACTACGAATAATTCAGCGGCAGGATTTGCTGTTTTTTCTGAAGTTTATTACAAAGATGGATGGCAGGCATATATTGATGGGAAGCCAGTATCTCATGTTCGTGTAAATTATATACTAAGAGGGTTAGAGATTCCAGAAGGAAAGCATACAGTTACGTTTGCCTTTGAACCACAGGTAATACAAACAGGAAGTACAATTACAGTTGCAAGCTCTATTTTGTTTATACTGTTATTGGCAGGTTTTATCTTCTATGACTTTAGAAAAAATAAAAAAGGAACACATACTGATCAGGTGCATTAAGTTAGTATGAAGAAAGTATTGATTATAACATATTATTGGCCGCCAGCAGGAGGTCCAGGGGTACAACGATGGTTAAAGTTCGTAAAATACCTTAGAGAATATGCTATAGATCCGGTGGTGTTTGTCCCGGAAAATCCGACATATCCTATAAAAGATACCTCATTATCGACAGAAATACCTGAGGATATTACGGTACTTAAGCGTTCTATTTTCGAACCCTATCGATTTGCTCAGTTTTTTTCTAAAAAAGACACCAATACAATTAGTAAAGGAATTATAGCTAGGGGAGAAAAACAATCATTTATACAGCGGTTGTTATTGTATATTAGAGGGAACTACTTTATCCCGGATGCCAGAAAGTTTTGGGTAAAACCATCGGTTCGCTTTTTAAAAAAATATCTCAAAAAACATCAGATAGATACGATTATTACAACCGGCCCTCCACATAGTGTTCATCTTATAGGCTTAGAGCTCAAAAAAGAGATGGGCAGTAAATGGGTGGCAGATTTTAGAGACCCCTGGACTACTATCGGGTATCATGATAAATTGAAGCTGGGAAAACGGGCTAAAGAAAAACACACATTATTGGAAGAGGAAGTATTGACGAATGCAGATCATGTTTTGGTAACAAGTAATACTACAAAACATGAGTTTGAAGCCATCACACTACAACCAATAACAGTAATTACTAATGGTTATGATTACGAGAAGGGAGTAGAAGTTTCATTGTCAGATCGTTTTACGATCTCTCATATTGGTTCTTTATTGTCAGGGAGAAATCCTGTTATGTTATGGAAAGCACTATACGATCTTACCGAAGAACATCCTGATTTTGCTACTTCATTAGAGATACAATTGGTAGGAGCAGTAAGTGAGGATGTATTAGAAAGTATAAAAGGAGCAGGATTGACCTCTTTTTTAACATTAAAAGGATATGTGTCTCATCAAGAAGCAGTGGCTATTCAGCGTAGCAGTCAATTATTAGTTTTAATAGAAATCGATGTTCCAGAGACACGCTGTATCATCCCTGGTAAATTGTTTGAGTATATGGTGTCAAATCGCCCGATATTAGCTATTGGACCGGAAGGAGCAGATATTGAAGGGTTGATCAAAGAAACAAATACTGGAGTTTTTTATCAATATGGGGATTATACTGATATCAAAAAACAACTGTGGGAATACTATCAGCAGTTTTTAAAAGGGACATTACAAACGCAGCCAATAGGCTTGCAGCGTTTTAGTAGAAAAGAATTAACCCGTACGTTATCAGAAGTCCTGAAGAAATTATAATTTTATACTACAAATATCAAAAATATCTTGAGTGGGGGTCGTCATAAAACAATCCATACGTAATATAATTACTACCTGTGTGGGCTTTGGTCTTGGAGCTGTTAATACCTTGTTTTTAATGACCTGGTTTCTGGAGCAGGAGTATTACGGATTGATTAGTTATGTAATATCTGCAGCCAATCTTGTTTGGCCTTTTTTAATTTTTGGAGCTCATAATACATTAGTGAAGTTTTTTTCCGCCTATACAGATTCATCAGAACAGCATCGTTTATTGAGTTGGTTATTACTAATTCCATTATTCTTGTCTGTAGTATTAGCAGGAATGGGAATACTGCTTTATCAGCAGTTACTCGTATTTTTTGATGGAGAGAATGCGATTGTAAAGCCTTATGTGTGGACTATTTTTGTGTTGGCATTTGCTATTACATATTTTGAAGTGTTTTATGCCTGGACCAAAGTAAAACTGCAGAGTGCTTTTGGAAACTTTCTCAAAGAAATATTTACCCGATTTGGAATTGCTGTTTTATTGATATTAGTAGCAGTAAAGATAATAGAAGTCCAAGCATTTGTTTATTGGTTAATGGCGGTTTATATACTTCGGTTATTTATAATGATGGGCTATGCCTTATCGCTTCATCGTACTTTTAGGTTTCGATGGACGCTTCCATCTAATTATAGCTCTGTTTTTAAATACTCCGGTTTAATTGTATTAGCGGGGTCAGTAGCTTCTTTTTTGATTGATTTGGATAAAGTAATGATTGAACGTTTTATGCCTATCGGTAATTTAGCCAATTATACGATTTGTGCTTATATCGCCAGTGTGATTATTATGCCTTCCAGAGCTATGCATCAAATAACATATCCATTAACAGCAAAGTTGATTAATGAGAAGCAGTATGATGCTCTGAGAACTTTATATCGAAAAAGTGCTTTGAATTTATTTGTGATTAGCGGATTGTTTTTTGTCTTGATTTTGTGTAATGTACATCAGCTTTTCGAATTGATTTCAGATAAGTATCAATTACATATTTGGGTTATTCTTTTTATAGGACTTACCAAATTGTATGATAATTTTTTAGGGAATAATAATGCGGTTTTATATAATTCGGATTATTATCGAATTGTATTGATCATAGGGATTGGAATGGCTTTGTTAGCTTTTGTACTAAATGCATTGTGTATTCCTTTTTTTGGGATAAAAGGAGCTGCTTTGGCTACATTCATTGCTGTTTTTGTATATAACACAATGAAGCTTTGGATTGTTTATCAAAAATTCGGGATGCATCCTTTTTCGAAGCGTATTGTTGGAGGAGGGATTCTTATTCTCACGGCTACTGCTGCTTTTTATTTTTGGGAATTTTCTTTTTCTCCGATAGTGAATATTGTTTTAAAGAGTATTTTGATCGGGATAAGTTATGTGGGAGCTGTCTTACTTACAAAGCTTTCTCCTGATATTACTGACATAATAAGAAAAATCCCTCGAGGTGCATAAGGCATTCAACTCTTGAGGGATTTTTCAACTAACCAACCAAAAAATATATATACTAAGTATATTTTATTTTAAATGCTTCTCCTGGAGCGACTATGATAACTTGTAGCTCTCGAACCTGAAGTTCTGTTACTTCGGGAAGCGTTACTTTTTCTTGTCTGCGTTCTGGTAGCAGCATTGCTTTTACTACTATATTGACGATTATATGAGCGTTTTGTTGCACCATTAGTTCTATTTCCTGAGAAATTTCTGTTCGCAGATCGAGAAACAGTTCTTGGAGCTCGATTTGTTGTAGTTCTAGTAGTGGTATGTGTTCTTGTTTTTGTATACGAAGGACGATTTGTTACACTACTTCTACTTCTGGTGGTGCTAGTTGTCACCGTTCTTGCTTTTGGCGCTTTGCTTCTAGAATTCGAATAGTTACTTCTACTGGTTCTGGAAGGAGTCGTGCTTCTGCTAGTATGAGTAGATCTACTGGTATTCACGGTAGAACGACTTGTACTTCTGCTTCTGGTAGGAGCTACTGATCTGGTATTATAATTAGATCGGCTTCTGGTAGTTGCATTAGATCGATTAGCACCTCTGCTTCTAGAAGAATATGCAGTATAGTTTCTGTCATTTCTGGAATACATAGCAGCTCTTCGGTCTCTAGACTGATATGCCAGACTTCTGGCAGAACGAGCTCTTGATCCTCTGTGATATGCTACAGAACGCTGACTAGGTCTGTAATAATTTCTATTTCTATAAGGAGTTCTGTAATACCCGCTATAGTAATTAGTTCTATAGGTTCTGTAAGAACATCTAAAAGGAGTGTAATATCTTCTATATGGTCTATTGTATACAATACATCTGCTCACAACGGGTACTGTAAAATATCTGTGGTAAGGTCTGTATACGTACTGTCTGTTGAACCTATTGATATATCCGGTACAATAAGTGAAATTTCCGTAGCTGTTATAGTTGATATATAACCCTCCTAATCTGGATAAACGACCAAAGTTATTATAGTTAAGAAATACATCACCTACTTGTATAATTCTTCCGTAATAATCATAGAATATAGGTACTTCTTCTACCTGTACTACAGCTCCATAATCATCGTACTGTACAAACGGATCATAGTTGTATCCTGAATTAAAACTGATGTTAATCCCGGGAGCGTTTACATTTACATTAATGTGATTGTTAGGTCTGTTGATATAAAAATCAAATTGACCATCCGGGTATATAGAAAATTCAATGCCTCCTTCTGTAAAGATAAAAGACTTTCCGTAGTTATAGGATCTATTATAACTTGTTCCTTCATTTGATTCATATGCATTAGCAGATATTGTCGCTAACATAACCCCGGCAAATAATAGCATAAATTTTTTCATAATCAGTGTTTTTTAAGAAAGTGCAGAAATTTTAATTCCGAACTCGATTAGTTATATGCAAGCAGCGTGCCAAAAACTATGAGAATATGTTAAAGAAAGTGGAGTTTATATAGGGTAATCTGTTGTGAAGTGCTGAATTTATTGATATAATGATAATAGTTATAGAGAAGAAATCCTCCTGATAGAGTAGAGGAAAGACCTCGGAAAATCAGATTTTTTTACTTTTTTAAATAAAAAAAACAGTAATGGAATATCATTACTGTTTATATATATTATAATACGGATTAGTGTTTAGGGACTACATGCATTTGTGGCTAACATTTCCTTTGTTGGGTTATAAGCATTTTTACTGCATTGAAACGTATGAATCACGGTGTTTTTAAAAGCACAGTGATTGGATAATTTTTTATTATTAAAAATCCATAGTCTGTTATCAACATTATTTAGGGTTGTAAATCCTTTTACATCGATTAACTCTGGATTAGCAAGAATCCATAAATTATCAACTTTTTGAAGCAATTCGAATGTGTTGATTTTTTCCAATATATCATTAGAGACAATGCGAATAAAGCCTGCTGTGCGCAGATTGTCAAAACCTGTAAGAGCGGTAAGTGAAGGAAGGTCTTTTATACGTAATTCTTCGGTGATATTTTCGAGGTTTTTGAAGCCTTGAAGATTGTGTAAGGATCCATTATCTTCTATAAAGAGATTGGTTAGGGAAGTAAGGTTTTCCAGTGCATCAACATTCTCTAAAAAAGTGTTATACTGTATTGTTAGCTTAGCACCGACAGTTTGTAGGTTTTCTAATCCTCTCAGGTTTTTTAAACTTTTTTTTGTTCCGTTGGAATATACTGTTGAACGATTGTTTTTGATACGTAGTTCGCCAGTAATTGTTTTCAAATCTTTTAGGGAACTCATATCAATAACATTATTGATAATAAGACTTCCTTCTACTTTAGTGTATTGTTTGGCAGCGAATATTTCTAATTCGTCTTGATTACTAATAAATTTATTTCCTGTAAATACTTTTTCCCCTGCGGTTTTACAATTGTCATTAGTAAGGTGTTCTTTACTTGGGTTATATCCATTTCCGTTAATAATGATGTTCCCCTGAATAGTTGTATTTTGCAAAGCACAAAAATTATATAAGGAGGTGTTGGATGTAATTGAAAGATCTTTTGCTATTGATGTTAACTGCTGTAGTCCTTCCAGATCAGAAAGATTGTTATTGGATCGAATATGAACCGATCCTCCTATTTTTTGTAATAGGTTAAGTCCTTTCCACTGAATAAAAGAGGGATGGTTGGCAATGATAAGACTTCCTCCGATTTCGGTAAGGGACGTTAATCCATTAAGAGAACTTAATTGTCCGTTATTATTTAAAGATAAATCACCTCCTATGAATTGCAATTGTGATAAACCACTAATATTAGTCAATGCTTCTGCTTTAGAAATAGAGAGTGATCCTCCTATTTTTTCTAAGGCTATTGGAGAGATTGTTTTCAGGTCAGGAGTGTCTAATAAAGCATTTTCTTTAGTATAGCTTATAGAAAGATTTCCTGTGATTTCTACAACATCCTTGAATGGAGAGATATCATGAATACCAGCAATAAATACATTTCCATCAATACGTAGGTAGTTGTTTTTAGTGTAAAAATCAATGAGAGCTTCTTGACTATTTAGATAGAGGTCTCCTTTATAGATATTTTCGGGATTAATAATTGGGGAGTTTGGAGCGTTACTAGTATCATCATCACTCTGACAGGCGTAGATAAATAAAAGAAGAACTCCGAGATAGTACACTGTTTTTTTCATTTTAATTGTTTTCTAAAGGTTTATTATATACTTAATAAGCATTGCAATTCAATCTAATATTACAATGATATATAACTCACAAAGTGAGCAATTGATGTTTCAGCTTGAATTTCGAAACGAAAAAAAACAAGCAAATATCTTATGAGCTAACAAGAAGATAATATGCTTTTGCATGAGATGCTACGGGGAGTTCCATATTATGATGGTATAGCAACTAAAATATACCTCTTAGTATCGTACTAAGATTATCTGGTATCAATGCGTGCGCAAAAGTATTATTAATATCCTTTCTGAACGTTAAACAGTTGTTAATTGGGAATTTCTATAAACGTTAAAATGTAAATGTATCTGATAAATAAGGGGTTATCTGATACACTCCAGCTATTCTTAGTTCATATATTTGCTTGTTGTGTACTTGGTATTACTCTGAGATTATTTTAGCATTTTATTTAAATTTTAGTTTTAATATTCTGAATGGAGTTTTTGCCAGGTCTTTCCCTCCTGTAAAAGCAGAAGATTTATGCAATTGATTTACGGCGATATAAAGCCAGTCTTTATGAATTCGTAGATTGTCAGACCAATCTAATAAAGGATCTTTTTTTAGTGTCTTTAATTTTTTATTAGCTGTTAAGACATCAATACTATTGTTTTGAATATTGGTAAAATAGTGATTGTTTTGACGATCAGTTGCAGCGCCATCTGATATCGGTTTTGCTCCAGTTATGGTGATATGTGAGAAAATTTCAGCATCTTCACTTTGATCTCGTATTATCTTGGTAGGAACCTGATACCATTTAGTACCATTCATAGCTCCGTAAAATAAGGTTTCTCTATCAGCCGAAAGTGTTATAGGGTTTAGACCTATTCTGGCAGGGTTACCCAAAAAGTGTTGAACGTTTCCGTCGATAATCATATCGATGTCCTCTGATTTCATGCTCGCGGGATGGCTTATTTTTCTATACGTTCTTTTATGAATATCTACTACGATGATTCCTGGGTTACCAAAATCAGCCAGATATACAAACCCATTTTTTTCATCCACAGCCAGATCCTGAACGAAACTGGTTTTAGGGGCAAGTTCCACTGGAATGTCAAAACGCATGATTTCTTTTTTACGATCAATATCAAAAGCAAATACTCTTGTTTTACCAATGTTTAATCCAGCATCGATTACCCATAAACGATTTTCGGTGTCAAAAATGATTCCTAACGGAGTGTCTAATTTGGTATCTGATTTGGTGTCTATGGTCGATTGCACTACTTTAGTAGGGAATGCTTTATAGCTAGTGCTATCTGTTATCTCTACAAGTTGTAGATTGGTAGCTCGTAATGGATGAATACTGGAAAAAATTCTTCCTTCTTTAGATACAGCGACATTTCCTGGGTTGATATCCATTTCTGCTACAACTTCTAGCGTACCTATGGGTTTTTCCTTGGATATAGGATTCGTTTCTTTTTCTTTATTGGTAGTACAAGCCGTTATCGCTAGTAGAACCAGAGAAATAATATGAAGTTTCATATATAGTATAAATTATTTGTTTAGTGATGATTATGGTGAGTTGAAGATTCGTTTTGGTGTGAGCTGAGCACTTCCAAAATTGTTTCTACATCTAATCGGTGGGTGTAATCTTCTGGAATAAAACTGTACAGAATTTCTCTGTTTTTATTGATGATATAGGTAGCAGGCATAGGCAATTCATAGTCTGTATTCCCATTATGAATATCCACATGAAGGTTAAAGGAGTGATAGACATTTATCAAATCTTTAGGAAGGGCAAAAGTAAGTCCCAGTGATGTAGCATATTCATTATTAAGATCACTAAGAACAGAAAATGTCAGTGCATTTTTTTCTGTTGTTGTTAGTGAATGATCAGGTGTTTCCGGGGAAATTGCTACTAACTCAGTATTTAGTTTTTTAAGTTTAGGTAGTACTTCCTGAAGTGCTCGTAATTCCATATTACAAAAAGGACACCATCCTCCTCTATAAAAAGAAATGACTAAAAAATCATGTGTAAAATCAGCAATAGACATTAATTTGTTAGTGCTGTTTGGGAGCTTAAAATCAGGAAGTTTGTTTCCTTTCTGAATGGCTTTACTACTCAAAGATTGCTTTTTGAGCTCCTCAGTACTTCGTTCCATAATATCCCAGGTAGCTGCCGGGATGTTTTCTTTGTTTTTTGCTTTTCTGGCAGCAAGTGTTTTTGATAATTTCATCTTTATATGTATTATATTGTTATAGTTGTTGTAATGAACTCAAACAATAATGAGTTATTTATAGAACAAAGATGGAACTATAGGAGGAGGAAGGAAATAGAAAAAAAAACAAAAAGATGGAAAAAATTCCCCGTATTTCTATTGAAATTGAGCTCTGAACTGAGTAGGAGTAAAGAGTGTGTTTTTTTTGAAATATTTAATAAAATAATATGGATCTTCGAACCCTAATTGGTAGGCAATCATCTGACTGGTATCGTCTGTGGTTAGTAATTTTTCTTTGGCTTTTTCAATCACTTTTCCGGTAATGAAATTACAGGGAGTTTTGTTTTCATCCTTTTTGACCTCTCTGATAAGTTGTTTTAAAGGTATTCCCAACATTTCGGCATAGGTTCCAGCGCAATAGTTTTGATCTATATGCTGATCTATGAGCTCAGAAAATTGTTCAACAATTGATAATTCTTGTAAACTATTAATGTAATCGTTTAACAACTCATTCCATAAAATGTGTAAGTAGCTGTTAGTTATAGGTTTGTTGTTTTTGTTGTGAAGAAGTGATTGAATTTGTTTTTTTTTCTGTGGGATATCTTTTATAGTGTGAAATTCAAAATTAGAATGCAACTGTTCCAGCCCTGTTTTTATCTCTGGAAAAGACGATAGGAAATCAGGAGTCAGTTTAATGATGAAACCGTCTATAAAAGGGGAAGCTGTAATGATATCAAAAGAAGTGTCAAAAAAGAAATATGTTTTGGAAGGAATAATCTGTTGTTTCCCATTTCTTTCTATACTAATAGTTCCTCCAAAAAGAATACATACATTTTTGCTTTCGGGAGTAATAGTTTGGTTGTTTTTGACAAAAGATATCATTTCTTAAAAAATACTAGATTAATATATGCAAAAACTTGCACAGGAGCTAATTATAAAATCGAAAAAAAACAGCTTTTTTATTAACAGAATCAATTTTATCGATTCCTCGTTAAAAAATAAATATGATTAATCCCCTTTTGAGAACTATTCAAAAGAGGATATTTATTTTAATCATCATCGTCATCATCGTCATCATCGTCATCATCGTCATCATCGTCATCATCGTCGTCATATTTTCTTTTCCTAAATGTTCTTTTATGATGATGAACATCACCTTTTCTATAAGGCTTGTATCGTTTGCCATCCAGGTAGTACCAATTATCTTCTTCGGAATAGCGACAATATTGACAATAGTCAAAAAAGATATCACCTTCTGTATACCTAATATTATGAAAACGATCATAATAGATATATAATCCACCAATCTGAGATACTAAATTTCTTCTATAGCGTACCCCGACAGTACCAATTCTTCGAACTCGATCATATCGATCATAATTAATAGACACACGTCCAATTCTTCGTATCCTGCCAAATTGATCATATCGTATGTCTAACCTGGGATGGCGATAGCGCCGATCTCTATGGGGAGTTTTGTAGCGTTTTGCATTTGTCCAGTGATCACGATGGTGATACCTGGGAATTCTATAATCTAATTGCCCCCCTGGAAATACAAAAAACTTAACTCCAGCTTCTTCAAAAATAACAGCTTCCCCGTGATAAAAGGAATTTTTTCCTTTTGTGTGATGTTGTGTGTATCTTGGATGGTTTGCCTGAGCAGTTGCTACCACCAGTAGCATAGCTGCAAATAAAAGTACCATTTTTTTCATATCTAAAACGTTTACTGTGTACACCTACTGGCTAGCATTTCGGTATTCACTGTTTTTGAGATAGAAATAACCAAAGGATGTGCCAAAAGCAGTTATTTGGATAAAAAAAATGATACTTTTAATAGGTATTATAGGCTTTATAGCTGGTTTATAATGTCTTGAGGATCTGCTCTTTTTTTGTAATCCTCTTCTAGGTAATCATAGCTAATGGTTCCATCTTGTTCAATTATATAGGTAGCAGAGATGGGTAATTCGTGGTCTGAATTGCCATTACTTGTTTCTACATCAATGTTAAAACTTTTATAGATTTCTACCAGTTCATCAGGTAGTGCAAAAGTCAGATTAAAATTTTTAGCAACTACATTATCCTTATCAGAAAGCACTTGAAAACTGAGTTCATTTTTTTCGGTTGTACTCAGAGAATGATCAGGAGTTTCTGGAGAGATGGCGACCAGGGTAGCTCCGTTTTTTTCTATTTCTGGTAATACATTTTGGAGGGCCTTAAGTTCTAAATTACAATAAGGGCACCATCCTCCTCTATAAAATGAAAGTACCACTTTCTTTTCTTTTAAAATATCTTGTACAGATACCTGTTTTCCATTAGCATTAGGAAGCGTAATTTCAGGAATTTTATTTCCCTTCTTTAATGCCTGAGCAAGGATTTTCTCGGTGCGTAATTGTTCAATTGCAGCGCCCATTACTTTTTGAGAAGCTTGTGGAATTTTAGTAGCAGAAAGATCTGCATATGCTTTTAAATCTTTTGTGAGTGACATATAGGTTATATTTATTGTTATATCCTTGTAGTCGTAAGCACAGTGATTGGTTTACATCTATTAACAAAGCTTTATAATTTATCACGGAGGTATTTTCCTGTATGAGAAGCCTTAATATTTATTAATTCTTCCGGAGTTCCCTGCCCTATAATTGTACCTCCAAGTATCCCTCCTTCAGGACCTAAGTCAATAATATAGTCTGCACATTTGATCAGATCAATATTATGTTCTATAACCAAAACAGAATGTCCTTTATCTAATAATTCATTAAAAGATTTTAACAATTTTTTGATGTCATGAAAGTGTAATCCAGTAGTAGGTTCATCAAAAATAAATAAGGCTTTGTCTTTGGTATTTCCCTTTACTAGAAAAGAGGCCAGTTTGATTCGTTGTGCTTCTCCTCCGGATAGTGTAGAGGAACTTTGCCCTAATTTGACATACCCTAACCCGACATCCTGTAACGGTTGAAGTTTTCTGGTGATTTTAGTTTGTTTATGAGTGTAGAAAAAATCAATAGCATCATCAATGGTCATGTTGAGGATATCATCGATATTCTTATCTTGGAAAGTAACTTCCAGAATTTCTTTTTTGAAGCGTTTTCCATTACAAGTTTCACAGACTAAATGTACATCAGCCATGAACTGCATCTCTATGGTAACTTCTCCTTCTCCTTTACAGGTTTCACATCTTCCTCCATCTACATTAAAAGAAAAATGTTTGCTTTTATAATTTCTTATTGCAGATAGTTTCCGATTGGCAAAAAGAGCTCTAATATCATCATAAGCTTTAATATATGTAACAGGATTAGAACGGGACGATCGTCCTATTGGATTTTGATCGACAAACTCTACATGTTTTATATTGCTGTAGTTTCCTTTTACTTCTGTGAATTGTCCAGCTTTTTCTCCATAACCTCCCAGTTCTTTGAGGAGTGCAGGGTAGACAATCTTTTTTATTAAAGTACTTTTTCCACTTCCGGATACTCCTGTAATAGCAGTAAAAACTCCTAAAGGAATAGTTACATCTATATTATTCAGGTTGTTTTCTCTGGCTCCTACGATATCGATGTGATATTTAGAAGTACGTCTTTTTTCAGGAACCTCAATTGATAACTTATTACTGAGATATTTTGCGGTTAATGAGTCTTTTTTAATAATTTGATCATAGGTACCTGTAGCGACAACTTCTCCTCCAAAACTCCCGGCTTCCGGTCCTATGTCGATAATTTCATCTGCGGCTTTCATAATATCTTCATCATGTTCAACAACAATCACAGTATTACCGAGATCACGTAAAGATAGCAATACATTAATTAATTTTTCCGTATCCTTAGGGTGTAGCCCAATACTGGGTTCATCCAGAATATACATAGAACCTACCAGGCTACTTCCCAGTGATGTTGCCAGATTTATACGTTGAGATTCTCCTCCTGATAGTGTATTGGATTTTCTGTTGAGTGTAAGATATCCAAGCCCTACATTTTCCAAAAAGCCCAAACGGCTATTAATTTCTTTTAGTAGGCGTTTGGCAATAGATATTTCATGTGTACTTAGTTCTAGATTTTTAAAAAAATCACTGACTTCATGAAGTGGTTTTTCTACCAGCTCCGTTATAGTTTTATTTCCTACTTTTACATTGTTAGCTTCTGGACGTAAACGGGTCCCTTTACAGGTGTTACATCTGGTTTTACCTCGATACCTGGATAGCATAACACGATTTTGGATTTTATATGCTTTGGCTTCTAGTTCTTTAAAAAAACTATCAATTCCTTCAAAGTATTCATTTCCTTTCCACAGCAAGCTTTTATCTTCTTCTGATAACTGATAATATGGTTTGTGGATTGGGAAATCAAACTTATATGCATTATTGACTAATTGATCTTTGTACCAACTCATACTTTCTCCTTTCCAGGGGAATACAGCGCCTTCATAGATACTAAGTGCTGTGTTGGGAATTACCAGATCTTCATCAATTCCAATAACATCTCCATATCCTTCACAAGTGGGGCAAGCTCCATAAGGATTGTTAAAACTAAAAAGATGGACATTAGGTTCTAAAAAAGTAATCCCATCCAGTTCGAACTTATTGCTAAATTCTCTTAGGGTATTGTCTTGTAGGGTTTGTATATAACAGCTTCCTTTTCCTTCAAAAAAAGCGGTACCGACAGCATCTGCTAATCGGTTATAAAAATCTTCATTATCTCTTTTGATGATTCGGTCAATGACTAAATGTATCTCATCAGTTTCTTTGTATTCAGCTTCTTCAATTCGGTATACAGTATCATTTACTTTGATTCTGGCATATCCTTGTTGTTGGAGTACCTGCAGCTTTTTTTCGAGTGTTCTGCCTTCTTCTACGGTTATAGTAGATAAAAGTAATAGTTTAGCGCCTTCTTCGAATGATTTTACATAGGCGACTACATCACTAACAGTTTCTTTCTTTACCTGATTTCCGGAAACAGGGGAGTAGGTTTTCCCAATACGCGCATAGAGAAGTTTTAAATAATCATAGATCTCAGTAGTAGTTCCGACTGTCGATCTTGGGTTGGTAGAGTTTACTTTTTGTTCTATAGCAATAGCAGGAGCGATTCCTTTTATATAATCTACCTTTGGTTTATTTAATCGCCCCAGAAACTGTCTGGCATAAGAAGAAAGACTCTCTACATACCTACGTTGTCCTTCTGCATATAGTGTATCAAAAGCCAAGCTGGATTTTCCGGAACCAGATAAGCCTGTAATGACTACCAATTTATTTCTGGGAATTGATACATCCAGATTTTTAAGGTTGTGGAGCTTAGCGCCTTTGATTAAAATATGATGTTTTGGGTCTTTAGTTGAGATGTCCTGAACCATGATTAAATACAGTAAAACAGCAAAGATAATCATTACGATAAAAGTATTATAATGCTTTTATAAATGAAGTTTTGATAAAAAAATTAACAAAAAATACTTGATTTTAAAGGATAGTTATTATATTAGCGACCGAAACACTCATATTATTAACTAAGAAAAGATAGCCTATAGTACATTTTTACTTTTAAGTTTAACATGGCCCGACCCCAAGCTTGTTGGTGCAGTAAAAAGTAAAAAGTATGAAAGAGTACACCCTGACTGATGCTGTTTTGGTTAATAATTATATCAAAGGTGACGAAAGTGCTTTGTCTATTTTAATCGAACGTCACAAACAACGAATCTACAGCTTTATTTATTCGAAAATTTTTGATAGAGATATCTCTGAAGATATTTTTCAAGACACTTTTATAAAAGTGATTCAAACATTAAAAAAAGGAAAATACAACGAAGAAGGAAAATTTCTTCCTTGGGTAATGCGTATTGCTCATAATTTGGTCATTGACCATTTTAGAAAAGGAAATCGCATGCCTAAGTTCGAAGATAATGGAGAGTTCAGTATTTTTTCTGTGATTAGTGATAATAATTTAAATGCAGAGCGAAGATTGATTAAAGATCAGGTAGAGGAAGATTTGAGAAATCTTATCCTAGAATTGCCTGAAGACCAGAAAGAAGTACTGGTAATGCGTATGTATAAAGATATGAGTTTTAAAGAAATTTCTGATAAAACAGGAGTAAGTATCAATACGGCATTAGGAAGAATGAGATATGCTTTGATTAATTTAAGAAAAGTGATAGATAAAAATAATATCGTATTAACTAATTAAAAAGTTAAAAAGTGTTAAGAATGTAATAAAGTATTTTTTGCCTCGTTATTAAATTATAACAAAACAATAACATTATTTATGGCAAAATTTTACTTTGAATCCTCACAGAGAGATAAACAATTAAACCCAAGAAAAAGTACAATCGACTTTATTCTTAATTATTCGAAAGCATTAGAAATTTTAGAATATAAGAAGTTAAAGTTTGAAGCACTTCTTAACTAAGAAACAAAAAGCCTCTATTTAATAGAGGCTTTATTTTTTTTGAGATATTCGTTGATAACGGTTTTTCTTCCGATAGTTTTAGTAATTATATCTTTTTCCAGATCCCATCCACGTGCAGGAGAGTATTCTCTTCCATACCATATAATCTGAAGATGAAGGTCATTCCATAGTTCTTTAGGGAATAATCGTTTGGCATCTTTTTCTGTCTGTGTAACATTTTTTCCGTTGCTAAAACCCCAGCGATACATCAACCTATGAATGTGAGTGTCTACAGGGAAAGCAGGGATTCCAAATGCTTGGGATAAGACCACTCCAGCAGTTTTATGTCCTACTGCAGGAAGTTCTTCTAGTTCTTCAAAAGTCTGAGGAACCTCTCCATTGTGTTTATTAATCAGGATATGGGATAATTCATAAATCCCTTTGGATTTCATAGGGCTTAATCCTACAGGTCTGATAATATCTCTGATTTCTTCTACCGAGAGTTTAATCATTGCATAAGGATTATCTGCTCTTTCAAATAATAAAGGAGTGATTTGATTAACCCGTACATCCGTACTCTGGGCACTCATTAGTACAGCGATTAATAATGTATATGGATCTTTGTGATCAAGAGGAACAGGAATTCTCGGATAGAGCTCCTGAAGTGTTTTTATGGTAAAATCAACTTTTTCCTGTTTCGTCATGGTGTATTTTTTTGCTAAAATATAAAATCAAAGACGCATATCTGCTGTCAGAGGGCTTCATATTTTGAATATGTGATATCAAAAATGGAGTTATTTTATAAAAAAAGCAAGGTTTTTATAATATGAAAAGATAATAAGCAGATTGAAAAATATTATAATTCCAATCTGAGAGACCTTAAATATTTGTTATACTTTTATAGCAAAAATTGCCAGGTACTATTTTTTTTAATTTCAGAAATAAGAACCGGTCTTATTAATTTTATAACAGATTTATGACAACATTAAAAATAGGAGATAAAGCTCCTGAATTTTCTGCATTAGATCAGGAAGGAAATACGATAACATTGGGAGATTATAAAGGAAAAAAACTAGTAGTTTTCTTTTACCCTAAGGCAAGTACTCCGGGATGTACTGCAGAGGCTTGTAATTTAAGGGATCATTACCAGACATTTTTAGCACAAGGATATGAGATTCTGGGAGTAAGTGCAGATAGTGCCAGACGTCAATTAAATTTTAAAACCAAGAATGAACTGCCTTATCCTTTATTAGCAGATGAAGATAAAAAAGTAATAGAAGCTTTTGGTGTATGGGGACCTAAGAAATTTATGGGACGAGAATACGATGGAATTCACAGAACTACTTTTGTTATTGACGAATCAGGCGTAATAACAGATGTAATCTCCAAGGTAAAAACTAAAGAACACGCTGCTCAGATACTGTAGAGAACAGCATTGAATTACACAATAAAAATAATAAGAGCGGTTAGAAAAATACTAACCGCTCTTAATTTATATATAATAAAGAATAAAGTATTATACTGTTTCTTTCTCTTTATAACCAAATAGATGATTGTCCTTTATTATTTGAGAAACTCCTTCTGGTAACTTGTTTTCCCATCCATCTTTCCCTTCCTGTATCCATTGTAGCACCTCTCTGGAGAATACATCCATGATACTTTGATCGTAGTCTACAATGTCTTGTAATTTTCCGTTGTATTTAAAGAACTTGTACAGCTCTTTCATACGAGGGTGAACTTTTAGGTTATCACTAGTGGTGATATTTCCGGTTTTATGATCTTTTAGCGGATATAAATATACTTTGAGATCTTTGAAAAATAGTTTACCAAAAGCTTCTAGGATTCCACCACTCAGATGGCGATAATATTTCTCGTCAAAAATTTCGATAAGGTTATTCACTCCCATAGCTAAGGCCATACGCTCTTTGGTATAGTTAGAGAAGTATTCAACCATTCGATAATATTCCTGGAAATTAGAAATCATTACAGTTTGTCCCAGAGAACAAAGCAATTGTGCTCTGTCCATGAAATCCTTTTCATCGATTTCTCCCTCTGCTCTAAGGTTAGATAAAGTAATTTCAAAAATAACTTCAGTTTTGTTTTTGTTTACCTTATTTTCTTTGAGAAACATATTTAACGATTTCTCATAGATATCCATATTTACCTTGGTAACAGGTCTGAAACTACCTCTAAGGGCTAAAATGTTTTTCTTGTACAGGATTCTGGCAGGAAGGATATTATTTCCGTCAGGACCAAACATGACAGCTTCCGTCATTCCGTTTTTCACTAACTGAAGACTCATAAGTCTATTATCTACCTTAGAGAATCTTGGACCAGAAAAATTAATAGTATCGATTTCTATTTGATCTTTATCAAGATTATCGTACAAGTAACGAAGAAGCTTTTTCGGATTATCGTATTTATAGTATGCACCATAAATAAGATTCACTCCTAATACTCCCAAAGTTATTTGCTGTAACCGGGCATCATTCTCATGAAAACGGATGTGTAAAACAATCTCGTTATATGCTTCATTAGGTGTAGTTTGGTATCGAATACCAACCCACCCGTGTCCTTTGTATTTTTTAGCAAAATCAATAGTTGCTACGGTATTAGCATAACTAAAAAATAATTTGTTAGGATGTTTGTCTCGTGATATTCGCTCTTCAATTAAGTTTACTTCATGAGCAAGCATTTTTTTCAATCGCGCTTCTGTGACGTATCTTTTATCATCTTCGATTCCATAGATAGCATCACTAAAATCCTTGTCATATGCACTCATCGCTTTTGCAATCGTACCAGATGCTCCTCCTGCTCTAAAAAAATTTCGAACAGTTTCTTGGCCCGCACCTATTTCTGCAAAAGTACCATAGATATTTTCATTAAGGTTAATTCGTAGCGCTTTACTTTTAATAGAGGGGACAGATTCGAATTCTTTGTCTCCCATAATCGTGATAGGCATAGCTGAATGGGCTTTTTTTGTTTATGTAAAGGTACTAATACCTGTATAAAAATAAAAAAGGAGCCTAAGGAAATTCTGTATTTTTTATTAATTCAAAATAATAAAAATGTGTATTGGCATCGATAAGCCTATGCTTACTAGTTGGGTAAATGAAGGGAATCAACACTTTGTATGGGTGGTTTAAGCATTGTCGCAATAGCATTCAAATTGCTTTTTCGAACTTATTTTATCACCAAAAGGAGGGTATCCCAGATATGTAAGTTGATTTTCTACTGTAGAAATATCGTTCGCTTTTGTAAAATTAAAAGCAATTGTAGCTTGTGTATGTCGTATTTCTATAAAAGAAATATTTTTTATACTCGATAATTCTTTTTTTAGTCCTTCCGCACATTGAGGGCAATCTAAATTGTGTACCCGGATATTGGCTCGTTTTATCATAAGTAGTGTTTAATTATTTATTAGCTCGTTACACAGAGAAAAGGGGAACGCTGGTAACGATTTTTAGTTTTAAAACTTTTACTGTTAGTCATATACATAATTACATTTTTTTTAGTGCTTTTATTATAAAGTGTAATTGCTTATCCTCATAGCGGTATAAGATGTAATTATATATTAGAAGTATAAGAGGCTGTTTTTTGCAGAAAAGAGGAAAGATTCTTCTAAGAGAAGAATAAAATAAAGAAGTGCGTACTTTTTGGTAAAAAAAATATAAGTACATTTGTTTTTAATCCTTCTTCTGGAAGGAATTTCCTGAGACTACCTCAGGATCTTTGTTCGGAAGCATCCCTCGCGAGCTTGCTCCGAGTCTATTGATTTCAATAAAGAATGGAAGTAATATTTCTTGGTACGGGAACATCTCAGGGGATTCCGATTATAGGGAGTGATCATCCTGTGTGTAAAAGTGAAGATCCCAGAGATAAGAGATTAAGGGTCTCTGTATTGGTATCCTGGGATGATTATACCTATGTGGTAGATTGTGGACCGGATTTTAGACAGCAGATGTTGTCTAATGACGTTAGACGAATAGATGGGGTATTGTTTACACATGAACATGCAGATCATACCATGGGATTGGATGATATTCGTCCGTTCTTTTTCAGACAAGGAGATATTCCGATCTATGCACATAAACGTGTGATGGAAGCATTACGAATTAGATTTGATTATATTTTTTCTTCAGAAAATAAATATCCGGGAGCTCCCAGCGTCATAGAAAATGTACTAACTAACCAACCATTTGCGCTGGGAAACCTGGATGTGATTCCGATTAATGCATCACACAACAGGTTACAGGTATTTGGATTTCGATTTGGGGAGTTTGCTTATCTCACAGATGTAAAGACTGTAGCCGCAGAAGAAGTAAAAAAATTAAAAGGATTAAAAGTGTTGGTGGTAAATGCATTGAGAATAGAAGCGCATCATTCACACTTTAATTTAGAAGAAGCTTTGCAATTTATTGAAGAAGTTGCTCCTGAAAAAGCGTATTTAACGCATATAAGCCCTAATCTTGGATTTCATGCAGCAGTAGAAAAAACATTGCCAGAGCATGTTTTTATTGCATATGACAACCTAAAAATTACTATTTAAAAATGAGAAGTAAGATATTTCTGTATCTGTTTGTATTTTCCTTATTGTTCATCCTTTTTATGTTTATGAATGCTAAAAAAGCAAAAGAAGCGTATGATAAAAAAATTGATCGGTTAACAACTAAGGTTAAAGAAAAAGAAGCTGCCATTGATTCGTTAGTAGATGTAACGATGGATTTGACATATTTTTCTTTGGAGAGTAGTGAAGAAGCGGTTTCTTATTTTGAAGAAAATGGATACAATGCTTCAGAGCTGGCCTCAACAATATCTGATCAGATTATAGGACAGAATAAAGTAGACGATGATAATCCGATAATTCCATTTGCAGGAATGGAAGGAAATATGAAAATTAATAAAGTACGTTTATTGAATCACAAATGGATTATTGCAGATTTTACCGATGGAGTATATTGGGGAGAATTGTTCATTTCTTATGAAGTAAATAAAGATCAAACAGTGGATTTTGAGGTAGAAAAGTCTTTTTTATACCCTAGAAACTGATTTAATTAAGATTGTATATTAGAAATCTATTACAATCGGACACGACTTCAATAGATGTCATTCCGTTATATTTCTCTTATTAACCATCGTATTGTTATGCTTAACTAGATGAAACATCTTATTTGTCTCATTTTCAAACTTTATTATGAAATGCTAATACATAAAAATGCCCTATAAAATTACTATGCACTGGCTAAGAGGAGGTGGTATTATAGGATAAGTCCAAAATATCGATTGAGTTTTGCACTTTTCAGTCATAGTATTGTTTTAGATGATAATGAAAAAATACTTGTTTTATAGAGCATTTTGTAAAAACATAAAAATGATATCAATAAGACCCTGTCATGAAATTGAAGTGTATCAATGTTAAGACAGGGTCTTTTCTGATCATCAATTAACACAATTATTATTGTTATTTTTTGATTATTTTTCTTTTGATAAATTCTCCATTGATTTCAATTACTGCAATGTATACTCCGCTTGCTACCTGCAGACCATTATCACTTATACCATTCCAGCTATATGAAAAAGGAAGGGATAAGTCATTTTTTTGAGTATATGATCTAATTTGTTTTCCGTATAAATCGTAAATATTGATAGTAATTGTCGTATGATCTTGTGTTAATGTGTTCTCTGGGATAGAAAATGTTACTTCTCTATCAAAAGTAGTGGGGAATACTTTTAGGTGATCGTTTACCCGAGAGGCATTCTTCTTTTTCCAGGACATACCTAATGGAGTATCTAGCCAGACTAAGATAAATTCATTATCGTCTGGTAGTTTTGTCCCTGCATGTCTACCTACGCTAAAAGGATAGTTGTTGTCATTGACCACACCGATTAAAAATGGGTTAAAAACAATTACACTCTCGATAGTAACAAAAGGAAAAGCAAAGGCACGACCGATACCAATGTCTCCTTCTGATCCTGGTTCGGAAATTCTTCTGATATCTTTGATCTTAAGAAGATTGATTGTTTTTTTCTTTTTTATTTTTTCCTGCTTTGGATTTAATTGTATTTCATAAATTGCTTTAAACCCTTTTAAATCTCCCTGAGTGCCATCACGTTCTATAATAACTCCTCGTTTTTTAGAGAACATAATAAACTCTCCAATTGCAGTAGCTTTCTGGTGTAGTGGGTAAATGTATTTTTTTCCCGTATACGAAGCTGAATTAATATCAAACTCATGGATAAGAAGGTGATTTTCCTCTTCTCCTTCTAATGGCTTTTCTAATAAGGGCAATAATTTTCTTTTGTCTTTGGATAATGCCATTCCTTCAAAACCGCCACTTTTTTTCACTTTAAAGGGAGTAGTTAACTTTGTACTTCTATAAGGCCAATACATTCCTGCTAACCAAGGAGTATTTTCACCATTTTGATCTTGTAGGTTGGTTCCATCACCAGCATTTTCTACTTTAGGGAAATCTCCTAACAGACAGACTGTTCTTATGGCTGGATAGTGTTTATGTGTGTATAATAATGTACGAAAATCAAAACTTTGAATATCAGCACGTTCTTCCATCTTATTCGCCTGGATAACTTCTGCAATAGCTTTTGTAAAAGAGGCAAAATCTACTGTTCTTAATGAAAAGACATCACCTCTTTCATCGCGATCTGTTCTTGGATTTATTTTGGTTTCTATATTAAAACGAACCTTAGCAGCATTTTTCCATCTTTTTTGAGCCTCCGGATGTGTTTTTCCTGCACCGTCTTTATAGTAAGCTACATAGTATGTTACAAAATCGAATACTTGCTGCAGTGAAGGAATGATGTATGGATGTATAAAATTTTGTTGGTTTGCATATGCTACGGATACAGGAGATAGAGAGAGTTCATTGGTTTGATGAGGTCTGCCGGATAAAAGTTTATCTGCTATAAAAGTAGTTTGTATACTGGCTAATGTCATGTCCTTAACCAGTACCTCGTCTTTATATTCGTAAGAAGCCCCGTCTACTTTTCTGGTTTTGGCAGCTTCTATATGTGGATCGTGATCAAGAACAGGGATTCCATCTTTAGTTATACCACAATCAGTTTCCAGTGTAGGCATTAAAAAATCCAAGGCAGCTTCCATAGAAGGGAGTGTGTTCTCTGGACGTAGATTTCTGGCGCCTCGATGCCCCTGCGCATCAAATTTATTGATGTCAATTAATCCATCCTTATCAATGTAGTCAGGAGTTCCATCTTTATTTTTGTCAAAGTTTTGAATTGCAGTCAGTAATAAGTCAGGACGATCACTGATAATGCCATTAATACCAGTATCTAACAATTGATTGATATGTATGCTATCATTAACCGTATATACTACGATGGGATGTCCTGATTTTTGCAGTGATTCTACATTAAAAAGCTCGCTAGAAGCAGGGGATAACCCCGAAGGAGGTGTTTTTCTCGAAGAAACATATGTCGCTTTATTTTCGTCATCAAGCATTACATACCATGGTGACATAACCGGAGCTTTAGCCCCATTCTGAAATGCATGTGCTCTCATAGCATTCATGATACGGATAGCACTGGATTCTTCACTAAATGGATTTTGGGGAGAACGAAGCTCTTTTCCAGGAATGTCATAATCGGGAAGCGTATAAGGAGCTTCTAGTAAAATACCGTTACGATCAAAATGAAGTAAAAAAGGACCAAATTCATCTCCAATCCACAGATCTCCATTAGGAGTTTGTTGGATTGATTCGATATCAAAATCAGCTCCAGTTAATATCCTATCGGAAGAAAACTCATTTGTAATCGCGAAAGGAATTAAACGATTAGGATCTTTTAATTCGATGTGATTTATTATTTCGATGGTTCCTTTTCCAAGTCCAAAGATGGATTTAAAATTAGGACGAATTGTATAGATCCTCAGATGGTAATCTGCAGAATTTTCAATGGTTCCGAAACCGTTATCAGACATAGCCAAAAAAGTTCCGTCATGATTGTTTAATACGGCAGAAAACCCCTGAATAGGTTGTTTGTTAGGGAAAGGAATTATTTGATCATTGATAGGAGCAGTACCAATGTAATTTCCTGAGGTCGGCCCATTAGAAAAACTAGCAGCAGGTAATACGGCTCTTGCTACAAGAATGTCACCAAAGTTGTAGAAAGATTTACCGGTTCCTTTTGGATATATTTTTTTGTACAAAGAGGATGTGGGAGATGTCTTCTCTATCAGTAAGGAAACCCCTTTTTGAGTAACTGTACGTTCTTGTGCGTTGATAGCGCCTGGCAGATATAACAAGGTTAAACACCATACTACTAACATTATTTTAGACTTAGGGTAATAAGAGCGGTTCATGTGTGATAAGCTTTAAGTTTATGACATAAAGATATTATGAGAACCGCTTTTTCTTGTTTGCTTTTTATAAATAAAAGATTACGATATGGTTATGAATTTCTACTTTTAAAAAATGAAGAAAATGTTTTTTAAGTTGCCAGAATATTGGAATTACCAAACTAGGTAGTTGCATTCAGAGAAACTCCAGCTTTTCTGGATTGTGCATTGCCAAAAGCTTCTATTTTTCTAAGATCAAATGCTCCGATTTTTAAACAAGCGTCTACCCATAAATCGGTAATTTCTATGAGCTCTTCTTTAGAAACAGGGTTCATTTTCTTTAGACATTGGATATGGTGATATTCAAAATTAAAGGCAGATTTAGTTTTATTTATAAAATCGTACAATGCCATCATTGTTTGTCCTTTTTGCTCTACTTGATGAATGAGTCCCTTTTTATATAATTCTTTTGCACTGTATAATTCTCCATTTTTCAGGATGGTTTGTGCATCCAGAAAGTTTGCTTTTCTGGGAAGAAAGCTATAGGCTCCCATTCCTGGGAAGAGATTAAATTTTTGTTCAGGAAAGCAGAATTTGGCATGTTCTTCTGCCAAAATAAAATCATGAGCAAGGGCACACTCAAACCCGCCTCCATAAGCATTTCCCTCTACTAAAGCTATGGAGATAGCAGGCAAGCCAAAGGCAGTATAGATTGCATAAATGGCATCTACACATAAGTGTGCATATCGTGTTAATGCCTCTTTATCCTTTGTTTTGATATGCTTTAAAAAATAAGGAAGGTCTCCGCCCATGTTATAGATTCCTTCGTGTTCTGAGGCAGATACAACGAATTTTACAGGGCGGTCAGGATGTGAGAAATAAGATTGTATCCATTGGATGCAATCTTTAAACTCTTTTAATCCGTGATAGCAAAAATTGGGCATTCCTGTATTTTTAATCTTCCAGAGTAGAAGTTCATGGTCTCTGTAGTAATCTATGGTTACACAATTGAATGTTTTCATATTAGTATCTTTTTTTGATTACCATTTTGATGCTTTTTTAGTCATTACTGCCTTTATGTACAGAACAAAATGGTTGTTGGGAGAGGGGTTTTTTCTTATTATAAAAAAATAGTAAAGCAGCTGTAGCTTGCTCTATTGCTTTTTTAGAAGGTGCTGTATTTGCTAATCGGTTTAGAATTACAAAATCATGTATCGTGCCACGATATCGGGTGGAAATTACAGGAACTCCTGCTTTTCTTAATTTATTAGCGTAGGCTTCTCCTTCATCTCTTAATACATCGTATTCTGCTGTGATAATTAGTGCAGGAGGTAATTGAGATAGTTTCCTTCTTTTCGTTCTCAGGGGAGCAACGGTATGTTTTTTTCGTAGTTTTTTATCAGGAGCATAGGAGGATAAAAACCATTCCATTGCTGATTTTGTCAGATAATGCTTTTCTGCAAACCTCTTATAGGATACAGTGTTCATTCGGGTATCAGTGACAGGATAGAACAATAATTGAAAATCAATTTTTGGTCCTTTTCTCTCTTTAGACAACAAGGATATAACAGTAGCCATATTTCCCCCGGCACTATCGCCTCCGATTGCGATTCTTTGGGAGTCTAGCCCAAAGGAATCCCCATGTTCTTTTATCCATTCCAGTGCGGCATAGCCCTCTTCTAATGCTGTAGGGTATATCGCTTCGGGAGCTAGTGAATAATGAACAAATACAACCGCAGTATTTGCTTTTTCTGAGATTGTTTTTATAAACCTTTCGTGTGTTTCTAATCCACCAAGAATCCATCCTCCTCCATGAAAATAGAGGAGAACGGGAAGAGGTTTAATAGTAGTTTTGGGGGTTACTATTGTAATATCTACCTTTTGATCAGAAGGCATAGTTATTTGATGATGGGTCATAGAACAATTCGAGTGTTCAGTTTCACCAGCCTGTAAGTTGATATAACTTTGCCGGGCTTTGGATACGGGAAAAGTCTCAATAGGAGGTCCTGTATATGAATTTATAGTTTCCAGGAAAGCTTTTACGTCTTTATCTAAGTATTTATTGTTTAGAACGTTATGTTTTTCTTGTCCCGTGCAAAATGAGATATATGAAAAACATATGAGTTTAATTATTAGTACTGAATATTTCATATGTAGTAGTAGAAAGAAGTAGTAGTTATATAAGTAATAGTTGTAGTAGTAGTACTTCTTTTACTAACTTAGAGAATTTTGCATCCGATGCTTTTTTTGATTTTTTAGATATTTCATTCCGATTTTTTTTAAGTATAAAATTGAAAAAGTAGTAAGAGTGACTAAAACGATTATCATCAGAATAGTATATTCGTTTTTAATAGAAACCCCAAAAAGAGCAATTCCCCAATAGATAAGAATCCACTGGATAATATAAAATACGGTGACATTTCTACTGGCAAAATATAGTAACTCGAAGAACTTATTGTGTTTACAAAATTTGACAATAATATGTCCTGTCCAAACCACCAATAAATTAATCCCTATGAGTAATACAAATCCTCCTGGCCCCAGATGGTAGTAGTCTCCAAAATGGTATTCGTAATTATACGAGCATAAACCAATTCCTGCGGTGACAAATAAAAGTCCTATACGCCACATCCAGGTGTACATTTTTACAGCGTCCTGATTGAGTTCTTTATACCATTTTCCAAAAAATAAGCCTATAAGGATGAAGGATACCCATGGAAATACAGGGAAATATATATTGAATTTGTTTCCCCAAAATAAATCACAGAGGTAGTCTAATACGGGATGTCCGACTCTGTAACCACTTAGTTCTTTGGAGACAGATACGATAAGTAAGACAAAAAATAATATTACATATTTGTTTTTTGAAATTTTATTGATAACAGCCATTAGTAAGAGAGAAAGTCCCGCTAATTGCAGAATATCCCCTAAGAGGAAAAAGTATACATAGTTATAGGGGTCTCCCAGAGTTAATCTGTTTCTAAGCACGAAAGAGTCCGGGATGATACCTATAGAAAGAGGAATAACAAATCGTATGATATTTAATGAATAGGCGAGCGCCAAGATACTAAGACCTCTCTTGATAGCGGTAGAAAAAGAATTTCTGGAAGAAAAGGCAAATGAAATTCCCATTACGACCAGGAATATAGGAGTCCCTTTTTCCATAACTCTAATAATTTGACCTATAAAAGAGCCCCAGGCTTCAGAACTTCCATAGATTAGCATGCAATGAACCGGTATAATGGCAAGCACACTAAACCCTCGTACAAAGTCTATGGCTAGTATTCGATTCTTCTTTTTTTGTGGATTCATTTTTGAGTTGTTTTTTTGAAGTTTTAGTTAGTGTTATTTTCTAGCGTTTTAGGTGTAGTATCAGAGAGAAGTATTTGAGTAGCTTCTTTTTGTTTTACGTCTGATTCCCAGGCGTCATTTCTATATTTACTAGCTTTTTTTCCACCATCAATATGATTCCAGCCTGGATACATAACAATATATTTTAGTTTATCAATAAACCGGGGAGCACTTTTGATATCTTTCCAGAGGTCTTTCCATAAAATAAACTGTACATCCCATAAGTTCTCACTGTTTATTTTATCATGAACAATCCCATATTCAGGAACTTCGTCTTCAAGTTGTGTTTGAAAAGTTCCAAATATGCGATCCCAGAAAGAAAAAGTTTCTCCGTAATTGGTGTCTAAATACTTGTGATTTTTTGCATGATGTACTCTGTGTACAGAGGGGGTAATAAATATTTTTTCCAACCAAGGTTGTTTCCCTACGAACTTTTCGTGAATATGTTCATATAGTCCATAAATTCGAGCGATTGATTCTACAATAAAAACCATAAAGGGATCAAAACCCAGGAGTGGAATAAAAATAATTGTAAGTGGTCCTTGAATAAAACCAATAAAAGATCCTCTGATGGCAGCAGTTAATTTCATTTCTTCTACAGTATGATGTACCCCATGAATGCACCAGAAGAATCGTACTTTATGCCCTAGTACATGAATACTATAGAACATAAAATCATATAATAGATATGCTAAACCCCAGATATACCATTCTGTTCCTAATGTAAACAGGCGATATTGGTACATCCACATCATTCCACCCAGAATAACAATTTTCCCCAAAAGGGTGTAGGGAATTATCTCTAGTAAATAAGATAGGATATTCACAAAACCTTCTTTATTACTTTTTATATCTTTTGAGAATAAAAGAATGATCCATTCAAGAACTATTAAGCTAATTGAAACTATAAAAAACAGACTTCTGGATTCCCCGAAAAATGATTGTATTGCTTGGTTCATAATTTTTTTTGATTAATAGATATGATTGATGTATCATACGACACAATACGCCAAATAGGATCGTATGCTGATTAATCTGAAATTTATTAATCAAGAGGTTTTATATTTTTCTTGAATTGTAGTAGGGGGAGGTTTGTAAGAGCATTAGGTTTTAATTTTGTTTTAGAGATTGTAGAAATGGAATAATATCAATTTCTAGTTGATTTTAAATTGTATTTATCATTGTTTATGTATGGATAATTTGTGTGTTTTCTGTTGTTGATATCTGTTTTTATCTAAGAATGCTAGTTGAGCAGTTTTATGAGGTAATTCTACCGTTTTATCGGTTACAAAACCAATGCGCTCGCAAAGCGTAAACATTTTTTTATTGCGTATATCCGGTTCTACAAGAATTCGGTCTATAGTAGTGTTGGTAAATACAAAATCCATAATGGTTTGAAATAAATGAAGTGTAAACCCTGGGATTTTATTTTGTACCGGAGGAGCAACTATAATATGAACTCCACAATCGCTGTTTTTTGCATCATAATAATTACTGATGATGTCTTTTGATGGAGTATAACGCTCTAAAAAGAAAGCTGGTTGATCATTGTGATATCCTGTAAAAATATCATAGTGATCAGGTTTGAGCAGCTCGATGTATTCCTTTTTTACTTCTTCTAAAGAAGAACCTTGCATTCCCCAAAAAAAAGCATATGGTTCATTCACCCATGTATGTAAAATCGAAGCATCCCTTTTGATATCAAAATGCTTTAAAGATACATGGCCGAAATTTTCTATAAATATGGAGTACACTGTACTTTCATTACTTTTATTTGGTAATTGAGTTCGTTGTATCATGTATGTTTAAGAGCCGTATTTTCGCTTTTAATATTTCTTAAACACCTTATTAATAATTTAGTTTTTCTATTAAATGAGGTATTACGTTTGTTATTTTACTGTTTTTATTTAATCTAAATAATGTTATACAAAAATAGAAGGCACTTAAATAATAAAATGACGATAAGGGGAATAAAAAAGACGTTAAAACTATCTAATTCGTTCAAGTATATTTTTTTCAAAATATTCTTGTAAACTAAGAAGGAAGAAAGAGTCTTATACGAAGTGTTTTATCGTATTAATGGGACTGTTTTGTTGCTATAGCCTGTCAAGGAATAAGGAATAGGAAGGTATAGGGGGGAGAATTACATGCTGACAGTATAGTCAGCATGTAAAGTGTATGTAATTAGATGCGATTTTGCAACCACTCTTTGAATTGATAAAAGTTTTGAGGATGAACCCCATGACCTACAGGAAACTCTTGTAATGTTGTTTTGACTCCAAGTGTATCGAAGAATGCTGGTGCCTTTCTGGCCCAGTCTATTGGGATAACAGGATCTACACTTCCGTGAGAGCAATAGATATTGAGTTTAGAAAAATCATTCTTAGAATAGTTTTCATGAAGAATAGCTTCATTCAGATAACCGCTTAATGCGATAACATTTTTAATTTTTTCGGGATATGATAAGGCTACGGCATAGCTTAGAATAGTCCCTTGGCTAAACCCGAGAATGGATACATTAGAAGCATCCAAATGGTAGGCTTCTATTGCTTCGTCAATGAATGTTGCTATTTTATCTCTGGATTCGATTGCTTGTTCATCATCACTGAATTTTCCGTTATCAGCATCGAAATAGATAGCATACCAGGCGTTTCCGCTTGGTTGCATCGGATACGGAGCACGAACAGAGATAATACAGAGTTCATCCGGTAATTCTGAAGCAAAGGAAAAAAGATCATTTTCATCACTTCCGTATCCATGAAACATAAATAATACCGGAGTTTTTTCTTTTTGTACTGTAGGGGTTTTTATAATATGATGAAGGGATAATGCTTTTGTAGTTTGCATGTGTACTTTATTTTATAATTGTATATGTATATGGTCGTCATGTCTTACTGCTTGACAGCCATGAAATCGTATTTTAGTGTTACTGATTCTTAAACGTTGTTTTAGATGAGGTTCTATAAAAATTTTTCGAACCATTGGCTGATTAGAAAGTAACAAAAGTAAATCTTTTGTAGCTTTCTCTGACAGTATTAATTTTCTATTCCAGTTTCCTAAACTAAAAAAACGAGTAATGTCGTATTGCCAGTATCCTTTTTTTTTGCAATACTCAGTTTGATTGTTGTTATTAGGAGGAGGAATAAAAACCCCATAACCGGTAATCCCGGGTTTTTTATTTGTTAGTTTTTCATTAGTTGTTTTATATATAAAAGAAAGATCAATTTTTTTTCCATCATTATGACTTAGATGTGGAAACAAGGGGTATCCATCTATAAAAGGAAAATTGGCATCCAGGTATACCAACTTGATAGAAGGATACTTATGTGATAACTGTTTTGCTACTGTAGTTAATACTTTATATGTATCTGGAGTGACATAATCTCTATTACATATTTTAGTTAGCAATGTATGTGCAGTTATAGAAGGGGTGTCTTTTATTTTTATTCGACCCAATAGAGGAGCTGTATTAGGAATAATAAAAAAAGTAGTCAAGCTGTAAACCAGAACAAATACGAGTATTTTTTTTAGCCGATAGAAAGGAGTTTTTCTAGTAATAACAAGTTCCGTAATCAGATATAATATTCCTCCTAGCTGCGTTAGTATAGTAAGAAATATTACTAAAAAACATTTGGAAAGTATTTTGAATAACAAGATCAAAATACTGAGATTTTATCGGATAAAAGTAAACCACTCCTGAAAATATTTTCCCAGAATTGGGACTTCTTTTTGTTCTTCCTTTATTGCGGTAACTAAACCGTAAATGATAAGAATAATAACTCCAATATACAGTGGCGTATCGATAATCCAGTTATTAAAAATATTAGCAATCGCCCCGACAATATAAAATGTAACCCATAACCCAAATCCTTGTCTGATATGAAAACTGGCAAATTCATTTTTATCATCATGATTCATGAAAAAAGCAATAATGGTTCCGATGACAGACAGGTAGGCAACGATAGCTGCTGTTTTTCCTTGTTTGGCATAATCTGATTGCATACGTTGTATTGATTTTATGATTTATTTTTCTAAAAGTATTCCATTCGCAATAATCCCATATACATGCCCTTTAGTGTCCTTATTTATAAAGGCACTATTTTTAGAACTGGATAAAATTGCTTCTTCAGAGAATGTTTGAGTTCCTTCTGGATTAAATAATGATATATCAGCAATAGCGCCCTCTTCGATAGGAGTGTTGGGAATTCCGAATATTTTCTTTCCCTGCGTTAGTACGTCTATTGTTTTTGAGGTTCCCAAATAATTATTGAGTACTCCGAAAGCACTCTCTAGCCCAATACTTCCATATTTAGCATTGTCGAATTCTACTTTTTTATGTTCAATATCCATAGGGATATGATCAGAGGTAAGCATATCAATGGTTCCATCATTAATTCCTTCTAAAATGGCATCCAGATCTGTTTGCGTTCTTAAAGGAGGGTGTAGCTTAAAAGAAGTATCGAATTCTTTTAGCTCCTCATCTGTTAACACTGTATTGTGGATCGCTACACTACAGCTTACATGTAATCCTTTTTCTTTAGCATCTCTTATCAGGGCTACGGATTTAGCGGTAGAAATTGTTGGAATATGTAATTTACCTCCTGTATATTGTAATAGAAATAGATCTCTGGATACTTGTAATTCTTCAGCGAGGGCAGGAATTCCTTTTAATCCTAATAACGTAGCTTGTTCTTCTTCATTTACCATACCTTTTCCTGCAATATCATTGTCTTGTGGATAAGATAACACCAACCCGTCAAAGTTTTGTGCATATTGCAGGGCAAGTTTCATCAGATTAGGATTGGGAGTTGATTTTTTAAAATCACCAAAAGCAATTGCTCCCCCTTTTTTCATATCGTACAATTCTGCCAGATCTATTCCCTTAGATCCGATAGTTAGTGCTCCAATCGGGTGTACGGTTACCGGGTGTCCCAATGCTTTGTTTTTTACAAATCCTATTGCTGTACTGTTATCGATAATAGGATTCGTATCCGGATTAAGAGCAATAGTAGTAAAACCACTTTTTCCTGCAACATCCAGCCCTTGAGAAATAGTTTCTCTTTCTTCATACCCGGGCTCTCCAAAGCTAATACTACTATCAAACCATCCTTGTGATATATGAAGATTTTTTAAATTGATTTCTGTGGTGTCTTCTGTTTTTTCAATTAAAGAACCGATAGACCTAATGATTCCGTCTTTGATAAGAATATCTACAGTTTTATTATGAAAACTTGATTGTGGATCGATTATGGTAGCTGCCTTTAATAAAAAGTTCATTTCAGATATTTTAATAATAGTATTTCAATAATGAGGAATAACAGCGCAAAAATAATAAACCATTTCCAAAGTTCGTTGACTCTGGAGTCTTCTTTTATTTGATTAAAAAGGCTGGATACTGCATCAGAAACCTCATACTGATCGTTAGTAGTTAGTCTATAGTATTGTAAATCACTTTCTGAGGTGTCATAATTATAACTGATATGCTGTATGATATTTTCTTTGTTTTGTAGGGAATAAATTCCTGCTTTTGTCGGAATTTCATTTGTTGTAATTCTAACTTTCGTAGAAAAACTATGTTGCTGGGGAATGATATTTTCTTCTTCATTCACCAATGAGAGGATCCCATCTTGTCCTAGTTTTATAGCGACATCATAAGAATTATTTTGCCCTATAGTATATGATATATCAGATAATTGTAAACTTTGTTTTCCTATGTTATATAAAGTAGGAACGATTAGAGGAGAATTTTTGAAATTAGAATTTTCAGTGTTTATAGCAGCAGTAAAGGCATAAAAATTTCCTGATGTATAGAGAAACGGGCTTTTATCTTCATAAGCGAGGATCGTGTTGGATGCATTTGTTGTATAGAGACTGTTTACTTTTGGGTATTGAAAATTACGAACCGTATTATCAAAAACCCCATTGTATAATGGATGAGAAAAAGCAATAGTTGTGATTTGCTTTTCCTGTGTTTTTTTTGCTGTTAGTCCTGTAACCCCAAGTTGACTGGTTAATTGCTGATACGAAGGAATATTACCGTCAGTAGCAGGAATAAAACAAAGTGTTCCTCCTTGCTTATAGAACGATTGAAGTACATCAATAAGCGATACCGGGATTTGTTTTACTTCGTTCAGTATAATTAAATTGGCATCTTGTAAATTATTGTAGTTAACATCCTGTAAAAGGCTACTGATTAAGGTAAACTCATCAGGAGTATATATACTTTTTAAAAACTTATCATCACTCTCATTAATTGCTATAACCTTAATCTTTTCAGGGGTATTGATATTGAAATATCTAAAATTATCAAAGGAGATCGTTGGGTCTTCAATTAGAACACGCCCATTTATTTTTGTGTTTTCTTCTAACCTAAAGGTAACGGTGTTTTTTGCTTTTTCGGGGATAGAAACGGTTGTTTTAGCCAATAACTGCTCTTCATTGTATACCGCCACAGGAACATTATCCACTGCATTATCAGAACTACTAAGCTCTACATGAAGTTGCAACTCATTATTCGTATCGTAATTTACATATAGACTATCGATAGAAAGATTTTGATGCGTTACTGGTTGTAGTTGTACGAGGTTTGTTTGAGTATCTGTAGTGGTAGGGATTGACAAGGATTCTTCTTTTTGCTGGAAATCTGAAATCATGATTACCCGTTTGTTCGTTTTGGAATCTGTACTGAGTAATTGTTTCGCTTTTAGATAGGCTGCACTATACGGTAATTGATTAGCACTATAATCTAATTGGAGTAAATCATTCTGAATATCTTTTTTGGAGACTTTTCTATAACTTTCATTATTGGTAATAATAGAAATTTGTTCATCATCGTCTATTGCTGCTAATAATTCCTGAATGGCTCGTTGCAACAGAGGTCCTTTTTGTCCTTTAGCCTGCATACTAAATGAATTGTCGAGATAGATTGCAGTTTCAGTTTGCTTACTGCTATTTTCTTTTGCAGAAAAGTATGGCTGAGCAAAAGCAATAATAACACATGCCAAAAGCAACAAACGGGTCAAGAGAGTTAGCCACTTTTTTATTTTAGAACTCTTTCGGGTCTGGAGTGTTACTGATTGTAAGAACTGTACATTAGAAAAAGCAACTTTTTTGAATTTTCTTAATTGAAATAAATGAACGAGTATCGGAATGATAAGTGCTAAAAGTGCATATAGAAAATCAGGATGTTTGAATTGCATTTCTATGGTACGTAGGTAATAAGTTTAGTTATACATATCCTCTAAAAAAAATGAGGATTTTCTTCTATTTCGTAAATATACTATAAGATTTAAACTTAATGATTTAGTATGAGAGAAATTTTCATGCGAATGGTCAATTTGAAACACAGTTATTTTCTGATCATCAGTACTTAGATGCATCGGAATTAAGATTCTTTATAAAAGAAGATTTTAGATAGATACTTATTTTAAGAGGTTATTCTTCTTTTTCGGGTAATAATTCCTTTGCCTTATCCCATAATTTACTCCCTTCATCTTTCAGTGTTTTTCCCGCATTTTCGATAGTTTCCATATTTGAGTATTTGTCGATATTTTCAATAAAATGATTAAAGGAATCGATCGTGTCAAAAACCTCGTCAGTATAAGGGATTTCATGTGCTTTCATCAGCTTTTTCCAATCCACTTTGATAAGTATCGAAATCATATATTTTGTGGCAACCTTACTGAGGAAATATTTGTCGTATACCCCATTTAGTACTTTTCCGGTCTCTCTGTTTTGCAGGTATGTTATTGATTCATTCATAGATGCTCTTTCGGTATTTGATAGCAGGGGACTGGTTTTTAGTTTTTTTATGGCAATAATTGCTTTTTCGGGTTCTTCATTTTTTAGGTACAAAAACGTTTCTATTGCCCAGACAATTTCATTGTCTAATCCTATTTCTTTTGCATCTGAAATAAAACTTTCAAAATCCTTAAGGGCTCTTTTTTCATCAATTTCGCGATCCATCATTAATCGATCGAAACCTCTGAACAAATGATTAATCGCATGAAATGCAATGTGCGTTTTTTTATTATCCAGCTTTCCCCACTGAAAAATTGTTCTGGTAAAAGCCAGGTCTATTGTAGGGTGTTTTTCCAGCCATTCGATATTTTTAGAAATTTCATCTTCTGATAAATAAAATAATTTTTTCTCAAAGAAGAGAAATCCTCTGAAGAATTGTAATAGTGCTTTGATTTCTCCATCAGGGAGACGTTCTGGATGCGTTTTTGCACTTTCATATAATGAAATTTCTTTTCCCAGATCACGGCTGGCAATGACAATAATGCTTAATAAAGCATGTTCCATGTTTTGAATAAATTCTTTATCATTTTTTTCGGCAATCGGATGTTGTACCAAGATGGAGTCTCCACTAATTTTATGGAATACTTCTAAGAGGGTAGGAAAAGAATCTTCATCTGTTTTTTTTATAAATTTTTTAATAGAATTATAATCTTTATACAGGTTTATATAATCCATTAGAGACCATTCTTCAGGAGATTTAGCCTGTTCTGAGAGAAAAGTATTCGATACTTTGTCTAATGTTTTTTTGAATTTTTGATATTCCTGATTTTTATGATTTTCGGCACCAGCGGATCGAATACATATTTTTCCAAACTTATAGAGGAGTACTTTATCGGAGTCTAATTGCGATTCCAAGGCTAATTTATCTTGTTCTAAGAGGGCTTTATCCGATTTTTCATTAAAACAACTACAAAAAAGAAAGGAAATGATAAGTAAAAATTGAATTCTCATAGGGTCTAAGTTACAAGTGCATCAGATCGATCTTCTACATTTTAATAAAAAAACAGATTGACTATCTATAGATCATTCACAAGAGACCTGAATATATGAACGTTCTATAAAAAGACAATACAGGATTGTAGCTGACAAATATCAACTAAAAAACGAATTTACGTCATTCTTAAAACTAAAAGTCCTGTTAAATATAGAGACAAAATATATGACAAACAGCTTCAGGAATTTCGAGAAACTGTTTGTCTTACGTTATTCTTGAACAAGAATTAGTACTTTTTGATCATATGTCTTATTACACCATTGATGCTTATCTAGAATACTCTGGGGGACATCGCGTTGTGTTTTATGATCGTATAGTATAAAATTACATTGTTTATAAAAGGGAAATAGATGTTTAAAAGGAAGGCACCATATTTTTTGTCCTTTGCTTTTTTCCTGGAGAAGCCGCAAGACAATTTTTTTTGCAATTCCTAGTCCTCTATATTTTTTAGCAACAAAAATTCCTCCTAGTTCTTTATGTATGTTATTAATGAATACCAGGCGTCCGACTCCACATTTTTGTTGATCAGTTTCTGCGATAACAATAAATTCATTTGAAAAATCAGAATGTGTAAACCCAATGCTGGAATAGGTGTTATTTACCCATTGCATATCATCAAGTGTCGCATTTTTTATTCTGATGGAAACATTCATGTAGGATCAAACTAAAATACTGGTTATTTAATCAGAGAAACAACAGAAAAGAAGCGTTCAACAGCTGTTCCTGTTTTGCTGGTAATTGTTTCTGTAAACGTAGTTTTTTTTTCTATTTTAAAAGGAGATTTTCTAATTAGTTCTACTATTTTTTCATCATCATATAAGGTGAAACCGTATTTTGTAAAAGGTAATTTTTCCATAAAATCTTTATGAGCATAAGTGATATTTACTCGACCATTCCCTTTTAATACCCGATATAGTTCATTAAGGAAAGTAGTAGGGTTTCTCCAAAAGTAAATTGTGTTGACGGTCATTATTTTATCAAAATAATGATCCTGAAATGGAATCTGTTCTCCATTGTAAAGTGTGAAAGTAGCCCCATTCTCTTTTATAAAAAATTGATTAATGTGGATGGCTTCTTCCCTCATTAACTCAGAAATTTCAAGACCATTATATTTGATTGTCTGTTTGATATCAAACAATCTGGATAGATGCTCACAGTTTCCGTGACCAATTTCTAAAATGATGTCATAGTCTGCTATTTTTAAAGCATTAGCGGTCTGAAGGGTCATACTGATATTCGTCTCATTCATAAGATTGGCGATATCAATCCCTTTTTTGCCATTAGGGCAGCTAAGTTGTTCGGCAAGTTCTTTAATTTCTGTTTCTGACAGTTCTTGTACTGTTTTCATGGGCATGGATGATTAATACATTCTTAAAAACTACATTAGATATTGGGGGCATCTTAGGAGATTGTATTGAATATATGGTTTTCCGTAACAAAAATAAAAGTATAAACCAGTAAATGGTTTATAGACAGTATAATTGTACTATTGTTAGCACAAATAAAAATCAATGTCTAACAAGTAAAAATAAAAACAATAGAACAGGTAGAAAGAGTTCTAACAAAATTTTAACGAATACAAAATTGTTTAGGCGTGTAAAGACTTGAATATAGAATTTTGAAATATCTATTGTTGTATCTTCGCTAAATATAAGGATAAACACATACGAGCAGGTGCAATACGAATTTACAATCCAGGTACTTCCGGAGGTAGCGGCAAAAGAAGAATTATTAAAGAAAGAAATTTCAGTAAAGAACAATCTCTCTCTGAAAGAAATACGGTATATAGAAATACTAAAAAGATCTATTGATGCCAGGCAAAGAATTGTAAAGATTAATCTAAAAGTAAAGGTTTTTGTAAATGAAGATTTTGTAAAAACGCCCATTGAATTACCAGAATACCCGACTGTTGATACTGCCAGAGAAATTGTTATAATAGGTGCTGGACCAGCAGGATTATTTGCAGCATTACGTTGTGTAGAGTGGGGATATAAACCTATTGTATTAGAGAGAGGGAAAGATGTACGAGCCAGAAGAAGAGATCTAAAAGCTATCAACAATGATCATATTGTTAATGAAGACTCTAATTACTGTTTCGGAGAAGGAGGAGCAGGTACCTATAGTGATGGAAAGCTATATACCAGATCTAAAAAAAGGGGAGATGTACAACGAATCTTGAAATTACTGGTTGGATTTGGCGCTACGGAGCAAATTTTAGTAGAAGCGCATCCACATATAGGAACAAATAAGTTGCCGGCTATTATAGCCGAAATTAGGGAAAAGATAGTGGCTCATGGTGGAGAAGTTCGATTCGAAACCCGGGTTACAGATTTTGAACTGAAAAATGGGGAGATATCAGCGGTTATTACTCAGGGAGGAACGGTAATAGATACCAACAAGGTAATTCTAGCGACTGGGCATTCTGCCAGAGATATTTTTGAGCTGCTATATCGAAAAAAAATTGCTATTGAGGCGAAACCTTTTGCACTTGGTGTTCGAGTAGAACACACCCAGGAACTAATAGATCAGATTCAATATAAGTGTGATGTACGAAGTCGATATTTACCACCATCTCCTTATAGTGTAGTAAAACAAGTCAATGGAAGAGGGATGTACTCATTTTGTATGTGCCCAGGAGGGGTTATTGCTCCTTGTGCTACTAGTCCTGGAGAGGTAGTTACTAACGGCTGGTCTCCCTCAAAGCGTAATCATCCAACTTCTAACAGTGGGATTGTGGTAGAATTGAGATTAGAGGATTTTGCAGCGTATGAACGTTTTGGCCCACTGGCGGGAGTTTATTTTCAAAAAGAAATAGAGCAACGTTCCTGGGAGCTGGCAGGAAAAACCCAACGAGTTCCGGGACAACGTTTAATGGATTTGGTAGCAGGAAAAGTTTCTACTCATTTGCCACAGACATCTTATAAACCAGGACTAAGCTCAGTAGATATGGGAGCTGTTTTTCCACCTTTTATTCATGATGTTTTGAAAAAAGGCTTTGTCGATTTTGATAAAAGCATGAAAGGGTATTTAACCAATGAGGCTGTTGTGCATGCTCCTGAGTCCAGAACATCTTCTCCTGTCCGGATTCCCAGAGATAGACAAACCTTAGAACACATAGTCGTAAAAGGATTGTATCCATGTGGAGAAGGAGCGGGATATGCCGGAGGGATTATTTCTGCTGCTATTGACGGCGAAAAGTGCATGGAAGCTTGCATTCGCTCGTTATAAAATTATAGTATTGTCTAAGAAAAAATATAGTAATGTTATTAGAAGTTTGTGCGAATTCTTTCGAATCAGCAGTATGTGCACAGGAAGCAGGAGCTCATAGAATAGAGTTATGTTCTGCACTGGGAATAGGAGGAATCACTCCGTCCTATGGCATGCTAAAGCAGGTAATGGAAACATTGAATATTCCGGTTCATGTATTGATTCGTCCCAGAGGAGGTCATTTTACTTATTCTGAAGAAGAGTTATCTGTAATGAAAGCAGATATTAAGTTTTGTAAAGAAATTGGGTGTGCAGGTATTGTATCCGGGGTATTAGATCGTAATCAGTCGATTGATGTAGAAAAAACAGCAGAATTGATGACTGCATCAGAAGGCATGTCTTTTACATTTCACAGGGCATTTGATTGGGTATTGTCTCCGGAAATAGAACTTCAAAAATTATTGTCTCTGAAGGTTGATAGAGTATTGACCTCTGGGCAAGAAAAAAGTGCCGTGGCAGGAATAGACTTACTGAATCGTTTAAAAAAGATTGCTTCGAATCAATTGATTATCATGCCTGGAGGAGGGATTACAGCATCGAATGTATCCGTTTTTAAAGAGCAGGGTTTTGAAGAGGTACACTCCTCGGCAACGAAGATTATAGCTTCTGGTATTGGTACAGGAATATCTATGAATACCACCGCTATGATTGATGATGGGAAAGAAATAATATCTGATAAGCAAAAGATTAAAGGGCTATTAGAAAGGATAAAGTAAATTCGTGCTTTTTATTTTTTGATCAGGAACTCAAAAGTTGTTTGAACCCCCATAGTAGAAGCGACATTGATAGAACCTCCTAAATTATTTATTATTTTTTTTACAGTAGATAAACCAATCCCATTTCCTTTATTTCCACTACGATCCACTGTATTGGCAGTTGCAAATAAATCAAAGATGGTTTTTAATTTCTCCTCAGGAATTCCCATACCATTATCAGTGATTTTAAAACGGTAATAGCTTGTATCCTCTGAAGTGTCAATGTTGATATGTATTTTTTCTTTGTCGTTATATTTTAAGCTGTTACCAATAAGATTGATCAAAATCTGTTTTAAAGCCAATCGATTACAGTTTAATGTTTGAGTGTTTTTAGGAAATTGAATAGTACAGTTACTAGAAATGTTTAATAAATTCAGAATCTCACGGA
Organism: Aquimarina hainanensis; assembly: GCF_042684685.1. NCBI lineage: Bacteria > Pseudomonadati > Bacteroidota > Flavobacteriia > Flavobacteriales > Flavobacteriaceae > Aquimarina > Aquimarina hainanensis. Next base: position 934,255 of record NZ_JBHULX010000039.1, on the reverse strand, counting down.
GTAAATCTTCAAAAAGAAATTGTTCCGGTTCTTTTTGGATCAGAGAATCACTTTCATAGTGATCCAGTACATCATTTATATATGTACTCATGGAGAAAGAAGAATGTCTGATATAGTCAAAATACTTTAGTGTTTCTTTATCCAGATATTTAGTCAATTTGAGTTTTAAAACATCAGAGGTAGTTATAATATTGGCCAAAGGCATTTTGAGATCATGTGATATAACCTGAGCAAATTCTTTCAGGGTTTCATTTCGATGCTTTAATTTGCCTTGCATTTTTTCCAAATCCTTATTTTTTTTATTAAGTTCAAAAAGAATAATCACCTGATTAGCTAGCGCTTTTAAGGAGCTGATTTGTGTATCAGATAAGGTTTTGGGGGCACTATCAATAACTGATAAAGTACCAAGGGCAAATCCATTGTGATCAATTAACGGAATTCCTGCATAGAAGATGAAGGGTTGATCACCTTCAGTAAATGGGTTTTTATGGAACCTTGGGTCTTTTCTGGTATCCGATATAATCAAGGGTTTTTCTGGAGTCAGAATTGCATGAGCACAGAAAGAATATTTTCTCGGGATTTCGCATACAGAAATTCCATATTTAGATTTATACCATTCCCGATTACTATCTACTAAAGAAATCAAAGCTACTTCCACCTCACAGAGGTGAGCAGCCAATGTTGTAATTTCATTAAACTCTTTTTCAGATTCTGTGTCCAGAATATGAAGAGATTTTAATGCTTTGATTCTAAAGCTTTCATTAGTAGGTGTTTCAGGTATGATCATGGGCTTCTTAAGAGTAATTGCATTACTTATATACAATTCAAACTAAAATTAGTTAAAAATTAGTTAATTACCTAGTGCTTATTTATTCAATTACTGTAAAAACATGATAAAAGGATAAAATGACAATATATATTCCTTTTTTTTAGGGGATTTTCCGTAAAAAATAGGGCACATCTCTCTTTTAGATGTGCCTTGTTTTTAGTAATCCTCCAATGCATTCATAAATGCAATGAGATCATTAATTTCCTGTTGATTGAGATGTAAAGGATCAGAAGGGAGGGTTTGGTACTCCTGATGGATTCCAATACCACTTCCCCCGCCACGATTATAAAAATCAATTACTTCTTCCAGAGTTGTATATACTCCATTATGCATATAGGGAGCCGTTTTACTGACATTTCTTACTGTAGAGGTTTTGAAAAAGTGTTTTCGTTCGGGAGTTTTATATACGTAATATCTGCCCAGATCGTCACTGATCATAGCATTTATAGTATCATTTGTAGAGGGAACACCTAATAGTTCTATTTCGGATTCTTTATAATTAGGAGGGACGGTACCATTAAATAAAGGTGGGAAATGACAAGTAGCACATTTAGCTTTTCCGTTAAACAGGTTAAAACCATTAATCTCACTTGCGGTTAGTGTATTTTCCAAACCATTGATGTTATTATCGAATTTAGAATTAAAAGGAGTCAGGCTTCGTATATAGTTTGCAATGGCATTTCTGATTTGCTTTTCTGAGATGTCTTGTCCTGAATATGCATCAGCAAATTGCTTTCTATAAGAACTATCAGTTTTAATTACAGTTTCTAATGCCAGAAGGTTTGTATGAAATTCATTTTTATTGTTTACTACCGAAACAATTTGTCCTTCTAAGCTTCCGGCTCTTTTGTCATAAAAAAAAGCTTTTTGTAGGGAAGCATATAGCAGGGTAGGGCTATTTCTGGTTAATCCTTTTGGTGTTTTCAGACCATCTGTAAACCCCTTTTCTTTTAGATGACAAGTAGCACAACTGATTTTCTGATTGGCACTTAGATTAGTATCATTAAACAATTTTTTTCCTAAAGCTATTTTTTCTTTAGTGATTGCTCCTGAATTTCTGTCAGAGAAATAGTTCGTATTGAATGTCGAATTAGAAAAAAGAGAAGTCGCCTCATTTTTAATAGCAAGTTCAAAAGGAAAAGTAACATGCCAATCTGTAACAGTGTTCTTCCAAAGTTCCATTTGCGGGTGTGTATGATTTTTGATAAAATGATACCTGTCAAAATCGTTAAAGTCACCCTGTAAGCTAAGAATAGTTTGATCAATTTCTCGATTCCATGCTTGGTATAATTGAATCTCCTGGAATTCAGTTTTATAAAATGATAAGTATTCCTTAAGACTAGTATAGACGGATTGAGCGTCGAAGAGCGAATTTTCTAACACAGGAGAGTCAAAACCGGTAATTCCTGTAAGTGCTACCCGGTGAATTCCTTTTCGAAACATCCATAAAAAATGATATGGTTTTATATGTTTGAAAGAAATATTCTTTTTTACCAGTTTTAGTCTGTTTTTAGCAAGAGTTGTATGCCGGGTAATAGCATCAGGAATCAGTGTGTCAGCGAATAATGTTTCTTCGATCACTTGATAACCACCCGGAGATTTAATTTTGATGTCTGTATAGTCTTCTTCTTCAATTTTTAAAATATTTGGCTGATTGAGAAAATTATAATTTTCTTCATCCAGTGATGCTAGAAGAGGTTCCATGTATTTAAAATACTTTCTGGATGTTAGAAAGTGTTTTTTCGCATTTGTACTATCAATAATAATACTATCCAGGTATTGAATAGCCAGGGTAATATCTCTTGTAAATTTGTTTTTGGATAAAACCTCAGGAGGGATGGCTTCTGTTTTCTCAGGAGATTGCTTACAGGCAGTAAGGAACATGAGAAAGAGGCTTATACATAGATAAGCCCCTTTAAATATTCTGTAATTCAAATTGTAAAATTATAATGTTAACGATCTAAACCTTTGATTATATATAGGGTACTACCTTCTTTTCTACTCTCAGCGATATTCGGATTGGCTGTAGGATCTGTAAATGGAGTTCCATCTGCTTTTTCCCATCCGTGATTCTGGGTAATAAGCAAGAATGTTTCTTTTACATCGATAATATCAGAAATATCAATCATTCCTGTTATTTCCCATGCTTTTTCAGTATTTCCATATCCAGCAGCAGCAGCAGCTACTTGATCACATTCGAATACAGGTTTTAATTGACCAGTGTTGATCCCGTATTGATATAATCTGGCATAATGATTTGCAGCAGGTTTGAAATCCTGAATTCCATTAGGATCTTCCTGTATATAAAGGTAATTTTCTGTAACAAGAATATTATCAGGACTGTGAAACTCTCCAGCTTTTCCATCTGTTTTATCCCCGTCGAGAATGCAGGTTATTTTCCCTGCTTTGGTAGGGTCATTTTCGTTAAGAACTACTTTGTATACGCGACCAGATCTACTTCCTTTTCCTACCAATCCAGGTTTATCTCTTCCAGTTACACAAAAATAAACTTCTCTGTTATTAGCTGCAGATCCTCTTCTCCAGTCGATATCTTCTAATCTAGAGAATCCCATAACTCCTTTTTCTTTGGCTTCTGCATCTAGAAGACTTACTTCTTTTTCTTTTAGTTCTACAAACTCGATATCGTAAGAGGTTCCTTCTTTCATATCCATTTCATAGGTGATTCCAGGAGCGATTACTTTTAGACCGTATAGTTTTCCATTTTCCAGTTCTCCTTTATCTCCTACGTACATACCTAATTGTCCGGAAGGGACTTCATTATCAGAGTGATCATCTCCTATGAATACAACTGTTTTTCCCGGATATGCATCTTGCCCGATTGCTACGGCATTTTCAGTGGACCACTGTCCCATAGCAGTTAACATTTTTGGGGAGCTGGCAGCAGTAGCAGCTTTAAATGGATTGGTAGCAAATACCCCTTTGGAAGAACCTCCCCATTCACCTCCTGATAAATATAGCGGACCAAAACCGTGTTCCTCCAAAGAGATCATAGATCCGGAACATTGAGCTGTCTCAGCAGTAGCAATTGCATTAAGGATATGTTCTCCTTTGATTGGTTTAAAGGTTTTATCCAGTGTGATTCTGGCAATGGCATAATCAGCCTCTATATTATTTATTAAAGTATATGTCTCATCTTCATTATATAATAAGCCCGCACCATCGGCCATAGATCCATAGGTGAAATTAGGAATATAGGTATCTTCTGATGATAAAAGAGTATATACTTCGACATCTTCAAATCCTGACATTTTTTTTAAAAACGAAGGAGATTTTGAGTGACTTTTTAATTCTATAGCTTCTCCTCTGGAAGAGTTATTTGCCTGATCATCATCTTTGTTACATGATGCGCATAGTGATAGAAAAGCTAGTGTAGTTACTTGTAAGTAATTTTTCATGATTATGCATTGTGTTTTATAATCACAAAATAACTTAAGAGTACTTACTTAGTTCTTATGTAGATATTTTATAAGTATTAAGGTATGGTAAAGTTACTGTTTCTTATGTAAAATTAGTGTTGTTTTTTAGAATGAATCTAATTTATTAAGAACTGTTTTTGGTTTATATTATTACTATATAGTAGGTTAAAACTTTTCGAATATTCCCAGACCAAATAGCGCAAAATCATATTTCACAGGATCATTTTTATCGAATTTCCGTAGTGTTTGATCTAATTCAGCAAGCGCTTTCCCATCATTTTGCTTTCTTTTTAGAAGCCCTAATTTTCTGGCAACATTGCCAGAATGTACATCTAGAGGGCAGGATAGCTGCGCAGGTGAGATTTTATTCCATATGCCGAGATCAACTCCTGCTTTGGCGTCTCTAACCATCCACCTGAGAAACATATTGATTCTTTTAGCAGCAGAATTTTTATGAGGATCACTAATGTGTTTTTGTGTTCTACTGGGGTGGGGGATGCTAAAAAACTCTTTTTTGAATTCATGGATTGCATGTTGTAATGTGTCTTTTTCTGCATGTATGGCAAAAAAAGGCTCCAATCCATCATGTATGGTATAAAGATGCCTTAGCGCAGTAATAAAATAAGCAAGATCTATACTGTTAAAGGTACGGTGTACAAAACCATCCAACCCTTCTAATTGTGATTGTGTATGAGACATAACAAAATCATACGGGCTATCTCCCAGTAATTTCATTAGCTTATGAGCATTCGTCAATATACTTTTTCTATTCCCCCAGGAGATGGTGGCAGTCAGGAATCCTGCAATTTCGATATCTTGTTTGAGAGAAAACAAATGAGGAATTTGAATAGGGTCAGTTTCAATGAATTTAGGATGTTCATAGAAGGAAGCTTTTTCGTTTAAAAAGCTCTTTATTTCTGATTTTGTCAATTTTTTCACTAAGAAGTTTGTATAAAATAGATCACTAAGTCCTTTGTTATGAGAGGTTATGTGGGAAGAATATACAATTTCCCGTTAAGCCTCTATATGTTACTAAAGTTACTATAATGATAGATGTTACAGAGGCAAAGATACGATTCAGAAGGTGATAACTAAGTATTATTTATACGGGAAGTGAAAATTATAATAAAAATGGATTTAGTCATTGATTTAATACACTTCGTACAGTGAAAACGACATTTAGTATGTTGCAACTTTCATTAAATTTACTTTAAGTATAAATTGTTGCAACTTTTTAATTTAACACAAGCTCAAATGAAAACTCTTATCTCACCTGTGTCCCTTGCACGAACATCGGAGGTATTTTATTCTTATTCCAAAGGAAAAAGATATTTTGTATTAGGAAATTGGTAAACCCATTATTAAAAAAGTCTTATAAATATTAGGTTATAGTTATATGTTTATGGGAAGAGTTTTACTGCATATGGAATAGTTTTTCATATGTGACAAAGCATTGTCTTTTTGGTAGGTTTTTTAATATAGAGTGGATATTATCAAGATGTATAAGATTGTTTATTACCGATGACATAAACCCATATCTTATTTTAATAGTATCTTTTTCACATAAATTACAATATCAACGGGTGCGCAATTTATTTAATAGATTGGTATTGTATGCATCTATCTCTATAAAGCAATAGTTTACCTACTTTAGTAATCTAAAAGACAATATTATTGTTGAAAGAAAGAGGTTTCTTAACTGGAAACCTCTTTTATTTTTTTAACTATCTTCGGGATAAGTAGCACATCCCTGTATTCTTGAGATGTATTATAAATACTTTCTTTCTTATATCGTAGGATATGTAAATACGGTTACGTTTACCTCTAAATTAAAAAAATCGTATCCTACATATGAATATTTCCAAAACGTTTTGTTCAGAAGTACTTCACTTATACATTGATTAAAAACATCTATTATTTAGAAATAAGAGAACTACTTAGATAGGAAATCATTTATAAAGTATGCGAGTAGTGTTTGCTAGTATGTGATTTTTGTTCTGAAAACAGGTATTTGGTTGATTTTTAACGGTTAAAATGTTAAAATGTTACGTTTATTTACATTAAATTACGGTTTTATTGTAAAAAATGTACGGTTCGTACGCTAAAACATACAGTTGGTGTATTTGTATTTCATATAAACATATTGTTAACTTAATTTTAAGATATAATTAACAGTTAAACAAACCTCAAAATATTATGAAAAGAATTAAATACTTAGCTATCTGTACTTTATTAGTAGGAAGTGTTATTTCATGTCAGAAGAATGATGTAGCAGAAGAAATACAAGATGAAAAAGAAGAAGTGTCAAAAGAACAATTACTTAAGCTCGCAGCAATGGGGGTGAATACAGATGATGTTACTGTTGTTAAGAGGACTTTTTTAGATGGAGTAACTCAAAGTTTTCTTAAGAACGATACTGATTTATTGTTTTCATATGATTTGAGCTCTTATGATGATTTAGGACAAAATAAACAAGGAAATAAGCACTACAGAACAAGGAACCTTATTTCTAACTTTAATAGAACCATCGATATTTTAGGATATACTGGTAATGGAAATGCATTGACAGGAAAAATGCGTACGGCATTGCAATGGGCTGTAAATAACTATAATAGTCTAAATACTTCTTTACATTTTAGGCTGACATTTGGAACAAACTACCAGGCAGCTGATATGGTTGTTTACAATAATAATCTTCCGAATTTAGGAGGAGAAGCAGGATTTCCTGAAGGAGGAAGAGCTTTTAAATGGATTCAACTGAATCAGGGAAACGAAAGTTATCCTACAAATTTTATTGAACATGTAATCACTCATGAAATAGGACATTGTATCGGATTACGTCACACAGATTATTTTAATAGAGTATGTAATGGTGTAAATGAAGGAGATGGAGGAATAGGAGCTATCCATATTCCAGGAACTCCAAATTATATTGATATTACATCCATTATGATTTCATGCCCCCCACCAGGAACAGACCCTAATACTTATAGCGGAGAATTCACAGCCAACGATGTTAGGGCAATACAATACTTATATTAATTTTATAAGGGAAATTTTGAATTAATGGTAAGAAAAGAGTTGTCTCCCCAAAGGCAACTCTTTTTGTATGCGATTATTTTTTTTAAGTACTGATTTTACCATCTACCATCACCAATTTTCGATCTGCCATATTAGCAAGTTCTTGGTTGTGAGTAACTATGACGAAGGTTTGTCCGAATTCATCCCGAAGCTTAAAGAATAATTTGTGTAGGTTTTCTGCTGCTTCACTATCCAGATTTCCAGATGGTTCATCAGCAAAAACAACTCTGGGGTTATTTATTAATGCTCTGGCAACAGCAACTCTTTGTTGCTCCCCCCCGGATAATGCGCTAGGTTTATGATTACTTCTGTGGGATAGCTGCAAAAAATGCAATAATTCTTTTGCTCTTTTTTCTGCAACTGCTTTTGGAGTATTTTTTATAAATGCAGGGATACATATATTTTCCAAAGCGGTAAATTCTGGAAGCAACTGATGAAACTGAAAAATAAACCCTAAGGTTTCGTTTCTGAACTTAGACAGTTGTTTTTTGGAAAGCCGGGTAATATCCGAACCGCTTATTTCCAGAAAGGAACTTGTTGTACGATTAGGAGTGTCCAAAGTACCCAAAATCTGCAGTAATGTAGTTTTTCCTGCTCCGGAAGCACCTACAATTGAGACGATTTCACTTTCTTTGATATGAAGGTTAACACCTTTCAAAACATGTAAATCTCCGTAGTATTTATGAATATCGGTTGCTTTTATCATAGTATCATCAAGCTTGAAGCAGTGAAAATAATCAAAATATACTGCTTAATCATAATGATCGTGAATTAAAAGAATTCTTTTACATTATTTACGTCCAGAAAGTAAACAATGCGCAGGGATACATTATGAGTAATGTTCTGATCAAATAGGGTATCCAGGCTTTCTATATAATCAATATCAGAGAGCTCATCCTGATTAAAAATTTGATTTCGGTATAGAAGAGTAGCAAGACTTCCGGGAGCAAATCTCCAGTTAAAACTAAGGTCTAAATTCCAAATGTTGAAATTTCGATTAGGATCATTCTCAGAGATATCATAATTCTCAATCAAAGAACGGGTCCCATTATCATTTAATCGCGTAAAGATATTATCAGAATAATCAGCAGTGCTCCAAAAGTTTCTAAACCTTAAGTTGATTGATTTAAAGGGATCAAAATTATAGCTGGCACTAATGGAGTTTTCTAAAGAAGTAATATCCCTTTGACCAAAAAATACATCTGTATCATCATTATCTACATAGCCAAACTCATTATCAGATCTTAGATATTGAGAAAAGAGAATGAGCAGAAAACGATCGGAAAACCGAAACCTAGGAGAGAATTCCATTCTATAAAATCGTCTTGGGTCATCGAACCATTTTCTATAGCGGAGATCAGCATCAAAAGCGAATTTTTTTCTGTAATCAGTAGATATCCACATAGATCCTCCGTAACTCGGATTAATCAATACAAATTTACCGGAAACTCTGGGTTCGAAATAGTCTTTATTTTTAGTATTAAAAGAAGTAAACCCACCGAATGCAGTTCGATTTTTAGTACTGAAGAAAGCATTTCCGCCAAATACATTCCTTGTTTGTGTACTGGGGTCATACAATCGATTATGTCGTACAAATACATTGACCCGATATTTGTTAAACCAGCCTACAGGTTTAAAACTTTCATAAGAAGCATTTACTCTAAAATTGTTAAAATTATTTCTGAAATTAACCCCCATATCGTTAATGTCATATGAAGTATTGGCTAGGTCATATCCAAAACCATATCTGAAATTTCCTTTAATTCGATCAAAATCAATTTCAGTTGCAAAACCAGCAATATTATCTCCGGGAGTATTAACCTGACTCATTATAGTTCTACCGGTTAACCGGTAAGAATTCCTTTTATTTGTTAAGTTCCATACCAGTCCAGTAACATTAGCATCTCTGAAGTCACTACCATTTCTGGTGACATTAGTATTGATCAGAGAGATAGAGGAATTGTTATTAAATTGTTGGTCAAATACCAGAATATTATAATTAGCTAGGGACTCAACTACTTTTTTTCTTGTTTCTAGCGAGACAGTATCTGTAATAGTGACTTCGGTTTTTTCGGTGACAGCATTAAAGAAGCCGATTCCTAAATTATCTTTGGTTCTTCCCGAAATTTTTAACGCATTGAGCAGATTTACCTTTGCAGGAACATCTTCTGCTACTTCATTTTCCGAAAGTTCATCATCAGAAACTCTTTTGGTAGGAGCATTTCCTATACGCCTGGAGAAGAAAATATCTCCTTTATTAAAAAGTTCTGTTCCTTCAGTAAAAAATTGCCTGTTTTCATCAAAGGTCTGTTCGAATGGACCTAAGTTTAACCGGACTTCATCAAAAGCAGCTTGTCCAAAATCAGGGATAAGGGTAGCATCCAGTGTGAAACTGTTACTGATACCGTACTTTAGATCCATTCCGGCAGTAAAATCAGTTTTTGCTTTTCCTTCTTTAAAGGTTTCTACAACCTGAGCAAAAGGGAAAAAGGTCAGACGAATAGGAGGAGTTATATTTTTAACGCCTTCTACTATTCCTGAATATTGTGTTTGCTGTCCTATTGAGTTATCAATTCTGTTCCAGGTATGTGTTTCGTTCTGACGACTTAATTTTCTATAGAAATTGATCCCCCAATCCTGTATTTCTGTATCAGGGAACCGGAGGGCATTATACGGGATTTTGAACTCAGCATACCATCCCTTTTCATCAATAGATACTTTGGCATCAAATACTACATTATAACTAAAATCTTCTTGAAACTGATCAGCACGGGCATCCCCGATGGTACCAGCACTGGTTACAAAAAAACGCGTCTCGTTTAAACCGTCATTATAGGTGTTTAAAGAAATAACAAAAAAATCAGCTTGAACAAAAACATCATCCCTTTGACTAATTTGTCGTAAAATTTGTTCCGGTTTGTCATCATATAAATATGCAGCAAAATAAACAGCTTTATCATCATATCCCATTTTTACTTCACTTCGAATTGAAGAAGGAATATCACCGTCATTTCCAGGTTGCCACATATGAAAATCTCCAAAAGAAGGAAGTTCATCCCAAATCTTATCCGTAAGAATGCCATCTATAGTAGGGGGAGTATCAATTCTTGTCGCAGTTAATACCTTTTTATCTTGTGCGATTACAGCGGTACTAAAGAATAAAAGAAGAAGGCTTATTCTTAGAGGAAATTGCAAATTCATAAATCTTTTGGCGTTTCTTATTTTGTTTTCATTTGCAAAACTAGCTTTGTAATACATGCACCCTTACTAATAAAAAGTTAAAAACTGGATTATAGCGACTTGATTCCCTTTGTTTTTCTTAAATAAATATTGTTTTTAACAATAATTTATGAAAAATAAAGAAATGATAAGTAAGAAATAAACTCCGATCAATTTCTTGATCCTAAAATATGTTTACGGGTATTATTTGACTATTTTTAACAACTGATAAAAAAAGGAAACAATTAGGTTTGTAAAATCTCTGAACTTGGTATGAATTATGCTAGATGAAAAGAGGAAAGATAACCTGGTAAAAGAAAAAAAATGGCGTATAAAAATTTTGAAGAATACAATATAAAAGTTACTGAAAGTATTAAAAATGAATACAGATCGATAATAGAAGATATAGGAGAGGATGTAGAAAGAGAAGGAATTGTAAAAACCCCAGAAAGAGCAGCTAAGGCGATGCAATTTCTTACCCAGGGATATCACCTTAACCCGGAAGAAATTCTAAGAGGTGCTATGTTTAAGGAAGATTATGATGATATGGTTATAGTGAAAGACATTGAACTGTATTCCTTATGTGAGCATCATATGTTGCCTTTTTTTGGGAAAGCACATGTTGCTTATATACCTAATGGATATATAGTAGGTTTGAGCAAAATTCCAAGAATTGTCGATGTGTTTTCCAGAAGATTGCAAGTACAGGAACGATTGACGCATGATATTTTGGAATGCATTAATAGTACTTTACAGCCTAAGGGAGTGGCAGTAGTTATTGAAGCATCTCATATGTGCATGATGATGAGAGGAGTTCAGAAACAAAATTCAGTTACTACAACTTCTGGTTTTAGAGGACAGTTCGAAAAAATAGAAACAAGAACGGAGTTTTTGAGGTTGATTACAGCCGATTTGACATAGTATTTTTTTGGAATACTATTTGTTATCTTTATGATATAAAACCTATTATGTTATTATATGAAAGATGATAAATACAAAAAACTAGCTCTGAGTATACTTTTTGATGCCATGGGAATGGTAACTTTTTTTATTCCCGGAGTAGGGGAGTTCGGGGATATTGTCTGGGCTCCGATCGCTGCTTGGTTGATGACCAGAATGTATAAAGGGAATACAGGAAAAGCAGCTGGGATATTTACTCTTATTGAAGAAGCACTTCCAGGATTAGATGTAATTCCTACGTTTTCTATTATGTGGCTGTATACCTATGTTGTCAAAAAGAAAAAGGAAGATACAATTGTAGATATTGATCCTTCTTAATCTCTTAACATCTTGGCAAATCCCATTCTTCGAAGCATTTTCTTTTCAAAGTCCCAGAAAAATGTGAATTGCCCGAATAGCCACCCGGTAATTAAAAGTAATATTTGGTAGGCGGGAAATATTAATAGTAACCGTACAGGCCAATAAATCCAACCGTTTGTATTGCCTTTATGAATTCCTAAAAAAGAAATGATAGGCTCTGATATTTTTGCAGAAACGGATCCCGTAATTGCAAACACAATGAAGATGGCTATCATTTCCCATTTATAGTTGATCTTCCATTTTTTTTCCAGTTTATGAAATAGATATATGGTTACTCTATATAGCACGTATGTAATTAATAAGATAAGAGGATATAAAATACTCTTGTAGGTAATAGTATGTAATAAGGAAGGAAAAAAACTCAAAAAAGCTTTGCTTAATAAATAAGAGCAAAAGAGTAGGGCAACCAGACCTAAAAAGGGAAAAATTAATTGCCAGTTTTTTTTGATTTCCCACCGATCTTTTAGTTTCTTCATAGCACGAAAATACAATTAAAAAGATCCAGAATCAAAACTTTAAGATCTTGTTAATATGAATCGTTGTCGATACCGCTGCTCTAAGAATAAGAAGTAATTAAACAGTAAGTAATTTACTTCATATCCATAATCAATATTGCTTTGATAATTGATTTGTTGCTCGTATATATTGGGGTTAAATCGCTGAGGTTGTAATACTCGTTGATTGTATTCAATTACATATTGTCTGTTTCGATTCGCAAGAAATTGTTTAGAGTAAAATCCTCTGGGTCTTTGGGTTACTAGCCAGGCATTGAATCCGGGCTCTATAATGATAATTTCATATGACAGACTATCATTGCTAATTCTAATCGTATCAGAACCAATATCTGTGGTGATTGGAGCATTCATATCTTTTCCTTTATTTGTAGAAGAACAACTATAAATAAAAATGAAGAGTAATGATATTTGTAGGATAGTTTTCATATGCTTATACGGTGATCAAGGTACGAAAAAGATACTGATAATAGAATGTCTTTAACATTTTAGAAGGAAAACAAAAAACGCTCCTTTGTAGAAAAGAGCGTTAATTTTATGCATCGTATAATGACGTCTGCCGGATAATATCAGAAGGTTATTTACCAAAAAGTCCTCCTAATAATCCTCCCAGACCACCTTTTTTCTTTCCACTATTTAATAACATACCAGCTACATCATCTAACACGCTTCCATCTCCATCTGCATCAAGGAATGTTTCGATAAGTGATTGCTCTTTAGAACCAGTTCCTCCACCAAGCATTCCGCCAAGTAGACCACTTAACCCACTAGCATCACTTACATTGTTTTGCGAAGCTTGTTTTCCTAGTACTCCCATTAAGATTGGAGCCGCTACTTTCAGGATTTGTCCGACAGAACCAGCGTCGATACCTGATTTCTGACTTAGACTGTTTTCTACAGCTGTTTGTTTACTTCCTAAAATATGTCCTAATATTCCTGCTCCATCGTTTGTTACACTTTCGTCAACTCCTCCATCAAAAAGACCACCTAAATTATCTAAAATTCCACCGGTATGCTTACCTGTAAGAGCTCCTAATAAACCAGAGGCTCCCTCAGGAGTAGATGCGTTTCGTTGCATTGCTCCCATTAATACAGGCATAGCCATACTTAATAAATTACTTGTTTTGTCAGTAGACTGACCTGTTTGATTACTAACACCACTAATAATTTGCTTACCAATAGGGCTATTTAATAAATCTAAAATTCCAGACATATTTTGTTTATTTTGTTATAACATAAATTTACATTTTATTTCGAAGGAATAGAATTGTATTATATGATTTTTAAATCAATATCGATAAAATGTTGCTTTTTGTCGCTAAAGAGCTTTTTTAAGGCTTTTTTATTAATGTTTTTGACTTGTAGCTTCTTTTAATTTTTTATAGAGAGTGTATATTTTTTATTCTAAAAAGAAAACATCGTTTTTTCTGATCAGAAAAAACGATGTTTTATAAAATAAATATGATATTAAAAAATTACTTTAAAATATCGATAATTTGTTCTGCAAGCTCTTTCCCGATTCGATCTTGTGCTTCTCCGGTAGCAGCACCGATATGAGGAGTAAGAGATATTTTCGAGTTCATTAATACTTTTATTGCAGGAGTTGGTTCATTTTCAAACACATCTAAGCCAGAAAAACCTAGTTTTCCTTTGTCAAGTGCATCGACAAGAGCAACCTCGTCAATAACTCCTCCCCGTGAAGCATTGATAATTCCTGCTTCATTTTTCATAAGTTCGATTTCTCCTTTACCGATTACATACTCTTTCTGAGCAGGTACGTGCAGGGTAATAAAATCTGAATTTTTAAGTACTTCTTCTTTGGAAATAGTTTTTATGTCAAAGGTTACCTTTTGTCCATCGTAAAATTCTAAAGGAATGCTAACCTCTTCAATAAAAGGATCATAAGCGATCACTTTCATCCCAACTCCTAAAGCAATTTTAGCAGTTGCTTGTCCGATTCTTCCAATTCCTATAATTCCTAGGGTTTTTCCTCGTAATTCAGTTCCGGCAGCATATGCTTTCTTTAATACTTTGAATTTACTGTCGCCTTCCAGTGGCATATTTCTGTTAGAGTCGTGTAAAAAACGAACCCCACTATACAAATGTGCAAATACCAATTCTGCAACTGATCCCGAAGAAGCTGCAGGGGTATTGATAACACTCAATCCTTTTTCTCTGGCGTAGGCTACATCAATATTATCCATTCCTACTCCTCCACGACCAATAACTCTCAGAGAAGGGCAGTTATCAATAATATCTGTTCGCACTTTGGTAGCACTGCGTACCAATAATACTGTAATTTCATTTTGATTAATATAATCTACCAACTGATCTTGTGCTACATTGGTAGTAATTACTTCAAAACCGGCATTTTCCAGCGCTTGAACTCCGCTTTTAGAAACCCCGTCGTTAGCTAATACTTTCATTATAGATTCTTAAAAAAATTAAAATGTTTATGCTTTTCTTTCTAAATCCCCCATTACGTCTACCAGTACGGCTACACTGTCTAAACTTAATGCGTTGTATATACTTGCTCGATAGCCTCCCACACTTCTGTGACCGTTTAGACCATTAATTCCTGCTTCATTCCACATAGAATCAAAGGCTTCTTTTAGGTCTCCGTCAACAAGTTTAAAAGTGGCATTCATATCAGAACGATCTTCTATAGCAGCAAATCCTTGGAATAATGGGTTGACATCTATTTCAGAATATATCAGTTTAGCCTTTTTCTCATTGAGTTCTTCTACAGCAGCAATTCCTCCCATTTTCTTTACCCATCTCAATGTAAGCATAGAAGTGTATACGGCGAATACAGGAGGTGTATTAAACATACTGCCTTTACTTATATGAATCTGATAGTCCAGCATAGAAGGGATTTCTCTTTCTATCTGCCCGAGGATATCTTCTTTTATAATCACCAATGTTGCTCCCGCCGGTCCCATATTTTTTTGTGCTCCAGCATAAATTAAACTAAACTTAGAAAAATCTAATTGTCTGGAAAAAATATCACTACTCATATCACAGACCAAAGGAACATTGGTTGTAGGGAACTCTTTTATTTGAGTTCCAAAAATAGTGTTATTACTGGTTAGGTGTAGGTAATCCAAATCTGTTGGAATGTCATAACCTTTTGGGATGTAGTTAAAATTAGCATCTTTAGAAGAAGCAACTTCTACTACTTCACCAAATAACTTTGCTTCTTTGATCGCTTTACTACTCCAAGTTCCGGTATTGATATATCCCGCTTTTTTACTGAGTAGGTTCTGAGCGGTCATTAAGAACTGTGTACTGGCTCCCCCCTGAAGAAATAGCGCTTTATATCCTTTACCTTCTAGCCCTAAAAGCTCTAATGCTAAGCTTCTGGCTTCCTCCATAACATCAACAAAATCGTTGCTACGATGCGATATCTCTAAAATGGAAAGGCCGGAATTATTAAAATCTAATATGGCTTGAGAAGCTTCTTTAAATACATCTTGTGGTAAGATACAAGGTCCAGCGCTAAAATTATGCTTTTTCATCAGTAGTTTTTATTGTTGTTAATTAATTGATTTCACATTTTCCCTTTACGGTTCTACGTTATTAAAAGAACCTCTACAAAGGTGCTAATTATTAGGTACAAAACAGCTGTGAAAATAATAAATTATTTACTGAATTTTTATCAAAAATTCAATAACATCCACCCCATCAGCATAATCATCAAGCTGGGGAGATTGAGTTTGCCCAAAAGCAATGTGTTTTTTGTCTAGATAGGCACTTACAATGCATTGGATTTTATCTTGATCTGCTGTTAGTTTTTTATCTAGCTCTTCTAAGGATTTATACTTCTCATAAAACAAGGTTGCGATAGGAGAGGAGTAACTACTATCTTCTTTGAGCATTAGGAAACCATTCTCTAATAAGGTATAATTGCTCATTAAGTACACCGCTTTATTATAATCATAGTTATTCGCATATTTTGCACCGTTTATTATATCATTATACTGGAAAGTAGCTTTGAAAAAAGTATCAAAGTCATATCCTTCGGGAACAAATAATTTGGAAACACTCCTACAACCTAGACCAAAATAGCGGAAAATATCTTCTCCTAAGGCATTTAATTGTTCAGGAGTTTCTTTTCCGGTAAGTATAGCAACAGAATTTCTGTTTTTTCTGATGATGTTGGGAACTTTATTAAAATAATGTTCGAAATATCGGGCAGTGTTATTACTACCAGTAGCAATAATAGCGTCAAAAGATTGTAGTTTTTCTTCTGTGAAACTGATTTTTTCTTTGAATCTGGGTTCCACTGCGATTAAGTAAGAAGCGAGAAAAGGTAATAGTTTGGTGTCATCAGAAGAGAGTTTGATAATAGCATCATTTCCTGAGATCAAAACAGATAAAAAATCATGAAAACCGACAAGTGGAATATTTCCAGCTAATATAAGTCCAATCTTTTTGGGTGGTTTTTCCTCGAGTTTGTATGCTGAAATCCAGTTGGTAAGTTGTTCTTTTTGAAGCGCTTTGCTCCATTGGGATAGTGAAAAAATGACATTATCAGGGGTAAACCAGCCATTATGATGGCTAGCCGCATGGATAAGTTCGGTCATTTTATCAAAAAAATTATGGTTTAATAAAACGCTTTCATCCCTTGTATAATCGGGATGGGTGAATTGATTTAAAAATTTACTCAACTTAGAAAAAGCAGCAATTCGCTCAGATAAAATCATTTCTAATTTGTTTATAACTAGTTTAGGACTTAATTTTGTAGTACAAATTTAGAAGAAAAAAAAGCTATGGCAATTATTATTACGGATGAATGCATAAATTGCGGAGCATGTGAGCCTGAGTGCCCAAATACCGCTATTTATGAAGGTGCCGACGATTGGAGATATTCCGATGGTACCGAACTGGAAGGAGATGTAGTACTTCCGGGAGGAAAAGAAGTAAACTCTGATGAATCACAAGAACCAATAAGTGACGAAGTATATTATATCGTTCCGGATAAATGTACTGAATGTAAAGGGTTTCATGAAGAACCACAATGTGCAGCTGTATGCCCAGTGGATTGTTGCGTGCCTGATGAGGATATTGAAGAAACAGAAGAATTTTTATTACAGAAACAAGCGTTCATGCACAAATTGTAATATATAACACGTGTTAATAAAGAAGACCTGTCTGTATAGACAGGTTTTTTTATGCCCTTAATTTTTTAGTATTTTCGCAGTGTTGTACATTATTTAACCGAATACAACAGATGTAATTATTTTTATTTATGAAAAGAATAGCACTTTTACTAGTACTAATTATTTCCTCAATGGCTTCTTACGGACAGTATCGATGGGAAGTAACAGGAGGTTTACTCCGATCCAAAATGGATCATCAGAATGTAGAGACTGTTTTTAGTAATGGTTTTTATTTAAATGCCGGCTATGGATATATGTTGGATAACAGAGCCAGATCCAGTATTGTATTTTCTTTTGAATTATTACAGCGAAATAGTAAAATAACCGAGAGTAATACTGGATTAGGAGTTGCCTATGGAGATCAGTTTCAAGCACTACAGGTAGGGTTCAGTCCTAAGTTTCGGTATTTTATAGGAGGAGAAGAGTTCAGAGTCTTTGCTAATGTAGGACCTTCTTTTAGAGTAAATACCGGTTTTGAAATTGGAGATCAGAAATTAGAATCGGATCAATATGAACAAATTATCATTAGTGGTGTTTATGGAGTAGGAGCAAGTTGGGGAATTGGAGAAATGGTAGATGTGATGGCAGAAGCAGGGATCACAAATGATTTCGTAGATAACCTGGTAGATGTAGAAAGTAAATTTTTTGATTATTATGCCCGTATAGGAATTAGGTTCAGGATATACGATGCAACGAGATAAAATAAAAAAACCTGCTTTGTGCAGGTTTTTTTGTTATATAATTCTCGTTTTTTAAAACTTATAATTCATCGACAGATTGAATAACGTCCCTAATTGACTAAAGTGGTATCCATCATATGTCATTTGAGAATATCGCTGGTTAAAGGTAATCAGGTTTGATTGATTTTCAACCTGTGCAGGGTCATTCAGGATCGCTTCTCCGGCAGCATTTCTTGCTTTAAATTCCCATTCAGGCAGTACATTCAGAATATTATTTATATTAAGGTTAAATGTAAGGTTATCTGTAGCATTATAATTCACTCCTAGATCTGTTACAATTTTAGGGATAAATTCGGTTTTTAGGTCATTGCTCATCCCTTGCTGTCTGAACGTCGTTTTACCGAAGTATGTGTTGTTTAAAGAGAAACCAAACTGACCTACTTTATAATTAGTCCCCAGGATCCATTTTGTTATTGGTCTGGAGGTAAAGAATAAGGCTTCCTGGGTATCATTTACAACAGATTGTCCTGCATTGGCTATTAAGGTAGGGTTTTTTACATCTCCGTCTCTTTCGTTTTCAATAGTATAGTTACCAGAAAGACTAAAACCAAGAGTTCCGGAACCTACTTCAATGTTTCTATAGCTGGCTACTACATCTATACCAGAAGTTCTAGTGTCTAATGCATTAACAAAGAAACTTACATCAGATAGGTTGTTGTCCTGTAATACCTGATCCAGTGGAGTATTTCCAGCTTCTGTTCCAGTAATTTCTGTACTTAATACAATTCGGTCTTTTACCTGAATGTTATAGTAGTCAAATGTAAAATTGATATTTCTGTTTAATTTTGCTCCAAAACCTACCGTAATATTGGTTGACTTTTCTGCGTCTAATTTTGGAATTGCCAGTAATCTAGCCTGAGGGGATACATTATTGATTAATCCACCTACCTGTATTCCCTGTCCAGGAACAAAACTAAATTGTGCTTTTTGGGTGTAAATTTGATGTAATGTAGGGGCTCTGAAACCAGTTGATGCAGAGGCTCTTATCGTTAATTTGTCATCAAGGAACTTGTATCGGGTACTCAATTTCCAGACAAATGCTTCTCCAAAATCGCTATAGTCTTCTAAACGAATGGTTCCGTTAACAAGGAAATCTTTTGTAATATCAGCAGAGATATCGAAATATCCTCCAAAGTTATAGCGATTGAATTTTCCAGAGTTTTCAGGACGGTTTCCAGCAAAAGAATCTGCACCTCCTCCGTCATATGAAGCTAAATCACCTTCAATGATCTCGAATGTTTCTGTTCTAAACTCCGCACCAAAACCAATACTAACTTGTTCTGATAATAACTTGGCAATATCGATATTTCCAACGCTATGTCTAAATTTTGTACCACCCGGATCAAATGAAATAGGACTGTTTTCTCTATACTTAAAATCTCCTTGTAATAGTTCAACTCCTTCATTAGGATCTACGGTACCATCATTATTAAGATCGTATGGTGTAAGATCTACAGTTCCATTATTATTTATATCTCCAAGATATGTATCTGGGTTTCTTACATCACTTCTGTTATGAGAGTTGTTTACGGAATAGTCTTGTGAGTTTCCTCCTGTAGTATAACTGATATCGTAGTTCCATCCGTTTTTCTTAGTTTTGAAACCTATCGTACCGTTATAATCATTTAAGTCCCCTTCAAAAGTAGGAAGATACCCGATATATTCACCATTTGGTCCATTCGGAAAAAAGTCAGCTAAGTATGGGAAGTCACTTTCGGTTCTCCAGTATGGAGTTCTGTAGTTAGCAAAACTATTTACCTTTTTATAAACATAGGCAGCATTAAAATATAATTCAGAGTCTTCATTTACATTGTATGCTCCATTTACCAGAAACTTAGAAGCTGCAGTTTCTGGAGAACCATTGATATTTCCAGCATCAGGATGTAATCTTAGAAAGGCTTCTACATCTGCTATGTCTGCTTCGAAATCGGCAGCTTCTCCTGCTGCATCAACAGTACCCGGACGATTTGCCAGGTTTACTTTGGACAGGTCTATAGTATAATTAATATATCCTTTATCATCTCCTATAGTACTTCCGTTATTAAGACTAAAAGCGATAGATTCTCCATCTCCTTCAGAAGTAATTCCTGTACGTAAGGTTGCAGAACCTTGATTCACATCATCTTTCAGGATAATATTCATTACCCCAGCAATTGCATCAGATCCATATTGAGCAGATGCTCCGTCACGTAAAATTTCTACTCGTTTGATCGCATCAGTTGGAATCGCCGAGATATCAGCTCCAGTTTCACCTCTACCAGGAGATGTTTGTGTATATAATAGCGCACTTAGATTTTTTCGTTTTCCGTTAATCAGAATTAAAGTTCTACTAGGTCCCATATTTCGGATTTCATATGGATCTAATAAGGAGGTAGCATCATTAACAGGCGTTTGTACGGTGTTAAATGATGGAATTTTGTATTGTAGTGCTTTATCGAATGTGATTTGACCAGTAGAAGAAAGTTCTTTAGCTGGTAAAACATCAATAGGAAGAGAGGATGTTGTATTACTTCTGGGTAAGGCTCTGGAACCAACCAATAATACTTCTTCTAATTCATCTCCACTAGCAAGTGTTACATCAATTACAGTTTGACTACCTACGACAACTTCTTTTGTGGTAAAACCAACATAACTGAATACCAAAGTAGCACCTGCATCGACATCAATGGAATATTTTCCATTAAAATCAGAAGAAGCTCCGTTATTTGTCCCTTTTTCTATAATATTAACTCCAGGTAAGGGAGAACCATTAGAATCCGTAATGGTACCTGTGACGGTCTGTTGGGCTAAACAAACACTGGTTATTAAGCCAAAAAGGATGATTGTGAATTTTTTCATAAAAGAATATTTAAATTAATTTGACGCTAAATATATTTAAAAACTATTGTTTATTAACATAAAAATATGAGGAATTGCTAATGAACGGTTAAGTTTATTGATTAAAAATAATTTTTAATGTTAAAACATTAGCGGTTTTTCCGTAATTTAATTATGTTTTTACATCAATAATTTGATTGGTTTTAGAATGAAAACAGGATAAAGATTATGAAACCACTAAAGATGTGTTGTATTCAGAAAATTAATATTGTTTTCTATAGAGGAATACTCTTATCTTTGCTCTCTTTAAAAAAATAGAATACGTTATATCTTATTTTTAGATTACAAATAATTTAATACAACTATGAAAGCAGGAATTGTAGGGTTACCCAATGTAGGAAAATCTACTTTGTTTAATTGTTTATCGAATGCAAAAGCCCAAAGTGCTAATTTTCCTTTTTGTACTATAGAACCTAACATAGGAGTGGTAAACGTTCCGGATCCTCGATTAGAAAAATTAGAAGATTTAGTAAATCCGGAAAAAGTAATCCCTGCTACTGTAGAAATTGTTGATATCGCAGGATTGGTAAAGGGAGCTAGTAAAGGAGAAGGGTTAGGAAATCAATTTCTGGGAAATATTCGCGAGACGGATGCTATTATTCATGTTTTGAGATGTTTTGAGAATGATAATATAGTCCATGTGGATGGGTCTGTAGATCCGATAAGAGATAAAGAAACTATTGATATTGAGTTGCAGCTTAAAGATTTAGAAACAGTTGATAAAAAACTGGATAAGGTAAAAAGAGCAGCAAAAACAGGAAATAAAGAAGCCCAAAAAGAAGAAGCTGTTTTATTAAAGCTGAAAGAAGGTTTGGAATCAGGAGTCTCTGTTAGGGCAATAGAGGTATCTGAAGATGATCATTTAGCATATGTAAAACCATTACAGTTTATTACAGATAAGCCTGTGTTATATGTATGTAATGTAGACGAAGGAGCTGCTACTAAAGGAAATGCATATGTGGATAAGGTAAAAGAAGTAGTAGCATCAGAAAATGCAGAAGTCATTATTTTGGCTGTGGCTACAGAAGCAGATATTACAGAATTGGAAGATTATGAAGAAAGACAGTTATTCTTACAAGATATGGGATTAGAGGAACCAGGAGCTTCTGTATTAATTAGGGCAGCATATAAGCTATTAAATCAACAGACGTATTTTACCGCAGGAGTAAAAGAGGTAAGAGCCTGGACAATTCCTATTGGCGCAACTGCCCCTCAGGCAGCCGGAGTTATTCACACAGATTTTGAGAAAGGTTTTATTAGAGCCGAGGTGATAAAATATGAAGACTTTGTTTCGTATGGAAGTGAAGCGAAAGTAAAAGAAGCAGGAAAATTAGGTGTAGAAGGGAAAGCATATATCGTTGGAGATGGAGATGTGATGCATTTCTTATTTAATGTCTAAAATTAAAATATAAAAAAATAGAAAGAGAGCCTTTTGATAATTCAAAAGGCTTTTTTTATTGGGAATCGTAATTCATATTTATTTCGTAGTTCCTATGTCATTTCAAAGAAGTTATTTTGGTTTTATGAAAACAAATAGTAGCACATATACAGGAATCGTATTCGCTATTTTGGGAGTTATTCTTTTCTCGGCAAAAGCAGTGCTTGTAAAAATGGCGTATGAATATCAGATTTCTTCAGAACATTTATTATTGTTTAGAATGATCTTCTCATTACCGTTCTATATTGTTATCGGTATATGGAGTCGTCTGAAACATCCAGAAAAAGTAACACAATCAGACTATGGCTGGGTTTTGTTTTTTGGAGTAATTGGATATTATTTAGCTAGTTACTTTGATTTTTTGGGATTACAATATATAAAGGCAGGTTTAGAACGAATTATTCTTTTTATCTATCCGACGCTGGTTCTTCTGATTTCTCGGTTCTTTTTTAAGAAGAAAATAAGTAATAGGCAGTTGATCGCTATAGGGATAACTTATGTGGGAGTCACAATAACATTCTGGGAGGAGGTGGGAGCCAACTCTTCACACTTAGAACTAGGAGCATTTTTAATATTTCTAAGCGCATTAACATATGCATCTTATCTGGTAGGAAGCGGATGGCTTATCCCTAAGTTTGGGGTTGTAACATTTACTTCGTATGTGATGATTGTTTCTTCGATATGTGTACTAGTACAGTATTTGTTGTTTGATAGAGAAGATTTGACAGTTTATCCAACAGAAGTGTATTTAATAGGAGGAATTATGGCAATTTTTTCTACTTTAGCCCCTTCGTATTTGGTTTCGGCGGCTATTGCCAGATTAGGAGCATCTAATTTTTCTATTATAGCGAGTTTAGGACCGGCTTCTACCATTGTATTAGCTTATTTTCTGCTAGGGGAGCAGCTTTCATCTGTACAAATGATTGGATCTGGTATTGTAATAATTGGAATATATATAGTTACGCGAAAAAAAAGACAATAAACACGAATAAAAAAAAGTTATTAATTAATGTGGAAAACAATGTTTTTTAAAAATATTTTTTAGTAACTTAAACAACTAAGGGCAATATTTAATCTAAAAAACTCACAACACTAAATGAATTAAGAGAAAAAATAGAGGAAAATACTGAAATAAAATGAAACGAAATTTGAGAAGGATATTAATGGTGACATATTTGGTGTTTTACTCATTTTTTGCTGCTGTTGCCCAAAAAAAGCCTACCCATGTAGTTAATGATAGCTTGCAAAAACTCATAGAAAGATCACATATACTTATTGAAGAATACCGTATAAAAGAATCAATTGATTATGCAATAAAAGCAACAAATTATGCATATGAAATTAATAGTGATTATTACAAAAGTAGAGCCTATTTCCTCTTAGGGACCAATTATGAGGTACTGGTAGATTTCAAAAGTTCCGAAAAAAATTATAGAAAAGCACTGAGGTATGCAGAGCTAGCTAAAGATTCTACATTGATTTTATGGAATCTTAATGGTCTTGGGAATGTATACTCTGATGGCTATAATAACCTCGAAGAGTCATTAAAATTCTATAATAGAGCCAGAGAAATAGGTCGATCAGTAGACGATAGTTATCAATATGCTACTCCATTAATCAACCTAGCCTGGACATATATAGATAGAAAAGAATTTGATAAAGCGTATGCATACCTGCTAGAAGCAGATAAGCTTTTAAAGTTAATTGGGGATGATAGTATGTTCTGTAATGTAAAATATCTTTTTGGAAGATATTACATGAGCAAAAAAAAGCTGGCTATCGCCAAAAAATGTTTTAACGAAGCCATAGAAATGGCTCGAAAAAATGATATGCTGATAGAGTTATCAGATGTTTATAAAGCACGCTCGGAGCTGTATTTTAATCAAGGAGATTATAAAAATGCCTACTATGATCTAAAGACATATGAGCATTTCAAGGATAGATTGTACAATAAAGAACAACTAAAACAAATAGAAATAGCCAAAGTTAGTTTTAGTGTAGCCGAATATGAAAGGGAGTTAGAATCTGCTAAAAAAGAAAAAAACTATCAGGCAAGTGTAGCGCGAAATAATAGAAGTATTAATGTCATTTCTGTTGTGGGGTTAATTTCATTACTGGGAGCAGTATTCTTTTTTAATAAAGTGTATCGTTCTGAAAAGAAATTAAGTGAAGTGCTCAAAGAAAAAAATCAGGAGTTAATAGAAGCTAAAAAAGAAGCAGAAAAGTTGACCCTGATGAAATCTCAGTTTATTTCTACGGTGAGCCACGAATTGAGAACTCCCTTGTATGGAGTGGTAGGAATTACATCACTCTTACTCGAAGATAATCGGGTATTAGGAAAACACCGAAAATTATTAGATTCTTTAAAATTTTCAGGAGACTACTTATTAAACCTGGTAAATAATGTGCTCCAGATTAGTAAAATAGAGTCTAAGAAAATAAAACTGACAGAAACACCAACCAATATTTTAAAGCTGTCCAGAAATTTATTAAACTCATTCGAATATCAGGCAAAAAGTAAAAACAATGAGTTAGTCTTAGAGGTATCAGAAGATATCCCTAAATCATTAATGGTAGACTCTCTTCGTCTGTCGGAGATACTGGTTAATTTAATAGGAAATGCTTCTAAGTTTACAGATGACGGAAAAATATGGTTGCGAATTAATACTCAGTCAGTAACAGATACCCATGCGGTTTTAAAGTTTGAGGTAGAGGATAATGGGGTAGGAATACCTGAAGATAAGAAAGAATATGTGTTTGAAAAGTTTTCTCAAATACATAGCAAGACCAATACATCAGAGGGAACCGGTTTAGGACTTTCCATTGTAAAAAACTTGCTCAAAACAATGAATAGTGATATTCATCTGGAAAGTTGTGAAGGAAAAGGAACGAAATTTTTCTTCGATATAGAATTGAAAATAGTAGCAGAAAAAGAAGAACCAGATAACATAGAGGTATCCAGAGAAGTGGAAAGGAAAAAAATCCTAGTAGCAGAAGACAATAAAATAAACCAGATTGTTACTCAAAACCTGTTAAAAATTATAGGATATGAATGTGTTATTGTAGAGAATGGATTTAATGCAAAACGTATGGTCGAAGAATACGATTTTGACCTTGTTTTGATGGATCTGAATATGCCATATATGGATGGAGTAGAAGCTACCAAGCAGATTCGGGAGTTTAATACCAGCATTCCTATCATAGCGTTAACAGCCTCGGAATTAGGTGAGGTTCAGGAAGAATGCTTTGAAATCGGAATGAATGATATCATAAATAAACCGTTAAATAAAGATGATTTGAAAAATATAATTCTAAAAAATTTATCTTTACAGCGTGAATAGACCCAAAAAAATTCCAATTGTCAATCAAAGATTTATTTCAGGAGTATTATAGTCCCTTATGTAATTATGCGACTAAAATTGTCAATAACAATGATATTGCAGAAGATATTGTGCAAGGGTTGTTTATACAATTATGGGAAAATGATAAGGTTACTACTATAGATAAACCAGAGCGCTTTCTCCTGAGAAGTACAAAATTTAAATGTATTGATTATTTACGGAAACAAACTACTCAAAAAGAAGTAGCAGTTGATTCTTTTTCTGATTTTGGAACTGTAGAAACTGCAGATATGGATGAACAGGATATTGAACCGCTACTATTGTTTTTTGCTTCTAAACTCCCACTCAAAACCAGAGAAGTGTTTCTTTTAAGTAGAAAATCCGGTCTGACATACAGAGAAATAGCAGAAGAACAAGGAGTATCGATAAAAACAGTCGAAAACCAAATGGGAAAAGCTTTAAAAGAAATGAGAAGCCTTCTCAAAACTCATGATTTCTTCGCATTATTAGTCCTACTTAAAATTTTTTAATCCCAGAATAGGGGAGGGACTGTTTTCTTACGACATAAAGTAAAAGAACTATTAAAGATGTTGCTTTATGTATAGTATAAATTATGTTTTGTCTAAATCAATCTTAGGAAAAAATAATCATCAGGAGCAAATGATGATTATGCAATTCAAAGAGAGAATCAAAAACGAATTTCTAATCTATGATTTAGAGACCTATGTGACGACTCGGTTGGACAATGAATATTTAGGTACCTTACTTCAATATTTTGCTTGTAAGCTTTCTCCAAATATAAGAGAGTTCTTTTTTGAAAAAAATAAAGAAAATATATCGTACCTGGAAATGTTTACACAATTTTCCGTAAAAGATGATTCTATACAAAGTCAGATTGAGAAAACTTTCAGACATATGTATAAAATCCTAAGCAGACATGATTTTCTTATTTTGATTTATTTATTAGGAATTATAGCTTAAAAATAAGATAAATATTAAAAAAAGAAATCCACCTATAGGGGTGTTTTCTTTTTTTATTCGACATAGAAATAAACAAATTAATATGATGTACCCAAAAAAAAACACTTTCTCAGAAAGAACTTTTTATGAGAAAAACGAGAAACCAGTTTTGTTAATGAATTTATTAGGAATTAAAAATCGCGAGGAAGTTTTGATATATGATTTGTACGAACCTTTGAGGAATTTAGATCTAGGATAATTTTTTTACTCAATGGTGTTTTCGAGCACAAATTAAATATCGGCTATCTTTTAATAGGGTAATACCCATAAAAAGGATCGATATGAAACTATATGTGTTACTTATGATTGCTTTTATAGCAGTATCAGACTCAAATGAGTTACGATTTGATATCATAAAAAGATGTGATAATATTAATGAAATATCAGTTGTCTTTCCGTTTTTTAGTAATTTAGATGGAGGCTTGCTAAAAATAGAAAAGAATTCTCGGGAAGGAAGAGAGAAGCGCCTTTGTAAAAAGAATACTAAATGCTCTTTTCAAAACGAGAATGAAGAATTTACTGCAATGTTTGATAAAATGACGAGAGAGTTATATGATATCATGGTTTTTGACCAACCAACGAGATACAATTAAAAAAAAGAAGCTCGGAATAGGGGGGTGGTCAATTTTTATCGACATATTAGTGTAGCCATCTAAGAACACCAGAATATGGATAATTTTTATGAAATATTATCAAAGCACTTTTTAAAAGAAACAACAGCTGCAGAAGAAGCACAAGTAAGTTTGTTTATAGAGCAAAATAAAACTGAATATCTAATGCTTAAGCGGCTATGGGACTTAGAAGGGGCAGAGGTTAATATAATTGATTTTGATACAGAAACAGCATTGGATAAGATCGAAAAAGCTGTTCAGGCTAGAAAAAAAGAAACGCCCAAAGTCATTCCATTATATACATATCTAAGAAGAATAGCTGCGATATTAGTAGTGTTATTTATGGTTACTGCTGCCGGCTATTATTTGTATTCGGATATGACTGAGGAGAACATTGTTATAGCAGAAAATACGAATTCCTCAAAAGGAAAAGAAGTTATACTGGCTGATGGAACAAAGGTATGGTTAAATAAAAATGCAACACTACAATATCCGAATCGCTTTTCTTCTAATATAAGAAATGTGGAGCTAAAAGGAGAAGCGTTCTTTGATGTAGCAGAAAATAAAGAGAAACCTTTCGTAATTACAATGAATGATTCAGAGGTAACAGTACTGGGAACTTCATTCAATATTAAAAACGATAGTACAGAAACAAAAGTGACAGTAGCAACGGGAAAAGTTGGGGTAAAAGCATCTCATATAAATGCTTCTGTTGTGGTGACTCCCGGATATACTGCATTCCTGAATGCTCATGAACTAGTAGCATATGAAAACAGAGACAAAAATTTTATGTCTTGGAAGACAGGAATATTCGAGTTTAATAATACACCGCTTACCGAAGTAATAACATATCTTAATCAATATTACGAAAAACAAATTAGTGTAGTTGATGAAACATCAATAGATTGTAATTTATCAACCAAGTTTAGTAAAATAGCCCTTTCAGAAGTTATCGAAATTTTAAGAATTACATGTGGAATTCAGATAATAGAAGAAAAAGAGAGTTATAAAATAGAATAAATGCGACAACTTATTTGGATTTTATTCACTTTCTGTATTGCAAAAACAATACAAGCGCAAGAGAGTGGTATTTCAATAGTATTAGAGAATATAACAATAAAAGAAGCATTAGAAAGATTAGAAAAGAATACCAAAAAAGGTTCATTTGCTTTCAATAATAATCTGAAATCGCTTCAAAATAAAATAGATAAAACATATGTAAATAAAAGTCTAGATTACATATTAAAAGAGATATTATCCCCGGCGTTTCTTTCCTATAAATATATAGGAGAAACGGTCGTGATTCTTGAAGTAGAACCTCCAAAAAAATATACTATTTCAGGGTATATTAAAGATAAAGATAGTCAGGAGTTATTACCAGGAGTTGCGATCTACGCAACCTCTTTACAGAAAGGGGTAATAACCAATGGATATGGTTTTTATTCATTGACATTACCAGAGGGGACACATGAAATTACATATTCGTTTTTAGGGTTTAAAACAATCTCCAGAGACATTGTTTTGACATCAAACATACAAGAAGATTTTTTTATGGAAGAAGATATTACATATCTCAATGAAGTAGTGGTAGTCTCTGATAAAAAAGAAAAGGAAAAAGAAAGCAGATCTTCTCAGATGAGTGAAATAGGGTTACCGATAAAACAAGCACAAGATGTTCCCATGTTATTAGGAGAAAAAGATATGCTCAAGGTATTTCAGTTAATGCCGGGAGTACATGCAGGAGCAGAAGGGAATACCGGGCTGTACGTAAGAGGAGGAGGACCAGATCAGAATCTGATTATATTGGATGATGCTACCGTGTATAATGTAAATCACGTTTTGGGGCTGTTTTCAGTATTTAGTGGAGATGCATTAAAAAGTGCAAAATTATACAAAGGTGCCTTTCCAGCCAGATATGGAGGTCGTTTATCATCTGTTATTGATATGAGAATGATAGAAGGGAATAAAAAAGAATATCACGGAAAAATAGGAATAGGATTAATCTCTTCGAATGTTACCATAGAAGGACCAATTAAGAAAAATAAAAGTTCCTTTTTGTTTTCAGGAAGGAGAAGTTATATCGATTTAATTGTAAGACCTCTTGTTAAAAAAGAAGGTGAACGTCCGACACTTAGTTTTTTTGATATGAACATGAAAGTCAATTTTGAACTGGGTAAAAAAGATAAGTTGTATGCCAGTGGGTATTTTGGACGGGATAGTTTTGGTTCAGAAGAAAAAGATAAAGTTTTTGGAGATGATTTTTCAGAAATGTCATGGGGAAATGCAACTACAACCCTTCGATGGAACCACCAATTCAATGCCAAAAGTTTTGCCAATACCTCTTTAATCTATAGTGATTATTCTTTCTATATTAAAACAGAGAGAAGTTTGGAAAAAAATACTGTCGCAACCATGTATGAATCGAATATAAGGGATTTGGGGATTAAGTATGACATGGATATAATACCCTCTCTGGAACATCATATTCGAACAGGAGTACATTTTACAAATCACGAATTTAATCCAGGGGTATTATCAGTAGACCATTCGAGCAATGCTTCGACTTTTCTGGGAAGAAAATATATCAATAATGAGTTGGCAGTTTATGTAGAAGATGACTGGAAAATAACCCAACGATTGAAGGCTAATATCGGAGCGCGGATCAGTAGCTTTAAAAGCGGGAGTAAAATTTATATTAAACCAGAACCACGGATATCATTCGGTTATAGAATACAAAAAAACCTGGCAATAAAAGCCTCTTATTCATCAATGAATCAATATGTGCATTTATTAACCAGTTCCGGAGCTTTATTACCCACAGATTTATGGGTGCCATCTACCGAAAAAATCCGACCCCAATCTTCAAAACAACTAGCAATAGGAGCAATAAAAGATTTTAAAAATAATATATCACTTTCAATAGAATCGTATTATAAAAAATCAGACAATGTAATAGGTTATAAGGAAGGAGCTGGTTTTTTGGGAACAAATTCATCAAGTGTAGAACAATTCGATTTTAATGAAGTAGTAACATCGGGAAAAGCATGGGCATACGGAACAGAGTTTTTTTTACAAAAGAAATTTGGAAAGTTTTCTGGGTGGATTGGGTATGCATTATCCTGGTCAGAACGACAATTTGATGACGTTAATTTTGGGAAAAAGTTTTTAGCAAAATACGATAGAAGACATGATGCATCTGTCGTATTGAGTTATAAACCGAGCAAGAAAATAACATTAGGAGCGAATTGGATATATGGATCAGGAAATAACTATAGCTTGGCTAATGGAGGTATTAAAACTGTTTTTAATACTCCGATTAATGATTTGTACAGACCCAATGGAGACGATGTTATCGGTAATCTAGGGGTTTTTAGTCAAAAAAATGATTTTAGAGGAGAGAGTACACATCGATTGGATCTAGGGATTCAGTTTCACAAACAGAAGAAAGGAAGAAAAAGAACTTGGGAGATTAGTATATATAATGCGTATGCCAGATATAACCCTTTTGGGTATCGAATAAAGAAAAATTACGATTCTAATTTGTATGAATTACAGCGTATATCTCTATTGGGGATTATTCCTTCTTTTTCATACAAATTAGAATTTTAAAAAAAAACATAAGATCATGAAGAATATACAGTTATTTTATGGGGTACTATGCATAGCGCTAATATGCAGTTCATCCTGTGAAAAAGAAGTAGATTTATCAGATAGATTAGACATATATGGAGAAAAAATAGTAGTGTTTGGTTTTATATCACCTCAAGAAGATACTATAAAGATAAATGTGTCAAAATCATTTAATAGAGCTGATCAGTTAGGATTGGAAGACACCTTACTGGATGATTTATTGGTTAAAGATGCCAAAGTAACCATTGAGGGAAATGGACTGAGAAAAGAGTTATCATATAACCCGGTTCGTAAGAAATATATGTTGCCAGGTACTGAGTTTCCTATAAAAGAAGGGCAGATGTATACCCTGGAAGTTATAGTAGATGGTTTCCAAAAAGTGACAGCAGAGACGACCATCCCTTCTATGAATACTACAATTTTGGAACCTAAGTTTTTTTCTGGGGGAACATATCAGACAGAAAATGTGTTTTTTCAGATCGGGGATATACCAGATCAAGAGAACTATTATATTGTGTTTGCTACAGATACTTACGAAACTTCGGATGGACCTTCAGATGGTACAGAGAGGGCGATATCTTTTGGGATTAATAGTGATATGCTTGATAATTTTTATTCAGAGATATCTGATGAAATTTATCCGTCGCCTAAATTTCTAACCGATAAAAGATCTCCTGATGGAATTATCGATTTCTATGGAAAGGCCTTGTTTACTAGAAATGAAGGACAGAAGATGAGAATTAAAACATATCTATACACCGTCGATAAACTGTATTATGATTTCCATAAATTGTTGTCAGAATACAATCCTAATCACCCATTCTATGAACCCTCCAATTTTAGAAGTAATGTTACTAATGGAATTGGCGTGTTTAGCGGATATCAATTATTCGAACAATCCAATGTTGTAGTCGTCCAATAATCAATCATTTTTTATAACCAACCAGTATAATATATTCTGGTTTTTACACGGTGGTTTGCTTACAAAATGTAGGTAGACAGCCCTTGTATTATTAATTTTTAACGATTTTAAAACTATGAAAAAGAGTATTTTCATTTTTGTAATGACCACTCTATGTATACTCACTTCCTGTGAAAAAGAAGATGCGCCGATTAAAAGTTCATTACTATCACCACCTAAGTTGGTATTGCCCATCAATAATGCAAAGCGCGTTTTTTTAGAAGGTTTAAAATTAAAATGGACTCCATCGGTTTCTAAAGAAAAAGAAGCGGTTACATATAGGGTAACAATAGTGTATACCTCATTAACTTCTCTGGAAGAAAAATTTGATGTAGGGGAAGAAACCTCATTTGTTTTTTCTCAAAAATTAGCGAGAAGAATTCAACAATTAAATGATTTAAGTATTCTCACAGCTGGAAATCAAGTAGAAGTACTAAATCCAGTAAGAGTTTTCTGGAGTGTAGAAGCTATTGATAGTAAAGGACATGTGAGTGTGTCTGATACCTATAGTTTTACTTTTCTCGAAACAAATAAAAATTAAAATGAATAACCTGAGAACTTCACACCTTTCAAAGTGCACTTAAGTAAGAGCTTGATTGGAGAAAAAGATATCATAGAGAACTTATTAGAAGTAAAGGTTTCTTTTATCGAAAAACACAGCTGTCGAGGTGTAATTTGGATTTTTTAGAGTAGTGAAACTTACTCTATGTGTAGAGTACTCAATCTATAAATACCCTAATAATTAATAAATAAATAGTTATGAAAACAATTAAAGTAATTACATTTTTAGTAGTGGCAATCAGTAGTTATGCTACTTATGCCCAGGAGAGTAAAAAACATGAAGTGAAAATTGGTTTAGGACTACCTTCATCAAGTTTAATTTTTAAAAACAGTATCAAGAGTGCAGATTTGGGAAAAGATTTTCGTATAAGCCAGGGATTTAATAAGCTAGAAAGTGATTTTAAATCCGGAACAGGAACATTATATCTGGCATACAATCATTCCGTATCGGAAAGGTTTCAATTAGGTCTTTTTGTATCATATGAACAAATTAAAGATGATATTGTTGAGAGACAATTAGTTTCTGACCGAAAAAACCTTTTGGGAAAAAGAGAGCAGGAGCATGGAACAATAGCTATTGAAGCTAATTATAAATACCTGAATAAAGATTGGTTCAAGTTGTATTCAGGTTTAGGACTTGGTTTCACAAATGTCAAAGAAGATTTTAGATCATCAGCGAATAGTAGTGCTGTTTCTTATAAAAAGAATGAAAACCTGATTAACTTTCATGTTACTGCATTGGGAGTGCGATTCGGAAAGCGTCTGGGCGTATCATTAGAAGCAGGATATGGATATAAAGGAATTGGAAATGTGGGAATTTCATATCAATTCTAAAAAAAGAATATAAAAGCATTTAAAAACTCTCTCAGACATAGTTTATCTGGGGGAGTTTTTTATTAATTTGAAATTTTTTAAACTAAAAAAACATGATTAGCTGCGAATTAAAAATAAAAATGTCATTTTAATTTGAGAATATGTAACATTGCCCCATAATAAGCGTCTACTTTTACAATACAATTTATTTTTCTAGGATAGACTGAGAAAGAAGGTTATTATTGTAAAAGTAATTGTATGAAAACAAAAAACTTTATAGATGAAAAATACACTAGCCACAATTTCGATAGGAATGTTACTTGTTGGATGTGGAGCGACTAAACAAATTACAGATGGTGCAACAACTACACCAATAGCTACCTCTATAGACTTGACAAAAGTAGTAGAGGATAAAGTTCCGGTAACCGTAAACCCTGGTAGGTTTACACAGGACACCGTAACATACTTATTGCCACGTGTCGTACAGGGAACATATGCTGTAAGTGATTTTGGGAGATTTGTAGACGATTTTAAAGCATTGGATTATGACGGGAATGAGTTATCTGTAGAAAAAAAGGATGCGAATTCCTGGAAGATTGTCAATGCCAAAGAATTAGATAAAATTACCTATAAGGTTAATGATACGTATGATATAGAAAATAAAGAAGAAGAAATTCCTTTTTCTCCATCAGGAACAAACATAGAACCAGATAACTTCGTACTAAACCTTCACGGATTTATTGGGTATTTTGATGTGTTAAAAAATGCACAGTATTCATTAGATGTATCAGCAGCTAGTTCTATGAAGAGAACTTCTGCATTACAAAAAGTAAGTTCTGTACAAAACGAAGCAAAAACAGTTACTATTGATAAGTATGCAGCAAACCGTTATTTCGATATAACCGATAATCCGATGTTTTATGGAAATCTGGATGTAGAAGAATTTCAGGTAGGAGATATCAAAATTGTATTGAGTGTGTATTCTCCTAATAAAGTACATACTGCAGCAGGGATAAAAGAGACTGTATACAAGATGATGCAGGCGCAGAAGACATATTTAGGAGATATTAATAGTACTCCGAGATACGATATCTATTTATACTTGGCTCCAGCAACAGAAACAGCACCAACAGGATTTGGAGCCTTAGAACACCATACCTCTACAGTAGTAGTATTACCAGAACAAATGCCTGCGGATGCTTTAGCACAATCAATGATTGATGTAGTCTCTCATGAATTCTTTCATATTGTAACTCCTCTAAGTGTACATTCAGAAGATGTTCATTATTTTGATTATGACCAACCGACTTTTTCTAAACATCTTTGGATGTATGAAGGAGTAACTGAATATTTTGCAAGTATTTTTCAGGTAGATCAGGATTTAGTGTCAGAAAAAGAATTCTATAAAAAGATTACTGAAAAAATTGAAACTTCAAAAACGATGGATGATTCCATGAGTTTTACGGTGATGAGTGAAAATATTCTGGAAGACCCTTATGCTCCGAACTATTATAATGTATATCAAAAAGGAGCACTGATAGGAATGTGTATTGATATCCTTATGCGAGAAGAAAGTAATGGTACCAGAGGAATATTATCATTAATGAAAGAGTTATCATTGAAATATGGAAAAAACAAACCTTTTGAAGATGATAAAATTATTGATGAAATTACAGAAATGACATATCCTTCTGTTGGAGAATTTCTAAAAACTCATGTAGTAGGAACAACCCCTATTGATTATCAAAAATTCTTTGATAAAGTAGGATTGGGAAAGAAAGAAGAAAAAGTCGAAACCAATTATATTATGAATAACGGGGCATTAATTCTGGCAGGTAATCAGGAGAAACGAACCATTTACTTTAATGAATTGGTTAAAAATAATAGCTTCTGGGCTGATAATGGAGTCTTACCTAATGATGAGATCGTTTCATTGAATGGGAAAGAAGTAACCATTATGAATGCGCAAGATGTATTAGGAGCAACAATGCAGTGGAAGGAAGGAGACCCGGTTACTCTAAAACTAAATAGAGCAGGTAAAGAAGTAGTGATAGATACCAAAGTTGCCAAGTCTTATACCGTTGGTAAAATATTAGGTACTTTAGAAAACGCGACAGAACAACAACAATCTCTTAGAAAATCTTGGTTAAAAGGATAAAACCTTTCAGGAAAATAAAATAAAAAGCAGCAGTGTTAATTCGATAATTAACACTGCTGCTTTTTTATAGGGATAAATCTATAAGGTTGTCCATATAAAGTATTTTACTGGATAATAAGGTTTAAATGCCTTGAGGATTACTCTGAATATGTATGCCATGTGTATTAGCAAAGAGGAGGTGTGTGCTAATGTTTTGAATTTATATTTCGTTTTTTTACAATTTTCATAACACAATAATATTTTTTTTTGCGGGCCATTAAAAAATATTAGTTATGAAATTTAGAAAATTAATCCCAATTTTTTTAGGGATATTATCAGCATTGTTCTTTGCAGTCACTTTTGTTTTGAATCGTTTTATGTCTGTATCTGGCGGTCACTGGATATGGAGTGCTTCTTTTCGTTTTTTCTGGATGTTGCCATTATTACTAATTGTAGTAGGAAGCCAACAAAAAATAAAACCATTGATAAGAGAGATCTTAAAAAAACCAAGTAAATGGATGATCTGGAGTACTATTGGTTTTGGGGTATTCTATCTACCACTTACTTTTGCAGCTTCATATGCTCCTTCCTGGTTAATTGCTTGTACCTGGCAGATAACCATTGTTGCAGGACTTATATTAGATACCTTATCCAAAGGGACCTTTTATCATAAAAATAAACAGAAAAAAGGATATCTTTTTTCAGGGATCATATTGAAAGGTGTTTTCTTAACTCAAATTGGGCAACTAGAACAAATATCAGGATCCCTTTTGCTTATAAGTGTACTACCGGTGATTCTAGCTGCTTTTGCTTACCCGTTAGGGAATAGAAAAATGATGGAATTAACGAATGGGAAATTGAGTGGATTGCAACGTACTTTAGGAATGACCATAGCAAGTATGCCATTTTGGTTTGTGATAACCATTGTTGGAATTTTCACGGCACCTCAACCCACCATAGTAGAAGTATCTCAAACTTTTATTGTTGCTATAGCATCGGGAGTAATAGCAACTACCTTATTTTTTATGGCTACAGATAAGGTTAGAACAAATAAAAATAGGTTAGCAGCGGTAGAAGCAACTCAAGCAACAGAAGTTGTATTCGCATTTATAGGAGAGGTAATTCTCTTACAAATACACATGCCCGATGAATATGCAATTATTGGTATGCTACTGATTTGTATAGGAATGGTTTTGCATAGTATTATGTCTTAAGAATATCATAGTTCTTATTCCCAAAGAAATCCTATCTAAATGCTTTAAAAAACAAATAATGAAAATTTATCATCTTCATTATTCTAAAAATCTACTGAAACTATTGCAATTAGGGGAAAAATCCCCCCTTTGAGCTATTGTTTTCTGAAGAAAAGCCTCTTACTTTTACAGAAGTACAATACATATAATATCCATATAGCACTATAAGAAGTACATATGGTTTTTATACTTAATCACATACCTGTTTATTTATAAAAATATGAAATGTACTAGCTTACTTTATCCCCACCATATTACATCTTAAAACTAAAAGAAAAAATCTTGACTATGAACACGCAAGTTATTGGAGAAAAAGGGCAATTATTTTTATTAGAAAACATCAAAAAGAGGTATAACCTTCAACAAACGTTAAGATTAGGTAGGGAAAAAATCATAGATATTGCGCTACAATTAATCAAACAAGACAGAACGATTCGACCAGCTATGACAATTGCTGATTTTGACTTTGTGAGAGTTATGACTAATCAAAGAAAAATAATCGTTTCCTTTGAAAGAAATGTACGATTCGTTCCTATGTATGCTAAGTTTTTTTATGACATACAAGTAGAATTGCCTTCAGGAAAAGTACAATTAAGTGGGTATCGTAATAATTTTTATGGTAATAAAGGGAATTTTTATGAAGCAAGTGGTACCGGATTTTCCTCTAAAACACAACTATATCTTGAATCTGTTGATCATAGAAATATTATTAATAAAGCCATGAAGGTAATTTATGGAGAGCAGGTAGCTATTAATACATATGCCTGGAATATAAAAATGACCATTTTTGAAGAACTAGATCATTATGCTATAGAAGAAAAGCCAGAAAACCCCAATAGCGCATATAAGGGGTCATTTTATAAACTAAGAAAAGATACAGGAGAGATTATAGGTACGCCAACTATAGAAGAGAGTCTGACTTCTGCACCTAGAATTCCTGGAATATCCAGAGAACCTAATCGATTAGAGAGTCTCGGTTTTGTGGAGGTATGGTGATACTTCCGGTATAGGAGAGAAAATTAGATAGCACCTCTTTTTTAGAGGTGCTATTTTTAGTATTAAACCAATTCCAGTTCTTCTGCGGGACCAAAAAACTCATAATGAATTTGAGATGTGGGAATCTCCAATTCATCTAATAGGTGTAATGCATTAGCCATAAAAGGAGCAGGACCACAGCAGTAGAAGTCGCTTTCTGCAGTAATACCAATCGTTTTGAGAATTTCCTTGCTTAGAAACCCTTCAAAATCGTGAGTTTCGCCTAATGTGTCAGTTGTCAGAGGAGCACTATATATATGAACAGATGAAACATCAGGATGTGCTAGGGTTGCTATTTCTTGTTTAAAAGCATGAGTGCCGCTATGTAATACACATTGAATAAAAATCACCCTTCTATGTGGATTTTTAACCAAAGCTTTGTACATACTTAATAGAGGAGTGATCCCGACACCTCCTGCTAATAAGACAACAGGAGCATTAGAATCTCTTACTACAAACTCTCCTGATGGCATACCTACAGATAAGGTATCACCAGTTTCTATATTATTATGTAAATAATTAGAAACAATCCCATCAGGGTCTCCTTTCTCCTTTTTGACACTGATGCGTAAATAGTCTTTTTGCGGAGCATCTGATAAACTATAATTACGGGTGTGTTTATGAGAGGTACCGGGAATTTCCAGTGTAATACCTACATATTGTCCGGGAATAAAGCTAGGAACAGGAGTACCGTCAATTCGCTTTAGGTAAAAAGAGGTAATGACATTACTTTCTGCTACTTTTTTAAAAACGATGAATTCTTTTTGCCCTCTGAATCCATGAAGGGATTTTTCCTTTTCATTATAGAGTTGTTCCTCTCTATTTATAAAAATAGCTGCCAGATCCCCATAAGCTTCTTCCCAAGCATTCATGATTTCAGGAGTTGCAGCATCGCCTAATACTTCTTTTATTGCTACCAGTAGGTTTTCTCCTACGATAGGATACATCTCCGGACGTATTGATAAGCTGCTATGTTTTTGAGCAATGGACTCTACAGCTCCTTTTAATAGATCTAATTGGTCAATATGACGTGCATACTGAAAAATGGCATTTGCTAAGACCTTTGGTTGCGTTCCCTGTTTTTGATGACTCATATTAAAAATATTTTTGAGCTCAGGATGCTGGTTAAAGAGTCTTTTATAGAAGACTTTTGTAATGGTCTCTCCATGTACTTCCAGTACTGGAGCGGTGGCTTTTACGATTTCGATTGTTTTTGTACTTGCCATGAGGTTTTATTTATGAGGTTTTTAAGTTTAGAAAATAATAGTAGTACACAGATTCCTGTACAAACAGGAGATAAGACAAATAAAAACCCGAGTTCTTGTAGCTGCTGATTTGCCATAATCGGGATTAAAGATATTGCTCCTCCGGGAGGATAGATAATTTGACTTGCCTGCATTATTGCAATGCAGATGCTTATAGAGAGAATACTGCCTACAGTAGCGGGAATTTCCAGATAGGTAATGCTAACACCTACAATAGCTCCGATAACTGCACCAAAAAAGGCGTCTTTGGTACCATAGGAAGTGGTTTGACTTCCAAAAGATAACACGGCAGAAGCTCCAAATGCCGCAAGAATGGCATCTTCCTTTATTGTAGCAAAAAAGATAGCATGAACCAGATATATACAGGAGAAGCAACTAGCTACCAGTATAAATGATAAAAGTATTTCAGGCATTCTTTTCACTTGTACATTTTTTTGAGAAGGCAAAAATAATACCTCGTATAGAGAGGTGTTTATGATTAGAATCATAAACGCAAAAGAGAAAAAAAGCGTATGAATATGTTAGAGCTGGTTATTGAGTTAGTAAACTAAAGAAATTAGCGGTGCATTTGATCCAGAATTTCTATGATTTCTGTTTTTTTTCTAACGGATACAGGGATGTTTTCTCCGTTTTTTAATAAAAGGTACCCTCCGTCAGTTTTTATAAAAGCACTGATTTGTTGTAAATTGATTAAATGACTTTGATGTACCCGAATAAACTGATATGACTTAAGCATATCAGCAAAATATTTTAATGTTTTGGTTACAAATATTTTCTGACCGTCCAGGAGATAAAAAATAGTATTATTA
Source organism: Aquimarina hainanensis (assembly GCF_042684685.1). Taxonomy (NCBI): domain Bacteria; kingdom Pseudomonadati; phylum Bacteroidota; class Flavobacteriia; order Flavobacteriales; family Flavobacteriaceae; genus Aquimarina; species Aquimarina hainanensis. Next base: position 894,204 of record NZ_JBHULX010000039.1, on the reverse strand, counting down.
CTATCAGATTCACAGCGAATGATATCATCCAGGCTGACAATAATAATTTTATCTAGTGTATGAAGAGAAATTTTATTCGGTTTTTCTTCTGGAGCAGATAAGGTGTTTTTTAAAATATCCAATCGCTCTTTAGTAGGGTGTATTTGAGCTTTTGCCCTGCTAATCGCCAGGCTTAGTTCTTCACTGGAATAGGGTTTTAATACATAATCAATAGCCGCAAATTTGAATGCGCGAATGGCAAACTCATCACTGGCTGTAACAAAGATAATTTTAGACTTTAGATGTGGGAAAATTTCGAGAATATCAAAACCGGTTCCATCACCCAGCATAATATCCAGAAAGAGAATATCCGGTTCTTTGACCCGTAGGAGTTTTGCTGCTTCTACGACGCTTTGAGCTGTTCCTAAGATACTTATGTCAGTGTGGTGGCTTGTTATTTCTTTTTCTAAAAGCTGAAGCGCATCAGGCATATCTTCAACAAGTATAGCAGTTAGTAGGCTCATATTAATATTCAGTTTCTAGGGGAATTTTAAATTGTATTTGTGTACCTTTTACGGTTTGATCATCATCAATGATCTCACTAATTTTCAGCGCATCTTTTCCTGAAATAGAAACTAATCTTTCTTCCGTTACAGTAAGTGCCATTGATTGATGATCTGTACTGGTTTTTGATTTTTGAGATTGAAAAATACCAACCCCATTATCAAGTACACTGCAATATAAGAAATCTTCACTGGTATGAAATGATATTTTTAGGTGTCCAGGGTAGATTGCTTTAAGAATTCCATGCCGAATGGCATTTTCTACAAAAGGTTGAATTAACATAGGGGGAATTAGAATCTCTTCTGGATCATGTTCTGTATCTGTATTAATTTCATAAGTAAACAGCTTGCTGGACATCAGCTGTTCAATTTCGATATAGTGTTTTATAGTTTTTATTTCCTGATCCAGGGAGATATAATCTTTTCTCGAATTATATAGAGTTTCTCTTAGTAATACAGCAAATGTATTTATTGTTGTATTCATACGTTCAGGATCCCGGGTTCCCATAGCCTTAATACCATTCAGTACATTAAAGATAAAATGAGGATTCATTTGTAATCGCAATGCTTTCTGCTCTAATGATAAAAGGTGATTCTTAAGTTCTAATCTTTCCCGTTCAATTTTTCCGGCACGTTTTACTCGTCTGATATAGGAAGCAGTTATAACGAGTAATAAAAAGATACTAAGCCCTACCATGGACCATTGAAACCATACTTTTTCATAGATGGGACTATCTATAAAAAAATGAAATGATATCGGATTACTTTCCTGCCATCGGTAGTTTCTGGATTGTGCTGTGAAAGTATGAGGACCATATGCTAACCCTGCCAGATTTTGCTTACTATCGGTTGACCAATCACTCCATTCCGAATTGTTGAGTTTAAACCGGTATTCGATATCCTGTGGGTGATCGATATCTACTGTTATATAATCAAAGGATAGTTCAGTTTGTTCTGGGGTAAGTTGTAGTACTTTTTCTTCTTGTACCCATTGGTTGAGGTTGATGGAATCAATACTTTTATAGGATACTTCTATATTTTCAAAATAAATAGAGGGAGCATGGCTTCGTTTTTCAATAGTTGAAGGCTTGTATTTGGTTAATCCGTATATGGCTCCAAACCACAAGTTCCCATCGTCGTCTTTAGTAGCTGCATTAAGGCAGGTTTCAATCCCCAGAAAACCATCGTTTCTTCCATAATGAAACACATCGAGAATCGCCCCCTTTTTATCCAGACTAATTTTATCGACACCACTTTCACTTCCAGCCCATAAATACCCTTCATTATCGAAGATAATTTGATAAATATTGTTAGAATACAGTTTTTTGACGCCTTTTAATTGTGTGAAGTATGGTTTGTCGGTCATTTTTGCAGCCCAAATACCTTTTCCAGCGGTTCCGATATAAATAATTCCTTTGTGAAATAAAATAGAACGGATAGAAGTTTTTTGCTTGATGATACTATCGAAATGAAAGACGTTATTGTTTAGGATGTATCCTAAATGACCGTTTTGGGTACTGTACCAAACCCTTCCCAGCGAATCTGTCTTCATATCATTAATAAGCAAGTCTTTAATCCCCTGTTTTTTTCTAAAAACTGTAAGTTCTTGTATCTTTTTTTGATCAGGGTCAAATTGAAATTTGAAAATACCTGAAGAATAAGAAGCTGCCCAGATCGTATTTTTATGCGCATTGAGTACTTTAATCCAATCAGAAGGGAGTTTTTTATAGGTCGCTTTATCAATGACATAATCCGTACTCACTTTTTTTCGTATTGTGTCAATACTGGGTAATGTAGCGATACTACTATCAATTACAATACTGTCTCTATATGAAAAACGCCTATAGAGAATTCCTTTTCCTTCGGTACCAGCCCATAGGCTTCCTTTAGAATCATGTGTAATTGTTTTGATACGGACATCTGATAATGATGGATGTTGTTCGAAGTGTGTAACACCACTGGAATCAATTTGAACCAGTCCGGCTTCAGAGTTAGAAGCCCATATGTTATTTTTGATATGATGAACCGCATATACCCGGTTGCCTTTTAAGCCATTGTTTTTATTATAATGAATAAAATTATTCGTAAAATATTTATAAAAACCGCCTCCTACAGTTGCAATCCATATATTGTCATGTGTATCGGTAAATGTCTTTTTTATATGAGAAACAGCAAGCCCTTTTCTTCGGTTTATTTTTTCTTTTATATGGTAGTTATGTAAGTCTAAAATAATAATACCCGCATTATCAGTAGCCATCCATAGTTCATTTTCTTTTTGAAATGACAATTGGTTAATTCTGATATTTCGGTGCCTGATCCAGATGTTTTCATAACTTTTTCCACGAGTATTAATTCGTAAAATTCCCGTGTTGGCTACGGCAGCATAGAGAATATGCTGATGCATTCGGGCTGTAGTAAAATGATAGGGACTATGAAGGTCAATAATACTAGCATTTTGTTGTAGAGAATTGAGCTTCCACAATCCTTTATCTGTTGCAATCCAATATAGTTTTCCATCGTATACAATATCTTTAATACTACTGGTATTGATTTTGGGATGGAGGGGAACCTTTTGGATTCCATTTGATTTGTTATACGTATATAATCCGATCGTACTACTGAGATATAGCGTATTTTTTATCGTGAATATTTTGTTGATTCTGGGACCTTCTACATGATAAAAACTTGATTTAGTCTTTAAAGATAATCCTCGCTTTGTACCAATAAAAAGCGTATCAGCCTGATATAATAAAGCATTGATATAATTAGATGGTAATCCCTGGTTCTCATTCCATACTTTTATTTCATCTCCATCAAAACGACAAAGACCACCTCCTTGTGTTCCAATCCACAAATACCCTTTATCATCCTGTATGATATCAAATACTTCTGATTGCGGTAACCCATCTTCAGAAGAATAGGCTCTTAGTTGACTATTTTGAGCTGTTGATAGTAGCGGAAGAAAGAAGAATAAAAGTTGCACATATCGATATAGAAATGATTGCATAAGAAGAACCGAAGTGTTTTTTATGATATTTATCTCGTTCTGTGAGTATCACAAATATAAATAAACCAATTTATTGTATCATAGAAAAAGCCGACTATTCCTCACGTAATAGAATAGCCGGCGAATAGACAAAAGGATTCCCCTTCTTTTGTATACTTGTTGTTGAGTTTGTGTTAATAGTTAGTTGCTTGTTATAGCTGTAGACTGAGAAGGGGCGTAATTCATGTTATTCCATGTGAAACTTTCTTTTGTGGTCACAAATCCTTTATTGTGCGAATCTGTATAGGTAGTTTTAGTTTTTAAGATATTATTTTTAATACCGTGTTGCTGATTTGGAAATGTATATTGAAAATCAGCATTAGAATTTGTACAATACACATTGGTTAGATTAGGAAGTTTGATTACTTTGTTCTCATCTGTAAGCATATAATATAATGCATCTACATGAGCACAACACCCCAGGTATTCAACTTCTATTTTTATAACTTCAGTGATACCCTCTAATCCAGGAGTTTTATTGACAGATAAGAAGATACCCTCAAACAATTCTGTGTCTTCTATAGTAAAAGAAACCAGCGATTTATCGTTATCACTATTCTGATATAAATCAATCACATACGATGGATATTCTTTACCTGTTTTTTTGATCGTTTTCGTGTAAATGTAGTCAGTAGAAGCTGTGAACTCTTGACCACTAATTGTGTGTAAACTCAAAATCAAGATAAATATAAAAGCTATTTTTTTCATCTGTTTGGATTTTAATGATTACTGAATAACATCGTTTTTTTGTTATATGGAAACGGATTGCATAAGGCAAATCCGTTTCTCATATTTTGAAAATATTCCGATGATTTGTGATGTAAATGTACAGTCAAAACACATGAGAAATGTAGGTAAACTAGAATTCGTCGATACCTAACTAGAATTCGTTTTTGATAGTGTATTGCATTGTAGTTACGTGCTTAATATTACAGCATAACAAGCAATTTCTAAAGGACTGGCTCTTCTGGTATAGAGAAAAGGGCTATACCGTATTGAAACAGATAATGTTATGGGATCTCTGTTGTAGTCAACCTGTGATAGAATGCCATTATGGTTATAAAATATTAGAAAAAGCATCAGTTTGTTGTTTGTTAAAAAAAAACATTAAAATGAAATTTTAAACATGAATAGTAGTAACTTCGATTTCTCTAAAAACAATTTATCAACGAGAGATATCGAATTTGTATATGAAATTACTACTGGATTTCATTTTAGTAATGGGACTATTGGTAAATAGTATGATTCTGTTTATACTTTTTAAAAATGAACATAAAGAATATCACAGGAGAATATTATTTGCTATCTTTTTTTTGGTATTGTTAGTATTGATATGTTTCTACGGATTTCTACATAAAATACCATTTCTGTTTTATAGCACTTTTGTTTTTGAAGATGTATCAAATGTTTGTTTTGGTCCTTTATTATTACTCTATGTAAAGTCCATTTTTTTACCAACAGATTCATTGATAAAGAAGAATCTGATACATTTTATTATTCCTTTCTTTTATCTCATATTTATCAGTATACCATTTCTTGTTTCTACATGGTGTCAGTTGTTTATTTTTTCCTATCTCGAATATGTTGAAGATCTATCTTCATTATCAATTATTTATTCTTTGATATATTGTTTTGTATCGTTGAATGTCTTGAAAAAAGTTCGTCATATCATGGAGCATTATTATTCTAATACCAGTGGAATAGATTTGATATGGATAAAAAAACTATTATATGGAGGTATTATCGTTATCAGCCTGGATATTTTTACGACCATCATGGAGTTGTTGATAGATGAAAAAGAACTACCGTTTAATTCATTTTATGTTATAGCAATAGGAGTTAGTGTATTTGTTGGATATGTGGGGTATTATGGGATTATGCAATCAAAGGTACTATTACCTGAATTTTTACTAAAAGACACATTCGATATAGAAAAAAAGTCTTCTGGCGGTACTGCTGTAAAAGAACAAAAGAAAGGGGAAGAAATAGATGCTTCAGAAGTGAAAGAACAGATTGGGTTATTAAAAAGAATAATGAGAGAAGACAAACCTTTTCTAGACCCCAATATATCGTTGAAATCATTAGCGTCCTTAGTTTCGATAACAGATAAAAAACTATCAGCATTATTAAATCAATATATGAACATATCGTTTTATGATTATATAAATGGATATCGGGTAGAGGAGGTAAAGAAAAAAATAAATGATAGAACTTTTGATCATCTTACCTTATTGGCAATAGCATATGACAGTGGATTTAATTCAAAAACAAGCTTCAATAGAATTTTTAAAAAAATAGAAGGAATCTCTCCATCCGAATACAAAAAACTTCATTCAGATAGCAATACAAAACAGCTATAAATAAACTACCTGGGGTATTCGTTAGAAACAAATTTTCAATTTTATGGCAAGTGTCTAAGGATGTTATACTCTTTGGCGGTGCCAATAAAGATAAAAATAAGTTAGTCACAAATGTGTCAGGTATAAGGGTATAATGTACTATTTCTTTGCAGGATATAAGGCTGTATTATTCCGTATGGATAAAAATGTATACATGAGAAATCTATCAGATACGTTTCGATACGATTCAGAAAAAAAATAGAAAAAATTCCCTTATTAGATAGTAAAACAGAGTTTTAAAAAAGGTATCAAGTCTTCTATTGGGGCGAATAAAAGGTTGAACCATTGTTTATTTGTTGTAAAAGTAGATGCTGTTGATATTTGGAGACTTCCCGATGATCAAAAGAGATAATTTTTTGAGAATAGGCTTTAAAAAGACCCATAAAAATAAGAGAAAGCCTGTAACAATTTTCTGATTGAAGACATTAGTATATAGAGCAGCTAACGAATCATTTATAAAGTAAGTGACACGTAAAAAAACATTATAAAATTATTTGTACACAGAAATTAATAACCCCTCCATGAGCAAATTGTATTTTATTCCTTTTTTGATACTTTTTTCTGTACACGGACAACAATACTCCCAGGAGTACTCCTATTGGCGTCAAAAAACAGATGAATTTTACAGAATACATAATGACAGTACAATGCATTATGCCAAAAAGATGCAAGAAACTGCAACTTCATCCTGTCAATATGTCGATGGAGTAATGTTCGAAGCGAATGCTATCTATTTTTCGAGAGATTGTGAAGCGTCAAAACAGCTATGCAAAAATATTTTGGGAAAACTGGATAAAATACAAGATGAAAAATGCTATTTGCGATTAAAATCCCATGTTCTAGGCAGGCTGATGTATATAGAAAAGTGCTTAGGGAATTACACAAAAGCACTGGAATATATAGAGATGAATAAGAAGTTGTTAAAAGCGACTAAAGAACCCCCCTCGAAAAGATCAGCAATCTCCGTATTGTATCAATCAGCATTGATATATAAAGAATTAGGGAGGTATCAAGAAGCAATAACAACTTTACATAATATTTTGCTTGATGATGCCACAAGTTTATTAAGCAATCTTTCAATCCCATCTATTTATATGGCTTTGGGAGATTTATATATAAAAAACTATGAAGTTTCTCAGCAACAGACAGATCTTGATTCGGCAGAGATATATTATGAAAAACACTTTGAACAAGCTAAAGACCTCAAAGGGCAAGAAGCTTATACCAAACAATTGAATTTTATTAATAAAGGCGTTATTGCACAACATAAAGGAAATACGAAAGAAGCACTATCATATTTTAAAAGGGCAAAAAAAATCCCCTTGATAGAGATCAGACATTTTACGGACCAAAAAATAGATTTTCTAATAGCAGAAACATTCGATAAATTAAAAAAACCAGATTCTGTTATCTATTACGGCAATCAATTCCTGAAAAAAAATGAAAAATACGCAAGGAATGATCAGTTAAAGTTGGAATGTTATACATTATTAGCCAATGCACACCATCAGCTACAGGAGCTACAAAAAGCCTATAATTTTTCAGCCCTGGCCTTAATCGAAAATAGTAAACTAGACACCTTAAAAAGTAAAGGCTTGGATAAACTTAATTTTTTAGCCTTGAAACAGATACAGGAAGAAAATGAGTTGTTATTGTTGGAGCAAAAGAAATCATTTTGGTTTCAACATAAGATCATTGTTGCTGTAGGATTAATACTTTTATTAATAGTTATTGGGCGCTTTTGTTGTACCGAAATTTCAAAAAAGAAAAAGAAGAAAGAGAAAGAGCTTTTAGCAGGAAAAACCAGGATAAAAGAGACAGAAGTAGTTAATCTAAAGGAGGGAGTATCCCCACCACAAACCATGCAGTTGAACATTAAAAAGGAGATTGTAGAAAAGGTTATAGAAGGGCTTACAAAACTAGAAAAGGAAAAAGCCTTTTTACGAGATGATTTTAACCTTAATTATATAGCCAAAGAGCTAGGAAGTAATACTTCATATGTCTCGAAAATAATAAATCACCATACAGAAAAAACAGTAAAAGAGTATATTAATAATTTACGTATTCAATATATAATGAAAGCATTGCGGGAAGAACCTCGATTAAGGAAACACTCGTTAGATGCAATAGCAAAAGATGTAGGATACTCTAATGCTTCTTCTTTTTCTAAAATATTTAAAAAGAATGTAGGAGTATGTCCTTCTCACTATATCAGAGAGTTAAAAGAAGTCGTATAACCCTTACTTATTGATCGACTCCACGATAATTCCTATTGGTTGAAATCATACGTTTTCTTTTACTATTTTAGTAGCTAAACAATCAAAAAAATGGGAATACTAAATAAATTGTTAGGGAATGCCAGCGAAGTCTCTATTGATAAACTTCAGGAAAAATATGGACAACTCCTTATTGAAAAGGAAGAAATAGAATTAGGATTTATGCTGCTGAGAGATGTGTTTATGTTTACGAATAAGCGTTTAATCTTAATAGATGTACAAGGGCTTACAGGTAGCAAAGTAGAATATAAGTTCTTACCCTATAAAAACATTTCCAGATTTTCTCTCGAGACAGCAGGGACATTTGATTTGGACGCGGAACTAAAAATCTGGATATCGAGTGAGAATACCCCCACAGTGAGCAAAAAATTTAATAAGAGTATTGATATTTATGAAGTGCAAAGATATCTGGCTACAAAAGTCATGTAAGTAGACTTAGTTAGTAGCTGTTAATTCCATGGAATTATGAGAATACAAGGTTGTATAAAGCTTGCTGGTATTTATTGTCTTCTATGGATAACAACTAGCTCTTGTCGGTCTGATATTAGCAGTGAAAAACATCAGGCTTGGGAAGTTTTTACAAAAAAAATAGAAACAGGAGATGTAGCATATTTGTTAGCACATTCACTAGATACGATTGATTGTGTAGACTGTAATCAGAGAGCAGACCAACAACGATTGCCTGCCTGGCTAGTATATAAGAACTACAGAGACCGATTATACAATAAGAATGAGTTAAATAACAGATCATATACGGTTTATGAGGACGATTCCATTGTACGAATCAGTTATGAGTTTCAAGAGAATATTTTTAGGCTAGAAGGATGGAATCGAATTTATATGTTTAGAAAAAAAAACGATACATACTGGTTTGAAGGAATGATTACTATTCCATAACATAATCACAATACTTTATAAGCTCAAGAAGTGTTTGCTAAAACACTTCTTGAGTTATTAGGGGGTTACGTCACGAGAACACATAATCGGGGAGGGGTGAGAGTATTACCATAAACGATGGCATTTTGTTCAAAAAGCTTCCCGATTTGTTTTGCCTTATCAATAGTTAGGTTATAGATAAAAAGACTTTTTTCAGCTTCCCAGTTAGCATCAGCAGGAACCCCCAGAGCATTAATACTACAAAGCTTATTTTGAACCAAATAAGTTTTGAGCATCTGTTGCCGGTTTTCGTTTTCTACATTGGAACACAGCATAGAATAAGGGTTGTATGCAGTTATAATTGCCCAGGAAAGTACTTTTTTTTCCTCGCACCATTTTTTAAACCTCCCATTTTTATGCCCTATTTTTAGAGAAATAGGAAGGCTACCCTGACTGATCTGATAGGTTGTCTCTAAATAGGCGTTGTATAAGCTTGCTTCCATGCATCATGTTTTAGACTAAGACAAGGATCCCAAAAATCACATAAAGAGGTTTTAAATTCTGTATTCTCTTTGGTAATTTGTATTCCGCTGACATATTCAGGTAATAAAGCCATTTTTTGTTCGGCAAAAGGGCGTTTATTAGGAGCAAGCCACTTAGGGTCTTCTTTAGAACGTAAATTACCTTTCGTATCTCTCATATGAGGACCAAAATTAACCCAGCAATTTTGACCTCTGGTTTCTGTAGTAAGGGCAGCAGCTGCCAGAGGAGAAAACATTTTGAGATGTTCGAACCAAGCGTAGTCCTCTCCAATAGGACCAAATCCATAACCTTCCATGGCATGCCCGAAAATATCATGAACAATTCTAAAAATATCGTTGATCACCAATTCGTAATCATCGATATAGATACCTGTTTTTTGTAGCATAATACTACTTTCAGGAAGGGTATCTTCTCCAAAACCAGAAGAAGTAGTAAAGAAGTACAGATGATGTTGATGTATGTCTTTTAACATTTCAAAACTATCAGCATATGGTTCTCCTTCTCCTGTATATGGCTCGAAAACAATATTCTCTTTGGATTTCAGAAAGGAGAATTGAGACACGACCTCTTCCGCTAATTGAGTATATGCTGCCTGTACCATTGGATCAAAAGGGCTGTGTACAGCATTTTCGAATAGATCGGCAATTAATACGCCTGCTTTCTGACACATCTTATCCCGGTATCGATGATGTTTGTGCTTGATTTGATACTTATTTTTATACTCTGTTGCTATTTTTAATAGCATAGGACATTTCCCTTTATTGACAGCAATTAAATCGCAGTCTTTGACAAGTTTACGTAAGGTTTTCATAAGAGTAAGCTGATTTGTTTGTTTAAGAGATAGTTATTTTGAAAAAAAGTTAAGAAGGAATTGATTCCTTAAAGAGTGTTTTCCATTCTTCTACAACTTCATCTGCTATAAAAGCAGGAAAAGGATGGAGCCCATTTTTTAAGTTGGCAAATAATAAGAGGTCGACCCCTGAATTATGAGCATAAAAAACAGGATCTAGATACCGCATCAGTGTTGGTTTTTCTATAAAAAAATTGATTGGCATTTTATTGCACAGCACATCTTCTGTAGCAAAAGCGGTCCCGAATTCATCCTCACCTCCCATATTGGCCAGATATTTAGAAGCGAAGAATGTAGAGTCATAAGTATCTGAAATTACATTTCTAACTCCGGTAGCTGTGACAATTGCATCCATTTTATCTGCTGCCGCTTGTACTTGAGTGGTTTCCCGGGCAATTAATCCATTGAACCCTGCTTGTTGGGCTTGTGCTACCTTAAGCGGGTCATTTTCTACGATTGTTATATGAGGAGTTTCTTTTTTTAGATAATGAGCAATGCCTTTCCCTACTTTTCCATACCCGAATATCATGAAATGCTTATTATGTATTTCTTCTGTAGCAAGTTGTTTAAAAGCTCGTATAAATGCTTCCCCTGTTCCTAGTACTCCTTCTAACATCTTGATAGCACTTTGATCCACAGAGATAACAGGGTATGTGGTAGTTGCTTTATATTTATTGGTTCCGGTACCTGTAATCTCTACGGTACCTATGGCTGGTTGTTTATGAGTTAGTAACTCTGCTGCGCAGTCTAAATGAATGTCGAAAGAATCATTAGGAGTAAGAGCGTCTTTCCATATGCCTCCCGCATCAATAAATGAAGCTACCAGAGTCGGATCTACTTCCATAAATGAGGGGGAAATTACCGTAACATCTGCTCCGCCAGCATATAAAACCTCCAGTTTGACAATGGTTTCTTTAGTAAAGGGGATATTGTGAAGAATACGGATTCCCTGATAGGGTTTTGACGATTGTACTCGTTTTAATTGTCGTTTTAGAAAAGGGAGTTCCGAATCTGGATACTCTTTCTTTATCGAATCAATAAATTGAAACAGGGTTTTCATAGCATGTGGTTTTAAGTTGTTTTTACAGCAACTTAATCACAATTTTTATGATTTGTACACTTTTAATATTTTGTTTATGAGTCTTTTGTGTTTATTTTAACAGTTTGTTTAGAAATCTATTTAATAAGGTTTTTTTTTGTTAAAATCTTAATAATGAGTTGCTAATCAATATCGGGTGGTGCAGCTTGTCCTTTTTTAAGGGAACTATAACCTAAAGAAGATACGTTATAACGGTAAATCATAAAAATAAAAATCCCTTCCCATACCTGTGAATAGATACGAAAAGGGAAAAAAATAAAAAAATATGATTACTTTTTAGGGGTGTTACTTAAATGAAAAGTAATAATGCCTCCGTTTGTTATGTCCTTATGTCGGATGTTGGTACCTTCTAAAGTTTTACCATTAATCTCTATTTTGGATACATAAACATTTTCTTTTCCTTGATTAACAGTATTAATTGTTAATTTTTTTCCGTTTTCCAGATAGATATCTGCTTCTTCTATCATTGGGCTTCCGGTTGCATATAGATCAGATCCTGGGTTAACAGGGTAGAAACCTAATGCACTAAATACATACCAGGCACTCATTTGTCCTGCGTCATCATTTCCACATAAACCATCTACACCATTACTATACATGGTATCCAGAATCATTCGTACACGTGCTTGTGTTTTCCAGGGATCATTCGTCCAGTTGTATAAATAAGGAATGTGATGACCGGGTTCATTGCCATGTACATAATTACCAATAATTCCATCGCGGGTAATATCTTCATTTTTCTCAATATACTTATCTTCAATCTCAGTGGTAAATATTTTGTCCAGATGTTGAGAGAAAGCATCTTTTCCTCCCATGATACGAATCATATTTTCGGTTTCATGAGGAACATACAACCCGTAATTCCAGGCATTCCCTTCTATGAAACCTTGTCCATGTGTATTTATTGGATCGAATTTTGGGCGCCAGCTTCCATCAGATAATTTAGGGCGCATATATCCGATCTCTTTGTCATAAACATGAAGATAGTTTTTAGATCTTTTGGTGTAGAGATCAGCTACTTTCTGATTGTTGTTCTTTTTTGCAATTTGGGCAATACACCAATCGTCATAAGCATATTCTAATGTTTTGGAAACAGAGTAGGGGCTTTTGTCTTCTGGTACATATCCTTTTTCCATATAACTATCAAGACCTTCAAAATAAGGAACTGTCGCGGTATTAGTTGCTGCGGTCAAAGCACTGTTTAAATTGACATCTGTGGTTCCTTTGGCAACCGCATCCGCAATAACTGATACAGAATGATATCCTACCATACACCAATTCTCATTCGCATAATGACTCCAGATAGGAAGCATATTATGAACACTTTGATCATGATGTGCTATCATAGACTTGATCATATCATTGTTTCGGGAAGGTTGTGTAATATTGAACAGTGGATGCAGTGCTCTATAGGTATCCCATAAAGAAAAGATCGTATAGTTCGTAAATCCTTCAGATTGATAGATATTTTGGTCCAGTCCTCTATAAGATCCATCTACATCTTCGTAGATAATAGGTCCTAGCATGGTGTGATATAGTGCACTATAAAATGTTTCTTTTTGTTCCTTAGTGCTTGTCTTGACCTGTATTTTGGAAAGCTCAGTATTCCACTTATCTCTTGTTTCTTGTTTTACCTGGTCGAATTCCCAGTGTGGAATTTCCTGTTCCAGATTTTTGACAGCTCCATTTGTGCTAACAGGAGACAAGGCAAATTTTATTTTTATTTTCTCGTTTTCTTCTGTTTTAAAGTTAAAATAAGCTCGTATATTTTTTCCTGCCATTTCAGGGAAGTTCTCTTCTTCATTAAAGCGTCTGTAGAATCCGTTATAAATAACTTTTTCATATCGTTTATGACCATAACTATGAAAAGGTTTAGAAAACTGCATGGCAAAAAACACTTTTTTAGTTCGTGCCCATCCATTGGTCTGACGATATCCGGTCACCAGGGAATCATTTTCAATTCTGACAAAGGTCCAGACATTTTTATCATCGTGGTTGTATATATTGGAAATTAAATCCAGAATAATATGAGCATTATCTGATTTTGGGAATGTATACTGATGAAAACCAACACGGGCTGTAGCTGTTAACTCGGCTTTGATTCCATAGTCTGCTAAATCTACAGCATAATACCCTGGAGTTGCTTTTTCTGTGGCGTGATCAAACTGAGAATGAAAACCACTTTTAGGAGTTTCCGCTTTCCCTGGTTCCAAGGTAAGTTCTCCCGTAGTTGGCATTACCAGAAAATCTCCAAGATCAGAATGTCCGGTACCACTAAAATGAGTATGACTAAACCCAAAAATGGTTTGGTCATCATATTGATATCCAGAACAATATTTATACGTGTCTTTATTGTAGCTGCCATCTTCTTTGAACATGGCTTGCTGGTTTGTTTCAGGGCTTAGCTGAACCATTCCAAAAGGAGCTGTAGCACCAGGAAAAGTATGTCCCATATTTTTAGTTCCGATCAGGGGGTTTACATATTGAGCAAGATCTGAAACAGGAGGTGTTTCTTTGGGAGTATCCACCTCTTTTGGAGTTGTTTCCTCCTTAGTAGAAGTATTTTTTTCCGAGTTACAGCTATATACCATAGAAAGGCATACAGAGAGAATGATTAGTTGTTTCATTCGTTTGTTCTTTGTGTTTTTCATAGTTCAGAGAAAATAGTTAAAAACTAAAATGACTCATTAGGTCATTTTGAGGATACAATCTCCTTTTAATTCGGGAAATCGTCATCTGTTTTTATTAAAATCTATTGCCCAAAATACAAAACTTAATCATCGATTCTTTTTATAAGCTAAAATTAAGTGATAATTATGGGGATAATGAGATTTTGTAGTTTTTATTCCTTTTATGGTATGCGATAAGAGTTTTTTTGAATCCTGCTATCCCAAATGCCGTTTTCTATCTACAATGAATGTTATTTTAATGACTAAAAATTAAATATTTTCATTTGATGATCAGGAGAATACTTAAAAACCCCTCAAGCATTGATCATACCTGAGGGGTTTTTACTATTTATTAGCGAACGTTTCTATTGTAGTACCGGAGCAGTGCTATATGCATTAGCTCCTGCTTCTGCTACGGCGTGATCATTTTCTACAGTGCTACCACTAACACCAATAGCACCAACGACATCTCCTTCCTGATTTTTGATAGGAACTCCACCAGGAAAAGTGATCAGTCCATTATTAGAATGTTCTATATTGTACAGAGTGCCTCCGGGCTGGGATAAGGCACCGATATTACCAGTATTCATATCGAATAAACGAGCTGTTTTTGCTTTTTTGAGAGCAATATCAGTAGAACCAATCCAGGCTCCGTCCATGCGCACGAATGCCAATAGATTCGCTCCAGAATCTACAATAGCAATATTCATCTTTGTGTCTAAGTCAATAGATTTTTGCTTGGCAACTTCAATAATTTTTTCGGCTTGTTTTAGGGTGATACTCATGATTATGTGTGAAATTAAAGGATTAATAAAATTAGGAGAATACTATTTTTGATACTACCGGTATTCCTACTAATTATAATATTGCATACTCAGTAAAAAAAGAATCGGCTTGTAACAACAAACAATGTTGCTCCTCTAGTACCAAACTAAGGTAGTAAAAGAAAGACAATAATGAAGGAGACTTTTAGTTTTTTATTTGTAGAAAGTAATGCGGGAAAAGGTAAGATATTCTGTTTCAAATAATCAACAAAAAAGAGGGAATAATTGTTAATTACTTTGTAAGAACACTATTTTAATTCTTTAGGTGAAACCTTATATTAGCAAGCATTCTACCTAAAAATATATGAGTCAAAAAAGTAAGTATACAGAGGATAATATACGATCCCTGGATTGGAAAGAGCATATTCGAATGCGTCCCGGGATGTATATAGGAAAGTTGGGAGATGGTTCATCGGCAGACGATGGGATTTATATTTTGATCAAGGAAGTACTGGATAACTCTATCGATGAATATGTGATGGGAGCCGGTAAAATAATTGAAATATCCATACAAGGTACCAAAGTGATTGTCAGAGATTACGGACGTGGAATTCCATTAGGAAAAGTTGTCGATGTGGTATCAAAGATGAATACCGGAGGAAAATACGATTCCAGAGCATTTAAAAAATCGGTAGGACTAAACGGAGTCGGTACCAAAGCAGTAAATGCATTATCCACCTATTTTAGAGTAGAATCAACCAGGGATGGAAAATCAGCTTCGGCAGAATTCGAAAAAGGAAACCTGACGAATCAGGAGAGCCTGGACGAAACCTCCAGAAGGAGAGGAACCAAAGTATCTTTTGTTCCTGATGAAACGATTTTTAAGAACTTCAAGTTCAGGTTAGAGTATGTAGCAAAAATGCTGAAAAACTACGTATACCTGAATCCGGGGTTGACCATTGTCTTTAATGGAGAAAGGTATTTTTCGGAAAATGGATTAAAGGATTTATTATCAGAAAGTATCAAGGAAGAAGACAGACTGTATGATATTATTCACCTCAAAGGAGATGATATAGAGGTTGCCCTAACGCATAGTAAGACTCAGTATAGCGAGGAGTACCACTCTTTTGTCAATGGGCAAAACACCACCCAGGGAGGAACCCATCAGGCAGCATTTAGAGAGGCAGTAGTAAAAACAATTCGCGAATTTTATGGAAAGAATTACGAGGCGAGTGATATAAGAAAATCAATAGTTTCTGCGATCAGCATTAAGGTGATGGAGCCCGTTTTTGAAAGTCAGACAAAAACAAAATTAGGGTCTACGGAGATGGGAGGAGACTTACCTACTGTGCGTACGTATATCAATGATTTTGTAAAAAGAGATCTCGATAATTTCTTACATAAAAATCAGGAGACTTCAGAAAAACTACAGCGCAAAATACTACAAGCAGAAAGAGAGCGAAAAGAGCTTTCGGGAATTCGGAAACTAGCGAAAGACAGAGCTAAAAAAGCAAGCTTACACAATAAAAAACTAAGAGACTGTAGAATTCACCTTTCGGATAGTAAAAAAGAAAGAAACCTGGAGAGTACCTTGTTTATTACGGAGGGAGATTCGGCGAGTGGTTCCATTACGAAATCAAGAGATGTAAATACGCAGGCGGTTTTTAGTCTTAGAGGGAAACCTTTGAATAGTTATAATATGACTAAAAAGATTGTATATGAAAATGAAGAATTTAATCTGCTTCAGGCGGCGCTCAATATCGAAGAATCAATGGAAGATTTGCGATATAACAATATTGTGATCGCTACCGATGCCGATGTCGACGGAATGCATATACGCTTATTATTGATAACTTTCTTTTTGCAGTTTTTTCCGGAGCTGATCAAAGAAGGACATCTGTATATATTGCAAACACCACTTTTTAGGGTACGAAATAAAAAAGAAACGATTTATTGCTATTCCGAGAGAGAGCGTATTGCAGCGATCAATAAACTATCCGGAAAACCTGAAATAACACGATTTAAAGGACTTGGGGAAATCTCTCCTGATGAATTTGTACATTTTATCGGAGATGATATACGATTAGATCCTGTAATGTTGGATCAAGATAAGTCAATAGAAGAGTTATTGTCGTTCTATATGGGTAAGAATACACCACAGCGACAAGAGTTTATCATTGATAATCTAAAAGTGGAATTAGATACCCCGGAAGATGAAGCATAATTATTAAAGTGAGGGCATTATAGTATATGGATATAGAAAACGAACACGAACACGAAGAATTATATAACCCTTCAGAATCTTCGGAGCATCAAGAGCAACAAGAAGTGATAACCAAGGTATCCGGAATGTATAAAGATTGGTTCCTGGATTATGCTTCTTATGTAATTCTGGAACGTGCTGTTCCGGCTATCGAAGATGGGTTAAAACCTGTACAACGAAGGATTCTTCATTCTATGAAGGACCTGGATGACGGTAGGTATAATAAGGTTGCCAATATAGTCGGGCATACGATGCAGTATCACCCACATGGAGATGCCAGTATCGCAGATGCGATGGTGCAGATTGGTCAAAAAGATTTATTGATCGATATGCAGGGAAACTGGGGGAACATTCTCACAGGAGACAGGGCGGCTGCTTCCAGGTATATCGAAGCCAGATTGTCTAAGTTCGCATTGGATGTTGTGTACAATCCCAAAGTTACCGACTGGCAATTGTCATATGATGGGAGGAAAAAAGAACCTATAAACTTACCGGTAAAATTCCCTTTACTATTAGCACAAGGAGCAGAAGGAATTGCAGTAGGGTTGAGTACCAAAGTATTGCCTCATAATTTTATAGAATTAATCGATGCTTCTATAAAACATCTGAAAGGGAAAAAGTTTACGATATATCCGGATTTCCCTACTGCGGGGATTGCGGATTTTACAAACTATAATGATGGGAATAGAGGAGGAAAAGCGAGAGTACGAGCTAAAATAGCACAGCACGAAAAGAATTCCCTGGTCATAACAGAAATTCCTTTTTCTACCACTACGACTTCTCTGATTGATTCTATTCTTAAAGCAAATGATAAAGGCAAGATAAAAATCAAGAAGATAGAAGATAATACTGCGGCAGAAGTCGAAATATTGATACACTTGCCTTCGGGAATATCTCCTGACAAAACAATTGATGCATTGTATGCATTTACGAATTGCGAGGTATCAATTTCTCCTTTGGGATGCGTAATTGAAGATAATAAACCTAATTTTATTGGGGTATCAGAAATGCTTCGAAGGTCTACTGATAATACAGTAGAATTATTGAAGCAAGAACTAGAAATTCAATTAAATGAATTACAGGAACAGTGGCATTTTGCTTCTTTAGAGCGAATTTTTATAGAAAACCGCATCTACCGGGAAATAGAAGAAGAAGAAACCTGGGAAGGAGTTATATCTGCTATTTATAAAGGGCTGCAACCACATATAACACATCTGAAAAGAGATGTTACAGAAGAAGATATTGTTCGTCTTACAGAAATCCGAATCAAGCGAATCTCAAAATTTGATATTGATAAGGCACAGCAACGTATCGAGGCATTAGAAGAAGATATTGCAGCGGTAAAACACAATTTGGAACATCTGGTAGCATACGCGATTTCTTATTTCCAAAGATTAAAAGATACTTACGGAAAAGGAAGAGAGCGAAAAACAGAAATGAAGATATTTGATGATATCGAAGCAACTAAGGTTGTAATCCGAAACACTAAACTCTATGTGAACAGAGAAGAAGGATTTGTAGGGACTTCTCTTCGGAAAGATGAGTATGTTGCAGATTGTGCGGATATTGATGATGTAATTTGTTTTATGGCGTCAGGAAAAATGATGATTACTCGAGTTGATTCCAAAACTTTTGTCGGTAAGGATATTATTCACGTAGCAGTCTTTAAGAAAAAAGATAAACGAACCATCTATAATATGATCTATCAGGATGGGCGAGGAGGTACATCCTATGTGAAACGATTCGCAGTAACAGGAGTAACCAGAGATAAAGAATACGATCTTACACAAGGAAAAAAAGGTTCTAAGGTTACTTATTTTTCTGCAAATCCAAATGGAGAAGCTGAAGTAGTAACCATTTTATTACGACAAGCAGGAAGTATCAAAAAACTGAAATTCGACCTTAACTTTGCCGATTTGTTGATCAAAGGAAGAGGCGTAAAAGGGAATGTAGTAACTAAGTATAATATCAAACGAATAGAATTAAAAGAACAAGGAGTTTCTACCTTAAAACCGAGAAAAATATGGTTTGATGATACGGTACAGCGATTAAATGTTGATGGAAGAGGAGAGTTGTTAGGAGAATTTAAAGGAGAGGACCGCTTGTTAATTGTTACTCAGAAAGGATATATCAAAACCTTAGTGCCAGAAATGACCTTGCATTTTGATTCTGATATGATTGTATTAGAAAAGTGGGAACCTAAAAAGCCAATTTCAGCTATTTATTGGGAGGGGGATAAAGAACGGTATTATGTGAAACGTTTCCTGATAGAAAGTGCTGACAGAGAAGATCTGTTTATTACAGACCATCCAAAATCGAGAATGGAGATCGTTTCTACGGATTACAGACCTATTGCCGAAGTAGTTTATTCTAAAATCAGAGGAAAAGACCAAAAACCAAACTGGGAAGTAAACCTGGAAGAGTTTATTGCTATCAAAGGATTAAAAGCATTAGGGAATCAGTTGACAACAGAAAAAATAAAACAGATAAACTTGCTGGATCCATTGCCATATGAATTGCCGGAAGAGGAAGCAGATGTTCCTGATGCGGAAGAAGCTACAGAAGATGAAGCGGCAGGAGCAGCAAATGGAGAAACAATAGAGCTTGATGATGATTTTTCTGAAGATAATGGAGAGCAAACTTCTCTTTTTTAGAAAGAAAAAGTCTTTTGATACGATCTAGGAATAGTAGAATCTCAGGGAGTGAATATCCCATAAAGAAGTGATGTTTTGACAGAGATTATTAAAAAATATATAGATGTAGATAGTATAGAAGGTATTATTCTATACAGTTTCATTATTTTCTTTATTAGCTGGGGAATTTCAATAGTTTTCAGGAAAATGCTGATGCTTTTTCTGAATAAAAAAGAGCAAAAATCCAGGTATAGTGTGACCAGCTTGCGATTTGTCAGTAATTCGGTGCGATTTATATTTTTTATAATCGCCTTTATTATTGTAATAGGCACAGTACCTTTTCTAAGAAGACAAGCAGGTTTAATTTTTTCAGGGGCAGGAATTCTTGCAGCAATTATAGGTTTTGCAGCGCAGGCAGCGATTTCTAACCTTATTGCGGGGATGTTTATCGTTATCTTCAAGCCTTTCAGAATTGGGGATTATATAAAATTGGATTTGGAGCGAGTAGGTATTGTTGTGGATATCACGCTTCGACATACCGTGATAAATACCTTTGAGAATAAACGATTAATTATCCCTAATTCCATTATTAGTACAGAATCTATCCTGAATCATACAATCGAGGATAGTAAGGTTTTGAGTTTTAATAATTTTAAAGTGGGGATTAATGCAGATTTGGATCTGGTGCGAAAAATCATTTTGGAGGAGGCGAATAAACTGGAATACATTGCGGATTTTAGTAATGAAGTAAAAGATGCTTCAGAAGTACGGGTGATTGATGTACATGAATCCTATATTCATGTTCGTGCTTATGTATGGATAACCGAACCTTTTGAAGAGTTTAAAATGAAATGCAAACTGAAAGAAAATATACATAAGCGCTTTCTGGCAGAAGGGGTAGAGATGCCGATTCCTCTCAGAAAAATTATTTCAGAAGCTTAAGAAGGAGTGCCGCCTGCGTCAAATAGGCTTATTGCAATTCAACATAGACAGCACTCAGGGTATATGTAAAAAATCAAAAAGAGAGTTTATAGCTTATATTAGGAATCATGATGGTTTCATTTTGCTCATCTACGGTCTGATGTTTAAAATTGTAGCGATGTCCGAAAAATTCTTCACTTTTATTCGCATTTATAATTTTTAGTGACAATTGTTGAGATGATTTCTTTTTATTCCAAGTATAATTGACAGTGATATGAGAAACCAAAGAAGGATCAACCTGTTCTGTAAATGGAGTGGTCTCATCATAAATTACCTTCTCTGCATTTAGAGAAGCTTCTTCATCAACTAAAGAATGTCTTTCTCCTCCTTGAAGTCCTACTCTCAGGTTTACTCCCAGTATATTTTGTTTGGTTTTTCCCATAGGGAACTCTTTTCCGATTAGAGCGTTTACTAAGTATCCTTTATTAAATCGGGTATTATACCATTCGTTTAGATCAGTTTTATACTTTGATTCGAATATAGACCCGGTAAACATATAGTATAGTCCATTATCGAGATACCGTTCCAGAGTTACATCAACTCCGTAGTTTTTTCCTTCTCCAGAATTGGTAAAAGTATCGGTAATAAACCAGTCATTTTGCAAATTTAAAAGTGAGTAACTACTGTTTTCTATACTAGGAATATCATATAATAACTGATAATAAGGTTCTATTTTTAGGTGCAAGTGCTCATTAATATTCCAGTCATATCCAAGAATAAAATGATGTGCTTTTGTAAAATCAAGCTCTTTATTCGTCACAGCAGCATTAGCAGTTTGTGGTTTTATAAAGTAGAAATTAATAGGTTCCAGTCTACTGTGTAATCCATATCCGATACTCAGTTCATGGTTTTTGTGCAGTTGATAAGCAAGTCCGACTCTCGGTTCTATCGTATAATTGTCATTTAAGGTAAAATATTGAGCATTTATACCGAGGTTAAGGGTAAAGTTTTGTGCAGAAAACTTGGAATTAGAGAAGAAAGCCAGCAGGTTACTAGATCCGTTTTCAGAAACAATGGTATTTAGCGGGTCCCCTGTATTTTGAGCATCTTTAAGCGATAAGTCATAGGTCATTCTGGTGGCAGTAACCCCGGTTTTATTAGCATGCTTTTTAGAAAACTTTGTTTTGATAAATGATTTAAAAACAATGTTATAATAGCGATTATCAATCGTACTTTGAGGTACCAGATGCTGAGCATTGTTTAACCGGTCTGTTTCTATATCCAGCCCATTATTTGTTATCGCTAGGGTAGAGTTAAGAAAGCTTTTATCCGAGAGCATAATCTTGTGATTGATTCCGGCAGCTCCCATGTATTGTCTGGCATCTTCATTTTCGATATCATCATAATACTGACGATCGGCAACAACCTCTTCTATTTCATTCCCGGATTTATCGATGAGTCCGATTCCCCAAAGAGAAAAAGTACCGGCCTTTTTGGTTGGAAATTTAAATTTAAAGGCCAGATCCTGATAATTTATTCCTTCTGTTCCTTCAGGAAGAATAGGAGAGATAAGGCTAAGAGTAGAATATCGATAATTAAACAGGTAAGATGCCTTGCTGTTTTTACTTAAAGGACCTTCAGAAGCCACGTCGATTCCAATCAATCCTAATTGTACGCTATGTTCATGCTTACCACTGTTTCCTGATCGCATACGAATATCAAACACACCAGAAAGGGCATTGTTATATTCTGCGGGAAAAGCTCCGGTAAAGAAATCGGAATTCGCCAGTAAGTTACTACTTAAAGCACTTAATCCACCGCCTCCAAAAGAGTTGAGATCTGCAAAATGATTAGGATTGGGAATTTCTATCCCCTCAATTTTCCATTGTAGAAACTTGGGAGCATTTCCACGAATCACAATTGCATTACTACTGACACTACTGGCTACTCCAGCAAAAGCAGAAGCAAGTCGTGCCGGATCATCAAATCCTCCGGCATATTTATTAGCGTCTTCTACGCTGAGCATTCTGGCACTAACAGTAGCCATGGCGTTTAATGCCTTCTCTTTTTGGATTCTCGGTTTGATAACCACCTCGTCTAAGCTGGCAGCCATTTCTCTTAGTTTGAATGTCAGTACCACCTCTTTAGCCCTGGTTACTAAAACTTCAGGGATAATAACAGGTTCATATCCTACATAAGAAGCCTGAATATCATATCGTTTTACAGGAATATCTTCAAACAAAAATTGACCATCAATATCACTGGTTGTTCCGATAACAGGATCTGTACCGACTAATACTACTGTAGCAAAGGGTAGCGGGGTTTGGGTAACTTCGTCAATGATGGTTCCCTTAATGTTTTGTGTAAGTTCTTGAGAAAAAACACAATATGGAGCCAAAGCAAAGAGTAGTACATAAAGAAAGAAAGCTTTAATATTCATTTACTTTTTTGATATCAAAACTATCTTTCTTTATAAGGAACCGCAATACTGATTAATCAGTATTTATATTATACTAAGCCTAAACGGGAGGCATATTCAACTGCTTCGAAAGAATTGTTCGCTCCTAATTTCTTGAGTATTTTCTGACGGTGTGTATTTACTGTATGAATACTAATTGATAGATTATTAGATATTTCTTTACTCAAAAAACCTTCTTTTACCAAAATTAGAATTTCAGATTCCCTCTTAGAGAGCAGATCTGTAGTATTGTTTTTAAGAAATTGTTCTTTTACAGAAGAAACTTCACCAGTTTTACTGTTTATCAATTGACTTTTGATTCCGGGATAACTTTCTTGGTTGGGAGATACGTCCATAACATTAAGAGCCAGCCAAAAATTATTAAGCGTATCTAATTCTAAGACCATATGCTGTTCTATAACACGAACATATTGATTTTCGTGGTTGAGGACCCTGTATTCATTTTGTAGTTTATAGTCTTTTCTTTTTTCCGGGGCGATGGAATACATGAATTTTAATAGAGCAATACCATGTGCGGTTAATTGCATTAAATCATCAGGATGTATTCTGGAATTACTGTATTCATTAGTCGTATCTTTTACTTTTTCGGTATCATATCCAAAAATATCCTGTAAGTTACGTGAAGAATAAATATGTCTTTTCTGAAAAAGGTCAAAAACAGTAATTCCACTATTATTTACTTTTGCCATTTGGTCCAAAAAAGGAATTTGATTTTCGAATATAGAATAATCAAGGGTGTCTTCTACAAATTTTTGTTGGTCAAGAACAGTGTAGTATTCTTGCATGATTTTTTGTAAATCATCCATTTTTTTAAAGGGTTAGATTTATTAATAATTTTAAGAAGATTATAATTAGATAGTATTCGTTACAAAAAAGATTTATAGATATTGATGGTATGCTTCTATTCTTTCTAGTAATCTAGTCATAAGATAAGTATTTTTTTCTGTCAATGTATCCGCAATTAATTTTGCTTCTTCATGATATGCCTGTATTTTTTCTTTTTTCCAATGAGGAGGAGGGGATTGTAAGTTGGTGATTCGATCTGCGAGTTTCACCATGCCTACCTCTTTTGATAACTTGTTTATTCTGGATAGGCTATCTTTCATCTGATCCCGTTTATCAGGAAGGCTCACATTTTTGGTCAGCGCTAATACAGCATCTGCTACCGAACCTCCAAAATTCTTTTTTACCTCTTCATAGGTGGTGTCAGTATCTTCGATTACATCGTGCAAAATTGCTGCCTGAATTGCGAGATCGATGTTGAAATTTTTCTGTGCACTATATGCCATTAGGATTTCCATAGCGACATTAGAAATATGAACCAGATAATTTGCCTCAGATCCGGGAATTTTTTGCGTAGCGTGTTTTTCCCCTGCAAATTTGATCGCTTTTTGATATAACTCGTTTGTCAAAACATAGGTGATTTCGATAAATATACTATTAAGGAAATTGAGCAGCAAATTATACTACAGGAAATTGAAAGAAGAACAGGGGAGGCGAAGCAAAACAAAAAAGCTAGTATCTGATAGTATACTAGCTTTAAATATATTGTATGACGGGTTTTGGTATTCCCGGTATATGTTAAAATTTATTGACTGTTCTTTTTTCTCAGCTTAAAGTTTAAAAATTCAATAAATAGAGAGAAGGTAATGGTAAAATACAGGTACCCTTTAGGAATTGCACCAATCTCTTCATCAAAAATTTTGAAATGAGCCAGGTGGGCAGCTTCTGTGATAAGCATAAACCCTATCAGGATTAAGAAAGAAAGACCTAAAATTTGAACAGAAGGGTGTTTATTGACAAAACGTCCGACAGGTACAGCAAAAATCATCATAACCAAAACAGATAAAACGACAGCGATAATCATGATGATCAACGCATCATTAGGATTTTCGCTAAGACCGCTTGTCATTCCTACAGCTGTCAGGATTGAATCAAATGAAAAAACAATATTAATCAGAGTGATTTGAAGAATAGCTCGTGATAATGAATTAGAGCTTTTTGCCTTGACTTCTTTTTCTTCTTCTCCTTTTTCTTCCACTTTTTCGTGGATTTCATGTACACTTTTATAAAGAAGGAAAATCCCTCCTCCAAATAGTATAAGTGCCTGACCACTAATTCCCGCTTCTAACCAGGGGAGGTTGATATGCCAGAATGGAGCTTCCATCGCTACCAGAAGAGAAATACCGAATAACAATACAATTCTCATAATCATAGCCAGGAATAATCCAATATTAGTGGCTTTTTTTTGTTGTGTCTTTTCTAGCTTACTAGAAGCAATAGATATAAAAATGATATTGTCTATTCCTAATACAATTTCCAGGAAGGTTAAAGTAACCAGGGCTCCCCATGCATCCGGGGATGATAAAATGTCAAACATTATTTTATTTTTTTAGCGGTTCCACGTTGTTTTGTCGACGACCCGACAAGTCCGTATTCAAAAGTATAGGAATCTCCATCGGTTGTCAAAATTTTCATATGAATAGCCTTTTCTTCAGATCTGTTTTTAGGATGAAGTTTCTTGACGATATATTCACAATCATTTATCCAGCGTACACTGGAAGTGTCACTTTTGCCAAGAAAAAAATCAATTTCTATAGAATCATTTCTGATGAATTGGGTTTTGGCGAGTTCCCCGTCGAGGTATGTTTCAAACTCAAATGTCCCGTTTTGAAATTTTTTACAATTTCTCTCTTGTTGATAACATCCGGTAAGCATTAAAAAAATGCAGATAAAAGCGATTGGCTTCATATATGAATAATAAGGCTGAACGAAAATAAATCTATTTCCAGAAAAAATACAAGAATGCTGAAAAAAATTATTGAGATTTTTTTTGACAATAGGAGGTGAAGGTCCCATCAGAAAAGAAAATAACGATTCGATCAATATCATTACTAAAAGGAACGATTGCTTTTTTTATAGCCTCTACAGGAGCAGATGTATCAGGCACTTGATGTGAAGAGGGAGCAGTGGGGGCATGTACAGGTGTGTTTACGACTGGTGTCGATGCTGGTTCTGAAAATAAATCCTGAGCTGTGTCAGTTGCTGTTTCAGCAGGAACCTGTGGAGAAACGGAAACAGGAGGGGAGCTCGTTACCGGTGGGGCAGTTTGTTTACTAGCAGGAAAAGTTCCTTTTCCCTGAAGTAACCACTCCAACTCAACCTCGTTATAACGCTCCGTAATTTTTAAAACAAAATCCAAACTCGGTTTATTTCTTCCTGAGAGAATATGAGAAATAGAAGAACGTCCTATAGATAAAGAATCCGCAAAAGCAGAAGCTGACAGTGCGTAATAATTCATTAATTCTTCCAATCTTTTTGAGAAATCTTCACTGTTTACCATTGTAAACTACAGTTTAAAAGTTATATGTTTACAAAGATAAACAAAAGAGTGTTTACAAATGGTAAACCCTGTAAAAAAGAATTTTACAGTGTTAAACTATAAATTTATATGATAACACTTAAATATCTAGAAATTAATTAATTGAAAGTATTTTAATAAAGCTTTTGTTGTAAAATATTTTTGTCATAAACCACTGTTTACAATACTAAACAACTAATCGAAACACATTGGTTTACATTTGTAAATACAGGTGTTTTACAGTTGTAAACAAGGAAGAGTTTTACAATTGTAACTTTCTTTCTTTTTCTTATGATACCAAAGTAAACTATAGTATTTTCGTGTTTCCATTTCGATACATTTTTATGAATATAGAGAGATTAAAGACCGCATTTGCAAACTATAAAGAATCGAGTTTGTTTGGGAGATACATCCATTTAGAACATATAGAACCGTTGTTAAAATCCTTGTCAGACACCATTGAGGTAACTGTTATTGGGCGTTCAGAAAACAATGCTCCTATTTATATGACTCGTTTAGGAAACGGAAAAAAGAAACTATTATATTGGTCTCAGATGCATGGAAATGAAAGTACCACCACCAAGGCGGTCTTTGATTTTATAAATACATTGATAGCTGCTGATAACGAAATATCTTCTACAGTATTAGAAAATTGCAGCTTATATATTATACCAATACTTAATCCTGATGGCGCAAAAGCGTATACCCGATTAAATTATAACTCGGTTGATCTTAATAGAGATGCTCAGGACTTAACACAGAAAGAAAGTGTGGTTCTTAAAAAGGTAATTGATGAATTACAACCTGATTTTGCCTTTAATCTACATGGGCAACGTACTATTTTTAGTGCAGGTGAAACGAATGCATCAGCTATTGTTTCTTTTTTGTCTGCGGCAGGAGATCAGGAAAGATCGATATCTCCCAGTCGAAAAATAGCGATGGAGGTAATTGCAGAGATGAATACTATATTACAGCAATGCATCCCGGATAGTGTAGGAAGATATGATGATGGGTTTAATATCAATTGTACGGGAGATACGATGGAGTTTAGAGGGATTCCTACGGTTCTTTTTGAAGCGGGACATTACCCTACCGATTATGATAGAGAGAAAACAAGAGCTCTTATCTACTATTCACTGATATCGTCTGCGTTATATCTGGCATCAAATACTGTGACAGGAGATCAGTTCGAAGCATATTTTACCATACCGGAAAATGAAAAATGCTTTTATGATATCATCATCAGGGAGGTACTTCTGGAAGGGGAAATTGTCGATATAGGTGTCCAGTATGAGGAAAAATTGATCGAAAATGAAGTGAAATTCATCCCAAAAGTGGCTGAAATTGGAAATTTGGAAAAAAAATTTGGTCATAGAGAGATTTTTGGAAAAAAAAGAGCGATACGCTACTATAACGATGTAGTAGAGATAGTTCGAGAGGTTGTGTTACCTAAAATCACCCTGGATTTTGAAATATTCTCATTAGAATTGTCAAAAAGTTAACGATACGCAGGTTAAGACATTATTTTTCTTTTATTTTTGCATATATAAATAATAGGGAAAATTATAAAAACGAACTATGGCAAAGTTTAAATTAGACGAAATTGATCACCAGATCTTAGACATGTTGATTGAAAATACCCGTACCCCTTTTACGGATATTGCGAAAAAATTATTGATTTCTGCAGGTACAGTTCATGTACGAGTAAAGAAAATGGAAGAAGCAGGAATTATAGAAGGGTCTTCCTTAACATTAGATTATAGAAAACTAGGCTACTCTTTTATAGCTTATGTAGGGATCTATCTTCAAAACACATCACAAACTAAGTTTGTGTTGGAAAGGATTAACAATATTCCTTTTGTAACTGTAGCACATATCACTACAGGAAAGTTCAACATCTTCTGTAAGATTAGAGCGAAAGATACTACTCATGCAAAAGACATTATCTTTTTATTAGATGATATCGAAGGAGTGTACCGTACAGAAACTATGATCTCTTTAGAGGAAAGCATTAATGATAAGAAACGTTTAATGCATTCTATTTTTAAAGATTTGTAAAGGGTTTTTCTCTTTAGAAAAGATAACGGCCCTTTAAAAGATACCTTTTAAGGGGCTTTTTTATGATTATTAACCATATAGTAACCAATAACCTAAGATGGCAAGAGAACCAAAAATCGAACGTTTTAACCACAACGTTCTCTCTAAGTATCAGATATACAATAGTATATTTATTACCTTACCGTTTGATACGATTACAAACACAGGAGTACTACTCCCATTATTTCAGGAAGTATGTATTAAAGGGTATGCTGATAAGCAAAACCCAAAAGAAATTGTAGAAAGTTTTTTTGAGCAGTATCAAAACAATCCTTCGGATAAAGATAAACACGATTTATTATTTCGGTTTATTCAATATATAGAACGTCAGGTTGTATTATTTGATGCAATAGAAGATGCAGCCTTTCCTGTTGTTAATAATATGGATGGGCGTGGTACCTTACGAAGTATAAAAGAAGAAGCACAAGCCAAGGGAAAGCTTAAAGAATTACAAGAATACCTGAGAAGGTTCAAAATTAGAACAACCTTAACAGCGCATCCCACCCAGTTTTATCCGGGAACTGTTTTAGGAATTATTCATGACCTGGATATTGCGATCAGAGCTAATGATTTATTACGGATAAAAAAACTATTGGCACAGTTAGGGAAAACTGCTTTTTTCAAAAAAGAAAAACCAACACCATTTGATGAAGCCGTTAGTCTTATCTGGTATTTAGAAAATGTGTTTTATCATTCTGTAGGAAAAATATATAACTACGTACAGCAAAATATTTTTGAAGGAGAAGATCTTTCGAATGATTTAATCAATCTGGGATTCTGGCCTGGAGGAGACCGGGATGGGAACCCGTTTGTAACCACTGAGATTACCCTAAAAGTAGCAAAGAGGTTGCGGAAAACGATTCTGATCAACTATTACAGAGATATACGAGAACTAAAGAGGAGAATTACTTTCGGAAATCTTCAGGATAAGATAGCAGTGTTAGAAAATGCGCTATATGATAACTTCTATTATGCCAAAACAGCAGCACCGTTAAAGCTGGAAACCTTAATGGAGGGATTAAAAGAGATCAAAGAAGAATTGATAGCAAAACATCAATCGTTGTTCTTAGAAGATGTGCAAGACTTGATCAACAAGGTCAAAATCTTTGGATTCCATTTTGGAGCGTTGGATATACGGCAAGACTCCCGTGTACACCATAAAGTATTGACAGAAATTGTCGAAAAAACAAATGCGTTGGATTTAGGGATTTTTCCAAAAACGTACACAAGCCTGTCAGAAGAAGAACAAATTGAGGTATTGTCTAATGTAAAAGGAACGCTAGACCCTTCAATTTTTGATGAAAATATTACGAAAGCAACCGTAGAGTCAATCTATGCGATAAAAACCATCCAGAAAAATAACGGAGAGCGCGGATCGAATAGGTACATTATAAGTAATAATGGAAGTGTTTTGAATGTTATGGAGACCTTTGCGATGATCCGATTATGTGATTGGGAGCAGCCTACTGTCGATGTGATTCCGTTATTTGAAACCGTACCAGATCTGAAAGTATCCCATCAGGTAATGGAAGCATTATATACCAATCCGGTGTATATGGAACACCTGAAACGAAGAGGTATGAAGCAAACCATTATGTTAGGATTCTCTGATGGAACCAAGGACGGAGGATACCTGATGGCAAACTGGGCAATATTCAAAGCCAAAGAAGCCTTGACAGCTATTTCCAGACAATACGATGTAAAGGTGATGTTTTTTGACGGACGAGGAGGACCACCAGCTCGTGGAGGAGGAAATACACATCAGTTCTATGCTTCATTAGGTCCCACAGTAGAAGATGAAGAAATTCAATTAACTGTTCAGGGACAAACGATTAGTTCTAATTTTGGAACATTGGATTCATGTCAGTACAACCTGGAGCAACTATTAGGAGCAGGAGTTGAAAATGAATTGACCAATAATGAGAAAAACCTGTTCTCTACAGCAAATAAAGAGACAATGGAGGAGTTGGCAGAAGTAAGCTATAAGACATATGTTGATTTTAAGAATCATCCTAAATTCCTTCCATATCTGGAGCATATGAGTACGCTGAAGTATTATGGAAAAGCCAATATAGGAAGCCGCCCATCCAAGAGAAGTAAGAGTGCTACTCTGGACTTTGGAGATCTGAGAGCTATTCCTTTTGTAGGAAGCTGGAGTCAGTTGAAACAAAATGTACCCGGTTTTTACGGGGTAGGAACTGCTTTAAAACACTTCGAAGATAAAGGAGCTTTTGATAAGGTAGTTGCTCTGTATAATGAATCCGCTTTCTTTAGAGCATTAGTAGGAAATAGTATGATGAGTTTATCAAAATCATTCTTTGGTCTTACTGCCTATATGAAAGAAGATAAAGAATACGGTGCTTTTTGGGATATTATCTATAATGAGTACAAGCTAACGAAAAAACTACTGCTTAAATTAACAGGATATACAGAACTGATGGAGAATGAACCGGCAGGAAAAGCCTCTGTAGAAGCCAGAGAAAAAATCGTATTGCCGTTGCTTACGATCCAACAGTATGCCCTGAAGATGATTCAGGAGTTAAACGAGTCAGGAGATGCTACTCCGGAGGTGCTTGCGATTTATGAAAAAATGGTTACCCGTTCTCTTTTTGGAAATATTAATGCCAGTCGTAATTCTGCATAAATTTGCAGAGCGATCAGAGGTCGCTTTTTTATAACCTCTGTTTGGTATTTCTAATAAGAAGTAGTGCTCACAGAGCATTTATATCCCGGTTATCGGATAAAAAAATGTTAATAAACATATATAGTGAGGTGGAAAATGCTAAATTTCTACCTCACTTTTAATTTTTTAGCATATGATAGATCAGCTAACTACAGAGGAATACAATACATATTATCGTATGTATATACAAAAAGCAACAAGTGCAAATATCCTTGAAGGGCTTCGGGAAAGAAAACAAGAGTTTGTCGATTTTATCAGTGCAATTCCTTCTGAAAAACACCGGTATGCCTATGCTGATGGCAAATGGACTGTCTTAGAAGTTTTTCAGCATCTGATCGATACAGAACGGATCTTTGCATACAGAGCTTTGCGATTTGCGCGAAATGATAAAACTCCTATTATGGGATTTGAGCAAGATGAGTATGTCCCGTTTTCTAATGCGAATCAGTATACAATTCCGCAGTTAGTAGCAGATTTCGAGGCAGTAAGAAGTGGTACGATCACTCTTTTTTCCGGTTTTACTGAGGAGATGTTAACCAGAATAGGAAACGCAAGTGGAAGCCCAATGAGCGCCCGAGCTGTAGGGTATATATTGCAGGGACATCAGATTCATCATTTTCAGGTACTACAAGAACGTTATTTATAAACAGATGCATCAACTCAGAGAAACCATAGCCAAAAAATACTTGTCATGTCTGGAAAAGGCATCGGTAGAAGAGACCCTGTTATTATTTACAGAAGACGCAGTTATTGAATCTCCGCTATACGGGCGAATGCAGGCAAGATTGTTTTATACCCAATTGTTTGCAGATACAATGTCATCTACACTGAGGTTAGATGGTATTTTTAGTGAGCCTACTTCAAGCAGAATATTGATACTTTTTGAATACCAATGGAAACTACGTAATCATCAGCAGGTTATTTTTAATGTAGTAGATGTATTGGAGTTTGATTCAGATAATAAGATAACGACCTTAAAAATTATCTATGATACTGCCAGATCCAAAGAAGCTTTTTCTCAATTAGAGTAATACCATCTCTGATGTAAGGTAAGCATAGTCTACTACAATAGTAATCGATTTCTTTCTTACGTAAGAAACAAAATATACACAGGGTAGGGCTACAGTTGTATTTATGACCTTTATGGGGGAATTTCCCTTCTGTAAAAACCGTGTTTTTCCTCTAGGATAGCACAGAAGATAGGTTTACTTTTACGATTGACTGTAAGAATGTATTTAGTACATAAAGCTTCTTCACTTGACCACGTAATCAGGTGAAGAAGTATTTTTTTTGACACTCAAAAAAAGGATAATCCCCAAGGTAGTTTACCAATAGAAGACTAGAGTAGTGGCTGTAGGGTTTTCCAGTCTAATTCATGTCCTCCCTGATGGGTAATAAATCTGATACCAGGTAAAATATCTTGTACTCTGGATTTCTCAGCAATTACTTTACTTTTTTCGAAATAGGGATCATTCGCTCCTAAGATGTGTAGTTTTTGCGTTGTTTCTGGCAAAAACAAGAAGTTTTCTTTAGTCAGTTCTTTAGGAAATCCTCCTGATATCAGTACCAACGCATTGCAGTTAATTTTTCTGCTGGCAATCCATCTGCTGGCAATACTTACTCCCTGAGAATAGCCCAAAACATTGAGGTTTACATGACTAGGGATGTTTTCTGAGGTCATAATAGCATCAATATAATTCAGTACATTTTGTGTGTCTATAAGGGTGTTTTCCCGGGTTAACCAGCTCGATCCGACACGCTTATATTGCTCGTCTTTATAATATTTGGCAGGTGCCTGCGGAGCGATTATATAGTTTTCTTCTGGAGGAAGACTGGAGAACAACCGAATAAAGTACCTGCTGAGATAGCCGATTCCGTGAAAGACCAACCATACATTTTTGGTGTGATCTGTAAGTGAATTTAATGTATCATAAGTATTGGAAGCCTGATAATTGACCTGTTTGTTCATGGGGTTTTATGTTGTTTTTCGAACCAGTTTGTTACAATCGGCCACAATATATCTTTATTTTTTTGTCTAAAAAAATCAAAGTGTCCGATTTGAGACAATCCGTAATTTTTAGGCAAGAGATGCAGTTGTTCGCTCATCGCATTTGTATATACGTTTTGAGTCAGGGCTTTTACAGATTTTGTAGGAGCATAGGTGTCATCTTCGATACTGATCAATAACATAGGGGTATGAATTCGTGTGTGGTGTGTAGTGTTGTTTTGTTTGGCGAAATAAAGCATGGAATCCGGATGTAATAAGAAGGTCCCCCAATCTTTGGCTGCTTGAGAAGGCAGTGAATTCCCTAACCCAAACCAGCCGGCAGGATAATACCCTAACAGGAATGTGGTGATAGGAATGATATACCTGAAATTGAGAGTGATTAAAAAACGCATTGTAGCAGAAAAATTGTTAAAAACTCCAAATTGCG
Source organism: Aquimarina hainanensis (assembly GCF_042684685.1). Lineage (NCBI taxonomy): Bacteria > Pseudomonadati > Bacteroidota > Flavobacteriia > Flavobacteriales > Flavobacteriaceae > Aquimarina > Aquimarina hainanensis. The sequence goes on along the minus strand of NZ_JBHULX010000039.1, from coordinate 860,268 downwards.
AAGCAACGAAAAGCTGTTTGTCATAATACTGATATACGTCACTGAGTCCAATTGTATTACCTCCATAGCTATGACCGATCATGTATAGCGCATGATGAGAGTATTTGTTTTTGACATGAAGCGAAACCGTTTTAAAATCCAGTGCCCAGGAAAGAAACCCATCTTTTTTTAAGCGAGTAATTTTTTTGGGTTTCGAAGATCCGATTCCTCTATAATCAAAAGTGATTACGTGATATCCTTTTTCAGATAGGTAAGTAGCCAGGTGGAAATAAAACTTTTGAGGAACAGCAACTGCCGGGGCAAAAACAATGGTTTTTTGTATTGAGCATTCAGGAATAAATTCATGAACTGAAATAGGAAAAGAATCAAATGAGGGAAGCAGGTATTGAATCATATATGTTCTCTGTTTTTTTTGATTGTACAACAGTAGTTCTTATTGTCTGAAAGAAAACAATAATACGGTATTTTGAGAAACAAGGAAGTTATATCTATTGATATAACAGCTTTGATATTTCAATTCTTTTACTTTGGTTTTATAATAAAAGGAGAACCGTCTATACTAAATGTAATTTCACTAATATTCTGCTCATATCTTAAAAAAGCTTGAATATAGAAGTTTTCCTTTTTCCATATCATAACGAATGGTTTCTCATTAAAAGTACCTTCTCTTAGATCAACTTCCCTCTTTCTTGTACTTGCTACGATACTGTCTGAATCCTCTTTTGTGATACTTTCACTTGTTATTGTGTATGATCCAGAAGGCACTAAAATAGAATTAGGCACTCTATATTTGTTAACTAACGAGGAATAAAATTGTTTATCTATAATTTTATAAAAACGTAATGAGATTGATTCGAGTACGTCGCTTTTATCAACAACAATTGATATCGCATAATATGATACCTCAAGAAAATACTTTTTAATATCCTTATTAGGAATATAATAAAGATATTTTCCATGCAATTTGTTCTCGAAGTCTTTTCCTATTACTTTTTCAAATACAGAAATATGTTTTCCTAATAATTTTTCAAATTCCATAGTATTATACTACAATGCATCATTAAACCAAACTTAATAATAAGCTATAAAAAGTCCTTCTCCTCCCTTCTTTACATACTCAAAGGAATATATCTTATTTTGTTTAAGTAAAACATAAAATTCTATTTTGTTATCTACAGTCAAAAAGTAAATATTTTCTTTATCATCATTTTCTATAAATTTAACTAAATCAGTTCTTTTACTTTGAGAATAATTCTCAACCTCAAATTCGGATTTCGTATTTAACAAATAGTTTTTTTTAGATTTTATATGAACAATATGCTTCCTAAAAAGTTTCATTATACGATCCCTTATTTCGATAGCATTAGAGTCTTCAAAAAAGTATTGTTTATATAAATCATCAGAAGGAATATTCGATTTATAAACCGTATTAAAAAAAGAGGTTATCATTTCTTCATTAGATGTTTTTTTACTCTGACAATGCACTAGAGTAGAAGTGATAAAGAACAACACTAAACTTATCTTTAAGTTACACATAATTAGTAGCGCCTTTATTTTTGATGTGTTTTCCTTTCTTCCTGAGTTTTACCATCATCCTCAAGTAGTGCTTTGTGTTGAATTAATATAGCTTCAACTAACTCTTTTTTTGCCTGATTAATATTTTCAAAATGCATTCTTGTTTTCCTCTGATAATTTCACGTATCTCTTTGTAATCAACTAATTATTAAGACGCTACATAGTTTCCAGACATAAACATGTACTCACCAAAAATTCAATAAAGGGGAGTATCTTTTAATGTAACACTCCCTTTTATTTAGATTACAATAGCTTGGTTGTTAGTTAACTTTCTTTGTTGTTTTAATCAAGAGATTTCGTACTCTTTCGAATAAACTATTTTCCAGACACCATCTTTTTTTTCTAAAAAAACGATAGCTGAACTACCGTTTAAATATCCTCTTGTAGTACCTATTGACAAAACAGCTTTAGTATAATTATCACTAAACGATATATTTGAAAAATAAATCAGAATATCATAATTCTTATTTATATGTCTCTTATCTGATTTTAACAAAAGAGTGTCAACAATATCCAATTTAAACGCTTTGGGAACTTCAATTTTGGATATATCAATTAACACCTCATCATTAAGTGTAGCTAATTTTTTTAAAAGATTATTAAACTCTTCCCCATAACTATCATCTTTAACAAATCTTTTTTTCTCCTGTTCTAACACTGGAAATAAAGCTACATCTTGACTTTGTTTCATAATAGAATCAATTTGGTTAGTTGTAAAAAATGGTTCTTGACCTTCTGGTGGTGGAGGTGGCTTAATAGGTCTACCTGCCTTATCGATAAGCAATGATATGATCTCATATGTATTCTTTTCTTTCTCTTTTTCATTAAATTGACAAGAGTTTAAAAAAAATAGCCCCCCAATTATTAAAAATACATTTTTCATTATTAGTTACAGTTATTAGACTATTAAAAAAACTATCGTACTCTATCAATCCTTGTCAATAGATGTATAGCATTTCACTCTTCTCTATTTCCCAATTTCCTTTGATATTATTTAGTAGACATAAATAATATCCTCCATTTTTTATTGATATTGTCGTGAGGGCTTTTTTATAGTTTTTATCAAACGAAATTCTAGACAAATACAATTGTCTATCATACATGTTATACTGTTCTTGTTTTGTTTTTGTAGTGTCTATAAATATTAAATTATATCCTTCTTTAACCTTTATTTTTTTTAGATCAAGATTAATATCTTCTCTAAAGGTATTAAATGTTTCTAATAGCTTTAGATACGATTTTTCTTCTTTTTTATTTGATAGATTAAGCCTTTCCCTTGTAAACTTTAATACTTTATTTATTCCTATAGTAGGATTAGAATTAGTATCTGAATCCGCTTTTTTTTCTCCTTGGGGATGATCAAACTTCAAGGAAGTTCCAAATTCATCTATTAATAGAGAAACTACTTGATAAGTGTTTTTTTCTAATAAATCAGTATTCCCAGATTGACATGAAGATATAAGGAACACTAATATTATAAATGCAGGTTTCATGGTTAGTTAGGGTTTAATTGAGTATAAGTCAGTATTATTAGTTTGTGGTTAATCAAAGGAAATAGGCTCATTTTTCCATTCACAATATATAATTCTAGCATCTGAAGAACAATGAGGTATTTTACTTTTACTAATATCATCAAGTACTTTTAAAGCAATTTCCTCATATATAGGGAGTAACATTTTAGCCGCCCACACCCTTACTCTGGCTATATCATGACTAAGCAGATCTTTCATCTCTTTTAAATCAAAATTCTCTTCTATATAATATTGTATTTTGTACGCTTTTTTAATTTTAATCTCTTGAACTCTATCATCATCAATTAAAACACTTATATATTCAGAGAGTATAGCTTCAACTAACTCTTTTTTTGCCTGATTAATATTTTCAAAATGCATAATAGATTATCTTTTATAATTCAAGTGGATATGGCTATATTCTTGTTTTTGTTGAAATATTTTATCATTGTTTTATTTTTCAGTATTATTTTTTCGAATAAAAGAAGTCCATGTTTTGAGGGGAGTATTACAAATAACACCCCCCCCCCAAAAAATTAATTTTGGGGAATTATTATCTTGCCCTCTGGACCTTCATATACTTATTATTTCGTAAGTAATACTTTTATATTTCTTCTAATTTTGACGATAGAAATTTAGTTATCTGGAAGAGGAGGCAATTTCTCAAATACTTCATGCCCTTCTTCATTTGACCCTAACGCTATTGATAAAAGAAACATCGTTTTAAAATATGGTTTCTCATAATCACTCTCGTCTAAGATGTCCAAATGTACTTTAGATATCGTCTTAAAATCAGCTTCATTTCGATACATCACTTTTTTTACAGCTTGCTCTAATTGATGTAATTTTGTATTCTTAAAATCAGATAGAGAAGAAAAATTCCCTTCTGTTATAACTTTTTTAAGAACACAATCTTTATCATAATTTGTCTTGAAATCAGCCTCCAACAATCTAATGAATAAAGCATTTGGTCGAGTAGCAGGAATATAGTTTATTCTATTCATTTCTTTCAAAAAAGCAATATATTCTTTTCCTGATTTATTTTTCAAGAAGTTGTTCTGCACTAAAAAAGCTTCATATGATTCTAATTCTTTTTTTAGATCAACTCCCCCTTTAGTAAATGCTTCGTAAACACATGACAGAGTTATGTCTTCTATGGTACGATCTTTATGTTGAGGATATAACCAATTCGAAAAAAGTATTGCGAATAAAAGAGACCTAAAACTAAGAGCCTTCCATTGGTTAATCATGTTGTTTTCTTTTAATGTTTTTTAATGATAATTATATAGCCTCATCATCTTTAACTTTTTTACTAAAACGATCTATCCACCCTCCTTTAATCATATGTTCAGCTTTTAGCATCTCGCTAATCTCTACAAGATCCACCATCTTTTTATCATCTTTGTAAAATATCTTATATTCTTCATTACATTCTTCGAAAATCCTAAATAAAGAAAATAATAAATTGCTTTGAGTACGATGAATTATTTTTTTTAAACCTTTTATCTGATTATCTGTAAGGTTTTTTACAAAATCCACTTCATCTGCTATTATAAAAGGTGGGTTTTCTTCCATCTTTAATTGATCTATATAGGCAATCCCAGGATCATAACATTCTGAGATTACTTTTTTTCCGTAATCGCTTAAAATTTCTTTATCAGGTTTCATTATAAAAATTAATGATTTTAATACTCTTCCGATAAATGAGTCATTTTCTTTTAATAAAAACACACTTATCGATACCCATATTTTTTTTCTCTATCTCCATTTGGCTTGTTCCATTCAATAAAGCTTATATCAGAAGGTTTAAATTCAATTGCAATACCCAATCCACTAATACATCGTCCCGGGTCACTAATTTTTGTTAGATTACAGACCATAAAGGTACTCCCACTTTCTCAGGTAGTACCCCTCTTATTGGGGTATGTGTGTTCGTAAATTTTTATACTTGCATTTTTGAGCACGGTCACAAAGAATAACATCTCCATTAATTTTTTTAGTTAGGATATCTAATAATTCTTCCCGTAATATATAAGGGTTCATTTTTTCTGGGATGTCAATAAAATTAGCTTCTTTATCATTTAGCATAGCGAATAATAGAATCCGGTTTCTGGTATATCCTTCTGTATGCTTGCCCTGTATATTCTCTAAAAAAGGTTTTATAGAAATGGAATCATTTGTATGTGTAATTCTATGTAAATAAAAGACACAGTCTTTTTTATAGGTATAGCTTGTAGATGCAACCTTAAAATCAGAATAGTCTAATTGAAAAGGTCTTCTCAATGTTCTAGCCTTATTAAACATCCAATCCTTATATTTGTCTCTTGTATGTCTTATACCTTTTATAGTACTGAGTGTTTTCTTAAAATTCAAAACACTAACTAAGGTATCTTTATGTATTATTTTTTTTAAATCATGTGTAACTGAATCTATCAGAGAAGTCTCTTTTATAGGAATACTGTTTTTGGGCGTATAATTCTTGCAACTAACACAAAAGCTGACAAGCAGTAAAATAAGAATACTATTTTTCATCTTTTTATATTTATTGTTTTTTAATGGTCAGATGGAATCGCCATATCATAATACTGTTGGGTATCCACATAGTTGTTATGGTTTATTTACTATATTATTTTTTTTGTTTCTCAATTGATATAGCTCTAATTTCATAGGGAAATTAAAGTTAAAGTTATATATATCCTCTAATAATTTTGTTTTTTCCAAACTATTTGCTGTATAATTAGCGACACCGAGAATCTGATCGATAAATATAAAGCTAAAGTTATCATTTTCTTTATTAACAACGATGGTAAACGAGTGATAGTCGGCATTATAAGCTCCTATAAAAACATAATAACCATTATCAGGACATTTTGTTTTGATATATTCAACTGGGCTTTCTTTAAAGCTTTTTAGTTCAGTATCTGTATTTCCTGGTTGTCCGTTACTTAATAAAACTTCATTGTTATTTATATCAATAACCGTAAATGTTTTAGGGGATTCTGCATAAGTTTTAGCAATCAATGTATTTCGTACTCCATCGGTAGTAGCTTCTCCTGCTTTTTTAAAATCATTTGGGGTAACTCTATTGGCAGAAGGTAAGTGGTTTTGATCTTTTCCTAAGTCTAAATCACTAGGGTGGTCTAAAAGTTCATATATAATGTATTTATGAGTGTCTGTACAATGGTGGTATCTATTAGCATCTCCTCTACTGTTATACTTGGCATTATTAGCAATGGCATATTTTTTTATTTTTTCAATTTTTTCTTTACTAAACTGCCATTGATTAGCAACTTTATATACTATTTTCATCCTGCCGCAGTATACATTTTTATACTCTCCTACATTAAAATCATCTTCATTATCATTGGCATAAAAATCGATGTAGTATTCTTTGCTTTCTTTAGCAGTATGGGTTATCTCGATCTCGAATTGGTCTCCGTATTTTTTTTTGAGTTGGGTACTGCTAGTAATTTTTATATCTGTGTCTTCGATAGATAATTTTGGTTCTATATATCCATCGTCATCCTGCTCGAATACACTAGTATAGCTAATTCCCTTCCTTACTTTAAACGATAATTTTAGCTTTTTTTTATTAGTTAGAAGCTGTTGTACTATTATGGTACGTTTATTACTATCCAGATATTCAGAGAGGGTTGCTTCTTCTTTGGTATCAGATAGTTCATCTCCGTTTATTTCAAAGATATTTTTAGAACTGTCTTTTATTTTTTCTGGTATGATCTCTACGATAGGTAGAAATTCATCTATTTCTATAGGAGGAAAGGTATAGCTGTTACTAGGGTTGTCAGATTGGTATATGGTGGGCATGACTTATTGTTGTTTTATGGTTTTTAATGGAATTCTCATGGTATCAGCAGTCACAGTATAGTCTGTTAACTGGTCATTAGGTAATACCTCATTATTGTATAGGAAATCAACTTCGGTGTCTTGCAGGTCAATGGTTATAGGGTGTCCTATCATTTCTTGTGTTTGTACCACCAGATAAACGGATTGATCCTTTCTGGGAGTTTGGATTCTATTACCAGCGGTATCTTCTAAGAAGGAAGTGATAATCTTTTTGGGTTCTTCCTCACGTGTTTCTCTTGGCGTCACTATTGCCTGATGTCTCTCCGGGTTCCATCTATTCTCATGGATCAGGGTATTAAGATGTAATTCCCCTGCACTGATTCTAAAATCGATATAGGCAGCCTGTGCCGAATTGGCATCAAATGCTAAGTGGTAGTGTAATCCATGTGCATTATAGAAATTAATAGTCGTTTCTACGGCGCTCAAATCGTATTTATAGATAGTGATGGTTCCTTTCTTCATTAGAGAAGGTTGCAATACCCAATCCACTAATACATCGTCCCGGGTCATAGGAACCCGAATATCGATAATCCCCGCAGTAATATAGGGATTGGGGCGTCCTGTATGATCTGCTGTCTGTGAGAACTCATAATCACAGAGCAATAGCGGATATACCTTATTGTCTAGTACTAGTTCAGCTTTAAAGCCCATATTGTTGATGATTTGTGTTTGTGATTCTATTGATAGCACAATATAACTAATCATGTAATACTGTATACAATAGTATCCATTTTTTTTGCAGTAGTTTCAGTAAATAGTGTATCGATGCCCAGTATATAAAGCGTATTCTAGTTATTGGAAATGATCCTGGTTAATAGCTACTTGTTAAGAAGAAGAAGCACGTAAGGGGATAAAAGCAGTGTTTTTATGTAAAAAAGAACACACACACTTAAACAGGGGTGAACCCCCATCGCAGCCCCTTATAGCCTGTCTTATAGAGGATCGATGGGTGCTGATACCCCTTAGAACCCCTTATAGCACACGTTCTAAGCGTTCCCGAACTGTTTCGAAGAATGCTTTTAATCAATCGAAACATTCATTTAATGCTTGTCTATCCACAGTTTTGGGCATAAGCCCCTTAATGAACGCCCTTTTTTATATTATTTTGGGCAAACAGCTATTAGTAACAAGGCTTAGAACCCGTCTTGGAAGCCTTCGAAATATTAATTTAATGTTTCGAAATACTTTTTGCTGGGCTAGACCCTATAGCCGGAGGGGGTCGCCCCCTTGTTTACTGTATACAGCTGTGGAGATCAGTAGTTTTGTATGCTGCTATATATTATTATTTCGTTGTGAGTACCTTACAAAATTAGGGTATTCCCAACAATAATAGCAGCGTAATGAAACCAAATCTGGTTGTGAGTACCTTACAAAACTAGGGTATTCCCAACGATGTCTATTATAAGAATCTCTATAAACCTGTTGTGAGTACCTTACAAAACTAGGGTATTCCCAACATACATTATTTAGATATCAATGAGAAACATGTTGTGAGTATCTTACAAAACTAGGGGCTCAATCGTCTTTTAACCATCGTTTTTTATAAAGAATGATCTTATAGTTCTCGATATTCTGCTACGAGTTCCCGGATTTTATATTGTATCTGATCTGCATAGTGTCTTTTCTTATCTCCGGCGGATAGAGCAGGAGTTACTAATCGCATCAGTTGCGGACTTATATATTGGTTATGGGCAACTTTATTGCGTAGATGGATTAATAATTCTGCGCGCCCCAGGGGGGTATCGTCTGTCAATGGTATTTTCTGTCCTGTGATTAATTGTCGATAGCCTTCTTCATTGATATTGTTTTTATTTTTTAAGAAATAACCCAGATAGTGTCTAAAGTTTTGATTCCCCTTGTGATCCAGCAATTGGTCTTCTGCTCCGATCGCGCAGCTGTGTATATGTTCTTCTAATCGATGGATTTCTCTAAAAATAATCTCTCTTCTGTTTCTGGAATAGGTTTCTAATTCTGTGAGTAATTCCTGATACTCCCATGGGTGATGGTCATATTGCAGGAGGGTCATCACTCGCTTATCACGCAGTAAGCGATAGATCTTACCTGAGTCTTTTAATGCAAAATCTCCATAGATTCTTCCGTCGAGTACTGATATTCTGAATCGTTGTGACCATAGATGGTTTTGATTGATGATATTATCAGAGGTGTCTCCCGGGGTACGGGCTCGTTGGAGGAGTGCTTGATGGTTTTGCTCTTTTTTCTGAGCACGGCTAAGAAAGCAATCCTTTAGAGAAATATCAGGAAAATCCTGATATAATAAGGAGCGTAATAGGTAGGTGGCCATTTCTGCTATCAGAACATCCTGCCTGTTATACCTACGGATGATTCCTTCGTTTTTATAGAGTTTGTTTTTTAGTGTGGGGGTGGCTTCCTGATCATGAATCTGAGTTTTGATAGAAGGGATTTTAGGGTCTAAGGATAGCGGAGAAGTGGTTTCAGCTCTCAGGTAATAGGTTCTGGGGTAGCTATAAAATTCCTGAACTTCTGTCAGGGAGCTTAGGGTATGCTCGAACCAGGCTGCTTTTGGGGTGTGTTGGTGATTTGTGTCTGTGACAGTAGGCGTATCATCAAAAAGACCCCGGGATAGGTTGATAGGGGCTGCTTGCAGATGTGCCAGGTATTCTTTGTTTACATACAATACATATTTCCGTTTTTCAAATCCTAACCAGAAAGCTGAGTTTTTTTTAAGCTTTTTTAATTTTTTATGAATCGGTGTTTCGGAATATGCTTTTTCTAATTGCGATAGTTCTTCCTGGTCTAATTTTCTCAGATAGGATATGCGCTCTTGTAGGTAGCGATCAGCAAACAGGATGAGGTTGGGGGGCTTTAGTGCCTTTTCTAAGAAGGGGTGTTCGTTCTTGGAACTGTAACCAATGTCTTTCTGCAGGATTACTATGATTTGTTCCTGATAGTGATCGTACTGTGATAACATCGCCTGTAATTCCCGGCTATGTGTACTTTTCCACTTTGTTCTGGTGTTTTTAGAGATAAAACGTTTGATATCCTGACAAATCCAGGTGGCAAGCTCTCCTTTTTCTGTATTGGTTAACCAGTTTTTGAGCCTTGAGGTAGCATCAGCTGTTTTTCTTAGCGCATTTCTTTTTTCGATAGAGAGCTGAATTTCTCTATGGAGGTCTTTTCTTAGTTTATCGGTCTGAAGCCCTTCCTTCATAGGTTTTTTGCTCTGATCAGGGGCTTGTTTTTTAACCTTGGTTTCATAGATTCTATCAGGCAGTGTGCCGCGTTGACCACTGGAGATCATCTGGTCGATATTGGTATCGCTTAGATACTGTGCCCTGATTTTATCTCTAAGCCTGTTTTCTAGTTCTCTTCGTATGGTTTCTTTGGGGATTCCTTGTTGTAATTTTTGTAATACGGTATAGACCATGGCAGGGAGTTCATGAACGCTTAGATATGCAGTTGGCGGGGATACTCTGGCGATATCTTCTAACCCTAATTCCTGTAGCACCGTTTTTTTATCTTTTCGGTTTTTTCGGTCTTTATCAGGGAGTCTTTTCGTAACCTCGGTATGGTATATCGCTATTTTATTGTTTTCTATAGCGTAATGTGCTCCGGGGTATCGCTGCCAGGCTGTATGATCAGAAGTGTCAGGAGTAAAGAATGCTTCCTTGGCTTTCTGGATGGCGGATAATTTCCCGAACACCTTGATTTGTTCTTTGATTGATCGATCTATTGAATGAAGGGTAAAAGAAAAGTTTTTTTCCCTTCGGTCATGTTCATAGGTGCCCAGAACAATCTGAAAGAATAACCGGGTAAAATTAAGGGTCTCATCCAGAAATCGTATAGCAAAATAAGGAAACTTATCTTCATATCGTCTGCGAATTATCTGATGAGATATTGTAGAAGCAAATAGCCCTTGTTCATTCTCTTCATGGTCTTGTATATATTCATTAATATCTTCTATAAATTCCCATTGATACTTCTTCGCTAACTGATTATAGAGAGGAGTGGGGCACTTACTTAGCTCATCGAGCATTTGTAGTGCTAATGCCATATCTGAATAATCGCTGCGGAGTACTTTTTTTATTTTTTTGAAACATCGGTAGGTAAACACCCATCGGGTTACCTGAAAAGAAAGTGTTTCTGTGCTTTTAAACCCTCTGGTATGATCCAGAAATTCCTCCATCTCTTTTCTGGGAAGAAATAAAGAGATCAAAAAAGCGAATCCTTTTGTGGATATGGTATGGTTTTTTCTCGTAGAGCTTAGTGAAGGGAGTAATGCCCAATCTTCTTTTTTATCCTTATTGTGTAATGGGCTAATCAGGTGACTGAAGACTTCTTCTATTTCTTTTTTTAATGCGCTTCCTTTTAGTTGTTTGAGTGCATCGTATCGCTTAGGGAGACGAATCTCCATCGTTTCTTCATTAAAACGCTGCCGCATCACATCTTTTACTGTATGTAGTAATACCCGATCTAGCCAACGACTGAGTTTGGGATCGAGATAAACAGTGTGATGAATTTTATGGGTATAATAATTCCTCAGATTACAAATGGTTCTGTACAATGTTCTGAGCCGTGAGATAAGAAGTGCTCTTATCTCAGTTAGATCCGGAGGGGTATCGCTGGATACCAAAGACTCCGGCATCCATAATTGATCTGCCCAGTTAAAGTATTGTAACATTTTTTTTGTTCTGTAGTTCCAATCTCCCTGACTGATCTGCTCTGGGAATAAGTGATCTATAATACCATAGATATCAGGTATTTTTTTTGTAGGATTAAAGGTTGTCCATAATGAAATCAAGGCTTGTTCCAGATTTAGTTGCGCGTCATTACAGAAGGAAGCGAAGTAATGCTTATCCACTGTAGAATGGCAGTCATAATGAGTTTGTTTGGCTACGAGCATGTGTTGTTTTTTTAATAAATTAATTATGTCATAAAATGAGAGGGAGGAGGATATGCAGCTTATTGGGTTTTCATATATCCATTAAAGTGTAGGAACAGTTTTTCTACCATTCGCTTTCTGAAATAAGGTGTGATCAAATAAGCAATAATGCTTATTGATAGAAAAAGAAATAGTAGCTTACTAAACAGGGCGTCATCGCTGTAAAAATATAAGAAGATAGTACCAAAAGAAGCCAGTACAGAGAGAGCTGTAATCTGACGGCAAAGAAGATAGAAACTATGAAATCCCTCTACTTCGCTATTTTGATTGGCGGCTTCTAAGATATAATACACCTCATCAAAATAAGCATCCCAGGTTTTATGAGTGCTGTCCAGTGTTAGTTCTGATGCTCCTTTTATAATAACAGGAAGGTGCTCTCTGAGATCAGGGAGGATTCGTTGTATTTCCTGAGAAGAGGCGACTATAGAGGAAATAGGCGCTCTTAATCCTATAGATGTATAAAAGCGGGGCATTCGCCAACTTATCGCATAGAGCGCGAGCCCGGCAAAAAGTGCACAGCCAAAAAGCAAGGTTCCTTCATAAAAAGAAGAGATGTCAAATGTTAATGAAAATACTGAAAAATAAGAGTTTAGATAATGAAGGCAGAATATCGCAAAAACCCCGGGCAGTAAAATGGCTAAAAGAGAGTATAAAGAAAGTTTATTCATGTACAAGTTGGAACTAAATGAAAAAAATAAATCTTTAGGGAGTGCCTGATTGTGTATTTCAGGAGTATATAATTACTAAAATAGTGTTTTTTATCCAATTATATATTTGATTTGATTCTGTTTTTGTTGTTACAGATCTTATTTTTTATAAACCTTTTTTAGGCGATTAAAAATAATGGTGTTCAAAGAAATTATGAGAAAAGAGTTTATAAAGCAGTGTTTTATAGAAATATGTAGGCTAGTTTGATGACTATTAATGATTCGTATCTTTATAGTAAACCTAAACTTTTGAGTAAATCCAAAATATGTTTACCCTTTAATCGATTTATCAATTCGTATTGAGTCCTGTCATCGATTTGATATGTAGAAGTCCATATTACTTGAAAACCATAAGTATTTCGAATATTTTGAACAGCTGCTACAGTTTTTCCTCTTGTTCTACTTGCACATATTATTATATCACAGTTATATGTAGTAACCAAACCAACTAATCTATCATGTAAATTAGTGTTAGGATCTCCTTGGCTTTCAATTCCTATAATTACTCCTTCAATTTCTATAACCAACCTAAAATCATTCGATATAGGTATATTCGAAGGAATAGGATAAATAGGAATATATGTAGGGAATGTTGTTAGCAATAAATTTGAAAATTGCCTCAAACTTTCTGTTTTCCCCTTTTCTCCAGTATTCCAAATAGTAAGAATGGTTTTTTGTTTTGAGTTTGCTTTAATTATATTATTTACTTGGGTCATTAGTTGATGAGTTTTAGATTTTCTAGATTTAGGCTAACACCTTATAATAGATACATAATTATTTTATCGGTCAATAATACTTATAATAAACAAAAATACCTTACGGTTTTCCGTAAGGTGAAACCAATAAAAAAGGGGGAGGAACACTATGGTTTTATAGGTGTTACATCCGGCAACTAAATCAATAATAAAAAGAGAAAACAAACCTCCCATCGACATAGAAATTCATTCCACGTATAAAATTTCGGAACCCCTTTTGGATATTCGCAGAGCTGCCCATTTTCTTTTCCGGGATAACCAGCACCTCCATATTTGGATACATTTGACTTAGGAATATAAGCAACCTCTATACTTCTATGAATTCATTCTTAATTAATAACAGGAACAAAAGAAACTCGTTCTATATGTATGTCACTGAATACCGGGAAATGAAATGAGAGTTGATTTGCTAATTGTCCCATTCTGAAATTTACTCGTTTTATAATCTCACGATCTAAAGACTGATAATTATGATCAAAGCGACTTAATATATCTCGTACTGCTCTCTTTAGTATTTTTTGCTGAATATGTTATTTTTATCAGTCTATACTAATTACTGCAGAGCCACCCGATTTACTTCTTATTTTTAATTAATAGGCTCAGGGTACAATTGTTTTCCCCAATACTGTATGTCTCTTTCTGGTATATCAGAATGATGCAAGAGTTGGTACAGCTCTTCTTTGATCTCTTTTATCACATTAGGATCAGTTGTTCGTATTCGGGTTTCATAGTTGTGTTTTGTTCCACTTGCGGTAAAATTCAAGGAACCTAAATAGGCAATTTGATCGTCTATCAAATAAATTTTTCCATGAATAAATGTATCACTTAATGCTGTCGTATCGGGTGACATATACACCTTAAAGGGAAAAAGCTGTGAATACCAATAGGAGTAGATTCTTTGGTTTTTTATTTTGTTCTTATAAAGCTTTATGATCAGTACCATTATACCAATAGGAATGAGCGCCAAGGCAATTTTTATATCTCTAAAGAAATAGGCAATTCCAATGCATATTGCTAGAAGCCCCAAGGTGATGTAGGTTAGAATTTTTGAAATATCGTTCCATTTTTCACGTTTTTCGACTGCTTCTCTGTCTGTTTCTTTATTTTGGAGAATCAGCTGATGTATATTTCTTTCATAATCCCCATAAAAATCTTCAATAGTGTCGGTTGTAATCAGTTCTATATCTAAGTTTCGTTTTCTGAAACGGATCAACTCAGCGATTAAAAATGGCGAAAGAAAGGGGGAAACAATTTTTATAGATTTTTTAGCGTTCCGGATATCATTTAGGAGTTTTTTTCCAGCTCCTTTTCCGATATAAATATCACAATTAGCACCGTTGTAAAACATGCTGTTTTTTTTATTGTTTTGATTGCCAATGATAAAGATAAAAAATAAAAGTACCTTACGGAATTCCGTAGGGTGAATATAGGTAAACTACTTCGTGGACTTATCGCGAGGTAGCTTATTCCCATTAGCAGGAATAGTTTTCCTCAATTGAGATTTTTAATTCTTTCCATTTATTTTGATTAGTCAATGATACCGATAAAAAAGAAAAGAGGGAGGAAGCTATTATTTCTCAAAGTCAGAAAAAAATCAGATAAAGATCCTGATTCCTGAAATGTATACTGGCGGATCTAATCGATTGTATAGCAGTGTTTTTTGCGAGGTGTATAAAAACAAACAGATGGTGTTCTGATCAGGGGAGGAGTACCCTTGTTACTAAAAATAGAATTATTGCGGATCAATGCGTACTTTTACCTTTGAAAATTGACGTATAGATGGATTTGACAAAAGAGCAAATATTGCAGGAATGTAATAAAATCTGTAAGGATACCTTGATGGAAACACTGGCGATACATTTTTGTGATGTGGGAGAAGATTATCTGGTAGCAAAAATGCCGGTAACCTCCCGGGTATACCAACCGGATAAGGTATTGCACGGAGGCGCTATGGTAGCATTAGCAGAGAGTGTAGGGAGTGCTGCTTCCATGATTTTTTTAAACTCCAGTGAATTTTATATCCGTGGGATAGAAATCTCAGCCAATCACGTAAAAAGCATTCGAGAGGGATATGTATATGCTACGGCTCGTGCGGTTCACAGAGGGAGAACTACCCAGTTGTGGGATATCAAAATTAAGGATGAAAACGAACAGCTTATTTCTTCGGTTAAATTGACAACGATTGCCCTGCCAAAAAATAAATAAGAATATGAACTTAGCAGAAGTGTATGCTAAAATAGGGGCACAATTAGACAATGAACTTCCTTTTGTCATTTATAGAAAAAAAGAAGAAAATAGCTGTACTGCTTTTTTGCAGCAGGATGCGACGGTATATACTACCAATAGCTATTCAGAAGCAGGATTCGTATTCGCACCCTTTGATCTGGAAAGCGAGCAAGCGATAGTTATGCCGTATACAAAGAGTGAGGTGATTACATCGGCAACCATGCCTTTTTCTGATGTAGATAGAGTTGAGAATATAGCGGATAAGGTAGCTGATTGTGAGAAAACGGCCCATATTACCTTGGTAGAAAAAGGGATTCACGAAATACAAAACAGCAGTTTAGAAAAAGTAGTACTTTCTCGTACAGAAAAAGTGACGACCCAGCTGGATGATGCCTTGCAATTGTTTCATGAGTTAACTCTATTGTATTCCAATGCCTTTGTGTATTTCTGGTACCATCCTCAGGTAGGGCAGTGGGTAGGAGCTACTCCGGAAACCCTTCTAAAAGTAGAACAAGGTATATTGTCTACCATGGCACTGGCCGGGACAAAAACAGCAGAAGACGGTACTCCTGTCATATGGGGAGATAAGGAGAAAGAAGAACAGCGAATAGTAACGGATTTTATTGTGTCAGGACTATCTCATATAACTGATAACCTGAAGCAATCAGCAGTGTATACCCATCAGGCAGGTTCTTTGTTTCATCTCAGAACGGACCTGGAATGTACTATTGCAGAAAAAACAAATCTGAAGGACATCATTACAGTCCTGCATCCGACTCCGGCTGTATGCGGACTTCCTAAAGAAAAAGCGAAATCATTTATTATGGCCAATGAAGGTTATAAACGCACATTCTATACCGGATTTCTTGGACCACTGCATATGGGAGCAGCACAGAAATCCGAACTGTTTGTAAACCTGCGGTGTATGGAGGTATTTGCAGCACATGTTAAGCTATTCGTAGGAGGAGGAATCACCAAAGACTCTGTTGCAGTGTCTGAGTGGGAAGAAACAGTAAAGAAAACAGAAACCATGAAAAAAGTACTGCGAATTGTTGGTACTTGATAATCGCTAAAAAAATTTAGCGAAAAAAGTATTGATATTGTATTTTGCATCCAGAATGAAAAAACATAGCTACTACTCTAAAATTCCGTTGTCACAGACAATCGTAAGCTTGTGTGAAGCAAAAGGAATTCACCATATTGTAATATCCCCGGGATCGAGGAATGCTCCATTGACAATTGGGTTTACCGGAAATCCGAGAATGAACTGTTATAGCATAGTTGATGAACGATGTGCTGCTTTTTTTGCCCTGGGATTAGCACAGCAAACCGGAAAACCTGCAGCGCTGGTATGTACTTCAGGAAGTGCACTGCTTAATTATTATCCGGCAGTGGCAGAGGCGTATTACAGTGATATTCCTTTGGTGGTAATCAGTGCAGACAGACCTATAGAACGAATTGACATTGGTGATGGACAAACCATACGGCAAAAAAATATATTTGAAAATCATATTTTGTATTCTGCCAGTCTCTATTCTGAGGTAGTTGCTACTCAGGAGGTGGTCGATATTCATGTTAAACAACGCCATCATGAGGTGTATAAACACAATGCGAGAGAAGTAAATCTGGCATTGAATAAAGCAATCGAGCAAAAAGGACCGGTACATATCAACGCACCTTTTTATGAACCTCTATATGATAAGCTTGAAAACCAAACCGTTTTCCCGAAAAATATTCCACTGGAAGATAGTCGCTATCACTTTTCTGAATCACTGAAAAAAGAAATGCTGGAACGATGGAATACAACCGATAAGAAAATAGTTCTTATAGGAGTGAATAGTCTGAACACACTGGATCAAAAATGGGTAGATGTATTGGCTAATGACCCTTCGGTACTGGTATTGACAGAGACGACCTCTAATATTTACCACGATTCTCATATAAACTGTATCGATCAGTTGATAACACCTCTTAGTGATAAAGAGTTTTTGGCATTACAACCAGCAGTACTGCTGACAATAGGAGGAATGGTAATTTCTAAAAGAATCAAAGCTTTTTTGAGAAAATACCAGCCACAATCACATTGGCATATTGATGAGAAAAAAGCATTTGATACCTATTTCTGTCTGACAGAGCATATTAAGTTGAATCCCAATTTGTTTTTTGAAACATTAGCGGATGAATTGGTAAGTGTAGCGAGTACCTATAAAAAAGACTGGCTGGCTGTTAGAAAAGAAAGAAGGCATAAGCATGCGGCATACCTGAAACAAGTCGCGTATTCTGATCTAAAAGCTTTTGAAAGAATTTTTGAGCAGATGCCCGAAGGACAATATATCCAGTTGAGTAACAGTTCTACGGTGCGATATGCCCAGTTATTTTCTTTAAGTCCTTCATTCAGGCTGTTTTGCAATCGAGGGACAAGTGGGATTGACGGGAGTACTTCTACTGCTATCGGAGCAGCAATTGGTTCTCAAAAACCTACTACCTTAATTACAGGAGATCTTAGTTTCTTCTATGATAGTAATGCCTTGTGGAATGCATATATCCCTGCTAATTTTAAGATTATTGTCATTAACAATAGTGGAGGAGGGATTTTTAGAATATTGCCGGGAAAAGAAGAAAGTGAAGCCTTTTCTACTTTTTTTGAAACAAAGCACTCGTTAACGGCAGAACAATTATGTGCTATGTATGGAATAGTGTATCATAAAGCGAGCTCAGAAGAAGCCATTGTCTCGGGAATGGAGTCCCTGTATGCTTTAGACGATGTTCCGGCTTTATTAGAAATTTTCACCCCAAGAATAGAGAATGATAAGGTTTTAATCGGTTATTTTAGGTCTTTCGTCTGAAAAAAGAAGTTTAATCTTGATAATC
This sequence comes from Aquimarina hainanensis, assembly GCF_042684685.1. Classification (NCBI taxonomy): domain Bacteria; kingdom Pseudomonadati; phylum Bacteroidota; class Flavobacteriia; order Flavobacteriales; family Flavobacteriaceae; genus Aquimarina; species Aquimarina hainanensis. The sequence goes on along the minus strand of NZ_JBHULX010000039.1, from coordinate 841,838 downwards.
AGTAAATAATTGCGCTATAATTATCTTATATTTGAGAGAGTAAGAACTAATTATTAACACTTAAACTATTATTACCTTATGAGTAAAAGAGACGAACTAATTCAAAAATACGCAGCTGATATTAAAGATAAAATCGGTCAGACTCCAGATATGGATTTATTGACTAAAGTTACTATTGGTTGTGGGCCATCTATCTATAATAGTGATGCCTCTACAGTTTCTGGTAGTGATGAAGGAGAGTTGAAGACAGTAAAAAATAATTTCTTGATAAAAAAATTAGGTCTTAGTGATGGACCAAAATTAGACGAAGCGATCAATGCTGTTATCGAACAGTATGGAAAGTCTAATAGAAATAAGTATAGAGCCGTAGTATATTATTTACTAACAAAACATTTTGGTAAAGAGGCTATATACAACTAAAAAAATCTTGTTTTTAGCAAAAGAAGGTACTTCGATTGGGAGTACCTTTTTTTTGTGTAGAAAATAACGTTAAACCTAGATTGGTGTGTTAGAGCCTGGAGCTAAAGTTCATAAATAACACAAAAAATAATATTTCATCAAATTCAGCCGAGCACCAATGCGGGAATATAAGAAATATAACCATACGTATATTTTAGAGTAGTTTCGGACTGTAATAGATTTTTTAATGCATAATCACGGTTAAAGAGTTATCTTTGCCGCAAAATACAAATGACATGCTACAACTAGGGAAATATAACACATTAGAGATTGTAAGAGACCGGGATCCGGGACTTTTTTTGAGTGATGAAGAAGGAAATGAAGTTTTATTACCTAATAAGTTTGTTCCTGAAGTTTTTGAAATAGGAGATACGATTAAGGTGTTTTTGTATTTGGATAATGAAGAGCGTATAGTAGCTACTACCCAGGAACCATTTATCACTGTCAATTCATTTGCGTATCTGAAATGTACTACCGTATCCAAAATAGGAGCGTTTATGAATTGGGGGGTAGATAAAGAGCTTTTTGTTCCTTTTAAGGAACAAGCATCTAAGATGAGAGAAGGGAGTTGGTATCTGGTCTATATGTATTTGGATGAAGAAACGGACAGATTAGTAGCCTCGAGTAAGACAAACTCATTTTTGGATAACTCGTTGGTATTATTAGCGCCATTTGATGAGGTAAGCCTGATTGCATCCCATCCTTCTCCATATGGCTGGAATATGATAGTGAATGGGAAATATCTGGGGCTGGTTTATCAGGATGAAATTTTTCAGAAAATTACAGTGGGAGATACGTTTAAAGGCTATGTGAAAAAAGTACGCCCGGACGGAAAAATAGATTTGACACTTCAGCGGCACGGATACCGAAGTATCGACCCGAATGCAGATCAGATCCTGAAAGAACTCAAAGCCAGTGGAGGCTTTATAGACCTGAATGACAAGTCAGATCCGGAGGATATTAAAGAGGTGTTTCAGATGAGTAAAAAGAGTTTTAAAAAAGCGATAGGGACACTTTATAAAAAACGACAGATACTGATCGAAAAAGATGGGATCCGACTTGTGGAATAAAAACAGCTTTCTCTGATAAATTACTGACTAGGAATGCAGAATGGATCAATAGTGGGGCGAATTGTTTCCAGTACTGCCTGATTGATGATACCATCCGTAATAGGAATTTCTGGATTATCCGGAGAATAAAATACTCGGGAACAAAGATTTCTGACTTGGTAAGATTTTCGATACCGCATATAATCCGTCAGGTAACCAATACGATCGTATTCAAATGTTTTCTTGTCGGGGAATTTACTGTTTTGATAACTTTCTGCTGTTGCTTTTTTCTTAGAAGTTTTCTTGTTACTGCTTTTTCTTTGTTGTAGGGAAACAATACTAGAAGAATCTTTGACTTTTACTCGTTTCTTACTCCAGGTAAACTTGTACCATATAGAAGAAGAGGAAATTTGCTGATTCCCGGAATGATGAGTTTGGGATATATGAGAAACAGGTATGGTGTAAACCGCGTAGTTTGTGTTAAAAAAATTAGTTGATTGCTGAGAGAAGCCGATCAGCTGTGTAAATAAGAATAAAAATAAAAAATGTTTCATTGCTGATAAAAATTAAAATGTTTTTGATGATTCAGTAATTGTATCCGTTTTTTGGCACCAGGATGGTAGTGCCTTTACTTTTTAAGGCAAAAAGATGTATCGAAATCAGATCATTGTCTGTTACATATTGTAATTCCAATTTAATAATTTCCCAATGTGATTGAGTACTTGGTCATGGATCGTATCTAAATACATTTCTGTGATCAGATTGTAATTATTGGTGTAGTTAAAATTCAGGTTGTTAGTTCCATAAGAGTTGTTTATGAAGCTCTTGTCTTCTTGAGTTAATGCTCTTTTGTCCCCTGTATAAGTAACTTCTGTTTTTTCGAATGTTCTGGTACCAGAAAGGTTTTCATTAATTAAATACGGGGCAGCTTTAGTATCTTTTATTTTAATATTTAGTGTTCCGGTAATGTCTTTATGTTTTTTGTGATAGTGCACGGTAGCGGATACTGTTTTTTCTTTTCCGTTTTCCATTATTTGCGAGCTTCTTTTGATTGTATACTGGTGATTTTTTTCTGGAGATATATTTATTGAAACCCATTCTATCGCGATAACTCGATCAGCCTTTAACTTGTTCTGAACAAAATGACTCCCGACATTATTTACAGAAATGTCTTTTGATAAATGTTCAATAATGAAATCACTACTTACACTCGAATTATCATTTCCCCATTCAACATAATTACCTAGGTTTTGATAGGTTACAGGGGTGAAATATACATTCCTGGTTCCTTCTGCAATAGTGATATCGATTAGTTTTTTCAGGTCTTTGTAATTAGGGGTGAATTGGAGTGCACGTGTGAGATATGTATAGGCAATTTCATAGGCGTAACTGTTCTCTGTTTTGTTTAAAGATGCTTTTCCTTTAGTATAGAGGTCAGTAGTAGCTAATGCAGTAATGCTGTCTATAGAGGGAGTTTTAGTAAGCGGTGTGATGCCAGACGATGTTGCGAGCTCATTTAAGAATTGTATTGATCGCAGAGCGTTTGTTAGTCCTTCCCAGTTTTTGTCTTCTATTGGACTGGGGTGTGATAACGTATGTAAACGATCCTTGTGTTTTGAGATAGCGTTGTTGAATACTATAGAGAACTTCTCTTGTAGCCTTTTCTTTTTGGGTCTTTTTTTTAATTTACCAAACGCCTTGATTACTTTATGTTCATTAGCTTCTATATTTTCTATGTGTAGTAATTTTTCTTGAGTATAGGAGGTGTGATGCATGCAAAATGCAGTTAGGAAAAGAACTGTTTTTATCACTGTAAAGTTGGTGTGGGTAATTTTAGGAAATTTTGGAGGTATCAGTAAAAATTGTTTCATGTTTAATTTTTTCCTTCAGTAAATACAATAACTGTGCAAAGTACTATTAAGGCGGTGTTAAAAACAGTTGGTATTTTTACTTTTTGTTAACTTATAAAATCATGTGCAGAATACGATTTAATGTATTATTTTTGGTAGATAATAAATAGTAAATAATGAGCTTAATAAACTGGACAACAGTAAAAGAATACAAGGATATAACCTATAAAAAATCAGCAGGAGTTGCACGTATAGCATTTAACAGACCTAATGTAAGAAATGCATTTAGACCGCAGACAGTAACCGAATTATTTGAAGCTTTTTTAGATGCCAGAGAAGACACTTCTATAGGAGTTGTGTTGTTATCAGCAGAAGGACCTTCTACAAAAGATGGAGTTTATTCATTTTGTAGCGGAGGAGATCAGAGTGTTCGTGGTCATCAGGGATATGTAGGAGAAGATGGAATGCACCGATTAAATATTCTGGAAGTTCAGCGTCTTATTCGTTTTATGCCTAAGGTTGTCATTGCGGTAGTTCCGGGATGGGCAGTTGGAGGAGGACATAGCCTTCATGTAGTTTGTGATCTTACCTTGGCGAGTAAGGAGCATGCGATTTTTAAGCAAACAGATGCTGATGTAACCAGCTTTGACGGAGGTTACGGGTCCGCGTACCTGGCAAAAATGGTAGGACAGAAAAAAGCGAGAGAAATTTTCTTTTTAGGGAGAAACTATTCTGCGCAAGAAGCTCATGATATGGGGATGGTTAATGCAGTGATTCCTCATGATGAATTAGAAGAAACAGCCTATGAATGGGCACAGGAAATATTAGCAAAATCGCCAACTTCTATACGAATGTTGAAATTTGCTTTTAACGCTACAGATGATGGTATGGTAGGACAGCAGGTGTTTGCAGGGGAAGCAACACGATTGACCTATATGACAGACGAAGCAAAGGAAGGAAGGAATGCATTTTTGGAAAAAAGAAAACCTAACTTCAAGGATATCAAGTGGATTCCTTAAAAATTAAATAAAAAATAAAGATGAAGTCTGCTAAAGATTTTATATCTTAATATACGTTTTCGTAGCTGTTTTTTAATGTTTAATGTATTAAGAACAGCTACAATGCGTTTATATGTTGGGTTATTTTTTGTTTTGATGCTATTTTTGTCATCAGAATAAGGGAAAATAAATATTGTATGGATACTAAAGTAGGGGAGTACTTATCCATAAGATATAAAATTGAGAAAACATTATTGAAACAACAAAGTTTAGAAGGGAAACTAAACGCTGTTTCAGGGAAAATTAAAAAGGAACGAAAGCAGTACTGGTATTTTTTATCAGGAATATTGGTTTTTTTTAGTGCCATTGTTTTTTTGTGTTTGTATCATTGGGGAGGTATAATAAAAAAAAATGAAACGAAACATACCAGCGTCGTGGATGTGGTTTCAATTCATAAAATTAAAAATGAACTCATCGCAGTAAAAAGTGATGTGAATTCGTATAAAAATGAGCTAAAAGAAGAAGAAAAGCTTCGAAAAACATTGATAAAAGCATCTGAAAAGAAAGAGTATAGAAGAAGATACTGTATTCTTAATAAAGTGTATAAAAACAATGGTATAATTTTTATAGAAGCTGATTTTGTAGATTTTTTTAAAGGAGAAAAGGCAGTTCAAAAAGCAAAAGAACAAGGAAAGGCAATGCAGGCGATAACCAGTAAAGGAGATACGTTGTACTCCCTACCGGAAAAATATTTTGTAAGCAATGTGAATCCTAAGATCAGAGTTCTAAAAGTAAATGATAACGTACGATTAAAAAATATAAAAAATAGTTCCGAAGCTAACTATTCTTTGGCGCTATTTCAGAAGATAATTAAAGATAAATCGCTTTTGGTTTTGGAAATGAGTGATGGTGTGGTATATGGGATTTTCAAAAAAGATTTATCGGTATAACTAGCGAATGCATATATAGTAACCCTCACCCCAAAAAAAATATAATGCCACATATTGAAGACGAAGATCTTATATCGTTACATAATCAAATAGAGAAAGCAGAGACGAAACAGCTGGAACTGGAAGAGTTTCTGGAAGAAAGAGAGAAGGAATTTGATCAAAACAATCGAATCAAAAAAATATTGTCTATTGTATCTTTAGTATTGTTAATAGCATGTATTGGTGCATTCTTTTTTAAAGGAGAAGATGCTGTAATAAAACAAGATGCGAATCAGGATATGGCGGTATTCTCAACAGAGATGGATTCTCTAAAAATGCAATTGAGACAATTGAGAGAGGATAAGGTTAATCTCGAAGAGATCAAAACGCTGTACCTCTATAGAAAACTCATTGATAAAGATACGGTATATTCAGTGCAGCTTCGGTCTTTTTCTACGAATAAAACTTCTTTGATCTCAGAAAAATTTACTAATATGAGATTTTATAGTGATACCTCTTATTATAAATTAAGTTTGGGAATTTTTGAAACTTTGCAAGAAGCCCAGGAGTTCCGAAAGCTTTTAATAGATCTGGGATTTAGTAAGAATATTTTTGTGATATCATATAAAAATGGAAAACGTCTACGCATAGAAAATAGCGTAGACTGATTTCCTTATTTCTTTTTTATATTATCTCAGTTTAGGATATGTTGCAGGTTTTGCTTCGTGCATAATATCGTAGACTGTTTCAAAAATATCTTCGGCAGAAGGCTTACTGAAATAATCTCCGTCTGTGCCAAAAGCAGGACGGTGGGCTTTAGCACTCAATGTTTGAGGCTTGCTATCCAGGTAGTTATAGATGTTTTGCTCATCGATTAATTTGTGCAGGATATATCCGGTAGCTCCTCCAGGAACATCTTCATCAATAACTAGTAATCGATTCGTCTTGGCAACACTTTTTACAATATCATGAGAAAGATCAAATGGCACAAGTGATTGAACATCGATAATCTCTACATTAATGCCTACAGAAAGTAACTCTTTTCCTGCTTGCTCTACCAGTCGTAAGGTAGATCCGTAAGAAACTAATGTAATATCGTTTCCTTCTTTTACCGTTTCTACAACACCAACAGGGGTACGTATTTCTGCTAAGTTGCTAGGCATTTTTTCTTTTAGTCGATATCCGTTTAAGCATTCTACAACAACTGCCGGCTCATCGCTGTCTAATAAGGTATTGTAGAAACCAGCTGCTTTTGTCATATTTCTTGGTACAAGGATATGTATTCCTCTTAATAAGTGAATTAATCCAGCCATTTGAGATCCGGAATGCCAGATACCTTCTAGTCGGTGTCCTCGGGTTCTTACGATCATAGGAGCTTTTTGCTTGGCAAATGTTCTGTAGCGCAATGTCGCCAGATCATCACTAAGTCCTTGAATACAATACATAATATAATCCAGGTATTGTATTTCTGCAATAGGACGTAGCCCTCTCATGGCTAACCCAATTCCCTGACCAATAATAGTAGCTTCTCTGATTCCGGTATCGGAAATACGTAATTCACCATATTTTTCCTGTAACCCTTCTAATCCCTGGTTTACATCTCCAATTTTTCCACTGTCTTCACCAAAAATCATTGTTTCAGGAAGTCTTTCGAAAATACGGTCGAAATTATCTCTTAGTATAATTCGTGCATCTACTAATGGAGCATCGTCCCCATATACAGGAGCTACTTCTTCTATAGCAGTAACTTTGTTATCACTTTCATTATACAAGTGGTCACTGTATTTTGGTTGTATCTTGTTAAAATAGGAATTGATCCAGTTTTGTAAGTGTGTTTTTTCTACAGAATCCTCTTTAATAAGGTATCGAAGCGCTTTTCTGGTGGCTTCCATAATATCCTTTCGTATCGGCTCATCCTTATTTTCCAACGCATTGATCAAAGGAGAGATAAAATTTTTATTAGCACTTACTTTTTCAATATCTCTAAGGATAGAAACTGCTTCTCGCTGCTCAGTCTTAATTTCAGAAAGATATGCATTCCAGGCAGCAGTTTTTCCTAAGCGAACTTCTTTTTTCGCCTCTTTTTCTATAGCGACCAATTCATCTGCCTCAGCAATATTGTGATCAATAATCCATTCTTTGAATTTTTTGATACAGTCGTGTTCTCTTTCCCAGTTAAGGCGTTCTTCACTTTTGTAACGCTCGTGAGAGCCAGAAGTAGAATGTCCTTGTGGTTGCGTTAATTCTTTTACATGAATAATAACGGGAATGTGTTGTTCACGAGCTAAATCTTCTGCTGTTTTATAGGCATCAATTAATGCCGGGTAGTCCCATCCGTTTACACAGATAATTTCATACCCTTCGTGTTTGTCATCTCTTCTGAAACCTTCCAGAATTAAAGAAATGTTTTCTTTAGTTGTTTGGTGTTTTGCATGAACAGAAATACCGTATTCGTCATCCCAAATACTTATAACCATTGGTACCTGAAGAACACCTCCAGCATTAACGGTCTCCCAAAATAATCCTTCACTGGTACTCGCGTTACCAATCGTTCCCCAGGCAACTTCATTTCCATTGATAGAGAAGTTATTTTCTCCGGCAACACTTTTTTCGTTTCTGTATATTTTAGAAGCTTGTGCCAAGCCTAACAGACGAGGCATTTGCCCGGCAGTAGGAGAGATGTCTGAACTGGAGTTTTTCTGAGCAGTCAAATTCTTCCAGGAGCCATCTGCATTAAGACTATGAGTAGCAAAATGCCCTCCCATCTGTCTTCCTGCTGCAAAAGGTTCTTTTTCTATATCTGTGTGTGCATATAATCCGGCAAAAAACTGCTGTACAGTATATTGGTCAATTGCCATCATAAATGTTTGGTCTCTGTAATAACCCGATCTAAAGTCTCCATTTCTAAAAACTCGAGCCATTGCTAATTGAGGAAGTTCTTTTCCTCCTCCAAAAATACCAAACTTTGATTTTCCGGTAAGTACTTCTCGTCGGCCTAATAAACTACATTCTCTACTTAATAATGCTGTTTTGTAATCTTTAAGTATTTGATTTCTATATTCTTCAAAAGAAATATTAGGAGTAGTTGTTGTTTCAGGCTGCATACGAACGATTTTTTATTCGATACAAATTTAATTAAAATTAGAGGGATTTGCAAATGTTGTATTTGTATTTTTATTACGAATTTGATATTTAAACACTTGTTTTGATGATTAAAAGTTATTTTTATGTATTTAAAATGAGGTTTTTTTGAGGAATATTTAATTTTTAAAACTTTCTTTTTTATAGGTTGGTGTGGCTAAAAAAGTTTAATACCATTCTCGGGTAAACAGGCTTATTAAGGTCTGGGGGCTAAGGGTGATAATAAACCGTATTTTTTCGTTGTAGTTAGGTTGTGCAATTTCCCATCCATTATTAGAAGCAATAGGAAGAAAGACTTCAAAATAATCAGCTACTAAACTTAGCCGGATCCCTGTATCAAAAACAAATTTGGGAGAAACCCCTTTGTTTTTGACAAAACCTACGTCCCCATATGCAAAAATCCATTTCCAGATATTAGAATCCGCATTAAAGGTGGTGAGCCATTGATTAGAGAATGAATAGTCTAACTTAGACTTAAAGCCTCCTTCTGCCAGGATAATTTGCTGACTGACCAATCCTGTCGACTCGCTTCGTCCCAGGTAACTGTAATCAAACAGATAATCAGTAGGTCTGTCTAATGCAAAGCTGAAGAAGTCTCCATCACGAGATGTGTCATTAAAAATAAATGTTCCGGCAAATAAACGGAGGTTTAGTTGACGATTGTTCAAAAATATCTTTCGGTACTTAAAGGTAGTGGATAGTTTACTGAAGTTTTTGGCCAGCTGATAATCTATTGAATAATTAAAGATATTGAGTAAATTGTTATCGCTGTACAAATACCGCGTATTAAAAACGCTGTAATCGGGAGTATTTACCGGATTCTCTTCTGCACGTTCTCTGAATACATTCACACTTCTAACGGTTAAACGTTGTCGTTGGTTAGACCGGAGGTCTTCTGGTCGGAAAGAAAAAGAGATAAAAGGAGATACCCGCTGATATAATAGATCCGGGGCATAACTATAGGTGTTTCCACTGATTCCATAACGGATTTGATATAATCCATAGTCAGCAATTTGCCTTCTGTATGAAAGAGAAGCTGAACCTAATAATTTTTGTGATTTAAAGCCATAACTAGGCGTAATATTGTAGTTAAAGGGTCTTCTGATTACAGTTTTGTTGTGAAACTTGGAACCAATAGTAAATCCATCATATACATTAAACTCAAACTCTGGGATAAAAAAGATCTGATTATAGGTTGGGTCTTCTATATCCTGAAAGAAGCGAAACTGAAAGGGTTTGTTTTGAATCCATTTCAGGTTTCTGTAATTGTCTCTTCTGTTGGTTTCCGGAATTTTTTGATCGTAATCGAGAACGAGTTTAGTAAGCCCTTCATTAGGGATCTTGATCGTTTTAGTTCCTGTTATATCTGTTACCCATGTTTTTGATACGTATTCTTTTTTTCTAAGCCCAACAACAGATACGGGCATTGCATTATAGCTTTTGTTTTTAATTGTGACCTCAATTGAATCTTTCCTTTTCTTGACGGATTTAAATTTGAAATCTATTTTACTGTTGGTATTGATATAATCCTCAAAAAACCATTCTATATTTTTAGGTGTAAGCGGGCTTAAGGTGGCTTCAAATTTTTTAGAATCGGTTAGCTTTAATAAATTTTCCGAATAATACTTTTGGATGCTAAGCGGAATAACATTGTCGTCTTCCAGATAGTCTTCCAGGTACTTGAAGCCAACACCTGCTTTATAAGCATTCGCAATATTTTTATTGAATTTGACTAACTTGTCCTGTGGGGTGGTGAGTGACTGATCAAGAAACAATCGAGCTACATTTTTGTACCCTAAAAAGTATTGATCATTAAAATCCAGATCTGCTGCATGAAACCATCGTACACCTATTATCTTACTGAGGTTACCTATCATTTTCATTTCTGGATAATATTGCTCTGTATAGGCAATCATCAGATAGACATGAATCGCATCTTTTATCCAGGCATCATATCTGGGATCGATTAATAAGGTATTTTCTATATAGTTTTTAGAAATGGTTTTGAGTTGTTTTATTTCATACTGAAACCCATCGGGGAAAGGGCGGAGGATATCTGGCAATTGGTTAAGACCATATACCGGGCTATTCTTATATTCTTTTTGAGAAGTAATAATTTTTTCAAAAGGATATTTCCCTAAGCGTGCTTCCAGAAAAGTTAGTATTTTGTGAATAGCAATGGATTTTAATTCTGGAGCGATATCTTTTTCGTCAATATTACTGATGAATTTTAGATCGTTAATTTGGTAATCATAAAAAGAACTGTCTTTTTCTATATAAAGATTTGCTTTATTTCGCTGTTTTCCGCTTAGTTGTATGGTTTGTGTTTCTTCCGTTGTTTCATCTGGAATAATATATTGTTGTAATTCACTGTGTATTTTATAAGATGAGGGAAGCCTCATTTTTATATGCAGGTCTGATAACGGATTGTATAGATCGTTTAGGTTTTTATTACTGTAAGTATTCCACTTATTAGTGTATACCGAAGGCGATATATACCAATATTTAAGGCTAAAATCACCATTGTCATGATAACCATATCGGGTAAATTTATCGCTGGGTAATTTTACGTCATATTGAAGTCTAAAAGCGATCTTTTCTGAAGGAAGTAAGGGAGTGCGTAGTTGAACCTGTACGATATCAGGAACAGAATCATATCGCTTCCACGATGCAATTCTACTATCATCAGCAGTAATAAACTTAATAGCGGTATAGCCTCTTTCATGTTCTTTGGCATAGTGAAAACGCTTTAGGAAATCTTCGGAAAAACGTTTGCCGAGAGGGGTAGTCTTACTGGAAAAACTATTTGCCCAATCGTTTAGATAGAGCGAAGCTAATGTATCATTGGATGTATTGTTGTATACGATTTCTTGTTCTATTTGAATTGTATTGGACTCCGGATATAATGTACTGCTAATCGTGATTTGATGTTGAGAATATAGCGTACATATAAATGCAAAGTACAATAGAACGATATGAAGAAATCTATGGTTTCTCAAGAAAGTAGCAAAAGAAATATTAGTTATTTATTAAGGAGGCGAAATATAGTAGTGTGTTGTTGATAAAAGTCATAAAAATGATTTAATTTTTTTTAAATATATCGTAATTCATTGAACTATTATTTAATAATAACTGTTTTTTGTTAAAACTGTTGCGTTTTTAATAAAAAAATAATGAAATCGTAAATAAAATACAATATCCAAGTATAAATTGCTTTCTGAAGTAAACAGAAAGCAATTTGTGTTTTTTGAAATCTAAAAAGGGATTCGATCCCGGAGGTTTTAAAATACTTTTTTCAGATTAGAAATTAGGACTTAGGTTGTATTTTCCGTAGAACTTATCTAATATTTGTAATACCTCTTCAGGAGTATCTACTAAATGAATAAGATCCAGATCCTCTGGGCTGATATTTCCAAACTTATCTAGTAAAGTGTTTTTTACCCAATCAAGTAGTCCTCCCCAGAAGTCAGAACTTACTAATATGATCGGGAATTTTCCAATTTTTTTAGTTTGGATAAGAGTGATTGCCTCGAATAGTTCATCCAATGTTCCGAAACCTCCTGGCATTACAACAAATCCTTGAGAATATTTGACAAACATTACTTTTCTGACAAAGAAGTAATCAAAATCAAGACTTTTATCACTGTCGATATACGGGTTATCATGTTGTTCAAAAGGAAGGTCAATATTAAGTCCGACAGAAGTACCACCTCCAAGGTGAGCTCCTTTATTACCAGCTTCCATAATCCCGGGACCTCCTCCGGTAATTACTCCGTATCCGTGATCTACTATTTTTTTGGCAACATCAACAGCCAGTTGATAATATTTGTCATCAGTTTTAGTTCTGGCGGAACCAAAAATGGATACACAGGGACCAATTCTACTCATTTTTTCGAATCCGTTGACGAATTCTCCCATGATTTTGAAAATAGCCCAAGAGTCATTGGTTTTTATTTCATTCCAGCCTTTGTGGTGTTGTTCTTTTCTCATGTGATTTATGTTTAGTTTGCCAGTTCTTTTTTTAGAAATCGGGCGGTATGACTTTTTTTGTTTTTTACAATTTCTTCCGGTGTTCCTTTGGCAATTACTTGACCTCCGTTTTTACCTCCTTCATAGCCTATATCAATGATATAGTCTGCCATTTTTACAACATCCAGATTGTGTTCTATAATTAAAACGGTATTTCCTTTATCTACTAATTCGTTGAGTACTTCCATGAGTACTCTAATGTCTTCAAAATGAAGTCCGGTGGTTGGCTCATCCAGAATGTAAAAGGTATTTCCTGTATCTCTTTTGGATAATTCTGTAGCTAATTTGATTCGTTGGGCTTCTCCTCCTGAGAGCGTTGTAGATTGTTGCCCCAGTGTAATGTAGCCTAAACCAACACTCTGAATTGTTTTTAATTTTCGGGCAATTTTTGGAATATGCTCAAAAAAAGCACATGCTTCGGTAATGGTCATTTCCAATACATCAGCTATAGATTTTCCTTTGTATCGTATTTCTAATGTTTCCCGGTTAAATCTTTTTCCATGACAGGTTTCGCATTCTACATATACATCTGGTAAAAAATTCATTTCGATAACTCGTAATCCACCCCCTTTGCAGGTTTCGCATCGTCCCCCGACAACATTAAAACTAAATCGACCGGGTTTATAACCACGAATCATTGCTTCAGGAGTTTTGGTAAATAAGCTTCTGATTTCAGAAAATACTCCTGTATAGGTAGCTGGGTTGGATCTGGGGGTTCTTCCAATCGGAGATTGATTGATATCGATTACCTTATCAATGTGCTCTAAACCTTTAATACTCTTATAGGGCATTGGTTTTTTTACCCCATTAAAATAGTGCGCATTCATAATGGGATAAAGTGTCTCATTGATAAGCGTGGATTTTCCACTTCCCGAAACTCCTGTTACTGCGATCATCTTTCCTAAAGGGATATCGATAGATACATTTTTTAAATTATTTCCAGTAGCTCCTTTTAGGCTAATCTTTTTTCCATTTCCTTTCCGTCTTTCAGAAGGAATAGGAATTTCTTTTTTACCACTGAGGTAATCAGCTGTTAGTGTTTGGTGCTTTTTTAAGTCAGTAGGAGGACCTTCACTAATAATTTCTCCTCCGTGTTTTCCTGCTTTAGGACCAATATCGATAACGTGATCTGCGCGTTCAATCATATCTTTATCGTGCTCTACGACAATGACAGAATTACCAATGTCTCTTAGCTGAACCAGCGAATTGATCAGTTTTTCATTATCACGTTGGTGAAGGCCTATACTTGGCTCATCTAATATATATAATACCCCGACTAGCTGAGATCCGATTTGAGTCGCTAAACGGATTCGTTGTGCCTCTCCTCCTGATAAAGATTTACTACTTCTATTGAGAGATAAGTAAGTTAATCCTACATCGATCAGGAATTGAATTCGGGTATTGATTTCTTTTAGAATTTCTCCTGCAATTTTTAATTGTTTTTCAGAAAGGGATTTAGGAAGTTCCTTAAACCATTCAGCCAGTTCACTAATATCCATTTTGGCTAAATCAGCTATGTTTTTATCGTTGATTTTAAAATATAGCGATTCTTTTCTAAGTCTGGCCATTTGACACTCCGGACAGGAAATATTATCCATAAATTCTTTAGCCCATCTTTTTAGAGAGGTAGATTCATTGACATGATAGGTGTTTTCTATAAAGGTGGCAACTCCTTCAAAATCGATTTTGTACTCCTGTGTAACTCCTAGTGTTTTACTTTTAATACTAAATTGTTCTTTCCCTCCATAGAGGATAATTTCCATCGCTTCCTGAGGAATACTACTAATGGGATCTGTAAGCTTAAAATTATACCTTTTGGCTATAAAATCTAATTGCTTAAAGGCCCAGTTATTCTTTTTCGGTCCATGAGGAGCTAAACCTCCTGCATGGATTGATTTGGAATGATCTGGAATAATCTTATTTATGTTGACCTCATATAGACTTCCTATACCATTGCATTTTGGGCATGCGCCTTTTGGCGAATTAAAAGAAAAGTTATTTGGCTCCGGATTTGGATAAGAAATTCCGGTAGAAGGACACATTACATTTCTACTAAAAAAACGAGCACTTGATGTATCCTGATCAATAACCATAAGAATATCATCTCCGTGATACATTGCTGTATTGATGGTTTCCATCAATCGTTTTGACAGGTCTTGGTTTTTGGAAATAGCTAACCGATCAATCACTATTTCGATATCGTGTGTTTTGTATCGGTCTAATTTCATACCCTTGGTAATATCTCTGATTTCTCCGTCAGTTCGAACCTTTACAAACCCTTGTTTGGCAATTTGCTCAAACAATTCGCGATAATGCCCTTTTCTGGAGCGAATTACCGGAGCAAGAATATTGATTCTTTTGCCTTCATATTCTTTGAGTATGAGATCTTTGATCTGCTCATCGCTATAGCTTACCATTTTTTCTCCGGTATTATAGCTATAAGCATCGCTGGCTCTGGAGAATAACAACCTCAAAAAATCATAGATCTCCGTAATAGTTCCTACAGTACTTCGAGGACTTTTACTGGTAGTTTTTTGTTCTATCGCGATTACAGGAGAAAGCCCATCTATTTTATCCACATCCGGACGTTCTAAGCCTCCTAGAAATTGTCTGGCATAAGCAGAAAAAGTTTCAATATACCTTCTTTGCCCTTCTGCATAAATAGTGTCAAATGCCAGAGAAGATTTTCCGGAACCGGATAAACCTGTGATTACTACTAATTTTTCACGAGGAATCGTAACGTCTATATTTTTAAGATTATGAACTCTCGCTCCTAAAACCTCTATGTTTTCTTCAGATATTGCCATAAAATTTTAACCAAGAATGCAAAGGTAACTATTTGCGAGCTCTTTGTAAAACAAGATTGTCTTTGTTTTTAATAATGAATACATTACCACATTTGTCGGTTAGAAGAGGAAATGGAAAACATAAAAAATTAATAGAGGAATCTTTCCTTATCAACGTTAGTAATTACTTGTTTTGAGACTAGGAAAAAGAGATAGCGTATTTTTAGGATGTTAAAATAGCACAGGTAAAAAAACTTTTCATTATCTAATAAAATGAAATAAAATTCTATTAGATGTACACCAAGCAGTATTTTTATATTATTTGTTAGCAGTATTTTAGAGCTGGATTTAAGTTTGTAACTTTGTGATACACAAACTCTTTTGGATTTTATGGCGATTAATACTTACCTGGGGCCGGATTTATTGTTGCCTGAGATTCAAAATTAAAACTTAAACATAATGAAACGTATTGTAATGATAGCCATTGCCTTTTTTACGGTAATGAGCTTTTCGCAAACACAACTACAAAAGCCCAGTGAACTGGTAGCCCAACAAAAATCTTCGGGTTCGAATTTTCAACAAGTCAAACTTTTTACCACCGTAAATGATCAAAAAAGTAATGCTCAACTCCCTAAAGAGCTAAAGGAATTTACCTTGTTTTCTTTTGATCAAAGTGCTATGAAGTCTTTCAAGTCTAAAAGACCTGAAACAATGAACTTACCTATTCCAGGTCAAAAATCATCTATGTCCCTTGATTTAGTTAAGGTAGACATTGCAACAGATGATTTTCAGGCTATAGAAATGCCATCAGGAAAAGTATTGCAAACCAATAGTGATATTGTACACTATAGAGGGATTGTAAAAGGAAAGCCTAATTCTATCGCAGCTGTCAGCTTTTTTGGTGATCAAATGTCAGGAATCATTAGCGTAGGAGAAGAGGCTGGTAATATCGTAATGGGGAAGATGGATAATAATAAAAGCCATATCCTCTATAAAGATAATGCGATTAGCCATCTGAACGATTTTGCGTGTAGAATGGAAGGACAAGTAAAAAGCTATACCAAAGAAGAGTTATTTGGAGGAGATACTAATAACAAAGCGGCAGCAAAATGTCCCAGAATATTTTTTGATGTAGGAAATGATATTGTTAATGATAAAGGAGGTAGCCAGGGAGCAACCAATTTTATTCAGGCTGTATTTAATCAGGTAGCAGTATTATACGCGAATGAAAATATATCCATCAAATTATCAGGAATGAAAGTGTGGACATCGTCTACACCATTTAGTAATCTTGATAATTTTAGAAGCTACAGGAATCAAAATAGCTTTAATGGAGATTTAGGACACTTTGTTACCTATAACTATTCTGGAGGGGTAGCCTGGTTAAGTGCTTTATGTGGCTCTCGTAAGTATGGATTATCAGGAATTAATAAAAACTATAGCAACGTTCCTACATATTCATGGACAGTTGGAGTAATAGCGCATGAATTAGGACATAATTTTGGATCTAATCATACGCATGCCTGTGTATGGAACGGAAACAATACAGCCATTGATGGTTGTTATACTACAGAAGGAGGATGTGCAAAACCGGCAATTCCTTCCGGTGGAGGTACAATTATGAGCTATTGCCATTTGACAGGGGCAGGAATCAATTTTAATAAAGGATTTGGATCTCAGCCAGCAAATGTAATGCGTAATTTCATTAATAGAGCTAGCTGTGTGCAAAGTTGTGATGGTGGAGGATGTAATACAGGAGATCAGGTATCCGTAACCTTTAGAAATAATACAGACTGTACATTAGAGTATTATGAGAATAATACTCGTAAAGGTTCTGCTAATGCGGGAGGTACCTATAGAGCAAATACAAGAGTAGGAAATAGCTGGCAAGCCAAAAAATCGTCAGGAGCTACAGTGGATAATTTCTCAATTGTTTGTAATCAAACAACTTATTCTTCTTCCGGGTCTTGTGGAGGGGGAACAGGAGGTAACTGTGATGGGGTTAGCCCATGGTCAGCAGGAACTACTTACTCCGTAGGAGATCGAGTGACATATAGAGGAAATCTATTTGAGAAAACTGCGACAGGATGGAAGAACTTAGGTGCCTGTACAACTTCAAACGATCCATGTGATGGAGTTAGACCTTGGTCAGCAGGAACTACTTACTCTGTAGGAGATCGAGTAACATATCAAGGTAGTTTATTCGAAAAAACGGCTACAGGATGGAGAAATTTAGGAAGATGTGGAAGTACCAGAAATACCATTGTTTCAATGCCACCATTAGATGGAGAGATTACAGCTAATGAGTTTAGATTGTTAGCATATCCGAATCCGGCAAATGAATTTATTAATTTAGAAATCAGTAATCTTGGTACAAACTCTTCTCATATCAAAATTAAAGATATGAATGGAAGAGCATTAAAATCTATTGAGTTAAGTACCCCACCAAGTGGAGTAATGACACAAAGGATAGATGTAAGCAAGTTGTCGACAGGTATGTACTTTATACAGGTGACAAATACTAAGAAAACAATTACTAAAAAGGTATTTATCCAATAAAAGGTAATTAAAAATAATTTACACGGCCCTGAAAAAGCTGTCTTTTTATAAGACAGCTTTTTTTTTATAAATATATGTATAGATATAGGGGGCTTGAATTAATTGTAAATTAATGAGTTAAGTTGCTTTGTTTGTTAATGTGTAATAGGATTAAATACTCTAAAGGGAAGAATAGACAAAATAAAATGCTGTTTATATGAATTCAGCCAGTATATTAATACTATTTAGTGGGAGTGTTTTAGGTCAGGTTTTTAGTTCGTAACTTTGTGGTACACAAACTCTTTTGAATTTTTCCCATAATCGGTTTATGGGGCCAGAATTATAAAAAAGGTAAAAATTCAAAAATTAAAACTTAAAATAATGAAACGATTTGTAATGATTGCCATTGCCTTTTTTACGGTGATGAGCTTTTCGCAAACACAACTTCAAAAACCCAGTGAACTGGTAGCCCAACAAAAATCCTCGGGCGCGAAATTTAACCATGTAGAGCTTTTTTCTTTAAGTGACCAACAAAAAAGTAATGTAGAACTCCCTAAAGAACTGACTGAGTATTCCCTATTTACTGTTGATGAAAGTAAAATGAAGTCAATGAGAGGAGATTTTCCTGAGACAATGAATATTTCTGTACCAGGACAAAAATCAGCCATGTCATTAGACTTAGTAAAAGTAGACATTTTTACTGATGATTATCAGGCGATAGAAATGCCTTCAGGGAGAGTGTTGCCACGTAATAAAGATGTAGCACACTATAGAGGAATTGTAAAAGGTAATTCTAATTCTTTAGTAGCTATTAGTTTTTATGGTCAAAAAGTAGGAGGTTTTATCAGTGTAGGTGGTGAACACGGTAATATTGTTTTAGGAGAAGTAAAAAACAGTAAAAACCACATCATTTATAAGGATAAGCAGATGGGGCATTTATATGAACTTGGATGTCAAGTAGAAGATGATGCCAAAGGGTATACTGCAGAAGACTTAAAAGAGCCTTCTAATAGTAAAGCTGCAGCTAAATGTGTAAAGATATTTTTTGATATCGGACGTAATGTTGTAAATGATAAAGGAGGAGCTCAGCAAGCAACTAACTTTATGCAAAGCTTATTTAATCAGGTGATTGCACTATATGCGAATGATAATATTGCATTAAAATTATCTGGAACAAAAGCTTGGACAACAAACACACCATTTAATGCAGATGGTCAAAATATGAGTAGAAACTTAGATAACTACTTGGCATATTTAAATCAAAATGGTATTAATGGTGATTTAGGTCATTATGTATCTTATGGATTAGGTGGTGGTATCGCCGGAGGATTCGGAACCTTTTGTAACTCCAGACGTAGAGGAGCTATTTCAGGAATAAAAGGATCTTTCAGTAATGTACCTACTTATTCTTTTGATGTTTTCCTTCTTTCTCATGAAATAGGACATAATGTTGGATCTAGACATACGCATGCGTGTGTATGGAATGGAAACAACACTGCTATTGACGGGTGTGCTGGTCGTGTAGAAGGTAATTGTCGATTACCAGGACTTCCTTCAGGTGGAGGAACAATCATGAGTTATTGCCCACAAACAAGTGTGGGAGTGAACTTTAACAAAGGGTTTGGAACACAGCCTAAAAACGTTATTCATAATGCTATTGCCAGAGCAAGTTGTTTACAGTCTTGTGATGGAGGTGGGTGTAATACAGGAGACCCTGTATCTGTAACCTTTAGAAATAGCTCAGACTGTACACTAGAGTATTATGAGAATAATGTTCGTAAAGGGTCAGCTAATGCAGGAGGTACCTATAGAGCAAATACAACAGTAGGAAGTAACTGGCAGGCTAAAAAGTCTTCCGGAGAGACTAAGGATAACTTCTCTATTACATGTAATCAAACGGAATATACCTCTTCAGGATCCTGTGGAGGCGGACCAGGAGGTAATTGTGACGGGGTTAGACCTTATACTCCAGGTACTGTGTATTCTATAGGAGATCGAGTTACTTATAATGGAAGTTTATATGA
This sequence comes from Aquimarina hainanensis, assembly GCF_042684685.1. Taxonomy (NCBI): domain Bacteria; kingdom Pseudomonadati; phylum Bacteroidota; class Flavobacteriia; order Flavobacteriales; family Flavobacteriaceae; genus Aquimarina; species Aquimarina hainanensis. The sequence goes on along the minus strand of NZ_JBHULX010000039.1, from coordinate 822,035 downwards.
GCTAACAGCTTCCGGATGGAGAAACCTAGGACCTTGTACATCTACAAATGATCCTTGTGATGGAGTAAGACCTTATTCTCCAGGTACGGTATATTCTATAGGAGATAAAGTTACTTACAGAGGAAGTTTATATGAATTAACAGCTTCTGGATGGAGAAGAATTGGTACTTGTGGAGGATCTAGAAATGCGTTCTCTACTGAGTTCACATCATTTGATGATCTGGATATAGCTAAGGAATTTAGTATCAAAGCATATCCTAATCCAGTTGATGATCTTCTTACATTAGAGATAAGTAATCTTGGAGTTAAATCTTCTCATATCAGAATTAAAGATATAAATGGAAGAACATTAGAAGTTATGTCATTAGATACACCACCAGATGGTTTAGTGGTAAAAACAATTGATGTTAGTAAGTTATCTGCAGGAATCTATTTTGTTCAGGTAACCAATACAAAACAGACGCTCACTAAAAAGGTTTTTGTGAAATAATCTTTTTAGAAAATATGGTCCCATAATAGAAAAGGCGAAGTATATACTTCGCCTTTTTTATGGTTTAACAGTAATTTTTGAATATTTAATAATTATGAAAGTGTTGTTAACAAAATATCGTGTTAAGAAAATTTCATTTTAGTTAATGTTATGATATAGTACTAGATATCTTCTTTTTTGTAGGAATAGTTTTACTAGTTTCGCCCGAATTTTAGCTAGTTGAGTTAGTTAAAAAATTATGAGAAAGTGAAATACTAAAAACATAAAAACACACAAAACATGAGATATTTAGTAATGCTGATAATAGGCTGTCATGCAGTCATAAATGCGCAGAGTACTTCAATGCGTATTCAGGAGCGAATACACCATGAAAAAAAGATAGGAAGTTTATTTGAAGAGGTTGATATTTTTGCAAAAAAAGAGATTTCTGAGAAAAGCAACCCAATACCAAATGAGCTTAAAAACTACACTTTGTTTTCTTTCAAAAAGAGTTCTTTAAAAAAACGTATAAATAAAGAGTTAAGAACAATACGTCTGAAAATACCAAGAGGAGATTCTTCAATTGATTTGGAATTAATAAAAGAAGAATTAGTTTCAGATGATTTTAAAATTGTAGAGATGCCTTCTGGCAAAGAATACAAAATAGATCAAAACAAGACATATTACAGAGGTATTGTAAAGGGGAAAGAAAACTCTGTAGCTGCAATAAGTTTGTCAAATAATAGTGTATCCGGTATTATAAGTGTTGAAGGGGAACAAGGAAATATAGTAATTGGCGCTTTGGATAAGAGTAAGGAGTATATCATATATGAAGATAAAGACTTGATCAAATACCAAAATTTTTCGTGTGATGTACAAGAACGCGTGGAAAAATATACCGAAGAGCAGCTAAATTATGAACGACAATCTTCAGCTAAGAATGGTAGTGTAAAAAGATGTCCTAAGATATTTTTTGATGTAGGTTTTTCCATATATAAGCATAAAGGTGGAGTAGAAAATGCATCTTCTTTCATACAGAATGTGTTTAATCAAGTAGCTGTTTTGTATCAAAATGAAGGAATAACATTGAAATTATCAGGAATTAATGTTTGGACACGACCTGAGCCTTTTTCAGGGATAGATGCATATACATATTATAAAAACCGTCATGGGTTGAATGGAGATTTAGGGCATTATGTAACATATAATCATTCAGGAGGAGTTGCCTGGTTACAAGCTTTATGTGGTCCTCAGAGATATGGAGTCTCCGGAATTGAAAGTAATTATCAAAATGTACCTACCTATTCGTGGACAGTATCTGTTATAGCTCATGAGTTAGGACATAATTTTGGTTCAGATCATACACACGCTTGTGTGTGGAACGGGAATGATACTCCTATCGATGGTTGCCAGCCTCCGGAAGGTTATTGCAGAAGAGGTCCGATGCCAAGAAATGGGGGAACTATTATGAGCTATTGCCACCTGAATTATAATGTAGGAGTAAACTTGTCTAAAGGGTTTGGTAGACAGCCTGGCAATGTCATACGGTATCATATTGATAATTCTCATTGTGTTAAGAACTGTGATACTACAGATCCGGGAGGAGGAGATTGTTCTGTGGGAAGTTCCGTAAAAGTAACGTTTAAAAACACTACCCAATGTCGTGTGCGATACGTTTCTGATGAAAACGGAGTGTTGACACCAAGAGACTTTGTTGATCCAGGGCAAACAGTATCCTATGTTACTAAAATTGGTGTAAACTGGTTGGTAAAAAAAACATTTACCGAGGTAGTGGAATCCTTTGTTATAAAATGCGGAAAAGTGATGTATGAAACACAAGCTACATGTTCTTCGAATCCTAATGGGTGTGAAATAGGAGATCCGGTAGAGGTAACTTTTATGAATAATACTAATTGTACCGTAAGATTATTTTGGTATAATGAGGGGTATCTTGTTCCTAAGACATATGTACGATCTGGAGAAAGAATCCGTTATACTCCTTTCTCAGGTACCAGATGGGTTGTTAAAAAATCTCCGGTGGATATTATAGCAGATTTTACAGTTACCTGTAATGAACGGAATTTTGTGGTGCAGGGGAACTGTTTTAGGTCTGTACAACTGAGAAAGATAAGAAATACTAAAAAAGTAGTTATATACCCGAATCCTGTAGGGGATGTTTTTGAAATAGAAATAGCACTGACTAAAAAAGAAAAAAAAGAAGTTATTATCAAGAATGAAACAGGAAAAATAGTTAACCGTATTGATGTGGTGGCTAACAATCAGGGGATTGCAAAGAAGAAGATTTATATGAACGGTTTATCAAAAGGGATTTATTTTGTTTCCATCAAAATTGATGGGCATGAGATCGTAGAAAAGATTGTCAAAAACTAAATTATTTTCTTCAACGGATAGAGTAAAGCGAGGGAGTCCCTCGCTTTATTTTTGGAAAGATTTCTCCTTCTAAAAAAACAATTTTAAAAATAAGATATTGTTATTATTTTAGCTTAAAAACACAGAAAAAATGATATTAGGAATAGGTTCCAGAATAAAACATCCAACGTATGGATTAGGAGTGGTAACAAATGTAACATCCAGAATGTATTGGGTAACTTTTATAGATAATGGGTTGGAAACAATTGAAGTAGAGGATGAGTTTGAGGTTATAGAAGGAGTAGAAGATGAGGTGGATAGTGTAAGTTTTAGTGATGTAGAACGAATCCTGAGGGATGTGTTAAAACGCTATAGTGATGTTTCAGAAATTGTTCCGATAGCAGATAAATGGAAGGGTGGTAATCTTATTTTAGAACCTGGAGATACTAATTTATCCCCTAAGGAATTGCCAATAGATACTTTCTTTCATAAAATAGTAATGGTGCGTGATAGATTACGGGTGATGGAACAAAAAATTAATAGTTCTGGATTAGATGAAAAAGAGAAAATAGATCTACAGCAGTATATAACCAGAATATATGGTAGCTTGACAACATTTAATGTGCTTTTCAAAAACAAGTCACAGAATTTTGTTGGTAGCAAAAGTAAATAGTAGCTGGCAGCAGATAAACTTTTCTTGATAAATCATTATGAAATATACAATTTATAAAAAAGCAGGATTGCTTTTAGGTCCTTTAGTATGCTTACTATTGATGTTACAACCGTATGAATTGGTTTCTCCACTTGCGGATAAGGTTCTATCTGTTGCTGCCTGGATGGTTATTTGGTGGATATCAGAAGCTGTTTCTATTTCTGTAACAGCTTTTTTGCCTTTAATACTATTCCCGTTATTAGGAATTTCTGATATAAAAGAGGTGGCACAGAGCTATGGTAGCCCTATTGTTTTTTTATTTTTTGGAGGATTTGTAATGGCGTTAGCATTGGAGAAGGTAAATCTACATAAAAGAATAGCATTGTTTATTATCCGGTTGACAGGGACAAGCCCTAATAAAATCATTTTGGGGTTTATGATTTCTACAGCTTTTATGAGTATGTGGATTAGTAATACTGCTAGTACAGTAGTAATGTTACCTATGGCATTATCCGTTATTCAATTACTGATTAATGATGAAGATGGTTTTACTAAGAATGACAGGAATTTTGCATTGAGTATTATGCTGGGGATTGCATTTTCTGCTAATGTAGGAGGTGTTGCAACCATTATTGGAACTCCTCCAAATTCTATTTTAGTTGGTTTTTTAGAAAATGAATATCAAATAGAAATTTCATTTATCAATTGGATGTTATTAGCATTGCCTTTTTCTGCGGTAATGATTAGTGTCGTTTATTTCGTTGTCGTAAAATGGATGTTTCCGAATCATTTAGATCATTTCGATGGATCGGCAAGTGTATTAAAGGAAGAAGCAGAAAAGTTAGGGAGAGTGAACCCTACAGAAAAAAAAGTGCTTTGGATTTTTTGTGTTGTCATTTCTTTATGGATTAGTCGAACAGGGATTAATGCTACTTTTCCAGGTTTACACCTTACTGATACCGGGATTAGTATGATTGGTGCATTGTGTTTATTTGTGATTCCTTTTGGTTTTTCTAAAGGAGAATTTGCACTTCAATGGAGGGATACAGAAAAATTACCTTGGGGAATTTTGATCTTATTCGGAGGAGGATTGGCATTAGCTAGTGGTTTATCAAAAGTTGGAATTATCCAGGATATTGCATCATTAATTTCTACATACACAGGAATTAGTAGCTTATTAGTAGTGTCGTTGCTTATTGTGGTTATGTTGTTTATGACTGAATTAATGAGCAATGTAGCATTGGTGGCTATTTTTGTACCTGTAGTAGCTGGAATTGCAGCAGGAATGGGAGAACCTATATTATACATGTTGATCCCGGTCACAATGGCTGCAAGTTGTGCGTTTATGTTACCAATGGCGACACCTCCGAATGCTATTGTATTTGCCAGTGGTTATGTTAAGGTATCAGAAATGGTTCGTGTAGGGTTTATCTTGAATGTAATATCAGTTACCTTATTGATTGTATTGTATAAATTTTATATCAGCTTGTTTTTCTAATCATTCCAGGCTTTGAGGTTACTGATGGGTATTCCAAAACCTAAAATTTTATGTATTGATGAAAAGTAAGCACCACTATCTGTATATGTCCAGTTTTCCCAGGTAGCTTCAATTCCTCCAATAGGTAGTATGGATGCCCACATTATAAAACTAGTCGGGAGGTATGCATCATTATATTTCCATAGATAAGAGTCTCCTGGGGTTAATCCCCCAGCAGTATAAGTAACAAGGAGTCCTTTGCTACCATTTTCTAAAGAAACTACTTTTCTGGTTGTGCCTTCATCAAATAATTTATGGGGAGCAACAATCCAAAAAGAGTCATTATAGAAATATGTTAATGCTTTTTGTAAGATTTCTTCTTTTATAAGTGAGGTGAAGGGAATGTTATTTTCAAAAACAGTACTTTTTTTCAGATTATTAAGATGTAGATTAACTTCATAGTCACCCCATCTTACATCTACAATATTCATTTTTTTGTTCCATAAATAATGGTGCTTGTTTAAGAAAGTCCATTGTATGTAATCTGTATTTAAGTACGCTGTATGATGTACAGCATCTTGTATTTTTATGGCAATAGTATCTGCTTCATTACCAGGAGTCCCTTCTGGGATTTTTTTATGCAAAGAAACATAAATAATACCAGCAGTTGCTAACAAAAGAACAAAAAGACTTCCTAAAAAATATGCGACAAGTTTGATAAGTCTTTTTTTCAATTGAGTATGGTTTAAGAGTTTATAGTTGCTCTTAAAATTATTCAAAATTGATTAAATAACCAATGTCACCAATGATAATTATGTTGTTATATTACCGTAGTATTCGAATGATTTTTGTATTAAATCATTGGGAACAGTACAGTTATAAGTGGCTTCTCCGATTTTGTTTAGCAATACAAAATAAATAGTGCCGTTTTCATTTTTCTTATCGTGAATTAATAAATTGATGATTTCTTGCTCATATTGCTTAGGGATTGATACTTTGGGAAAAGTTTGCAAGATAATTTCCGTGATTTCAGACAGTGCTTCCTTGGAGAGGTCTAACAGATGATGAGATAAAAAACCTTCCATGATCATACCTATAGCAATAGCCTCTCCATGCAATAATGTAGGAAGATCAGGGTGAGTTAAGTAAAAAGATTCTATCGCATGCCCTATTGTATGACCGTAGTTAAGGAATTTCCTTATATTTTGTTCTGTAGGATCTATGGTTACAATCTCATTTTTGATGATAACAGAATCGTAGATAAGGAGATCGAGATCTTCAGTAGTAAGTTTCGAGAGATCACTCATTTTTTTCCAATATGTTTGATCTTTGATCAGACCGTGTTTTAACATTTCGGCCAGACCACTTCTCATTTGTTCTGCGGGCAATGTTCCCAGATAGTTCGTGTCTACAAGTACCATTTCAGATTCACTGATGACCCCCACCATATTTTTAAGGTTCCCTAGGTCAACTCCTGTTTTTCCTCCTACAGAAGCATCTACCATAGATAATAGTGTAGTGGGGATATTGATGTAATTAATTCCTCTTTTGAAAGTACAGGCTACAAAACCACCTAGATCTGTAACAACACCTCCTCCAAGATTGATCAACAGACTTTTTCTATCAGCTCCAAGCTCAGAAAGTACATTCCATACCCCGCTACAGGTTTCAATCGTTTTATGGATTTCCCCTGCCTCAATTTCAATTACTTCAATGGAGTAGCTTTTTTCTATTTTACTCATAAAAGTAGGTAAGCAGTACTCATGGGTATTGCTGTCTACTAAAATAAAAATAGTAGAATGATTTGCTTTTTCCAGGTAGGAATTTAAGGCAGTATAACAGTCTTCATTAAAGTAGACAATAGAGTCTTTAGAAACTATAGGTTTCATAGATTGATATTAATTTTAAGAAGGTGTGAAAATAAATAGAATTTATAATAAAATAAACTTTCAAGTTCTATATTTGCAGATAATAATCCAAACATATGAAATTGTCATTTGTTTGGGTGTTTTTTTGATAAACACATAAAATTTTTAACCCTAGGAAGACAAAATTGTTATTTTGATGAAACAAGTAAAGATTTTTGATAATACGGAAACAGCTTTTGCATTAAAAAGCGATTCAGAATTAGAGAGAGCTTATTTTCTTTTTAAAATGATTTCTAATGAACCATTGGTACGCATAGGAACGGCGGTAACAAATTTTGCGTTAAAAGCACATTTACCTGTTCAAGGGTTAATCAGAGCGACCGTTTTTGATCACTTTTGTGGAGGTGTTAATGAATCAGATTGTATTCCCGTGGTGGATAAAATGTATGGAAAAGGAGTTAGTTCGGTATTGGATTATTCAGTAGAAGGAAAAGAAGAAGAAGCACAATTCGATAGCGCGTTGGAGAAAATTCTGGAAATTGTAGATTTTGCAGCTGATAAAAAAGCAATTCCTTTTGGAGTATTTAAACCGACTGGTTTTGGAAGATTCTTGGTTTGGCAGAAAATAACCGAAGGAGAAAAATTAACAGAAGAAGAACAACAGGAGTGGGAGCGTATTGAAGCGCGTTTTGATGCTGTTTGTAAAAGAGCATATGATGCAGATTTGCCATTGCTTATTGACGCAGAAGAAAGTTGGATGCAGGATGCGGCAGATGATTTGGTCGCTAAAATGATGAAAAAATACAATAAGGAAAAAGCAATTGTTTATAATACCTTGCAGTTATATCGTCATGATAGATTAGAGTACCTAAAACGATTGCATGAAGAAGCACGTGTATACGGATTCAAGATAGGGATGAAGATAGTTCGCGGTGCTTATATGGAAAAAGAAAATGAGCGAGCAAAAGAAAAAGGATATACTTCGCCAATCTGTGTAAATAAAGAAGCGACAGATGTTAACTTTGATACGACATTGCGTTATATTTTAGATAATATTGAAGATATCTCTGTGTTTATAGGGACTCATAATGAGCATAGCACGGTGTTGGCAATGAATATTATGGATGAAAAGGGAATTACTAAAAATGACCCTAATGTTTGGTTTGGTCAGTTGTATGGAATGAGTGATCATATCAGTTTTAATGTCGCGGCAGAAGGGTATAACATTGCTAAGTATTTGCCATTTGGTCCGGTAAGAGATGTGATGCCGTATTTGATAAGAAGGGCAGAAGAAAATACCTCTGTAGCTGGACAAACAAGTAGAGAGCTTGATCTTCTTTCCAGAGAAAAGAAAAGAAGAAAATTATAAGTTATATGAACCTGAATCAGGTAACAGTTCCATCTTTAAATGTAGAGCAATCAGTATCATTTTATAAAAAGCTGGGGCTGAAACTAATAGTAGAAGCATTGCCTAGATATGCTCGTTTTGAGTGTCTCGAAGGCGATGCTACTTTTTCCGTTCATTTGGTAGACTCTTTATTATCAGGAGAAGGAGTAATTGTTTATTTTGAAACAGAAAGACTGGATGAGGAGGTGAAAAGACTTATTGAAGCAGGGATATCCTTTGATGAGTTGCCAACAGATCAGTCTTATTTGTGGCGCGAAGCAAGACTCCGGGATCCGGATGGGAATCGGATTATTCTGTTTTACGGAGGCGTCAATAGAAAAAATCCTCCCTGGAGAATTAATTAAGAGGCATGTGTATAGATGAAACTTATAAAGGTGTTGATTTTTCTGTTCAGAAAATGAAGGGGACAGAATATGATGGATGTGTGTTTGATACCTGTATTTTTTCGTCACATAATTTTTCGAATATTTCATTTTTAGACTGCACCTTTGAGAATTGCAATTTTACACAAGTGGTGATGAAAAAGATAGCACTTAAGGAGGTGATTTTTCAGAATTGCAAGTTAGTAGGAGTTGATTTCTCTGAGGTAGATGACTTGTTGTTCTCTGTGATATTTAAAAATTCTACTTTGGAATATAGTACCTTTGTTTATAGAAAATTAAGGCATACAGTTTTTGATAATTGTAATCTCATGGAGGCAGATTTTTCTAATGCAGATCTCACATCTTCGGTATTTAAGAAATCTAATTTGGAAAATGCGGTTTTCTCGGAAACAGTTTTAGATAAAGTAGATTTTAGGGAAGCGTATAATTATCAGGTTAATCCTCAGAATAATTCTCTGAAAAAAGCAATATTTTCAAATCAAAACTTACAAGGGTTACTCTATCCATATGATTTAATCATAGAATAATAATTATAGTGTAGTAGCCGCAAGAATTGCTTCGTGTAATCGGTCGATAATAATCGGAATCTCTATTTCATTAAAAGAGGCAAAGCCCAGGCGAATACTATTGTGACCTGAATTGATCATATCATATCTTTTCCAGTCACTTATGTATAATTTTCTTTTTTTGGCTTCAACAGAAATAGGTTCCCAATTGTATTTTTTATCCAGGTTTACCCAAATCGCCATTCCTCCATTAGGAATATCAAAAGATAAATAGTCACTCAGCTTATCTTTTAAGAGTTTACAGAATAAATCCCTTCTTTGTTTGTAGATTTTTATTACCTTATTACAGTGACGTTGTACATCGCCAACCTTAATCATGGTAGCTAAGGTTTCTTCTAAGAGAGTGTCTCCTTGTCTATCGATGATTCGTCTTAATTTGGCAGCTTCGAGAATAAAATCTTTGGGAGCGACCAAATATCCTATTCGCATAGCAGGAGCTATTATTTTTGAAAAAGCTCCGATATAGATTACATTTCCATGATAATCATTACTGGCTAATGGAAGTATAGGAGAATTCTCATAATGAAAGTCATAATCATAATCATCCTCTATAATTGCAAAGCAATATTTTTCTGCTAATAGCAATAAATGCATCCTTCTTTCTGCAGAGAGGGTAACGGTAGTAGGATGATGGTGATGAGAAGTTACATAGACAGCATCTACTTGTTTTTTCTTACAAATCATCTCTAATTGCTGAGTGTTCAGCCCGTTTTGATCAACTTTTATGCGTTCAATTTTTCCATTGGAATATTCGAAAGTGTTATCTGCGGTACTGTAATTTGTTGCTCCGACAACAATTGTTTTTCCTTGCTGTAGCAGAAGTTGGCTAGAGAGATAAAGCCCCATTTGACTTCCTCTGGTAATTAAAATATTGTCAATTGTAATATCAAGCCCTCTACTTTGATTTAAATAAGTGACTAAGGTTTTTCGCAATTCTTTATTTCCATAGATAGAACTGTACCCCAGTAGTTTTTTATGGTATTCCTTTTTACTGATATTTCTATATGTTTTTGCAATCTCATCGATTGGAGCTAATCGATTGTCGGGAACACCATCACCAATCAAATAAAAGTCATTTTCGAGAGAAAGATCTGTATCATCAATGTACGTATTGTGAAAAAAATCAAAACCAGAAAGTTGTTTTTTACTTTTAGCATCGAACGAAGAATTTAAGTTTACAGGAGAAATAATAGGAAGCTCGCTATTGATAAAAGTTCCTTTGGATGGAATGCTAACAATCCAGCCTTGAGCAATTAATTCATCAAAAGCAGCTACCATTGTTTTTCTATGAATCCCCAAAATATCAGCCAATCTTCTGGAGCCGGGGAGTTTGGTGGAAGGAGGGAGTTTGCCAGCTCTAATGAATGAAATGATTTGATCACATAATTGTAGATAGATGGGTCTGTTGTTTTTGCGATCGATGGTGATACTATTTTTATATGGAAACATAACCGGACTATTATAAAATTAAAAACTGGGGTAATATAAGAGTCCACAAAGCTATTATTTTTGTAATGAATTTAAAAATAAAACTATGTGCAATCATTCAGTTTCAGCATTAAATAAAGTCGTAAGAGGGTCCAAGAGAGCAACATATGAGAAGGATACAGTGTATCAAATTTTGGATGATACCTTTATGTGTAATATTGGATATGTATGGGAGAACAATGCAATTGTTATTCCTACTGCCTATGGAAGGGATAAGGATATTATATATATTCATGGTTCTTTAAAAAACAGGATGATGAGAGGTATTTTGGAAACGGGAAAAGTATGTCTGTCCATAACACATTTAGATGGTTTGGTATTAGCGCGTTCTGCATTTCATCATTCTGCGAATTACAGATCGGTAAATGTTTTTGGATCAGTTAGAGAAGTTCAGGATGCTGATGAAAAAATGAAAGCATTAGAATGTATAATGAACCATATGGTTGCAGGGCATTGGGAGAGTGTACGAAAACCTAATAAAAAAGAATTCGATGCTACCTTGGTGATTGCAGTAACAATAGATACAGCTTCTGCTAAAATAAGAGCCGAAGGAGTGATTGATGAAAAATCGGATATGAATTCTGATTATTGGGCAGGGGTTGTTCCGATAAAACAAGTTGCCGGGAGACCGGAATCAGATGAAAAACTGGCCAAAGGAATAGTAATTCCTGATTCTGTATTGACATATGTAGCGAATAATAGATAATATAAATCATAAGTGAGGTGGTATTAGAAATAAGAAGAGCGACGCATGAAGACGTGAGTAATATTTGTGAGTTCGGAAGAAGAACGTTTGATATAGCATATAGAAAATTGTTTAAAAAAGAAGCGATTCTGGATGATTATTTAAAAACGGCATTTTCTAAAGAAAAAATAACTAAGAGTGTAGCAAAAGAAGAAAATAACTATTGGGTAGTATATATAGAAAATCAGCTTATTTCATATGCCAAGGTAAAAACAGCATCTCCTTCAGTGTTTATTGATGAAAAAACAGGAGTAGGTAAACTGCAAAGAATATATGTGTCACCGGATAGTATAGCTCAGGGGATAGGAGGAAAGCTACATCAATTTATATTGGATGAGCTCCAGCAGGAAGGACTTACAAATGTGTGGTTGTCAGTACTAAAAATAAACACGAAAGCAATTCGGTTTTATAAAAAATATCAATACCGGATAATTGGAGAGCATCTTTTTACTATTGGAGATGAAGTATTTGATTTTTGGGTGATGTGTAAAAAAATACCATGATTTAATCGATATTCGAAATTTACATACTTTAGAACTTACCCCGCCAATGCTTTGAGGTGTTGTGGTAAGGGAAGCATGTTTTATGACTCCCTGAAGGAAGCTGCTTTCAGGGATTTTTTTATATTATTTTATAGGAGTTATATGTTGTATAGTGGCGGTAGAATCACAATTCTGAACAAGCATCTCAATCTCTTTTTCGTTGATGGAACCTTCTATATAATATGTTTTGCAAGAGTCTAGTTTGGTATTGCTTTTGGAAAAATTCACATTACCATCGTTCAATAAAACAGAAATATCAGCAGTATCGATTTCCTTAGCCTGTATTTTAGATAAAACACTTGGGGAAAATGCCCTTTCTTTTATTCTTATGTTTTTTAGAACACGGGCATTCGGTCCATATGCACAAGAAGTTTTCTTTCCTCCAAGAAAAAAGAATAACAAAATAATACCGATTGCAAATCCTCCTAAATAATATCCAATTCTATGTAGTAACTTCATGGTAACTGCTTGTATAGCGATTGGCGCAAAAGTAATAAAAAGCAGTAGTTTTTATAAGTTTATTTTTAGAATTAAATTCAGGAATTGATCAAACTAGTTTTTAGATGATTAATAAGTTGATATCTCTGTAAGATAAATCAAACCAGTCTGCAACAGATTTGTTCGTTAAAATTCCTCTGTAAAAATAAAGACCACTTTTGAGACCTTTGTCGAAACGTACGGCATTTTCTACTCCTCCTTCTTCTCCTATTTGTAATAAATAAGGGGTGAAAATATTACTGATAGAGGCAGATGAAGTTTTGGCATACCGGGCAGGAATATTAGGTACACAATAATGGATAACACCGTGTTTTTCAAAAGTAGGATTGTCGTGGGTTGTAACTTCACTGGTTTCAAAGCACCCACCCATATCAATGCTAACATCAATAACAATCGCTTTTGTTTTCATTTTTTCTATCATCTCCTCAGAAACAATAATAGGCGATCGGTTTTTTCCTCGAACAGCACCAATAACTACATCACATCTTCGCAATGCTTTGATGAGATTTTTAGGTTGAATAGTCGAGGTGTATAAGGGTCTTCCCAGATTGGTTTGTAAGCATCTCAATTTTGTAATAGAATTATCAAAAACCTTGACATTTGCTCCTAATCCAATAGCGGATCTTGCAGCAAACTCACCAACAGTTCCTGCTCCGATAATCACTACTTCTGCAGGAGGAACTCCGCTGATATTACCCATCATAAGACCTAATCCTCCTCTGCTGGCACTACTCATTAACTCAGAAGCGATCAGTACAGCAGCTGTTCCTGCTATTTCACTGAGAGCTCTCACTGCCGGATATGCACCATCACTATCTCTGATAAACTCAAAACCTAATGCTGTGATGCGTTTTTTGGTAAGTGCCTGAAAGAAACTTTTGGATTGTGTTTTTAATTGTAAAGCTGAAATAAGTACCGTTTGTGGATTGATTAATTCCAGTTCTTCCAGAGAAGGAGGTTCAACTTTTAGAAGAATGGGACATCCGAAAACCTTTTTTCTGTCATTTGTGATCTCTGCTCCGGCTTCACTGTATTCTCTATCAGAAAAACTAGCGCCAATACCTGCATTGGTTTCCAGAAGTACTCGATGACCATGACTAGTAAGTGCGGCAACAGCATCTGGTGTCAGACATACACGTTTTTCTTGATAATGTGTCTCTCTAGGAATACCTATAAAGAGCTTGCCTTTTTGTTTAGCTACTTCAATCATCTCTTCCTGAGGAAGTAGTTGTTCTTTGGTGAAGGGAGAACTCGGTTTGTTCATTAGTCTAAAATTGAATATTCCAAATTACGAATAAAAAAGGTTAGAAACCAAATAGAAAATTCTATTTGGTTTTATGAAAGTAGTATTTTGTACGAGTAATTTATCGATTTTCGGGGTTTAGTTTTTATTGCGTTGCCACCATTTACTCTTATCAATATAATTCAGTTCTGTCAGGTCAATATTGTGTATTTTATCAAATATCTTGACTCTGATAGTATATGTTACGCATAATATAAAGACAAGACAGGGGAGCAGATAGTATATTTCGTCTGTTTTATTGAGTTCCAAATCATCAGTAATAATTGATATGATCTGAAAAGAATACAAGATGATTGGAATGAGGATGACTTTGTGCCACCAGTGTTTACAAGTGAAATACCAGAGTGTGAGAAGAATTAAAGGAATGAATTTACCCATTAAGACCCAAATAAAAACATGAACGCTTTCATAATATTTACTTTGATAAGTAAAAAAAGAAGTCTCCCAAATTTTTCCTTCAGGAAAAATATCGCTTATATAGAATAGAAACGGAATAAATGCTATAATAATAGCAATGGTACTACTTGTGTCTAGGTACTTTGATTTTGCTTTTTTCGATGAATTGTGATTGGTTGATTGAGTTGTCATTTTGATGGATTGGGGTTGTTGTGCTAGAAATAAGTTGTTTTGATGATATTACATTGATCAAATTTATACTCATTATGAAATACAAGCCCTTAATGATGATTAAATTGTTCATAGTATTAAATTATTTAATGTAATTAGTGTGAAAAAGAAATACACAAATATGAAATTTGAATATTCCGGGGGTACATCAATAATGTATCTGTTAATAGGTTTTTTATGCCTATTCGTTGTTTAGGTGTTTTTTAAAGTAAATGTTTTTTACTTGTAAAAAGACACGAATAAAAATAGTGTTTAATTTTTATATTAAAAAAAGTTTTTATGTTAAATTTTTTAATGATAAAGATGAATTCATATAAAAAATTAGAAAATAATAGCTCTTTTTTGATTTGGTAAGGTGTTGATTTGTATTGATCTAGTGTTTTGAGGAAGTAAGTTTTTTATTTTGTCGGGCCATTCGATAAATATCCAGCTATCGGTGTTTAAATATTCTTCAAACCCGATATCGTAGGCTTCTTCTTCATCATTGATTCGGTAAAAATCAAAGTGATAAATAACAGAATCTGTTCCCTCGTATTCATTGACTAATGAGTACGTAGGGCTGGTGATGGGCGAAGAAACACCAAGCTGTTTGCAGATTTCTTTAATGAGGGTGGTTTTTCCTACACCCATTTCTGCGGTAAATAAAAGTACTTTAGAATCACTGTCTTGAATGATTTTAGACGCTATATCAGAAATTTCTTCTATCGTATACTCTAGTGGTGCTTTCATTTAGTAGTAAAATTGCTGTTTCAATTCAATTAAGAAGGAGATAATCCTTCTTAATTGATTTTTATACAATAATAGTATTATCTAGGTTTTAGTACAATAAATGGGATAATCATTTCTTCTAAAGAAACGCCTCCATGCTGGTAGGTGTTTCTGTAATAACTAACATAATGATTGTAGTTATTAGGATAAGCGAAGAAATAGTCTCCTTTTGCAAAAATAAAAGAACTACTCATATTGATAGAAGGAAGATGTATTTTTTTTGGGTTTGTAGCAGATAAGACTTCTTTCTCCTCGTATGTCAGGCTTTTTCCGGTTTTGTATCTGAGATTAAGACTGGTGTTTTTATCTCCTATTACTTTGGATGGGTTTTTTACATTGATTGTTCCGTGATCGGTAGTGATTAATAGTTTAAAACCTAATTGCTGTGCCTGTTGTATCATTTCTAATAAAGGAGAGTTTTTGAACCAGCTTAGTGTAAGGGATCTATAGGATTTGTCATTAGAAGCCAGTTCTTTTATAACTTCCATTTCTGTTTTGCTATGAGATAACATATCTACGAAATTATATACAATAACAGTCAGGTCGTTGTCTTTTAATCCTTTGAAATTAGAAGCTAGTGTTTTTCCAGAACGCTCATTGGTAATCTTGTAATATTCATGTTTGATGTTTACCCCTAATCGTTGTAGTTGTGCAGTAAGGAATTCATTTTCGTTCATGTTTTTTCCTCCTTCATCAATGTCATTAAGCCATAAATCCGGATGTCTTTTTTCCATCTCAGAAGGCATTAAACCAGAAAAAATTGAATTACGTGCATATTGAGTAGCGGTAGGGAGAATACTATAATAAGAAGTTTCTTCTTCTTTCTTGTAATAATTATTTACTACAGGTTCGAAAGCTTTCCATTGATCATATCTCAGGTTGTCAATTACTACTAAGATGGTAGGTTGCTCTTTGGAGATTTCAGGAATAACCTTTTTTCTGAAGAGTGTGTGCGACATTATAGGAGCATCTTCCGAATTGTTAAACCAATCCTCATAATTTTTTTGAACAAACTTAAAGAATTGAGAATTAGCTTCTACTTTTTGAGATTCAAGAATCTCAAACATTCCGGAATCCTCAATATCCTCTAATTGCAATTCCCAGTAAAGTAGTTTCTGGTATAAATCTGACCATTCTTCAAAACTATTAACCATCGCGAGGTCCATTGCTATTTTTCTAAACTCCTGTTGGTAATTAGCCGTAGTTTTTTCAGAAACAAGACGAGAGTGGTCCAGGTTCTTTTTTAAACTCAATAGAATTTGATTAGGATTCACAGGTTTAATTAGATAATCAGCAATCTTACTACCAATGGCTTCTTCCATTATATACTCTTCTTCACTCTTGGTAATCATTACGACAGGAAGACTTTCATTTTTTTCTTTTATTTCAGAAAGTGTTTCAATACCTGATAACCCCGGCATATTCTCATCTAAAAAAACGATATCAAAATTGTTATTGTCCAAAATCTCGATGGCTTCGGTTCCACTTTGACATTTGGTAACTGTGTAATTCTTTTTTTCTAAAAAAAGGATGTGTGGTTTTAACAAGTCGATTTCGTCGTCTACCCAGAGAATTTTTATTGCGTTCATGTAGGATTTATGTTTGTCGATTAATGATTTTTGTGCGTTAAAATAAATTTAATGCCTAATCATATTCATATTTTGTATCTAAATGTGTTATATGAATGGCATATATGTATATTTGTTTTGTAAAAGTAAAGTAAACTTGAAAAAAAGAAATAAACTAAAAATATTTAACGATCCAATTTACGGTTTTATTACAATACCAAGCGAACTAATTTTTGATCTGTTAGAACATAAATATTTTCAGCGACTTAGGAGGATTAGTCAGATGGGATTGTCCTATCTGGTCTATCCGGGAGCACATCACACCAGATTTCACCACGCCCTGGGGTGTATGAATTTAATGCAGAAGTCAGTCAATGCTTTGCGGTTTAAAGGCGTTCTTATTTCCGAAGAAGAAGAGGAAGCCTTGTATATTGCCATTCTATTACATGATATAGGTCATGGTCCGTTTTCACATGCTATGGAACACAGTATCGTAGAAGAAATTAATCATGAGTCTATATCACTCATGTTTATGGAGGCAATAAATAAAGAGTTTACAGGCAAGCTGACTCTTGCTATTCAAATATTTAAAGGAGAGTATCACCGTAATTTTCTGCACCAGTTAATTTCAGGGCAATTGGATATGGATCGATTGGATTATCTGAAAAGAGATAGTTTTTATACGGGAGTTGCAGAGGGAAATATCAATAGCGAACGTTTGATTACAATGCTTACTGTAGTAAATGATGAATTGGTAGTAGAGGAGAAAGGAGTGTATTCTGTAGAACAATTTTTATTAGCCAGAAGACTCATGTATTGGCAGGTCTATCTGCATAAAACAGGTTTAGTAGCCGAAAATATTCTGATCAGAGTGCTAAAAAGAGCCAAAGAGCTAACGGAATCTGGAATGGAGTTACAAGCAAGTCCTGCGTTAGCGTTCTTTCTGAAAAACAAAATTACCAAAGAAAATTTTTTAGAAGACGAATTAGATACTTTTTCAAAACTGGATGATTACGATATTATTTCGGCAATGAAGGAGTGGAGTGTATGTGATGATTTTGTTTTAAGCAATTTATCCAGAATGATTATAGAGCGGGATTTATTGAAAATAAAGATCAAAAAGAAACCCTTTGAAAAGAATAAGTTAGCCAAGCACATCAAAAAAATAACGAAAGATTATGAAATTTCTGAAGAAGAAGCTCGTTATTTTGTCTTTTCAGGTAGTATTTCTAACCAAGCCTACCATCAAAATAAACAAAACATAAATATCTTGTATAAAAATAGAAAAATAGCTGATATAGTGGGTGCTACAGATCAATTCAATTTAAAAGCATTATCAAAACCTGTTACAAAGCATTTTATCTGTTACCCAAAACAAAAAGATTAATACATTTTTTATACTTTTGCTAGAATGATTTTTACAGCCACACAAATTGCGGGTATTCTTAATGGAGATATCGAAGGAGATGAAACTGTCGAGGTATCTAAATTGGCCAAAATAGAAGAAGGAACAGAAGGAACTTTGACTTTTTTGTCTAATCCTAAGTACACGCAATATATTTATTCTACAAATGCGTCTATTACGATAGTGGATAGAACATTTAAAAAAGAGTCCGAGATACAAACTACCCTTATTAGAGTGGATGACGCTTATAAGGCATTTTCTCAATTATTAGAATACTATAATATGGTGAAAATGAATAAAAAAGGGATAGAACAACCCTGCTTTATTTCAGAAAGTGCCAAATATGGAGAAGAAATCTATCTGGGAGCTTTTTCATATATAGGAGAAAATGTTACCATAGGAGAAAATGCAAAAATATTCCCTAACGTTTACGTAGGAGATAATGTAACGATAGGAGATAATGTTATCGTATTTGCAGGAGCGAAGATTTATTCTGAATCTATAATAGGTAATAATTGTGTTATTCACAGTGGTGCTATTGTAGGAGCGGATGGATTTGGTTTTACCCCCAATGAAAAAGGAGAATACAGTAAGGTTCCACAAACAGGAAACGTTATTATAGAAGATAATGTAGATGTAGGAGCTGGAACAACCATAGATAGAGCTACATTAGGATCTACTATTATACGTAGAGGAGTTAAATTGGATAATCAGATTCAAATAGCCCATAATGTAGAGATTGGAGAACACACAGCTATTGCCGCTCAAACCGGTATTGCAGGATCAACCAAAATAGGAAAACATTGTCTGATCGGTGGGCAAGTAGGAATAGCAGGACACCTGACAATAGGAAATAAAGTAAGAATTCAAGCGCAGTCTGGAATTGGGAGAAATATAAAAGATGACGAAGCGATTCAAGGGTCACCAGCGTTAGGATATTCTGATTACAATAAATCATACGTACATTTTAAAAATTTACCTAAGATAGTAGATAGGTTATACGAAATAGAAAAGAAGATTAATATAAAAGAATAACGCTGTTGTGACTAAGCAAAGAACTATTAAACAAGAAGTAACTCTAAATGGAGTAGGGCTTCATACAGGTAAAGAGGTAACATTAACTTTTAAGCCGGCACCAGCTAATCACGGTTATGCTTTTTGTAGGGTAGACCTGGAAGGTTCTCCTGTGATAGAAGCAGACGCCAATTATGTTGTAAATACCCAAAGAGGAACAAACCTCGAAAAAAATGGAGTAAGTATCCAGACATCCGAGCATGTTTTAGCAGCTTGTGTAGGATTGGAAATTGATAATCTTTTAATAGAATTAAATGCTTCAGAACCTCCGATTATGGATGGTTCCAGTAAGTTTTTTATTGAAGCTCTGGAAAAAGGAGGAATTGAAGAACAAGATGTAGAGCGAGAAGAATATGTTATAAAAGATGTGATTTCCTATGTTGATGAAGAGTCTGGAAGTGAGATTATTGTAATGCCTTCTGATGAGTATCAGGTAACAACAATGGTTGATTTCGGAACTAAAGTACTCGGCACTCAAAATGCATCCCTAAAACGTCTTTCGGACTTTAAAAAAGAAATATCAGAAGCGAGAACTTTTAGCTTTCTTCATGAACTGGAAATGCTATTAGAGCATGGGTTGATCAAAGGAGGAGATCTTAATAATGCTATCGTATATGTCGATAAGGAATTGAGTCCTGATACGATGGAAAAGTTAAAAGAAGCATTTGGAAAAGAATCAATCTCTATAAAACCTAATGGGATTTTGGATAATTTGACATTACACTATCCAAATGAAGCGGCAAGACATAAGCTATTAGATGTTATTGGAGATTTAGCCTTGATAGGAACCCGTATTAAAGGGAAGATAATAGCAAATAAACCAGGACACTTTGTCAATACTCAATTTGCAAAGAAACTGTCTAAAATCATCAAAATAGAAAAGCGGAACAAGGTACCTCAATTCGATCTTAATCAACCCCCGTTAATGGATGTGAATAAGATCATGAATATGTTACCGCATCGATATCCTTTCTTATTGGTGGATCGTATTTTGGAAATGTCAGATAAGCATGTTGTTGGGTTGAAAAACGTAACAATGAATGAGCCGTTTTTTATAGGTCATTTTCCTGGAGCACCTGTAATGCCAGGAGTACTTCAGATAGAAGCAATGGCACAAACAGGAGGGATTTTAGCGCTTAGTACAGTTCCAGACCCTGAAAATTACCTGACGTATTTCATGAAAATTGATAAAGTGAAATTTAAGCAACAAGTGTTGCCAGGGGATACGCTGATATTCAAGTTAGAATTAATTACTCCAATTCGTAGAGGAATTTGTCATATGCAAGCTTTTGCATACGCTAATGGAAAATTAGTAACAGAAGCGGAATTAATGGCACAAATAGTAAAATCAAAATAAAGAAAAGAAGATAGATGAATCAACCTTTAGCATACGTTCATCCCGGAGCAAAAATAGCCAAGAATGTAGTGATTGAACCTTTTACTACGATTCATAATAATGTGGAGATAGGAGAAGGGACATGGATAGGATCTAATGTGACAATCATGGAAGGTGCCAGAATAGGAAAGAACTGTAGTATTTTTCCTGGTGCTGTGATTTCTGCTATTCCGCAAGATAAGAAGTTCAATGATGAGGATACGATAACAGAAATAGGCGATAACACTACTATTAGAGAATGTGTCACTATTAACAGAGGAACTACCGATAAGATGAAAACCAAAATTGGTAGTAACTGCTGGATAATGGCATATTGCCATATTGCTCATGATTGTATTATAGGAGATCATTGTATCTTTTCTAATAACAGTACATTAGCTGGTCACATTAATGTAGGAGATCATGTAGTACTTGCAGGAATGGCAGCAGTGCAGCAGTTCTGTAGTATAGGAAATCATGCTTTTGTTACCGGAGGATCTTTGGTAAGAAAAGATGTACCTCCTTTTGTGAAGGCAGCAAGAGAGCCTTTATCTTATGTAGGAATTAATTCCATTGGATTAAGAAGAAGAGGTTTTTCGACAGAAAAAATAAGAGAAATACAAAATATATATCGAATTCTTTATCAGAAGAATTACAATAACACACAGGCAGTAGCTATCATAGAAGCAGAAATGGAAGCAACACCTGAGCGAGATGAAGTGTTAGAGTTTATCAAAAACTCTCAACGAGGTATAATGAAAGGATATTTCTCCAATTAAAAAAGATAATAAACTAGAAAAATATACAGAATGGCGACTACTAGTGATATTAGAAATGGATTGTGTATCAAATACAACCATGATATTTATAAAATTGTTGAGTTTTTGCATGTTAAGCCAGGGAAAGGACCTGCTTTTGTAAGAACTAAATTAAAAAGTGTAACTACAGGTAAGGTAATAGATAATACCTTTTCTGCGGGGCACAAAATAGAAGACGTACGTGTAGAGACACATAAGTTTCAGTTTTTATACGCAGAAGGTGATACCTATCATTTTATGAATGTAGAGGATTATAATCAGATTACACTTCAGAAATCTACCTTAGATGCTCCTAAGCTGCTAAAAGAAGGAGAAGTTGTAACAGTTATTATTAATTCTGAAGATCAGATGCCGCTTTCTGTAGAGATGCCTGCAAGTGTTATTTTAGAAGTAACAGCAACAGAGCCTGGGGTGAAAGGAAATACAGCGACAAATGCCACAAAACCAGCTACTGTAGAAACAGGTGCGGAAGTTATGGTCCCTCTTTTTATTAATGAAGGAGATAAGATCAAAATAGAAACAGAAAAAGGAACCTATAAAGAAAGAATTAAAGAATAGGTAACTCCCTTTTTAATATAATATGAAATTCCCCCAAGTACATACATTAGAGCAAATTGCTACAATAATTTCTGCTGACTTTGTAGGTGATGCCTCATTTCCCGTATATGGAATGAATGAAATTCATGTGGTAACTCCCGGAGATATTGTTTTTGTAGATCACCCAAAATACTATGACAAAGCGCTAAAAAGCGCTGCTACTGTAGTATTGATTAATAAAAAAGTAGATTGTCCGGAAGGGAAAGCGTTGTTGATCTCAGATGATCCGTTTAGAGATTTTAATAAATTGACTACCTTTTTTAAACCTTTTGAACAAGCAAGTCATACCATATCAAAATCTGCCAAAATAGGAAAAAATACCATCATCCAACCAGGAGCTTTTATTGGTAATAATGTGGTAATAGGAGATAATACAGTGATACATGCGAATGTAAGTATTTATGACCATACTATTATAGGTAATAATGTGACTATTCATTCAGGTACGGTCATCGGTTCAGATGCCTTTTACTACAAAAATCGACCAGAAGGATTTGATAAACTGGTATCAGGAGGTAGAGTAGTGATAGAAGATAATGTGGATTTAGGTTCTTTATGTACAATTGATAAAGGAGTAACAGCAGATACTACTATAAAAAAAGGGACCAAAATCGATAACCAGGTACATATTGGTCATGATACTGTAATAGGAGAAAAATGTCTTATTGCTTCTCAAGTTGGAATTGCAGGATGTGTGGTAATAGAAAATGAAGTAACCCTGTGGGGACAAGTAGGAGTTATTAGTGGAATTACTATTGGGGAAAAAGCAGTAGTCTATGCGCAATCAGGAATAGGAAAATCCTTAGAAGGGAATAAGAAATATTTCGGAAGCCCGGCAGATGATTCTAGAACGAAATACAAAGAGATTGTCGCATTAAAACAAATCCCTAAAATGATGGAGGGATTAAAGGAAAAAAAAGAATAATTTTTCCAGGTAATATAAAGATTTTACCTGGAGAATAGTAATAAGTAAAATAGACTGAGTTGTTTTTAAAAAATTACATAAAATAATTTGGTTTTCATTTTAACTATAGTTGTCAAAAACGTATTTTTGGTAACTTCAAAAAAACATTAAAAATCATAACGCAATGAGTGTTTTAGTAAATAAGGATTCAAAAATTATTGTTCAAGGATTCACAGGAAGTGAAGGTACTTTTCATGCAGGACAAATGATCGAATACGGAACAAACGTAGTCGGAGGAGTTACTCCTGGTAAAGGTGGACAAACACATTTGGATAAACCTGTTTTTAATACAGTAGCTGATGCCGTAAAAGAAGTAGGAGCAGATACTACTATTATTTTTGTACCGCCAGCTTTTGCAGCAGATGCAATTATGGAAGCAGCAGATGCTGGGATCAAAGTAATTATTACTATTACTGAAGGAATTCCTGTTGCGGATATGATCAAAGCTGCAGATTATATAAAAGATAAAGGATGTAGATTAATAGGACCTAACTGCCCTGGAGTTATTACTCCTGGAGAAGCAAAAGTAGGAATTATGCCTGGTTTTGTTTTTAAGAAAGGAAATGTAGGAATTGTTTCTAAATCAGGAACGTTGACATATGAAGCTGCAGATCAGGTAGTAAAACAAGGATTAGGAATTACAACTGCGATTGGTATCGGAGGAGATCCAATCATTGGAACAACTACTAAAGAAGCAGTAGAATTGCTTATTAATGATCCAGATACTAAATGTGTCGTTATGATTGG
Source organism: Aquimarina hainanensis (assembly GCF_042684685.1). Lineage (NCBI taxonomy): Bacteria > Pseudomonadati > Bacteroidota > Flavobacteriia > Flavobacteriales > Flavobacteriaceae > Aquimarina > Aquimarina hainanensis. The sequence continues at coordinate 798,323 of NZ_JBHULX010000039.1, read as the reverse complement.
TGAAATTGGAGGTCAGTTAGAAGCAGATGCTGCAAAATGGATTAAAGAAAGTGGCACTACAAAACCTGTAGTTGGATTTATCGCAGGTGAAACTGCTCCAGCTGGACGTACTATGGGGCATGCAGGTGCGATTGTAGGAGGAAGTGAAGATACTGCAGCAGCTAAAAAAGCAATTATGAGAGAATGTGGAATTCACGTAGTAGATTCTCCTGCTGAAATAGGTAAAAAAGTAGCAGAAGTTCTGGGATAGAGAACATTATAAGATTATAAAAAGTAAAGCTCACTTGGATAACAGGTGGGCTTTTTTTATTCTCTAATAAAACGTTAATTTTTTATTAAAAAAATATTAATCTTGCTTTATGGAAACAAAATTATTCGATTTTTGGCCGAAACTATAAAGAATAATATGAAATTTTTAAAAATTACTTTACTCTCGGTGCTGACATTATTACTTAGTCACTGTAAGGACGCACCTACAATAACAAAAACAGTGACAAAAGTTGCTGTTGAGCAACATACAGATCCTTCGGGATTTACCTATGAAACTGTAACAAATGACCCTACGGGTTTAAGGTTATATACCTTAGATAATGGCTTAAAAGTATATTTGAGTCAAAATGATGAAGAACCAAAAATTCAGACATACATAGCAGTAAGAGCTGGTTCTAATTATGATCCTAAAGAAGCAACGGGGCTTGCACACTATTTAGAACATATGGTGTTTAAAGGAACAGATGAAATAGGAACTCAGGATTATGAAAAAGAAAAAGTATTGCTTCAGGAAATATCTGATTTATATGAGGAACACAGAAAAGAAACTGATCCCGTAAAAAAGAAAGAAATTTATAAGAAGATAGATGAAGTATCTCTGAAAGCTTCCGAAATATCAATTCCTAATGAATATGATAAAATGATAAGCTCTTTAGGGGCGGAAGGAACCAATGCGCATACATGGTTTGAAGAAACAGTATATAAAAACAAAATCCCTGCAAACGAATTAGACAAATGGCTAAAAGTAGAAAGTGAACGCTTTAGTCAGTTAGTATTGCGTCTATTTCATACAGAGTTAGAGGCTGTATATGAAGAGTTTAACATGGGGCAGGATAATGATTTTAGAAAGGCATTTGCAGCAATGTTAGATGGATTATTTCCAAATCATCCGTATGGGCAACAAACAACAATCGGAACATCTGATCATTTAAAAAATCCATCCATGGTAGAAATACATAAGTATTTCGATAAATATTATGTCCCTAATAATATGGCAATGGTAATGGTAGGAGATTTCGAGTTTGATGAAACAATCAAAAAGATCAATGATACGTTTGGAGCATTAAAGAAAAAAGAAGTTGAACATCCTGTATTGCCTAAAGAAGAACCGATTACGGCACCAGTGGTCAAGGAAGTATTCGGACCAACTGCAGAATATGTTTCTCTGGCATTTCGCTCAGAAGGGATTGGAACTAAAGAAGAGAAGCTATTGACATTAGCTGATATGATCCTTAGAAATGGAACTGCCGGTTTAATAGATTTAAACCTAAATCAAAAACAATTAGTACAAAGAGCAGCCTGTTTTACAACTTTTTTGAATGATTATGGTTTTCATGAGTTCACAGGTAGTCCTAAAGCAGATCAAACATTGGATGAAGTAAAAGATTTATTACTAGGAGAAATTGAAAAGCTAAAAAAAGGAGCCTTTGATGAATGGATGATTTCTGCTGTAATAAACGATTTGAAATTAACACAGACGCAGCAGTATGAGAATAATACAGCCCTGGCATCAGCATATTATAATGCGTTTATTCATCATGAGGATTGGAAGGATAAAGTTGCTTTTTTGGATGAGTTAAAAAAAATATCCAAACAAGAGCTGGTAGATTTTGCTAATGCATTTTATAAAGATAATTACGTAGTTACTTATAAAAGAAAAGGAGCGGATAAAAATATCACCAAGGTAGAAAATCCAGGAATTACCCCAGTGCAATTAAACAGAGACAAGCAATCTGGGTACTTACAGGAATTTATGGCAATAAAAAGTGCAGATTTAAAGCCTAAATACGTAGATTACAAAAAAGAAATTAAAGAAGAAAAAACTGAAAGTGGATTAAATGTTGCTTATATAGAAAATAAGAATAACGATTTATTCTCTCTTAATATCATATTTGATATGGGGCAGAATAATGATAAAAAAGCGGCATTAGCAGCTGGATATTTAGACTATTTAGGGACAGATAAATACTCTCCGGAAGAGCTGAAAAAGGAATTTTACAAATTAGGTATAGATTATTATGTAAGTACGGCTGCGGATAAAACCTATGTTGGAATTTCTGGATTAAAAGAAAATTTAGATAGTGGTTTGGTGTTATTAGAACACTTATGGTCGAACGCAGTACCGAATCAAGAAACATATGCTAAATATATAGATAAAATAGCTAAAGGTAGAGAAGATGGAAAAACACAAAAAGGAAATATCCTTTGGTCTGGTTTAATGAGTTATGGAAAATATGGAGAGAATTCACCTTTGAGAAATGTCTTTAAAATAAAAGAATTACAAGCGTTTGATCCACAAGAGTTGGTTAATAAAGTAAAAGAATTAAAGAATTACAAACAACGTATTTTCTATTATGGGAAGGATGTGGCAGCAGCAATTGCTTCTCTGGATAAGAATCACATCATACCAGAGAATTTACTGGAGTATCCAGAAAAAACAACCTATGTAGAAAAAGAAACAGGAGGTAATGTTTATTTTGTGGATTATGATATGGTACAAAGTGAAATGTTGTTTTTGGCTAAAGGATCAGAATTTGACCCGGCAAAAATGGCAGCATCCAGATTGTTTAATACATATTTTGGAAGTGGACTTTCTTCGATTGTTTTTCAGGAGATAAGAGAATCGAAATCATTAGCGTATGCTGCTCAGGCAGGCTATAGTACAGCAAGTAAAAAAGAAGATTCGAATTATGTGTATGCATATGTAGGTACACAGGCAAATAAAATGCCTCAAGCGGTGGATGCCATGATGGATTTAATGACTAATATGCCAGAAGCAGAAGAGCAATTTAATGCAGCTAAAGAAGCTACCTTGAAGAAAATTGCAGCACAGCGAATTACAAAGTCTAATATTTTCTGGACATATGAATCGTTGAAAAAGAAAGGAATAGAGAATGATAATAGAGAAGAGATTTATAATACAATCAAAAATATGACATTAGCTGATCTCAAGAAATTTTTTATTGAAAACATTAAAGGAGAAACGTATAACGTTATGGTGATTGGAAATAAAAAAGATGTCAATATGAAAGCATTATCCAAACTAGGAAAAGTTCAGGAAATGAATATTGATTATCTTTTTAATTATGAGAAAGATGATACAAATGTAAAGCTGTAATATAGTTATTTCTTTCAATAAAAAAATAGATAAACCCCGCAAGAAAACGCGGGGTTTATTGTTGACCACAACATAGTAATTCTTATCTTTGATATCTTTAATAAATAAACACAAATAAAAATAAAGCGAATGAATCTCTTACAAGGTAAAACAGCTATTATTACTGGTGCAAGTCGAGGAATCGGAAAAGGAATAGCACAGGTTTTTGCTAAGCAAGGTGCCAATGTAGCATTTACATATAGTTCTTCTGTAGAAGCAGCCAATGAATTAGAAAAAGAATTAACAGATTTAGGGGTAAAAGCAAAAGGGTACCAAAGTAATGCAGCCGATTTTGCGCAAGCACAAGACTTAGTGGCAAGTGTTTTAGAAACATTCGGAAGTATTGATGTCCTAATCAATAATGCAGGAATTACCAAGGATAATCTATTGATGAGAATGGGAGAAGAGGATTTTGATAAAGTGATAGAAGTAAACCTCAAGAGTGTATTTAACATGACGAAAGCGGTTCAGAGAACCATGCTGAAACAACGCAAAGGAAGTATCATTAATATGAGTTCTGTTGTAGGAGTAAAAGGAAATGCCGGACAGGCTAATTATGCCGCATCTAAAGCAGGAATCATTGGGTTTACGAAATCAGTAGCATTAGAATTGGGATCTAGAAATATTAGAAGTAATGTAGTTGCTCCTGGATTTATAGAAACAGAAATGACAGCTAAACTAGATGAGAAAGTTGTCGAAGGATGGACAAGTGCCATCCCGTTAAAACGCGGAGGAACCACAGAAGACATTGCAAATGCATGTTTATTCTTAGCTAGTGATATGAGTAGTTACGTTACAGGACAGGTACTTCAGGTAGATGGAGGAATGTTGACTTAATATATCAGGAGTATATTTACTTGTGGATTATATTCAAAGTTTTTGAGATCTTTGAAGTTTTAAATAGTAACTTTATTAGGTAGAATATAACCAGAGGTTATACAATTTAAAATTATAAGAATTCACAGATGCAGATACAACAAATAATATTGATTATAGGAGCTGGGGTACTAGCCTTATTAATAGCTCTTTTTCAATACTTATACAAAGCAAAAAGCAGATCTAGAAGGAATCTGTTTTTTGCTTTTCTTCGTTTTTTAAGTGTTTTTTCTTTATTACTACTTTTAATAGACCCTACATTTACACAAAACACATACATCAATGAGAAACCAACCTTATTGGTAGCAGTTGATAATTCATCTTCTTTAAAACACCTGAAACAAGATCAAATTTTGCAGAAAATGGTTCAGGAGTTAAAAGATAATACATCACTTAATGAGCGATTTGATATAGATTACTATGCGTTTTCCGATGCCTTAAAAGATTCCCTGTCACTGGATTTTACAGGAAAGCAAACTAATATTTATAATACGATCGATGAGTTAAATCAAATTTATAAGAGTAATATAGCTCCTGTCGTATTGTTAACCGATGGAAATCAAACCTATGGGAAAGAATACCAATTCAAAACGACAAAACATACACAACAGGTGTTCCCGGTTATTCTAGGAGACACTACCATCGTTGAAGATTTAAAAATAGAACAGCTAAATGTAAATAGATATGTATATCTGAAAAATAAATTTCCGGTAGAGTTGATCCTTTCATATTCAGGAGATAATACGATCACTACTAGTTTAGAGATTCTGTCAGGTACCAGAAAAATCTACAATACGACTGTTTCCTTTTCTAAGGAAGAAAACTCTAAAGTTATAAAAGTAACCTTACCGACAATACAGCCGGGGGTGTTTGAATACAAAGCAAGACTGGTTCCTTTAGATCAGGAAAAAAACACTATTAATAACACGAAGAATTTTGCAGTAGAGGTGATCGATCAGAAAACAAATGTGTTATTGGTGAGCAGAATATCACATCCTGATTTAGGAGCTTTAAAAAAGAGTATAGAAAGCAATGAAAGAAGAAGTGTTACTATTGTCAAACCATCAGATATAAGAAAGTTAGATGAGTATCAACTGATCGTGATATATCAGCCAGATGCTACTTTCAGAAAGTTATATGAAGAGTTAAAGACAGTTAAGAAAAATGTTCTTACGATTACAGGAACAAAGACAAACTGGAATTTTCTAAACCAGATACAAGCTAAATATACACAGGCGATAACCGGACAAACAGAAAACTATACCCCCAGATTTAATGCTAACTATTCCGCATTTTTATTAGAAGATATCGGATTTGATAAATATCCGCCATTATTAGGAAATTTTGGAGATATACGAATAAATGTTGCACATGATATTCTTTTGTATAGAAGTATATCCGGAATAGAAACAAACTTTCCGCTACTATGTAGTTTGGAAGACAATGGAATTAGAGAAGCAGTACTGCTGGGAGAAAATATTTGGCGATGGAGAGCAAATGACTTTTTGTTGACTAACAATTTTGAGAGTTTTGACAATTTCCTGGGTAAATTGGTTCAATACCTGGCATCAAATAAAAAGAAAAGCAGGTTGACCACATATGCAGAACCTTTCTACTATGGAAATACTAACATAAAAATAAAGGCAGCTTACTTTACTAAAAATTACGAATTTGACAGAAGAGCAAGTGTAAGCATTCGAATAGAAAATAAAAACACCAATTCAGTAAAGGAAATTCCAATGCTTTTGAGAAAAAATGCTTATCAGGTAGATGTTAGTGACCTGCCGGCAGGATCGTATACTTATTCAGTTCATGTAGCAGGAGAAAACCTGTCCAGGTCTGGAAACTTTACCGTATTAGAATATAATGTTGAACAACAGTTTCTGAATGCAGATGTAACAAAGTTAAAACAGTTAGCGACTAATACAGGTGGAAAAAGTTACTATATACATCAAAAAAATCAGTTGTTGGATGACTTGATACATGATGATAGGTATCAGATAATACAAAAGAAAGAGGAAAAGGTCATCTCTTTAATAGATTGGAAATACCTGGTGCTGATTATTGTTGGCAGTCTTGCTATCGAATGGTTTATGAGAAAGTATAACGGACTTATTTAAATAAAAAATAACTAAAGAATATATTATAATGGAAAAACTACCAAAAATAGGCGTGCCGATTATTGTTTTACTCGTATTGGGAGTAATCTTTGTATCTAAATCTACAGTGACAATAGGTTCAGGAGAAGCAGGAGTTTTATATAAAACATTTGGAGGAGGAGTAGTGACTGATGAAGCTCCCCTGGGAGAAGGGTTTCATTTGGTGGCTCCCTGGAATAAAGTAATAGTGTATGAGGTAAGACAGCAAGAAGTGTTTGAAAAAATGCAGGTATTGTCCTCTAATGGGTTGGAAATTAAATTGGATGCTTCGGCATGGTTTCAACCTAAGTATGATAAATTAGGATTGTTGCATCAGCAAAAAGGAGAAGATTATGTGAGTAGAGTTTTATTGCCTACAATTCGTTCTGCTGCCAGAAGTGTAGTAGGAAGATATACTCCAGAGCAGTTGTATTCTAGCAAACGAGATGCTATCCAGAAAGAAATTTTTGAAGAAACAAAAAAAATCGTAGAGAATCAGCATGTACAGTTAAATGAAATCTTAGTTAGAGATGTAACACTTCCGGCTACAATTAAGGATGCGATAGAAAGAAAACTCAAGCAAGAACAAGAAGCATTAGAGTATGAGTTTAGATTAGAAAAAGCTCGAAAAGAAGCAGAACGCCAGAAAATTGATGCCGAAGGAAAGGCAACGGCTAATACTATTCTCAATGCTTCATTAACAGATAAAATTCTGAAAGAAAAAGGAATACAGGCTACATTAGAATTGGCAAAATCTCCAAATGCCAAGGTGGTAGTTGTAGGATCAGGAAGCGATGGAATGCCTTTGATTTTAGGGAATCAATAGGAAGTTAACCCAATGATATACTATAAAAAAAGGCGGTCATATGACCGCCTTTTTTTACTGCACGTATCCTTAGTTTTTATCTTTGAGTTTAGAAGCCTGTTTTTTCCAGTTATCTCGCTCTATTCTACCTGGGAAAAATTGAATTAATTCTGTAACAGTTTCTATATCCTGAGATGTAAATCTGCTTATTTGGTCAAAAGTATAAATACCAATACTATTTAACTTCTCTTCTATAAAAGGACCAATTCCATTAATTAGTTTCAGATCATCCTTTTGCGAAGCATCTGCGCGACCAAAACTTTCAAAGTTTAATTTAGGAGTTTCTGCTGGAACGATATCTACAGGAGTTCCCTGACGATCTCTCGTTTTGATAGCTTTAATACTGTCATCGCTCTCGATATCAGTAGAAGCTGTAGTAGAGAATGTAGTATTAACCGTCTTATATTTAGTGTTTTCTAAAGTTTCTTTTTCTTTAAGACATTGATCTAATGCCGACTTGTATTTCTTTTTAAGGGACCATCTGGATAATAACCATCCTAATAAGAAAGCTAGGAACAATAATAATAGCAGACACCACCAATTTGCTTCTTGTAAAAAATTAAACATATTTCTTTAAGTTATTTAGTTAACAATTATTTCAATTCTTCTGTTTTTATTACGATTTTCCGGACTATCATTAGGTACGATAGGGTCAGATTCTCCTTTGGATTGTGTAGTGAGTTTTTCTGAAGGAATCCCACGACTAACAAGATATTTTTTTACATTATTAGCTCGTTGTTTTCCAAACCAAAGATTATCTTCTTCTTCTCCGATATCATCAGTATGCCCTATAATGTTCACCTTTTTTTCAGGATATTTAACCAGGTAGTTTTTTAATTCGATAGCATAACTGGAGAGCGTAGCGTCGGGTTTAAAATCTTTTTGACCAAAATTGCTGTATAAAGTTTTATTGGCTATACTCTTTTCAATTTCATTAAGTCGATCCTTGTTGCTTACTTCATGAATTTCAAAAGTGATCCCTCCATTATATTTACCTTCATCATTATAGGTGTAATCATGTAGTTTTGATTTTGTGAGAATACGATCAGCATTAATCCCTCCGGTGATAAATAGGTTTTTTACAAAATTAGCTCTATCCAGTCCTAGTTGTTTTCCAGAATCCTGTTCTTCTTTTGTTTCAAAACCATAGACAATGAGTTCCTTGTCCAGGTTTTTACCTAAATAATTCGCTAAAAGATCATTATATCCATCAGCACTACTAGGGATGCATACACTGTCGTTTGTTTTGAGAATTTGTAACTGTTCCGGATATCTGAAAATATCCTTGCCGAGATGGTCTTTTATAAAGAAACCATTCGCCAGTTTATTGGCAAGTGCGATACTGTCTTCATAAGCCTTTTTCTTACGAGCTTCTTCAGCAGGATCAGGTTGGTTTTGTACGGTGGTAATACTACTATTTTTTTTCACAGAACACCAGTCACAGGAATAGTACCACCACATTCCTAAGCAGGCAAACAGTAAAAAAATTAGCAAAGAGATAAAGTTTTTCATAAATAGTTGATTAGCATTTGCCTTTTAAAGTTATAAAAATGTTTATAATCAACCTATATAAATGGTTAAATTTTAGATTTTTACAAGGAAAAATAGTTGAAATTCACTTTTTTTAGATTAATGGTAATTATCTAAATTTATTTTTATATGTTTGCTCTGTAATTAATAAGAAAACATGACAGCATTATTTTTACATCATCATCATTTTACTTCTTCACTCGAATGAGGTAAAGATGATATGTGTAAAAATTAAACATATTTTAAAAACCCGTTTGAGTTGTTCAAGCGGGTTTTTTTATACACTCTAAATTCCGGTTGAACAGCAAAGACGATAAATCAGATAAAATGTCTAAAATTAGAATTGCTATTCAAAAAAGCGGAAGACTTAATCAAGATTCTGTTCAGATTTTAAAAGATTGTGGTATTTCCATTGATAATGGGAAGGATCAATTAAAAGCAGAAACAAGAAATTTTCCGATGGAAGTAATGTTTTTGCGCAATGGGGATATTCCACAATACTTAAGAGACGGTGTAGTAGATATTGCGATTATTGGCGAAAATGTTCTTGTAGAAAAAGGAGAAGGGATTGAGATAGCAGAACGATTGAATTTCTCTAAGTGTAGAGTATCCCTGGCAATCCCCAAAGAAGTAGATTATACAGATATTAATGACTTAACGGGAAAAAAAATTGCCACATCTTACCCGAATACAGTTAATTCATACCTGGCTGATAAAGGAATAAATGCCGAATTACACCAGATTTCAGGTTCCGTGGAAATAGCACCTAATATAGGTTTAGCTGATGCGATCTGTGACATTGTTTCTAGTGGAAGTACTTTGTTTAAAAACAATCTCAAAGAAGTAGAAGTCATGCTAACCTCAGAAGCCGTGTTGGCAGTATCTCCTCTGATAAGCTCAGCATCGAAAAAGATTTTAGACAAACTACGCTTTAGAATACAGGCAGTTTTAAAAGGAAGAACTTCAAAATATGTTTTGTTAAATGCTCCGAATGAAAAAATAGATAAAATTGTAGCAATCCTTCCGGGCATGCGAAGCCCTACAGTGTTGCCATTAGCACAAGAAGGATGGAGCTCTATACATACTGTCGTAGAAAAGAATAAGTTTTGGGAAATCATTGATGAATTAAAAGAAGAAGGAGCAGAAGGAATATTAGTATGTCCGATTGAGAAAATGGTATTGTAAAATATTCGGTGATAACTAATAAAGACGAGTTTTATCAGGTAATAAATTACCTGGAGCCAGTTCCACAAAACATTCAAAGGAAATTACTAAAAAATATTTAGACACAAGTGACAGAGCATTTAAATCTCGCTTGTGGGTAAATAAACAAAGAACAGATGAAAAAAATATATAATCCAGAAAAAACAAGCTGGAAATCGATATTGGAAAGACCAACAGCCTGTATAGATGATATAGAAGAAACAGTTTTAAAAATATTTGACGAAGTTATAGATGGAGGAGATGAAATTATCAAAAAATATACGACGCAATTCGATGGGGTGTCATTAGATGAAATCAAGGTAAGTATACAAGAAATAGAAGAAGGTATAATGGAGGTGTCTGATGATTTGAAAAAATCAATCCAATTGGCTAAAGAAAATATAGAAGCATTTCACAAGGCACAGCAAACAGATACTGTTGTCGTTGAGACAAAAGAAGGAGTTACTTGCTGGCAGCAAAAGAAACCAATACAGAAAATAGGGCTTTATATTCCAGGAGGAACAGCACCGCTTTTTTCTACCATTTTAATGCTGGCAATTCCAGCAGTTATTGCAGGCTGTAAGGAGATTGTATTGTGTACTCCTCCAGATAAGGAAGGAAAATTAAACCCGGCAATCTTGTATACTGCCAGCTTATGCGGAGTAACTAAAATATGTAAAGTAGGAGGGATACAAGCAATTGCAGGAATGACATTTGGTACGGAAACAATTCCGCAAGTATATAAAATATTTGGTCCGGGAAATCAATACGTAACTATAGCAAAACAATTAGCAACCAAATTTGGAGTTGCAATAGATATGCCAGCTGGTCCCAGTGAGTTACTTGTCATGGCAGATGATACAGCGATACCCTCATTTGTCGCCTCAGATTTACTTAGTCAGGCAGAACATGGAGTAGATAGTCAGGTGATTTTAGTATCCACATCAAAAGAAATAATAGAAAAAGTAGAACGAGAAATAGAAATACAGTGCACAGTATTACCTAGAAAAGAAATAGCGGCAGCTGCAATTAGGAATTCTAAACTTATTTATGTCGATTCAGATGAGAAAGCAATTGCATTAATTAATATGTATGGACCAGAACACTTTATTATCTGTACAGCGAATGACTCCTTTTATGTAGAAAACATCGTGAATGCAGGTTCTGTTTTTATAGGTAATTATACTCCTGAAAGTGCTGGGGATTATGCTTCGGGAACCAACCATACCTTGCCAACTAATGGGTATGCAAAACAATATAGTGGTGTTAATCTGGATAGCTTTATGAAAGCTATGACATTTCAAAAAATAACAAAAGAAGGACTTTTGCGTATAGGAGAAGCGATAGAAATTATGGCAGCAGCAGAAGGATTAGAAGCACATAAAAATGCGGTTAGTTTACGACTTCAATCAATTAAAAGTGAAGCATGATATGAATAAAGTTAGTGTAGATATAAATAAATTAGTGCGGAAAAATATACTAAAATTAAGACCGTATTCTTCTGCCAGAGATGAATTTGTAGGGGATGGAACAGAGATGATTTTTTTAGACGCCAATGAAAACCCTTTTGAGAACGGAACGAATAGATATCCTGATCCCAAACAGCGAAAAGTAAAAAAAGAACTAGCAAAATTAAAAGGGGTTACAGAAAGCCAGATATTGTTAGGTAATGGTAGTGATGAAGTGCTGGATTTGATTTTTAGAGCTTTTTGCGAACCTAATAAAGACAATGTTATTACGCTTCCGCCTACCTATGGAATGTATGGAGTGTTGGCAGATCTGAATAGTGTAGACAATAGAAGAGTACCACTTTCATCAGAATTTCAACCAGTAGTAGATCAGATTATAGAGACCTTAGATGAACAAACTAAAATCATTTTTATATGCTCTCCAAACAATCCTACAGCAAACACGTTTGCAGAAGCGATTGTAACACAATTATTAGAAGAAACAGAGGTATTGGTGGTTATTGATGAGGCTTATATTGATTTTGCAGATCAACCAAGTTGGATACGTAAGATGCGGGAATATCCTAACTTAATTATTACACAAACCTTATCAAAAGCATATGGATTGGCAGGAATACGATTAGGTGTATGTTATGCTTCGGAAGAAATTATTGCCTTGTTAGAAAAAATTAAACCACCTTATAATGTTAATGAACTTACGCAACAAAAAGCATTAGAACGTCTTTCAGATCAAAATACGGTAGAAGAAGAAATTAAAGAACTCCTATTAGAAAGAAAGCGAGTAGCCCGAGCTTTAGAGGAATTATCGTTTGTAAAGCATGTATACCCTTCAGAAACCAACTTTTTATTAGTTCAGGTAGACAATGCTAATCAGCGATATGAAGAACTACTAGATAGAGGGATTGTAATTCGCAATCGTACCAATCAAGCTTTATGTGAGAATACCTTGCGATTTACAATAGGAACCAAAGAAGAAAATAATACCTTGATAACCACATTAAAAACATTGTAAAAACGATGGCCGATATATTAAAAAAGAAAGTACTGTTTATTGATAGAGATGGTACCATTATTAAAGAAACAGCAGACGAACAAATAGATGCATTTGAAAAAATGATTTTTTATCCAAAAGCGTTTACATACTTAGGAAAAATAGCTAAAGAACTTGATTATGAATTAGTCATGATAACCAATCAAGACGGATTGGGTACTGAAGCATTTCCCGAAGAGACCTTTTGGCCTGTACATAATTTCATCATTACCTCTTTCGAAAATGAAGGAGTATATTTTGATAAGGTGTTCCTGGATAGAACATTTCCTCATGAAAATGCCAATACAAGGAAACCTGGAACTGGATTGCTCACGTCTTATTTTTCAGAAGAATATGATCTGGAGAATTCTTTTGTGATAGGAGATCGCTTAACAGATGTGGAATTGGCAAAGAACTTAGGAGCCAAAGGAATCTTTATTAATGATAATACTCACTTAGGAACAGGTGAAATAACCGTAAAAAAAGAGGAATTAAATGCTGTTATCGCCTTAGAAAGTAATGATTGGCAAAAAATATATGAATTCCTAAAGCTTAAAAACCGGACAGCGACTATCACCAGAAAAACTCATGAGACAGCTATTGCAATTGATATCAATCTGGATGGTACAGGAGTTAGTAGTATTAATACAGGCTTGGCGTTTTTTGATCATATGCTCGATCAATTAGCCAGACACGGGCAGATGGATTTAGTAATTGATGTTAAGGGAGATTTGGAAGTAGATGAGCATCATACAATAGAAGATACAGCAATTGCTTTGGGAACTGCTTTTTCGGAAGCTTTGGGAAATAAATTAGGAGTGGAACGCTACGGATTTTGCCTTCCTATGGATGATTGTTTAGCGCAAGTAGCAATTGATTTTGGAGGGAGAAACTGGATTGTATGGGAAGCGGAATTTAAGAGAGAAAAGATAGGAGAGATGCCTACTGAAATGTTCTTTCATTTCTTTAAATCCTTTACCGATGGTGCTAAGGCTAATCTTAATATCAAAGCAGAAGGAATAAATGAGCACCATAAGATTGAAGCCATTTTCAAAGCCTTTGCAAAAGCAATAAAAATGGCAGTAAAAAGAGATGTAGAAAAAATGATCCTACCGAGTACTAAAGGCGTTTTATAGCTTGCTGTTTAATGAAATTATTATATGAAAATTACAATTATAGATTACGGGGCAGGAAACATACAATCAGTGATGTTTGCAATACAAAGACTGGGGTATACAGCAGAACTAACCAATGATAAAAAAAAGATAATCAACGCGGATAAGGTTATTTTTCCGGGAGTTGGAGAAGCAGGAACCGCTATGAAGAAATTAAGAGAAACAGAACTGGATCAGATAATTCCAGGACTAGAACAACCAGTTTTAGGAATTTGTCTGGGGATGCAATTGATGTGTAATAAGACAGAAGAGGGAAATACAGAAGGTTTAGGGATTTTTAATACGGAAGTAAAGAAGTTTCAAAATACGGTAAAAGTTCCTCAGATAGGTTGGAATCAGATTTATGATTTGCAATCCCCTTTATTTGCTGGGGTTGACGAACGGGCTTATGTTTATTTGGTACATGGGTATTATGCTTCTTTAACAGAGGAGACAATAGCTAAAACTGTGTATGGACAAGAGTATACAACAGCGCTACAGTATAATAACTTTTTCGGAACTCAATTTCATCCAGAAAAAAGTAGTGATACAGGAGCACTAATACTAGATAATTTTTTAAAACTATAAAAAAAGAAATCATGAGAATAATACCGGCAATTGACATCATAGATGGAAAATGCGTCCGATTATCCAAAGGCGATTATACAACCAAGAAAATATATAATGAAGACCCTTTAGAAGTAGCAAAGTCTTTTGAAGATAGTGGAGTGACATACCTGCATTTAGTGGATTTGGATGGGGCAAAATCAAAACATATTGTGAATTATAAAATCCTAGAAACTATAGCGACCAGAACAAGATTAAAAGTTGATTTTGGAGGAGGGATAAAGAGCGATGAAGATATACGAATTGCTTTTGAGAGTGGAGCCGAGCAGATAACAGGTGGAAGTATTGCAGTTACAAATAAAGAGTTATTCAGCTCGTGGATTAAGCGTTTTGGAGCAGAAAAAATCATTCTAGGAGCAGATGCTATAAAGGAAAAAGTTGCGATTAATGGGTGGCAGGAAGAAAGTTCTGAGGCCTTATTGCCTTTTATTGGAGCTTATGTAGCCAAGAAAATAACATATGTAATATGTACTGATATCAGTAAAGATGGAATGTTGGAAGGACCTTCTGTAGATCTGTATAAAAAAATAATCAATCAAATCGAAGGAGTAAAATTAATTGCATCGGGAGGGGTAACAACAATTCAGGATTTGCGAGAATTGTCAGCAATCGGATGCGAAGGAGCAATTGTAGGGAAAGCTATTTATGAAAATAAAATAACCCTGAAAGAAGTGGAAGACTTTATTATTTCTAATGTATAAAAAAGATGCTTACAAAACGTATTATACCCTGTTTGGATATTAAAAATGGACGAACAGTAAAAGGAGTAAATTTCAAAAATTTAATAGATGCGGGAGATCCGGTAGCGTTGGCAGCTTTGTACGCAGAATCTGGAGCAGACGAGCTGGTGTTTTTGGATATATCAGCAACAGAAGAAAGAAGGAGAACACTTGCAGATTTAGTATTAAAAATAGCAGAAAGAATTAATATTCCCTTTACAGTAGGAGGAGGAATATCAAGTGTGTCTGATGTAGAAATCCTGCTAAAAAATGGAGCGGATAAAGTCTCGATAAATTCCTCGGCAGTCAAGCGTCCGGATTTGATCAATGAATTATCTGATAAATTCGGAAGTCAGTGTATTACAGTGGCAATTGATGCAAAAAAGATACATAATCAGTGGTGTGTACATTTAGTAGGAGGAAAGGTTCCAACAGATCTGAAATTGTTAGACTGGGCTGTAGAAGTAGAAAAAAGAGGAGCAGGTGAGATTCTGTTTACTTCTATGGATCATGATGGGACAAAAAATGGATTTGCTAATGAAGTCTTAGCGCAATTATCTACTACGGTGAATATTCCACTTATTGCCTCAGGAGGAGCAGGGGCAATTCCTCACTTTACAGATTGTTTTCGTTATGGCAAAGCAGATGCCGCACTAGCAGCTAGTGTATTTCATTTCAAAGAAATAACAATTAAAACACTAAAAGAAACATTGAAAAAAAATGATATCCCTGTACGGATATAAAAAAGATATAAACGAAATGGATGTAGAATTCACAAAAAATAAAGATGGTTTAGTGCCAGCTATCATTCAGGATGCAACAACTAAAAATGTATTGATGTTGGGGTATATGAATGAAGAAGCGTATCAAAAAACCCTAAAAACTAAAAAAGTGACTTTTTATAGCAGAAGCAAGCAGCGGCTATGGACCAAAGGAGAAGAGAGTGGTAATTTTTTGAATCTGGTCGATATTCTGGTTGATTGTGATCGGGATACATTATTAGTAAAAGTATTACCAGCTGGTCCGACCTGTCATAAAGGAACAGACAGCTGTTGGGGAGAAACTAATACTATGACATATGGTTTTATCTCAGAATTAGAAGAGGTTATTAAGCATCGAAAGAATAGTGAAAACCCGGAAGGATCCTATGTTGCATCATTGTTTCATAAAGGAATGAATAAAATAGCACAAAAAGTAGGAGAAGAAGCTGTAGAGGTGGTTATTGAAGCAAAAGATAATAATGATGAATTATTTTTAAGTGAAGGAGCAGATCTGTTATTTCATTATTTGATTTTGTTGCAGGCAAAGGGGTATACGATAGATGATGTTGTAGGTGTTTTAAAATCAAGGAGTTAAATTATTTTGAATAAAATAGGAAAAGAAAGTAGTTTTTTGCAAAAAAAAGATATTTTTGTAGGACTCCCAAACTAAGCTAAATAACTGATTTTGAAAAAAACTACTTACCTACTTATTGTTTTTTTGGGGTTGCTATACCCCAAATTTGTGTCTGCTCAATGCGAGGTGGAAGAGACTTTTTCCGTTTGCGATATGGAAACTGTAGACCACGATACTAACGGCACTCCCGATGGAATTATTAATCTGTTTGATGAATTTCAAAATGTAACAGGGCAATCCCTTACCGGAGGAACCTGGTCTATTGTTCCTAAATATGCCAGTAATTTGAACCCCGTAACCGGAGAGGTAAATGTATGGGCATTTCCTAACTCTACGGTGACGGATACATTAGAAGAATATGTTTTTGAGTTTAATACGCCTGCCTGTGGGGATACTCCTGCTGTGATTTTTACAATGATTCTGGGACCTTTTTCAGGGGTGGCATTACCATTAGGGGCGAATAATGCAAACATTGAAATATGTGATACAGATACTTTAAACTTATTCGAAGCATTAACATCTAATGAATCAATTCCTGCACCACATCTCAATGGAACATGGGAGTTTATCAGTAATAGCTCAGGAGCAGCTTTTACAGGTACATTTACATTAAACGATCATTCTTTCTCTGCGGATATCCCATATGAAATTACAATACCACCAATCAATCGGGAAATCTTTGAATTGCGATATGTGGTCCCCGGAATGACTCCGTGTGCAACTAGTGAAGAAACAAGGGTACGGGTTTCAGTAGTACGACAAGTAAGTGCTGGAATTATGGAAGCAGGATTAATCTGTGAAGGTGATATTCTGGCAGGACTTCATGATGCAGATATCGATCTTAGAGATGATCAGTTTCTGAGAGATGAAGATGTAGGAGGAACATGGTCTTCACAGGGAGCTGATCCGACCAACCAAATATCAGATGAACAAGATTCGGTTATAAACCTCAGAGAGATATATGATAATGTGATTAATGGAGGAAACAATCTTAGATTTGGATGTGTTGACTTTGGGTTTACATATAGTGTCAAAAAACGCTCAGCAGTGTGCGAAGATGATGATGAGACTGTGTTTTTTACTTTTTTTGAACAATTAAGACCTTTTAATCAGGCAGGAGAGATTCCAGAAGTTTGTGCTAATGAAGAACCTGGAAGCATAGATTTATTTGATTTATTGGAGTTTACCAATGAAAATGGTATTGACTTTATATATAATGATGATGCGTATGTAAAATGGCGAATGATTTCAGGTCCTTCTGATTTGCCATTATCTGAGGATCATAAAGGTACTGTTCAAACATTGGGAGCAGCATCCGGAACGTATGTATTCGAATTTGGAGTAAGTCCGAAAATAAATTGCCCGGGAGGAGAAGCTTTTTGTGATCCTTTTGCCGCAGAAGGAGAAGAAGGACATTGCGAATTCCCTTGTGGTGTATTGATAACTCAGGTAACCATAAGAGTTTTAGAATTTGACTACGCAGGAGAAGACACTGACGGAATAAATATATGTATTTCAGAAAATCAAATAGATTTAAGAAGTTTACTAAAAATAGAAGGAGGAAACACCATTGTTGATACAGGAGTGTGGACTAATGAAGGAGGAGAAGAAATTGATAATACTTTTGTCTTTCCTGAGATAAGTTCTCCAGAAGCATTTAGGTTTACCTATACAGCAACAAGTGATATGGGGTGTATAGATGCAGCTACACTGGAGTTTACTATACATCCATTGCCTGTAGCAGGAGAAGATGGTACAGCTTCGGTGTGCTCTGATAACCTCACAGTGACTTTGTTTGATCATTTGGAAGGAAATCCAGATACTACAGGGATATGGACAGGACCAAATGGGTATACCTCTACAGATCATTTGGGAAGATTCGATCAGAATGATGATACATTGCCAATTCTGGGGGCAGGAAGGTTCAGATATGAAGTTCCTGGAAATGCAGGGTGTTTGGATAGTGATGCTTCCTTTGTCGATGTTATTATTATAGAGCCAGAAAACATAGGAAATGATCGGGCAGAAACATTTTGTAAAATAGATGGAAGAGTTAATCTATTTTCCTTATTGGATCGAAATACAGTGAGAACTGGAACTTTTGAGGATACTGATGATACGGGAGCATTGAATTCAGAAGGAGTGGTTGAGTTTGAAACCCTGACCAATGGGATTTATAATTTTAGATATATTATTAGTAATACAGCTCCATGTGAAGAGTCATCATTGAATGTTGCTATTCAGATAGTAGATTTACCGGAACCTCAGGTAGGAGACCAGGAGTTTTGTATACTAGACGCTGCCAGGTTAGAAGATATAGTTGTTGATGTATTGAATTATAATTGGTATGAAAC
The DNA here is from genome assembly GCF_042684685.1 of Aquimarina hainanensis. NCBI lineage: Bacteria > Pseudomonadati > Bacteroidota > Flavobacteriia > Flavobacteriales > Flavobacteriaceae > Aquimarina > Aquimarina hainanensis. Next base: position 779,536 of record NZ_JBHULX010000039.1, on the reverse strand, counting down.
CTTAGAAGGGACGATTCCAATTATTACCAATCCAATTTTGTTGGACGAACAGGTATTTTATATCGCAAATGTCGATGCTAATAACTGCGAATCAGAACGCGTAGAAGTAAGAATTAATATTCTTAATATTGGAGAACGCTCCGCTCAGGGAGAGTTGTGTACACTGGATTTTCAAGACGGGGTCTCACCTAATAATGATGTAATCAATGACACTTTTGACCTGGTCATTGAAGATGTTTATAATATCCCGGAAGCATTTCCTGATTTTGATCTGAAAATATTCAACAGATACGGTTCTATGGTATATGAAGGAAATGCAGATACAGAAGAATTCAGAGGAGAAAGTAATATCTCTTTGCGATTAGGAGATGATCTGCCTTCTGGAACCTATTTCTACATTTTTACTCCCAATTTTGAAAATAATTTTCCAATTCAAGGAAGCTTTTATTTAAGCCGATAATATGATGAAGTATAAAATAGTAATCTTTTTTATAGCGGTGGCATATACGATGGTGATACATGGACAGCAAGAGCCACAGTATTCTCAGTATATGTATAACATGAGCACAGTGAACCCGGCATATGTAACAAATCAGGCTGGTCTGATATCTACCGGACTATTGTATAGAAAACAATGGACAGGAATAGAAGGATCTCCTCAAACAGCAAATGTTTTTGGTCGTATACCATTAACTTCAAAAATAGAAATAAGTATTAATTATGTAAATGATAGAGTAGGAGATGCTATACGGGTTAATAATAATTTCTTTAATGCTGATTTTGCATATATAACTCAATTATCCGAAACTGTAAAGTTATCTTATGGGTTAAAAGCAGGGATTAATAGCTTTAAGATAGATCCATCCAGGTCTGATGTGATTTCTGATCCTGCATTTTCAGGAAATCAAGGAGAATTAGAATTAACGATTGGAGCTGGATTATTTGTATTTGATACTAATTTTTATGCAGGAATTTCTTCCCCTAATTTATTACCTAATAATGTTAGCGTAGGAGATATAAGTGTGTCCAAGTCCAAAGCACATATCTATGCAGTAGGAGGATATGTATTTGATGTGTCTAGTGATGTTCGTTTAAAGCCATCTGTAGTGATAAAACAAGTATTGGATTCCCCTATGACATTTGATGTGTCTGCAAATTCGTTACTATATAACAAATTAGAATTAGGAATCTCATACCGGTATAATGATTCGTTTATTGCTCTTGCAGGGTTTAACTTGACGGAAAGTCTTAAAGTAGGATATTCATACGATTTTAGTACAAGTGATTTAAGTGGTTATAATAATGGGAGTCACGAGATCATCTTATTGTATAATTTTGACCTTCTTAATTTTAGTAATAAATATACGTCACCAAGGTTTTTCTAAATCAAAAAATAAAAACATGATTAAAGGTTTTATCACATATAAAAGAGATAATCATGTCATACCATCTGATTCTCTTAAACAAAAAAACAAACAGATGAAAAGCAAAAAAATACTCATACTATTATTATTGATTTCCGGTTTTTCTTTTTCGCAAAAGAAAACAAGAGCGGATCGCTTTTTTGAAAAAGGAGATTTTATCAATGCTGCAATTCAGTATGAAGAAGAATTAAATAAAGAAGGTTATTCCAAAGAGGTGTTAGGAAATATTTCGACCTCATACTATAATACATTTCAGTTCAAAAAAGCATATCGTTATCTGAAAAATCTTGTCACAGGGCGGTTTTATAATGCAGATAAAAATTATGACAATAAGTATAATTTTATGATGTATCAGGTATTATCAGCGATGGGGAAATATGAAAAAGCAGTAACTTTTTTGACATTGTATAAGAAGAATAAGGAAGAAAAGTTTAATAAGAATGATGCGATAGAAATAATTGAGAATTTCAAATTGAAAGAAGATGATTATACAGTAGAACCTGTGACATTTAATTCAGATGCTTCTGAGTTTGGAGCAGTGAAGATAGATAGCTTAATTTACTTTACTTCGGACAGAAAACCAAGTAGCATCGGAGATCGAAAATTTTTGTGGACACACCGGTCCTTTTTGGATATTTATAAGATTAAACTGGATGAAAACAAACAGCCAATAGAAGAAGCAGTGGGGATATCAGATGTGATTAATACTAAATTACACGAAGGTAATTTTACGTTCTCCAGGGATATGAAAACACTGTATTTTTCTAAAAGCAATTCTGAAAAAGGAAAGAAAAAATTCGACAGTCTTAATAATAATGCGGTTCATTTATATAAAGCAGAACTTCAGGAAGATGGAGAATGGAGTGCTCCTAAAAAGTTGTTGTTTAATGATGTAAGTTATTCTATAGAGCACCCGGCATTGAATCAGGAGGAGAATCGGTTGTATTTTTCATCTAATATGCCCGGAGGGTTTGGAGGGTTTGATATTTACTATGTAGAGATTAACCCAGGTGGAGATTATGGTCCTCCGATTAATTTAGGATCAAAAATAAATACAGCCCATAGGGATCAGTTTCCTTTTATCGATCGTAAAGGGAATCTATTCTTTTCTTCTGATGGACATTTGGGATTAGGAATGCTGGATATTTTTGTTTGTGAAAAGAAAAAAGATGGATTTGTGCAGCCTGTGAATCTGGGAGCTCCATTGAATTCGAGTTATGATGATTTTTCAATTACTTATTACAATGAAACTGAAGGTTTTTTTGCTTCTAATAGAAAAAAGACAGGAGATGATATATATGAGTTTGTTCAAACAGGAGAAATTTTTCTCAGGGAGTATATTGCTCAGTTCGAAGTACGGGATTTTGCTACAGAAGAATATATCCCAAATGCTGATGTAAAATTAGAAGATGACCGGGGAAATAAGATCTATGAAAATCAATTGGATTCAGTCGCTACTTTTTTTAGAAAAATCCTTCCGGGGAAATACGATTTGTCTGCTTCTTCAGAAGGGTATGAACCTAGACAAAAAACATTTTCTATAAAAGAAAAAAATGAAGAGATATATGTGATCTATCTGGATAAAATAAGAAAGGAACCAAAGAAAAAAGAGGAGGAGATTGCTGTGTCAATTCCTAAAAAAGAGATCCCTCCTAAAAAAACAGCTCCAAAAGGAGGGGATATCAGAGAAAAGTTATTAAAAGATAAGACAGGACCTCCGGTTGTAGAACGAAACGGGAAATTGTATTTCGACTTACCGCCTATATATTTTGATTATAACAAGTGGAATATCAGACAAGATTCTAAAAAAGTACTGGATGATTTTGCAAAAAAACTAGATAAGTACAAAAGTGTATACATCAAAATTATTTCTCATACAGATAATAGAGGAAGTGATTCCTATAATCAGGTGTTATCAGAAAAAAGAGCAGAATCTACCAGAAACTATTTGGCATTAGAGGGATATGTCAATGCCAGAAGAATGAAGTTTTTAGGGATGGGAGAATCACAACCATTAATTGATTGTGGAGGAGATTGCTCAGAAGAAGAGCATCAGGTAAACAGGCGAAGTGAATTCGAAATTGTAAAATACTAGATCGAGTTGATGGGTTCGTAGCTAATCTTTTGCTTTGTAATAAATTATATTGTACTTTTGCACTCCTTTTAGGCGGTTAAGAGAATTCTAAAAAGGTACTAATTTATTTTAATAACGCTTCTGTATAGCTTCCGTGTTAATTCTCAGGTATGTACAGAATACAAATTTAATCTTCAATGTCTGAAGAAACAAAAAATGTAGATGCACAGAATGCTGATGCACCTGTAGTATCTCTAAAAGAATCAAACCCAGAGCAATTTTTAAAAGAATTTGATTGGCATAACTACAAAGAAGGAATCGATGTAGTGGATACTGCTGAGCTTGAAGAGTTTGAGAAATTAGTAGCAGAGAACTTCGTTGATACATTAAATGATGAAGTAGTAGAAGGAACTGTAATTAATATTACAGATCGTGATGCTATTATTGATATTAATGCAAAAAGTGAAGGAGTAATTTCACTAAACGAATTCCGTTACAACCCTGATCTTAAAGTTGGGGATAAAGTAGAAGTATTAATTGATGTACGTGAAGACGCTACAGGTCAGTTGATATTATCTCACCGTAAAGCACGTGTAATTAAGGCTTGGGAACGAGTAAATAATGCACATGATACAGGTGAAATCGTTAATGGTTTTGTGAAGTGTAGAACAAAAGGAGGAATGATCGTTGATGTATTCGGAATCGAAGCATTCTTACCAGGTTCTCAGATTGATGTAAAGCCTATCCGTGATTATGATGCATATGTAGGAAAAACTATGGAATTCAAAGTTGTGAAAATCAACCACGAATTTAAAAACGTAGTTGTATCTCATAAAGCATTGATCGAAGCGGATATCGAAGAGCAAAAGAAAGAAATTATCGGTCAATTAGAAAAAGGTCAGGTATTAGAAGGAGTTGTGAAAAACGTAACTTCTTACGGTGTATTTGTTGATCTTGGAGGAGTTGATGGACTTATTCATATCACAGATCTTTCTTGGTCAAGAATTAATCATCCTAATGAGATCGTTGAATTAGATCAGAAATTAAACGTAGTAATCTTAGACTTTGATGAGGCTAAGACACGTATTCAGTTAGGTCTTAAGCAATTGAAAGCGCACCCATGGGAAGCGTTAGATAAAGATCTTACTATCGGAAATAAAGTAAAAGGTAAAGTAGTAGTAATCGCAGATTACGGTGCATTTATCGAAGTAGAAGAAGGAGTAGAAGGATTGATCCACGTATCAGAAATGTCTTGGTCTACACACCTGCGTTCAGCTCAGGACTTTGTAAAAGTAGGAGATGAAGTAGAAGCTGTAGTGCTTACATTAGATAGAGACGAAAGAAAAATGTCTCTTGGAATTAAGCAGTTAACTCCAGATCCATGGACTGATATTACTGCTAAGTATCCTGTGGGATCTAAGCATACAGGAGTGGTTCGTAACTTTACTAACTTTGGAGTATTTGTAGAATTAGAAGAAGGAATTGACGGATTAATCTATATCTCTGATCTTTCTTGGACTAAGAAAATCAAGCACCCATCAGACTTCACGAATGTTGGAGATAAGTTAGAGGTTGTTGTTCTTGAGTTAGATGTTGAAGGACGTAAGTTGAGCCTTGGGCATAAGCAAGTAGAGGATAACCCATGGGATCAGTATGAAGCGGAATTTGCTGTAGGAACTAAGCATACTGCTAAGATTGCAGACATCGTTGATAAAGGAGCTACAATTGACTTTAACGATAACATCGTTGCTTTTGTGCCTTCTCGTCACTTAGAAAAAGAAGATGGAAGCAAACTTGTTAAAGGTGAAGAAGCAGAATTCCAAATCATTGAATTCAGCAAAGAATTCAAGAGAGTGGTAGCATCTCACACAGCTTTATTTAAGGCAGAAGAAGCGAAGATCGTTAAACAAGCAGCGAAGAAAGCAGCAAGTAGTGCTTCTGAGAAGACTACACTTGGAGATATCGATGCGTTAGCAGATCTTAAAGCAAAAATGGAAAAAGGAGGAAACTAATCTTAGTTTTCTTTATAGATACCAAAAGGTCACTCGTAAGAGTGACCTTTTTTTTATTGAATGATTTTATAATCAGTTAACTAGGAAATATATGAGACTAAAACAACTTCTCAGGGTCGTTTAATCCTAAATTTTCCTTACTTTTGTATACCAAATATCTATTTGGAGATTATGAGTCAAAAACTACTACTTAGTGCAAAAGAGGTAGACATCATTCTACATCGATTGGCTTGTCAATTAATCGAAAATCATACGAACTTCTCAAATACTGTTTTAATAGGAATTCAGCCTAGAGGGGCTTTTCTGGCCAATAGGATTAAAAATATTCTAAAAGAAGAGTACAAGGTACCTGATGTGAAATTAGGGTACCTGGATATTACCTTTTATCGCGATGATTTTAGAAGAGGAGAAAAACCGCTGGAAGCAAATAAAACAGATATAAGTTTTGTAGTAGAAGGAAAACAGGTAGTGTTTATAGATGATGTATTGTACACAGGTCGTAGTATACGAGCTGCATTAACAGCAATACAGTCTTTTGGGAGACCAGAAGAGATAGAACTACTGACACTTATTGACAGGAGATTTAGCCGACATTTACCAATACAACCTAATTATAGAGGTAGACAAGTCGATGCCATTAACCAGGAAAAAGTAAAGGTTTTTTGGGGAGAAGATAAAGAAGAAGATGCCGTTTATCTGGTTAATGAATAAATGATAGCTTCCTTGTTAATAGAAAGTTATTGTTGAATTAAAGAAAGAAAAAGGTTATTTTTATAAGTGATAATGAATGAATAATATCATTTATTGTCGAAAACAATAAAAGAAAATGAGTGAATTAAGTGTAGATCACTTACTGGGAATAAAATACATAACTAAGGAAGATATAGAACTGATCTTCAAAACAGCAGATCATTTCAAGGAAGTTATAAATCGTCCTATTAAAAAAGTTCCCTCACTACGAGATATAACTATTGCAAATTTATTTTTTGAGAATAGTACAAGAACCAGATTATCTTTTGAATTAGCAGAAAAGAGATTATCGGCAGATGTGATTAATTTTTCCGCAGCTTCTTCTTCTGTAAAAAAAGGAGAAACCTTAATTGATACCGTTAATAATATTTTATCAATGAAAGTGGATATGGTGGTCATGAGACATCCAAATCCTGGAGCGGGAATATTTTTATCAAAACATGTGAATGCTAGTATTGTGAATGCAGGAGATGGAGCACATGAACATCCTACACAAGCATTGTTAGACTCTTACTCCATTCGGGAGAAATTAGGAGGAGTAGGAGGGAAAAAAGTAGTAATTGTAGGAGATATTTTGCACTCGAGAGTAGCACTTTCTAATATTTTTGCTTTAAAACTTCAAGGTGCAGAAGTGAAAGTATGTGGTCCTAAGACATTAATCCCGAAATATATTGAAAAATTAGGGGTAACAGTAGAGACAGACCTTAGAAAAGCACTGGAATGGTGTGATGTGGCTAATATGCTACGTGTACAAAATGAACGAATGGAAATTAGTTATTTCCCATCAACCAGAGAATATACACAGCAATTCGGAGTAACAAAAGAACTCCTGAATAGTCTGGATAAAGAGATTGTAATAATGCACCCAGGACCCATCAATCGTGGAGTAGAAATCACGACTGATGTTGCTGATTCGGATCAGGCCATTATATTGGATCAGGTACAGAATGGAGTTGCAGTGAGAATGGCTGTGATTTATCTATTAGCGTCTAAGATTAAACAGTAAAGTATGATTTTTGATAAAAATGGTACTACCACAATAATAACTCAGGAAAAATTAAAAGTAGTCGAGTTTGTAGAAGGAGTAGAGAAAAAATATGATTCTTTTAAAAATGACAATGTAATCATTAACCTATTTTCTATAAATGAAATATCATTGGCTGATATTACAGAGTTTTTAAGAATTTCTAATAAGCACAGAGCATCTAATCGATCGTTTGTTATTGTTACAGATAAGGTGTCTTATAATGAGGTTCCTGAAGAGATAACGGTTGTTCCTACAGTGCAAGAAGCACATGATTTGATAGAAATGGAAGAAATAGAAAGAGATTTGGATTTCTAATATTTGTAATGTTCTTGAGTATTTATCGTCTTATTTACTATGAAAAAAATAGTATTTCTCTTAAGCTTGCTTTTCTTTGGCTATTCCACCACAATAGCTCAAGAATGGTATTATGATATAGAACAAGCAAAAGATCTGGCGAAAGAAAATAACAAGAAAATCTTTCTTCTCTTTACGGGATCAGATTGGTGTCCCCCATGTATTAAGTTGGAGAGACGTGTGCTTAGTGATGAAAATTTTTTGACGTTTGCAGATAAACATTTTATAATGGTGAAGGCAGATTTCCCAAAAAAGAAAAAAAATCGATTATCAGAAAAACAAGAAGAAAAAAATTTTAAACTGGCAGAGCGATATAACAAACGAATGCGATTTCCTGTTATGTTGGTGTTGAATGAAGAAGGAAATGTTTTAGGTGTTACAGGATATAGAAAAACATCGGTAGAACGATATATGAATTTATTAGCCTCCTTTGAAGAATAAGTTCTATATAATACCGAGTAATTATAAATACATAAGAACTTAACCATTGAAACTGACAATACTTGGTTGTTATTCAGCCACCCCAAGAACATTTTCGAACCCGACATCTCAGGTGTTGGAAATAGGAAATCATATCTTTCTTATTGATTGTGGCGAAGGAACTCAGGTAGAATTACGTAAAAAGAAAATAAAGTTCTCCAGGATTAAACATGTTTTTATTTCTCATTTGCATGGAGACCACTTTTATGGATTGGTAGGTCTTGTATCGACATTCAAAATGCTTGGAAGAGAAGCTCCTCTGCATATTTATGGTCCGAAAGGGATAAAAGAGATTATTACATTGCAATTAAAGCTGTCAGATTCATGGACAGATTACCCATTGCATTTTCATGAATTATCCAGTCTTGAATCGGAATTGATTATGGAAGATGAACGGATTGAAGTTTCTACAATACCATTACAACATCGGGTATACTGTAATGGTTTTTTGTTTAAAGAAAAACCGGGAGATCGAAAATTGATTTTGAGTAAAGTGCTTAATTACGATATTGATAAAGCCTATTATAATTCCATAAAAAAAGGAAAAGATGTTGTAATGGATGATGGCAGGGTGATAGCTAATGAAGAGTTGACGACAGATCCGACTCCTATAAAGAGTTATGCGTTCTGTAGTGATACGAAGTATGATGAAAAGAAAGTTCCATTACTCAATCAGGTGACTGCTTTATATCACGAATCTACTTTTTTAGAAAAGCATAAGCACCTGTGTGAGAGAACCGGGCATAGTTCTGCTAAGGAAGCAGCGACTATTGCAAAAAAAGCGTCAATAGGGACGTTAATATTAGGACATTACTCTACTCGATATGATTCAGTAGAACTTTTTAAAGAAGAAGCTAAGGAGATATTTGAAAATGTAGAAGTGGCTGAAGATGGAAAAGAGTTTGAGTTTTGATTCGTTAACTATTAATGTAAAGACAGTAAGCTGTAACTGATATGAACAGAGATTTAACTAACTATCGTCGATCTTATGAAAAAGGATACCTTTTAGAGAAAGATATTCCAGACACTCCATTATTACTTTTTGAACAATGGTTTAAAGAGGTTGAATCGGCAGGTGGAGTAGAAGAAGCAAATGCTATGACAATAACAACTATTGGTCTGGACGGTTTTCCTAAGGCAAGAATTGTTTTGTTAAAACAGTATGATGAAGAAGGGTTTGTCTTTTATACAAATTACAATTCTGAAAAAGGAAAAGCGATGGCTAAAAACAATCAGGTATGTTTATCCTTTTTTTGGCCAAATTTAGAACGACAGGTAATTATCAAGGGAGTTGTGCAAAAGACTACAGAAGAAAAAAGTACAGCGTACTATAGAAGCAGACCAAGGGGAAGTCAATTAGGAGCCTGGGCATCTGACCAAAGTGATAAGATTAAATCCGGTGAATACCTGGAGAAAAAGCTGCGGGAATTCGAAAAACAATTTGATGGTGTTGAAGAATTACCTAAGCCACCTTATTGGGGTGGGTATTGTGTTATGCCTGTATCTTATGAATTTTGGCAGGGAAGACCAAATAGATTGCACGATCGAATTTTGTTTTCAAAAGATGGTAATGATTGGAAAATTGATAGATTATCTCCCTGATATTCCTTTGTTTGTTTTATCAATGTTTTCTACGATAACGAATTCAGACCTTCTGTTTTTTTGATACTCTTCCTCAGAGCAATGCTGTCCATCTCCACAATTATTGGTAGGCTTATTTTCTCCATATCCTCTGTAAGAAATAATACGATCTTTAGAAATTTCCGTATTGATCAAATAATTATAGATTGATTCGGCTCTTTTTTGAGAGAGAATAAGATTATAGTCTTTGTTTCCTCTACTGTCAGAATGAGTCTCTATTTTGATAATCATATCAGGGAATCGTTTCGTCATTACGGTAACTATCCTGTCTAATTCTGTAGCAGCTTTTTCAGTAATGTCCCACTTATCAAAATCAAAATAAATCTCTTTTAAATCAATTAGTTCATTGATTGTTTTAGAGTTTTGAGCGTATTTTACAGGTGATTTCAATGCAGTAGAAGAAGTATTACTATCGTTAGTAATATCTTTTTCGTCCAAACCATCTCCTGAATTTTCGGTGATGTCAGAGGTGTTATTTGACTGATCGCTGGAGCCACCGGTGATAGCAGCATAATTCTTCTGAATATTTTTCTTAGGCAGATTCGCCAGAGATATAGCGTTAGGACAATTTAGATCTCTAATATCAATAGCTAGATTAAATTGATAATAATCAGGAAGATTACACTTATTTATATAGTTGTATCCTTTAGAATATCGTTTCGTATCATTTAAAGAGCCATTAAACTCTGCAATAACAGGTTGATCAGTTACTGTCAGATCATCAATAGAAATTAGATTACTACAATCCGTGTTCAATCTTACTTTATAAGTGATCTCAAATGGATCACTGGTCATTTTTAGCATCTTATCAGGTACTCTGAAGGTAAGATTTTTGGAAACATCATTATAGGAAAATTTAATTCTTTTAGAAGGTAATGTAAGAGATCCTTTTACAAAAGAAACATTCTCTGGAAGAATATCTTTAATGATTGTATTCTTAGCATTGTCATTTCCATCATTATGAATCGTTAGACTATATGTAATTTCTTGATTGGGAGATAACTCATCTGTTGGATAAATAAATTCATTACTGGCAGTGTGTCGAGATCTTTTTACCATATGGATGGCAGGTTCGTAGATTTCTATACTAAATGCAACAGCCATAACAGAATACCCGTCATTATCAGTAAGAAGTCTAAAACCAGCTTTGGATTGATTATTACCAATAATACTGTTTTTTGAATTTTTTATATCAAAAATATCAGCATCGTATCCCAGAGTGTTTTCGCTGGCAGGGACTCTGCTTTTTATATTTTTTCCATTTTCAGTAATATTCGCATTAAAGAAGTTATTCATAGGATTGCTTCCATCTACCAAACTCTTATATTTACCAGTCGCGTGTGAAAGAACCTGGAAACGATCTCCTTTTATTCCTTTGTCTCCTTCATAAGAAATCACACCTATACGGCTGTTAACGGCTCCTTTTGGGATTGTTTGGAAATTATCAAAAGAAAAAGAAACAGGTTTTGCTTTGGCGTCAATATTCACAAAACCATCATATATATAGAAACGCTTTCTTTGTTTTGAATTATCTTCATAAATAACAATCATAGTCCACCCACCAGCAAGACCATTTCCTAAAGCCTTGTCATTATTTTTTTCGGTAGTTGTAGCAGGAATATTAGCTACAGTATATGTCCCAATAGGGCTTTGTAAGGATAAAACCTCTTTAGTAATATCTTTATAACAAGAATACTGTTTGAAGATAGATTTTTCATCTTGGTAATAATCATAGATGACCTGTCCGTTGGAGACCGTGCTATACGCCGTATGTCCCGGGTATTTTATTTTTATAGAAGAAATATCGTGCTCTCTGTTTTTATCAGCGTATGCAGCAGTCCAGTATAAACCAACATGTTTGATTTTTGCACATTCAGAACTTAAAATAAGATCAGCACTACTGGAATTAAAAGTAGAGGCATCATTATCAATATCTATAAACCCCATTCGGAATTGATTGTTTAATCCTCCGTTATTGTAACTTTTATTAGGGTTAAAAACTCCAGATCCATCATCATTGGAAACCTTACCAAGAATCGTATTAGAAACAAAGGTCATATCTCCTTTTAGTGTAAATTCAGTTCTTTTTTCCAAAGGAACTTCCACCTGAGAAAAAACCTGATTACAGCACAATACGCATATAAGGGAATATATGAAGTAGGTTATCGTATTTTGGGGAATCGTAATTTTTGACATCTTTTCCTCTTTTTCCTGTTTTACATTCGCTACCCTAAGATCTACAACGTGAACATGTGAAATTTCTACTGGGGTAAACATCCTTTGTTATAAGGGAAAACCATATTCAAATTTAGACCTAAAAGAGCGATATTTATAAGAAAAAGTAAGTTTTTCGATGTACTATTGTTTTTAATCGATGAAAGGATTTAGGTGTTTAGGTGTCTTACAATCAGTTTTTTATGATTTATTTTTGATTTCTTTATCAGTTTTTTGTTAAAACAGTTATAATTTTTTATAAGAGAAAAGAAATAGCAAAAAATAATTTTTTGTCAATTAAAACTAAGAATTGTAATTCCTAATTATTAAACTTGTAGTTAATAAGAGTAAAAGAAGTAATTTTAAATATGTGGAGTGATGAAAACCTTATATTTGATAAGACATGCAAAATCTTCTTGGGAATTTGACTTGGAGGATCACAAAAGACCATTAAACAGTAGGGGGCTTAAAGATGCTAAACGTATTGGAGAAAAGCTGGAAACTACTGTAAAAATGGTAGATAGAGTACTTTGTAGCACAGCGACGAGAGCAAAACAAACTGCAGAAATTATAACTCCTTACCTAAAAATTAAAGATGAACAAGTGCATTTTGTTCCGGAGTTATATGATTTTAATGGAGCACAAGTGATGAAAGTAATTAAGGAATGTGATAATGAGGTAACTTCATTAATTATCTTTGGACATAATCATGCATTAACCTCGCTTGTTAACCTTCTTGGAAGTCAAATGATTGATAACCTGCCAACAGCAGGGGTTGTGGGAATAGAGTTTGATGTCGACCAATGGGGAAAAATTGATGTAGGAAACATCTTACTTTCTGTTTTTCCAAAACACTTAAGATAATACCTCAAATACGCAAATAATGCAAGAAAATATCGAGAATCAATACATAAATAGAGAATTAAGTTGGTTGCAATTTAATGCCAGAGTACTTCAGGAAGCAGCAGATGAGAGTGTCCCTTTGATTGAACGATTACGGTTTATAGGTATCTTTTCTAATAATCTTGATGAGTTTTTTAAAGTTCGATACGCTACAATAAAAAGAATTGACCAGGCAGGAAAAGATGGTAAAAATGTATTAAAAGGAATTACAGCAAAAGAACTGTTAGATCAAATAACAAAACGAGTAATAAAACAACAGGCAGAAAGCCTTCGTACTATTGAAATAATTAAAGAAAAGCTTAAGGCGCATAATATTTATATCATTAATGAAAATGAAGTAGCTGCGGGACAAGATGGATATATCCGTCATTATTTTGTCAATACGGTAAGCCCCGCATTAGTAACATATATTTTGAATGATCTGGATGAATTTCCTCATCTCAAAGATAGTGTAGCTTATTTGGCAGTAAAACTTGTTCTTAAAGAAAAAATACCTAAAGAAGGGAAGATTTCTAAAATCCTTAACCAAAAAACACAGGAGAAAATATATGCACTTATAGAAATCCCTAAGAATATAGATCGTTTTGTCGTTTTTCCTGAAAAAGATGGGAAACAGTATATTATCATGCTTGATGATTTGATCCGATATTGCCTGCATATAAACTTTAGTATCTTCGATTATAGCAAAGCTACTTCTCATATGATCAAAATAACCAGAGATGCTCAATTGGATTTTGATAATGATCTTAGAAAAAGTTTTATTCAGAAAATATCCAGTAGTGTTAAATCCCGGTTAGATGGGGAACCGGTTCGTTTTGTCTATGATAAAAATATAGATAAAGACACGTTACAATTTCTAATGAATAAAATGGGGATTGGGAGTACAGATAGTATCATTCCGGGAGGAAGATATCACAACCGGCGTGATTATATGAGTTTTCCGGATTTGAATAAGCAAGAATTACTCTATAAAAAATTACCTCCGATAGAAATCCCTGGACTAAGTTTGCAAGGAAGTTTACTGGATAAAATTGCAAAAAAAGACTATTTACAATATACGCCATATCACACTTTTTTTTACACGATTAAATTCTTACGGGAGTCAGCAATTGACCCCAAGGTTAAAACAATTAAGATTACCATTTATCGATTAGCTAATATATCACATATAGCCAGTGCTTTGATTAATGCTGCAAAAAATGGGAAAAATGTCATTGTTCAAATAGAATTACAGGCTCGGTTTGATGAAGAAGCTAATATCAGATACGCAGAGCAAATGCAACGGGCAGGAGTAGATATTATATTTGGTATAAAAGGATTAAAAGTACATTGCAAAGTATGTATTATAGAAAGAGAAGAGAAAGGAAAATTAAAACGATATGGATTTATAAGTACAGGAAACTTTAATGAATCTACTGCTAAACTCTATACTGATTATACGTTATTTACAGCACATGAAGGTATCCTGAAGGATGTCAATAAAGTTTTCAAGTTTTTTGAAATTAATTACAAAGTAAATAGATATAAACACATTTTAGTTTCTCCCCATTACACGAGATCTTCCTTATATAAGCTGATCAATAAAGAAATCAGACACGCCAGAGAAGGAAAAAAAGCAGGGATAAAGCTCAAATTAAATAGCTTGAGTGATTATGATATGATTGATAAGCTATACGAAGCAAGTAATGCAGGTGTAAAAATTGATATTATTGTTCGGGGAATATGTTGTTTGGTTCCAGGAGTAGAAGGTATGAGCGAGAATATACGAGCAATTAGTGTAGTAGATAAATTTCTGGAACATTCTAGGTTGTATGTTTTTGATAATGATGAGGAAACCAAAGTATATATATCTTCTGCAGACTGGATGACCCGGAATTTAGATCGTAGGGTAGAAATAGCATGTCCTATCTATGATGAAGATATCAAAAAAGAACTTATGGATTCTTTTTCAATATGCTGGGATGATAATGTAAAAGCGAGAAAACTTTATGAACAGCAGGATAATGCATATATTAGAAACGATAAAGTAAAAGTAAGATCGCAGATTGCGACATATGATTATTATTTAGAAAAATTAGGAAAATAAGTATTTTGTTGACTATAGAAAAATATGGAGCCATCGATATAGGTTCTAATGCCGTGAGATTATTGATTAATAGTGTCAAGGAGGAGGAAGGAAAAGAGCCTAAATTTAAAAAAATAAGTTTAGTAAGAGTCCCTATTCGTTTGGGAGCAGATGTGTTTTCTACCAAAAAAGTATCTGATGAAAATATAGACAGAATGATTGATACAATGATGGCGTATCATTTATTGATGAAAACACATAAAGTAGCAGCCTATAAAGCTTGTGCAACTTCGGCGATGAGAGAAGCAGTTAATGGAAAAGAAGTCGTAGCAGCGATCAAAGAAAAGACAGGAATTCATATTGACATTATTGATGGCAAAGAAGAAGCGGCTATCATAGCGATGACTGAACTAAAAGATTTAATAAGTTCAGAAGGAGCATACCTATATGTAGATGTAGGAGGAGGAAGTACCGAGTTTACAGTGTATTTTGAAGGAAAAACAGTGGCTTCCAAATCATTCAAGTTAGGAACGATTCGTCTGTTAAACAATTTGGTAAGTGAAGAGGTATGGAAGGAAGTAGCCACCTGGATAACACAATATACAGCATCGTTTGATGAGATATCATTAATAGGATCAGGGGGAAATATCAATAATATTTTTAAGAATAGTGGAAAGAGTAATGGGAAACCACTATCGTTTTTATACCTCAGTTCATATTATAAATTATTGAAATCAATGACCTATGAAGAACGAATAAGAACCCTGAATCTTAATCAGGATAGAGCCGATGTAATTGTACCGGCAGCTCAAATTTATTTATCGGCAATGAAATGGAGTGGAGCAGCTCAGGTGTATGTTCCAAAAATAGGATTGTCAGATGGGATTATTCGTACACTTCATTTTGAGAAGATGAAAAGCATTAAAAACTAAAAAGGTACCGTTGGTCGATTTCGATTACTTTTTTTCATAGTTTAAATTATTTTCTTAACTTAAATCATCGTTTCTTAGTAGAATCTAAACTAACCAGTAAAAATACAATTATGAATAAACGAATATGTAGTATGTTTTTGTTTTTAATCTTTGGGTTAATAACGACGTATGCGCAAGAGTCAAGTTATGGAATACGGATGGGGGTTAATGTTAGTTCAATAAACTCCAGTGAGCTTCCTGAAAACCTGGAAGATGGCAGAGTAGGGGTTGTAGTCGGTTTTTTAGCAGATTTCCCTTTAAAAGGTAAATTGAGCTTTCAGCCAGAATTACAATATTCATCTCAGGGTAACAAAGATGAACGTTTACAACTTAATTATATCAATATGCCATTGCTATTGAAATATAATATTACTGAGTTTTTGAATATTCAGGCAGGACCATTAGCAGGGATAAAAATATGGGAATGGGAAAACAATGATAACTATAAGACCTTTGATTTCTCTGCCGTTGGTGGTATTGGGGTGAATGTAACAGAAAATATTTTTGTAGACCTGCGATATATTCATGGATTATCTGATGTATTTGATGACAAAGGAGGACTTACCTTCGAAGGAAATAATCAAGTGTTCCAAATTGCATTAGGATATAGAATGTAATTGAGAGGTATAATAAGATATAAGAAGCACTATTTCACTACGAAATAGTGCTTTTTTTATGCTCTAAAACAAGGCTTGTGATTCGTCAAAAAGCGCTTAGTAAGGATAATTTGCTTTTTGCGATATTGCAACAGTGATTTTTCTTTTAATTTATTGATAATGTTGTTTGCAGTAACCCTTGAAATCCTCATATAGTTAGCAAGGTCATCCTGATTGAAAGGAGAATTAATGATTACATTATTCGTATAAGGACACTGATAGCCGAATTTGTCTTTTAATTCTATTAATACCTGAACCAATCTTTGATAAGCAGATCGTATAATTAATACTCGTATCCTATTTTCAATTTCATTGTACTCTTCTTTTAATATATGTAATAAATCATTCTGAAGATTACTGTCTTCAGTAACCATCTCATAGATCGTATTAATATCAAACATGTAGATGGTCGTATTATTATTAATTGATTCCGAAGTAAATGAAGAATATCGATCTCCAAACAATGCATTAACTCCAAATATCTGACTCTTATTAAGAAGGACAGGGATGATTTCTTCTCCCTTTTCTGTAAGTAAACTTATTTTTACAGCTCCTTCTTTTATAAGGTATAGTTTGTTCGAAGCTCTTTCCTTATTATTAATGATTTCATTCTCACTATAAGTGCTGGACTTATAGCTTCCTTTAGTTATAAGCACGTTAAATAATTCCATAATTTTTTGAACCCTATGTATTACAATTATAGAATTATAACTTTTTTTTATTGTTAATATTATTTTTTTAGAGTGTAAAAATTTAATTTTCCATAATTTTTTATGAGTTTAAATAAGGTTTTACCATAATCTTAATACTTTTTAACTTTATTTTTGTAGTCTGCATATGAAATATAAAATTCTTGTATTGTTAGAAATTTTATATTAAAAAAAGTAATGTCAATCTAAGTTTGGCTTATGTAAATAAGTTTAAAACAATACTAAAAAAACTATCACGACATTATGAACCACACAAACTCAAACTTAAGAACGGCTTATGACAAAGAGAAAAAACCAAATTCTCTTTTAGAAAAAACAATTGTAAACATCGTATTCAGTTTAATGTAATCAGTTTTTCAATCTATACGATATGGAAACGATTACATCTCGTGTTACTTCTGGAGCAGGAGTACACGAAAACCAGGGTATTTTATCCAAAATTCCCGGTAATACTTTTTCGCGTTCAACAATTTCTCATTTAAGTTTATTAGATCAACATCTTTTTCAAAGATTTGGACAAGGACCGATTACACAAGTTCCTTATAGGTGTATGCACCATGCATTTGAAGCTCAGGTGTTAGCAAACCCTACAGCAATTGCTGCGGCACATAAGGATCAGGAAATCACCTATGAAGATTTGAACAATCAGGCGAATATGCTTGCGGCGGAATTAATTGACAAAGGAGTAAAACCAGGAGATAACGTAGGGGTTTTTGTTCAGCGTTCTATTCCTATGCTTGTAGGGATTTTGGCAACTCTTAAAGTTGGAGCAGCCTATGCTCCCCAGCATATAGGAGTCGCCCCGGAAGAACAATTACGATATGTAATGGACTCAGCTTCCATCCAATGTATACTAACAATATCAGAGTTTCAGCATTTGGTTCCCAAACAAGAAAACGGGGTGCAAATTGTAATAGATACGTTTTTGAAATCTGCAAAGACAAAAAAGAAATCGTATCAAAACCCTGATATAGAAGTTTCCGGAGATCATGTTTGTTACATCATTTTTACCTCAGGAACGACAGGTATGCCTAATGGAGTACTGGTGACACATAAAAATGCATGTAATATACTTTTAACAGATCCGGGAAATTTAGGCATGAGACCAGGGCTTAAAGTAGGACAAATTTTAAGTATCGCCTTTGATATGTCTGTATGGGAGATTCTAGGGTGTTTAGGAAATGGAGCTACTCTGGTAATCAGAGGAAAAAACATCCAGGAAACGGTGAGTAAAGTAGATATTGTAATTTCTACCCCAACAATATTGAGTTCTTTAGATGTATCGCTTTGCAAAAATGTTCGCGTAGCCGCAGTAGCAGGAGAACCGTGTCCAAGAGTTCTTGCCGAAAAATGGAGTGCATTTTGTGCTTTTTATAATTCATGCGGACCTACTGAAGTGACTATTATTAATACTGCACAACGCTTTTTTCCTACAGATGATGTCTTATCTATAGGGAAACCAACTCCTAATAATACAGTGTATATCCTGGATGAAAACATGAAACCATGCGCTATTGGCGAAATTGGAGAAATGTGGGCAGGAGGAGATTGTGTATCTGCAGGATATATTAATAATGAGGAATTGAATAAGACAAGATATGCAGATGATCCTTTTTTAGGAAATGGACGAAAAATGTTTAGAACACGAGATCTTGGAAAATGGACTTCTGATGGAGAGTTAGAGCATTTTGGGAGAACAGACGATCAGGTAAAAATATGTGGATTTAGAGTAGAATTAGATTCAGTATCCTCAATAATAGAAAAAATGCCTGAATGTAAGCGGGCGGTAACCCTGAAGGTTGATAACCGTACACTAGCTTCTTTTGTTAGTCCGAAAGAAATGGATATAGAGGCAGTAAAGAAAGAAGTCGCAGGAGCCCTGCCTTACTATTGTGTCCCGGAAATTGTTATTCCTATGGATGAACTCCCAAAAACCGGAAGAGGAAAAATAGACAAGCGTCTATTGTTGAAACAAATAGAAAATAATAAAGAAAATACAGTAATAAATTCAACTAAAAAACCAGAGGTGATTACCGAAGTAAAGAATAACGTACATACTGAGAAAAAATACAAAGAAGAAAGTATCCCCGATCTTTCTTTAGTAGAATTGCCTCCGCAACAAAATGCCTGGAAAAGAGCATGGAAGGGAGAAACTTTAATGCATTATTACAGGTTGATGGTTTTGGCATTTTTGGTGAATATCGGGATCATAATTTATGGAGCTACCTCCGGAGATTGGTGGAACCCTGAAGCCCTTCGATTGGATCTACTGTCTAAAATGGCAATTACCAATTTTACGATAGGAATTCTCATGCGGCAGCAATACATTATCAACTTTTTGTTCTGGGTTGCTACCAGTATTCCTACTTCCTGGCCGCTTTCCATTCGTAGAAGAGCCGGAAAAGTATATCACTTTGGAGGATTGCATATCGGAGGAACAGTTAGTGGTACATTATGGTTTATCCTATTTGTAGGTTCTCTGTATTATGAGTTTTTTAATGGAGCCAGTCAGGTAGCTAAGAGTATTCCGTTATTATGGGTGACAACTACATTATCTGCCTTACTTGTATTCATTATCATCATGGCATTACCAAAATTACGTGCTAAATTCCATAATAGTTTTGAACAAGTACATCGCTTTGGAGGATGGTCTGCCTTATTTTTATTCTGGGTACAAACACTGGTTTTTCTCGGAGTCAATGCAGAAGAGCAAACAATATTTCAGGCTGTTGTAGATTCGTATAGCTTTTGGTTATTAGTCGTAATTACAGTAAGTATTGCGTTGCCTTGGTTGCGATTAAAAAAGGTAAAAGTAGATATGACGAGACCTTCTAATCATGTCGTATTGGCACGATTTAATTATGGAACAACTCCTTTTGCAGGTTCATCAACTACAATTAGTAGAAGTCCATTAATGGAATGGCACGCTTTTGCGAATGTACCGGAACCAGGGAGAGATGGTTTTAGATTAACTATTTCCAGAGCAGGTGACTGGACAGGAGATCTAATTGATGATTTACCAGAACATGTATGGGTAAAAGGAATTACCACCGCAGGAGTTGGAAATATAGATCAATTATTCAAAAAAGTAGTATGGGTTGCAACAGGGAGTGGAATAGGACCTTGTTTACCACATATGCTTTCTCAAGAAGTTCCATCTCGATTGGTATGGGCTACCAGAAACCCAAGAAAGACCTATGGAAATGAATTAGTTGATGAAATTCTGGAAGTACAGCCGGATGCTATTATCTGGAATACAGATACTGAAGGAAAACCAGATATGGTCAAATTAGCGTATAAAGCATATAAAGACTTTGGAGCAGAAGCAGTTATATGTATATCGAATAAGAAACTGACCTGGCAAGTAGTTTACGGAATGGAGAGTAGAGGAATCCCTGCTTATGGAGCTATTTGGGATTCATAAATCAAGAGATTTCTTTTACTAAACAAATCGTCGATTTTCCTATCGAGAAGCAGCTCGAAAAAATCCAAATAAAAGAATAAATAATAGCATAAGTAATTGCGACAGGTATCTATCTAACGTACCCTGGGATTGCTATGCATAAAAAAAATAAAAATGAATATAAAAGTAGAAAAAGAAAGGAGGGTGGTCATTATTACACTGGACAGACCCCAAGCATTGAATGCTTTGAATACTCCTTTGATGAATGAATTAGTTGCAGTAATGCAACAATATGACAAAGATCCAGAAGTAGGTTGTTTTGTTGTTACAGGATCAGAAAAAGCATTTGCGGCAGGAGCAGATATAAAAGAAATGAATACAAAAACATACCTGGATATGTTTCATGAAGATTATTTCGCCGGATGGGAGCAGTTTACTGCAATCCGAACTCCAAAAATTGCAGCTGTTTCCGGATATGCCTTAGGTGGAGGATGTGAGTTAGCCATGATGTGTGATATTATATATGCATCAGATTCTGCCAAATTTGGACAACCGGAAATTAAGCTGGGAGTAATTCCTGGTATTGGAGGAACGCAGCGTCTTACAAAATCTATTGGCAAAGCAAAAGCAATGGATATGATCTTAACAGGAAGAATGATGGGAGCAGAAGAAGCAGAAAGTGCAGGTCTGGTTGCTAAGATTTTTCCCAAGGAAACCTTGCTAGAAGAAGTAAAATCGATCGCAGATAATATTGCTTCATATAGTAAAACCTCTGTTATGATTGCCAAAGAAGCTGTTGACAGAGCACTGGAAATGGGGCTTAGAGAAGGAATCCTGTATGAAAGGAGAGTCTTTCATGCATTATTTGCTACAGAAGATCAAAAAGAAGGAATGCAAGCTTTTATAGAGAAAAGAACACCAAGTTTTGGTAAAAGCCCAGTAAGCAATACTTCTTATTAAGTATAAATCACAAACATTTTTTTAAACCATTAAAATTTAATTATAAATAAAAACTAATCATGAAAAAGATTTTAATCATCACATTAACACTATTTACTTTTTGTTCATACGCTCAGGAAAAGAAAGAAAAGAAAAAAGCAACGTTCGCTACAAAAATTATCCAGAATAGTGTTGCAGGTTTTTCTCCTATCTTTTTTGGAAGTTTTGAAACCAATAAGAATTTTGATATTACTATTTATAGTGTTTTTTGGACAAACACGTCTTTTGGTAATCCGGATGCAGGAAGTGATTTATTACTAGAAACTGGTATCGGATTAGGTTTTAAGTTATTGGATAACCATATGTTTTTGAATCCTAGTATTGGATTTGGACATGGTAAATTCTTTTCAGATAATAAGGCAACACAAGTTGGAGAGGGGATTATCCCTAATGTATATATGGCATATAACAAAGGACTACTGGACTTTGAAGGGTATGTCGCATATTATAAATCATTAAGAGATAAGTCATCGATCAACACAAAAGATTATTTTCTTCACTGGTTAGCCCCTGGGATCAACGTTAGTGATCGTTTAGTATTGGGCGCTTTTTATGAATCCTTAGGGATAACAAATCAGGAAAATAATGCAGATGATTTACAGATTTATAGATTCTTTGGAGGATCTGTAAAGCTTAAATTTGATAAAGGCATCGCATTTAGACTTTCGGCAGGGGCAAACCTGGATACTGATATAGGTGATTGGGATGAATTCTATAAAGTATCTGCTTTTATTCCTCTGTAACGTATTCTTATGCGTGTTAATTTATTCTTTTCTTAAAGAATGGAAGAGGCTACCAATCGGTAGCCTTTTTTTATTTCAATAGAGTATCAACAAACACTACTTCATGTAGGTTAACCGTGGACCGTTTCTTTAGTTCCTAGGTTCTTCATGATTTCTGCTTCATACGTAAGAAGATCCTGCCATTTTTTATCTACTTCAGTACGATCACCATATTTTCGAGCAAAATTCAAAAACATAGTATAGTGGTTTGCTTCACTAACCATTAGCTTCTTATAGAATTCACGGAGCTCTTTATCTTCTAGTTTTTTTGATAATAACCTGAAACGCTCACAGCTTCTAGCTTCTATAAGAGCTGCATAAAGAAGTCTGTGAACAAGCTGGGTAGTCCGGCTGCCTCCTTTGGGGAAAAATTTCAGCAATTGAATAACATAATCGTCTTTTCGGTCTCTGCCTAGAACAAGTCCTCTTTCCAGGATTCTGTCATGCACCATCTGAAAATGACTAATTTCTTCTTTTACCAGTTTTACCATTTCCTGGACAAGTTCTGTGTATTCTGGGAAACTGACAATTAGTGATATTGCTGTAGAAGTGGCTTTTTGTTCACAAAAAGCATGATCAGTAAGAATTTCCTCAATGTTTTTTTCTACAATGTTAACCCATCTGGGGTCTGTTGGAAGTTTTAAACCTAACATTCTTTTCTTTTTTATATGGATACAGATCGGAAAGTGTGCGTGAGAAAAGATTAAATATCAAGATCAAATATGGATCTCAATTTATCAATCAATGGATTCTTTTCTCGTAGTTTTTCGTATTTGTCCTGAGGTGTAAAAGCATATCTTTTTGCCTCAGCTTCATTTACTGTTATAATTAATTCGATACTGTAATTTCTTAGTTTTTTGTAAAGATACTGCAATAATCCAGATTGAGCAGCTTCGAGATCTTCCTTCATAGAATAGTTCGGAAGTGTAAGGTGTATTTCTTTCCCTTGTAAAGTTGGCGTATTCATAGCGAACATAGACCCGACGATTCGTTCTCCTTTTTTATCTTGTAATTGACCATAATGTTTCCAGCATTTAATCATTTCTTCTTCTGTGAAATCTTCATATGGAAGGTTACTCGGGTCAATTACCTCTTCTTGCTTATTAAGGATATGTTCCTTTTTTTGTCGGATACTGTTAAGAGAAAGCCCGGATGATTTTCTGTCTTTTCTGTTTAGTAATGGAACTTTTATTTCAGGTGTTGGAGGAGAAACTGTTTTTACTTCGGTACTGTCCTCAGAAGAAACTTTATTTTCTGTAGAAGGTGCAGTGGTGGTGTGCTCAGGATCCGCTTTCTGTTTTGCTGTAGATGAACTTTTTTCTATTTCCCCATTTCTGAAAAAAGAAGGAGGAATTATATATGGCTGGTTCCTACGTATTTTTTTTTTCTCCATCCTGAGGGTTCAAGATAGAGGCTAATTGCATGAGGCATAATTCTACGAGCAATCGTTGATTTCTACTCGATTTATATTTTAAATCACAATCATTGGCAAGATCAATTCCTCGAATCAAAAAGGGGTGAGGAGCTTTTTGTGATTGTTCCTGATATTTAGCTTTGGTTTGTTCTCCTACTTCTAATAATTGAATGGTAGCTGGATTTTTGCAAACTAATAAATCTCTGAAGTGAGAAGCTAAACCGGCAATAAAATGATGCCCGTCAAATCCCTGAGATAAAATATGATTGAATGTTAGTAGTAGGTTAGGAATATCATTAGAAAGGATAAGATCAGTAACTTTGAAATAAGTTTCGTAGTCTAAAACATTCAGGTTTTCAGTTACCGCTTGTCTGGTGAGGTTTTTTCCACTAAAACTGACGACTCTGTCAAAAATAGATAATGCATCTCTCATAGCACCATCTGCTTTTTGAGCAATTATCTGCAAAGCATCTTCATCTGCTTCGATTCCTTCTCTTTTTGCTACTTCCATTAAATGCATCTTAGCATCAGTAACTGTGATTCTTTTGAAATCAAATATTTGACACCGGGATAGAATGGTAGGAATTATTTTATGCTTTTCTGTTGTAGCTAAAATAAAAATAGCATGTTTAGGAGGTTCCTCCAGAGTTTTTAGAAAAGCATTAAAAGCAGCCTGAGATAACATATGTACCTCATCAATGATATATACTTTATATTTTCCAACCTGAGGAGGAATACGAACCTGGTCTATAAGACTTCGTATATCATCTACAGAGTTGTTAGAAGCAGCATCTAGCTCGAAAATATTAAAGGCAAAATCTTCATCCGGATTTTCATTACCATCCTGATTAATTGTTTTTGCCAGAATTCGGGCACAAGAAGTTTTTCCAACTCCTCTCGGACCTGTAAATAGTAGAGCTTGTGCCAAATGGTTATTGTCTATAGCATTTAGTAGCGTATTGGTTATAGCCTGTTGCCCCACAACATCCTTAAATGTTTGGGGTCTGTATTTACGTGCTGATACTATAAAGTGTTCCATCGCTACAAAGTTAAAAATTGATTGCAAAAAATAAATTTAGCACACTATATTTTCTAGCGAGTTATTAACAGTGTTGGTATTTTGCATAAAGATTTACAGGATCGTCGTCTGATTTTATGTAATTATACTATTTTTGCGCCATGCAGATCACCTTATCGCTGTTCTGATGCTTCAGAAGAGAGGAAAGTCCGGACACCATAGCGCAGTATAGCGGGTAACGCCCGTCCGTCGAAAGACGAGGACAAGTGCAACAGAAAGAATGTACAGGTAATGCTGTAGTGAAATCAGGTAAACTCTATATGGTGCAACGTCATGTATACCGACTTTTAAGGGTTGCGCGCCCGATGTCGGAGGGTAGGCGGTTGGAGTTAACAAGTAATTGTTAATCTAGATAAATGATAAGGAGCTTTATTAATAAAGTTACAGAATCCGGCTTATGATCTGCTTTTATTTTTTTGAATATATAAAAAGAGGCTGCCTACACAGACAGCCTCTTTTTTCTTTCCTAACAATTAAAATTATTATCGCTTGATAATTTTTCCTTTAATTTTTTCCTTAGGAGCAGAAATGGTATAAAAGTATAATCCTTCTTCTAAGTTGTGGATATCAAAACTTTTTATATTTCTTCCCTGTAAAAGGGTATTGTTCTTAAAGTCTAATACACGAACTCCACTTGTGTTGAACACTTCTAATCGGAATACTGTATTTGCTTTAGTCGCATCCATAGTAATGTTTAAGGTATTTCCTTTAACCGGGTTAGGGAAGATATTTGCTTCGCTAATTAACTTGTTACTGGTTAACGCAGGAGCGGGGGTTCCAAGACTATCTAAGAAAGCTCTGTGACTACTAGAGAAAGATTGATTATTAACTAAATCCCAATTGATAGACCAAGTCATTAATCCTCTAAAGTCAGGATATGTTGCACTGGTTGTGTACTTTCTATTAGGATAAGAAACTCCATTAATCAGGTAATTAAGTGCCTGTTGTACTACTGCTTCTGGAGTGTACCCACTTCCGGCAGCTTGCGTAGTAGCAGGAAGCCCTATCGCTACTTGATCTGCTCTAAGACCAGGGAATGTTAATCCGGTTTGTGCTACAGGGAATCCTGTTATAAGCATTTCTGCCATAGCAACATGGAAATCTGCAGTAGCAGGTTGATACACAACTCCGTCTTTTCCATACATAGATCCTGTGTTGTAATGTTGAACATGGATATAATCCATTTCGTTTCTCAGGCTATGAATCACAGGTAAGTAGGCTCCAAATACACCGGTATAAGTTCCGTATGCGCCTTGAACATAAGCAGTCTCCGGAGCCATACTTAATATAAAGTTAGTAGCCCCAACATTGTTTCGTACTTGCTTTGTTGCAGCAATAAGGTTCTTGATTTTTGGAGTGGTCGGATTTCTGAAATCCGTATCTCCGTTATCTAGAGACAATGAGCTTCCTTCCAGATCAATATCAAGACCATCAAAACCATAGGTATTGATTATATTGGTCATAGAAGTGATAAACTCAGAGGTCTCTGTTTGATTGTGCAATTCTACTCTTGCGTTTGCTCCTCCAATAGAGATCAATACTTTTTGACCTCTGTTTTGTAAGGTTGCAACATCATTGATAAATGCCTGTGTATCTCCTCCGTAGATTTCATATGGAGAGAATGCCATGTTTGCTGAACTTCCTGCAACAGGTTCTGCAAAAGCTACACATACAACATCCCAGTCTCTGGATACTTCACTTAATCTAGGAGTAGTAGAACTATTGTTAAAGTTATGCCAGTATCCTACCAGGATTTTACCAGGTAGCTGAGTATTTCCTCCGTCTCTTACTTTTCTAATAACAACGGCTTCTGAAGTTGCAGTATTGTTTTCATTATCTGTTGCTTTAGCAGTTAATGAATAGCTGTCCAGATTCGCACTTGTAATCGTATATGTATAAGGACTTGTTGTATCTTCTCCTAATTTATTTGTTCCATTATAAAACTCTACTTTAGTAACAGTTCCATTGGTATCAGCAGCATCTGCTGTGATATTAATAGCAGCACCAGCATTATAGTTAGATCCGTTTAGTGGAGAAGTTATTGAAACGGTTAATTCTCCTCCTCCGGTAGAACACTCTCCGGTTTTGGTCCATGCATCCTGCCAGTGATTTCCTGTTCCTGGTGCATATGCCCAAGCAGCATTAGAAGAACACCATCCTGCAATCTTACACTGATATTTTCCTCCATCATTATGTACTTCTTCTCCTTGGCTGTACTGTGTTCCCGAGACATATTGTTGGATTCCTCCACAGTCACCTCCGGTGGTTGTAGATTTTACAAGAATGCTAACAACAGCAGAGGTACCAGTAGCCCCTTTATCGTCTGTAGCAGTTGCTGTTAGGTTATAAGTACCTTCTGCAGCATTTGTGATCGTAAATGTGTAAGGGCTTGTTGTATCTTCACCCAGTTTAGTAGTTCCATTAAAGAATGCTACTTTGGTTACAGTTCCGTCACTATCAGTAGCAGTAGCAGTAATTTCGATGGTCGCTCCTTTGTCGAAAGTAGCATTATTTGCTGGAGATGTTATGTTGGCTACAGGAGGTTCGTTTGTAGGATCAATTGTCCCATCACAAGGACCAATTTTTTTCCACGGTTTACCTTCTCCTGTGTTCGAAGCAGGGTTCTGGTTTCTTGTCCACCATTTTGCCTGGTAATGATTGTTTTGGTATCTCACATCATCCCCTCCGTTATAAACTTTGTTCTCGTCCCAGATAGGGTAGTTGCTACAATTGTCTCCAGTATTTCCTGTAGTTACTTTAATAGTAACCTGAGCTTCGGATGTTTGGTTATCATTATCAGTTGCTGATACCTTGAATGTATAAGTTCCTTCTTGTGCAGGAGTCCACTTTCCAGTATATGTGCTACCTGTATTTGTTGTGCTAATGCTGGTGTTGTTAACCATAAAAGAAACATTGGTAATAGTACCATCACTGTCAGTTGCAGTAGCTGCTAAGGTTACTTCGGTTCCTACTTTTACAGAGGTATTGTTCGCTGGAGCAGTTATATTTACTACTGGAGCTATCAAATCTGGATTACAAGGGTCTCCAGAGGTAGTCTTTATTACATTTAATAAGGAATTGTTTCCGGTAGCATCCATTGATAACTCCCAAATCATGATTCCTGAAGCTCTTTCCATCGCTAATTGCGTTTTCTTTTTCATGGTTACTCTTCCGTTATAGTAGATGTTGTTAAATACATCTGCATCCGGATTAGCACCTTCGGCTAATAGAGTGTTATACGCTTTGTACGGGTTTCTTCCGTAAAAAGGAACTCCTAAAACGGCTTTAGATTTAGGAAGTCCTCTTCCCAGCCAGTAATCCAGTGAGCTAACTGCATAGCTATATGGAGAGTGGTCATTACCACTAGCGTCATATGCCATGAGATTTAAAAAATCAACATCATTAAATACTTCTGTCAATATTCCATCAGCATTATACCCTAATGAAACTACAGCTGCAGTTAGTAATTTTCCTTGTGCACGTAATTTTTGTCCTAGTTCGTTCATTAGTAATGCAAAGTGCTGAGGTTCGTTTCCTTCTCTTGGATATTCCCAATCCATATCAACACCATCAAGATTGTATTGAGCAACAAAGTCCATTACATTATTGATAAATGCAGTTCTTGTAGTAACATTCGCGGCAAGATTTGTAAATGCAGAATCATTACCACCATTCCATCCACCGATAGCAATACACACTTTTACATTTTTGGCATGAGCCAATCGTACCATTTCTTGTAGTTTTTGTGGATTTTCTATCGCTTGTAGGCTTCCGTCACTATTAGGTAATAGGAAAGAATAATTAAGATGAGTTACCTTGTCATACTGGATTGCCTGAACACTGCCAGACCAACTTGGCATGTATCCTACTATTTTGAAATTACTATTGTTAGAACATCCGCTATCTTTTACGATTTTTACTGTTACAGCCGTAGAGGTAGTGGTGGCATTTTTATTATCAGTTGCCTTTGCAGTAAGGGTGTAATCTCCAACAGCAGGAGCATTCCAGACAAACGTATAAGGACTTGTTGTGTCTTCTCCTAATTTAGTAGTACCATTATAGAATTCTACTTTGGATACTGTTCCGTCTCTATCGGAAGCATCAGCCTGAAGTGTAATAGTTGTTCCTGCAGTAAAACTACTTCCATTGGCAGGAGAGGTAATAGAAACAGTAGGAGGAGTGTTATCATTAGGATTACTTCCATTAGCAAATACTTCATTGATTTTATTTACTAACGGAGATTTTACATCAGACCATCTTTTTAGTTTAGTTCCGAATGAAGTTACACTACCTCCAAACTCTAAATCTCCATATACAGTCCATATAATTGTACCACCCAGACCTTCGTCATTAATAAATTGAGCTTTAATTCCGATAGATTCTTCATCGTCATAGCTTAAGAAATATTTTCCATTTACTAAATAAGGAACTTTGGCTTCATTATCCCATTTTCTAGTCCATCCACTATTAGGGTTTAGCGCTTTTTGTTTGATAAAAAAGTAATTAGGAGTTCCGTCATATACTTCTTTAGGCCAGTTGGTATAATCAGCAGCTGTAGAAATAGGACCGTCAGGTTGAACTGTTTCAGATCTTTTTACAGTTTTTACATTTAGATCGGCTGTCCCTTCTGTGATAACCCCTCTACCGTAAAATGGTGCTCCAAAACAGATTTGAGCTTTTGGTACACCTAGTTCCGTTAATTTTTGTAAGGTAGATTGCCAGTTAAAAAAAGAAACTTCAGCGCCACTATATGGATATACAGGAGCATTGTGTCCTGCAATTGTAGACCATCCTCCGTTAAAGTCGTAGGTCATCATATTAAAATAATCCATGTTATTAGCCAAAGCAGTCCAGTCAAAACCTTCTAGTTTTCTCGGATCTGCAGACATAGCAGCAGTAATCAATTTATCAGGACCAATAGCAGCTCTGATATCTTTTACTAAGTTTTCGAAATTTTTGTAATCTGCTTCTGTACCGGTAAAATTCATTCCAGGAAAAGGACCTGGGTATTCCCAGTCAAGGTCTATTCCATCAAAACCTGTAGCGATTAGTTTCTTACAGTCTTCAATGAATTTTGCCTTTTTTACAGGATCAGCAGCCATTTCAGGAAAGTGTTTACACATACTCCATCCACCGATAGATGCCATTACTTTTACACCTTTTTGGTGTGCTAGTTCAATAAGACCAGGAGCTCCTGTTTCTTTGTGCAGTGGTAATGGCAATTTACCACTTAATCCCCATGTAGGATGTGTCCAGCTATTGCCTTCAAGAGTTACTTGGAACCCTTGAGCTTCTGCACGTCTTTTAGCATCTTCATTTATGTGTTGTATCGGATCGATTTCTCCAAAAAGAATATGCATATCCCAGCTACTGTATATATCAGTAAAAAAGATATCATTAGGTTCTTGAGAAACCCCATCCTGATGTATTGCTTTATTTCTGTGGTCTCCACTGTGTAGTGAACCATCACTAGCTACTCCAAAGAAGGAATAGTTGAGAATGGTGTATTTTGAATAGTCAATATTCAAGTGTGTTAACGCTCCAGCTCCGGGCACTCCGGCTTTAGTGTTTTTCCAAGCATCCCAATTCGTAATATATCCGATGATCTGTTTTTGATGATTGGAAGTGTTTGCATTACCACCAGTATTTACTTGCGCTGATAAGGGGAAAGTCAATACTGACGTGTAAAGTAAAAACAGTAGCATTCTAAAAGATGACTTTAGATAAAGCCCCCTTTTAATTATGTGCAATAGTTTTTTCATAATTACATTGTTTAAATTAAAAAATTGAATTCGTGTTAAATAGTTAATTATTAGATATAACGTCAATGTTACTAAATTATTAAGAAGATCTAGTTTTCAGAAACTAATTAGCTAAATGGTATGAAGTTGTAGCTTTTTAGTAAATAATGCCGAAAAAATGTAGGAGTCTGGTTTTTACGTTGTTGGTATATAGTTTTTTGCGTTTTAGCTAAAAAAATGTAAAGTCAAGTTTAAATAGTTGTAAGTTTTGGCATCAAATTATGTAATCTTTTATTGTACAATAAGTTCATTTATAAATATATACGTGGTAATAAATAAGAGTAGAAAAGAATTTTTATATCATAGCCTGTTTTGGTTTATCTATTTCAGTTTAAATACATTAAGGTGGGGTAGCTATTTTGACGATTATCTGTATTCGTTTAATTCTAACTTGGTCGAATTTGCAGTTCACATTATTTTAGTGTATTTTAACTTGTATTATTTGCTACCAAGGTTGATACCCAATAGGTATTGGCAATACGTTTTTGTATTGCTGACAGCGATATTGATTATGACGCTATTGCGGATCGTACTGACCTATGAATTAGTTACTACTCATATATGGAAAGAATCAGGTAGACAGGGGGTTTCTATCTTTGATAAAAACTATGTTCTTTCTGCATATATTGGGCAGATATATGTAATAGGCTTTACTACTGCTATTAAAATGACCATTGATTATGTTAGAAACCTTAAGCGAACCAAGGAAATAGAGAATCACAATTTGGAAAATGAATTGTCGATGTTGAAATCGCAATTAAAACCTCATTTCTTCTTTAATACGTTGAATAATTTGTATTCTCTAATTCTGGAAAAATCAGATGAAGCTCCTGATACAGTTATAAAACTGTCGGAATTTATGAGCTATGTAATTTATCAGGGTAATAAAAAGAAAGTTCCATTAATTGAAGAAGTGAAATATATACGTAATTATATCGATTTAGAACGTTTGAGATTTGGAGAACGGGTAGAGGTGGAGTTCGCTATGTCTAATCAAATGGAGAGCTATAAGATTCCTCCCTTGCTTTTATTGCAATTTATCGAAAATGCATTTAAACACGGTACTTATTACGAATTAGAAAAAGTTTGGCTATATTTTGGGCTAGAAATTGACGATTCTTGGTTAATTTTTAAAACTAAAAACAAAAAAAAATGTAATAAAGAAGAAGTAAAAGACAATAAATCCCAAGGATTAGGGTTAAAAAACATGAGACGTAGATTAGGATTGTTGTTTGATGAAAATTATGAATTTGTAGTAAATGAGGATGAATCTAACTATGCTATAACTTTAAAAATCCCCCTCGAATGAAAGTCAAGTGTTTAATTATAGACGATGAACCGCTTGCCATTAATGTTATTAAGAAGCATTTGGAAAGCTTTGATAATTTTGAAGTGTTATTTACATGTAATAATGCTGTCGAAGCGTTTAACCTGCTAGCGCAGAATACGATTGATTTGGTATTTATGGATATTAATATGCCTAAAATTAATGGTATTGAATTTATTAGGAACTTAAAAGATCCTCCAATGATTATTGTCACTACTGCGTATAGAGAGTACGCAGTTGAGAGTTTTGAGCTGGACGTGGTTGATTATTTGGTAAAACCAATTTCTTTTAAGAGACTGATGAAAGCTGTTCATAAGGTAACGAGAATTATTAATGATAAATTAGAGAGCGAGGGAGGAAAATCTACATTAACTTCAGAGGAATCAACTAAAAGAAGAGAAAGCTATATTTTTGTAAAAGTAAATAAGAAAATGGTGAAGATATACTTTGATGATATCTTATACGTAGAAAGCCTGAAAGATTATGTTTCTATAAAGACGATTTATGAAGATTATATTACACATTTCAACCTTTCTGCAATAACCAAATTATTACCGAAACACTTATTTATCCGTATTCATCGTTCCTATACAATTGCCTTAAATAAAGTAAAAGTAGTAGATGGAAACTGTATACAGATAAGTGATAAAATGTTACCAATAGGACGAAACTTTGTTAAAGATGCTAAGAGTATTATTTTAAATGGTTTTGAAAATTGATGATATGATTAAAATTACTTTGAAAATTCACTTTTCTTTAATAGATCATTGATAAATTTTAATTTTTTTAACAAAATGCTATCCTAATTTTCTTGTACCTTGTGTCCAAAAGAAAATCACTATATGAAAATAGCTATCGTATGTTACCCTACTTTTGGAGGAAGTGGGGTAGTAGCTACTGAATTGGGAATTGCTTTGGCAAAACTCAATCATGAAGTTCATTTTATCACATATAAACAACCAGTACGACTCAATTTATTAAGCCCCAACATTCATTTTCATGAGGTTACTATTCAGGAATACCCGTTATTTCATTACCAACCTTATGAACTGGCATTATCTAGTAAGTTGCTAGGAACTATAAAAAAGTATAATATTGATTTATTACATGTTCATTATGCAATTCCGCATGCATATGCAGGATATATGGCCAAAAAAATGTTAGAGGAAGAAGGGATTCATATTCCTATGGTTACCACATTGCATGGAACAGATATAACCCTGGTTGGAAATCATCCTTTTTATAAACCGGCAGTTACATTTAGTATTAATAATAGTGATGTAGTCACTTCTGTGTCTGAGAGCCTGAAAGAAGATACATTGCGATTGTTTGATATTACCAAGAAAATCAAAGTAGTTCCTAATTTTATAGATTCTACTACTCAGAAAACCAGTTTTACAGATTGCCAGAGAGAGCTCATGGCTACAGAAAATGAGCGAATAGTTACTCATATTAGTAACTTTAGACCAGTAAAACGCATCAATGATGTGGTATCGATATTCTATAATGTACAGAAAGAAATGCCTGCTAAGCTGTTGATGGTAGGAGATGGTCCAGAGCGATTAGGAGCAGAGCAACTATGTAGAAAATTAGGAATAAAAGACAAAGTAATTTTCTTAGGGAATAGTGATGAAATAGATAAGATTTTATGCTTTTCGGATCTCTTCTTATTGCCATCAGAAAGAGAAAGTTTTGGATTAGCAGCTTTAGAGGCAATGGTTAATAAAGTTCCTGTGATTTCTAGTAATACAGGAGGAATACCTGAGGTAAATGTACAAGGGTTTTCAGGGTACTTGAGCGATGTGGGAAATGTGGAAGAGATGTCGCAAAATGCTATTCGTATTCTCAGAGATGATGTAGTATTGGAAAAATTTAAAGAAAATGCGTTTAATCAGGCATTGAAATTCGATATTAATGAAATTGTACCGGTCTATATATCTTTGTATGAGAGTATTTTAGAAGAAGTATAAAAAATATACCATTAGTCAAAAGAGACCTTGTTTATACACAAGGTCTTCTTTTGTTTTTTATCAAAAAATATACCTGGCAGCTACCCCAAAATTAAAAATATGATTGTCTACATCATACCCCCATCTGCTTTCGATATCATGAATATCTAAGGTAGGACGTAATCCAACAGAAATTTGAAGAGGAAAGTCGAATGTATAATCCAACCCTATATCTCCTCCGATATACAGGAAAAAACGACTATTATCTCCATCTCTGTATGTACCATTGTAATAACGGTCTTTAAAATCGATAAGTCCTATTCCTGCCCCGGGACCTACATACCAGCTTAATTTATCAACAAGTTGATAAGACCAGTGAAAGTACCCTCCTGTTCTAAAAGTGCTTACCCAGGAATTTGTTCGTAAACTCATATGAAGATCAATGCGATTTTGCTCACTAACTACCTTTTTCTGATAGGTAATTTCAGGACCAAACCCTTCATCTCCAAGAAAACTATCACTAAGTCTTATACCTATTGCATTTTGAGCAATATGCTGTGCTGATGAGTAATTAAATAAAGCACATAGTGACAGTACGAAAAGAATTTTTTTCATAATTTTTTAATTGATTGAAAATAGTTTATTGAGATATTAGAAAACATATCGAACACTCAGTCCGATATTGAAAATGATATTGTCATGATCATATTCTTTAAAGTAAATTTCAGGTTTAAAATTAGCGGCTAATTGTATAGGGAAATCAAAGTAATACTCTATTCCAAGATCCCCATTAAAAAAAAGAAAAACGTCCGTGTCAATATCTAACACAGAATGATCGACAAAAGTGATTCCGGCTCCGGGACCAACATACCAGGCAAAATTGTTAGGTAAATTAAATATCCAATGATATGTACCATTGAGTTTGAATGTATCAAATGCATTCTTGTTCTGAATCCCTATGTCTGCCTGAATTCGATTGCTTTGTGTTGTAGATTTTTGGTAGGACACTTCTGTCCAGAGATCAGTACCTCCACTTAACCGAATACCAAGACTGTGATTAGGAATGTTTTGAGCGTATATAACCGTGGCACTAAACAGTGCAAAAAAAGAGTATAAAAAGCGTAGCGCCATAAACTGAATTAATAGTGTCTTCAGATATAACGCTACAGTGTTGTTTTTAATGTAAAAAAAGATGTTTTTTTATGTTAAAAAAGAAATTTTAAGATGTTTGAAGCTTCATATCAGTACTTTCGAAGATTTTATCAGCCGAATTAGCGATAAAACCAGTAAATAATTCGTTATTCGAATCTTTATAACGATAAGCAAACTCATAATAACAAGAAGTGATTTTTTGGGGACCTTCTATAAAAGCGACTTCTACAATATCTGCTAGAATACTTGATTGTTCCAGTAATTGAGCTGCGCTTCCTTTTATCTCTCCACCTGAGGTATTCATTTTGAAACCATTTTCTTTGAGAAAAGTATTTACCGCTTCTAATGAATCAAAAGTGGCTAATTTATTGACATCTACTGTGAAATGATTAGAGCAAAAACCATTTACATACATCCATGCTGCATATTCTGATTCTTTCTTAAGCTCCTCATAAATAGAAAATGATGGGGTAGACCAGATACGCCCTTTGAGAATCAGGTTGTCTTCTGTAAATACATCAGGAGTTACTGTGTCCAATAATTGTTTTACTGTAGTCTGTAATTGCTCTGAAAATTCATTTGTTTTTAGCTGACTGATAAAAATTTTAGGGGCATTAGGATCAGTTGTATGCTCGAAATGTTTAGCGAATAATTTTTTAGCTTCAAAATGATATTCTCCTTTAGGTTCGTATCCCATAGCTAAAAAAGGCTTAGCCAAAACGTCTATATTTACACGAGGATCATCAAAAGTTCTAATAGCTATATGATCATTATATACCATATTCCCTTGCTTTTCAAAAAGTGTTTTTACTTTTTGAGCAGAAGGAGTTTTATCAGAGTATTGTTTCCAAAGTTCTTCAAAAAAAACAGAAGAGGCCATAATAGAATTGTTTTTATGTTTAGAACAAAATTACTAGTTTTGACCATTCAAACATGAATATTGAATCACTTTAATTGATTTATCGATTGTTTTATGTCAAAATAATTTAAGGTGAAATAATAATAATGTTTTTGAAATAAAAACATCTAAAAAGAGAGAGTTTATGAATCATTTTGATTACGTTGATCAACAAATATTGCTTCAGATCAGGGAAGATGCGAGAAAACCTTTTTCTCAAATAGCGGAAGAACTAAAGATATCCAATTCATTGGTTCATCAGCGAATTAGGAAATTAAAGCAACAGGGGGTTATCCAAAAGGCTGAATTTGTGGTTGATGAAAAGCAAATAGGGTTCAAAACAAAATCATATGTAGGGATTCGATTAAGAGAAGCGAGGTATGCAGAAGAGGTTGTCAAAGGCTTGCAGGAAATTCCTCAGGTATTAGAGTGTAATTATGTTTCCGGTTATTATGCTATTTTTATATTAGTTTTTGCATATGACAATCAGCATTTGAGAAAGATTCTTTACGAACAAATTCACAAAATTGATGGTGTGGCAGGAACAGATAGTTTTATTTGTTTTGATACAAATTTTAAAAGACCAATTCCATTGGATTACCTAACAAAGAATGCAGCGAATGAATAAAGATCAAAAATGGTCAGAACTTCAAAAATCTCTTAAAGGAGAACTACATACGGATAGTCTGACAAGAACCTTGTATGCTACAGATGCATCAGTATATAGGAGAATTCCTGCCGCAGTTGTCTATCCCAAAGATACTGAAGATATACAAGCGATTATTTCTTTTGCAACCACATATAAAGTAGGAGTGATTCCCCGAACAGCAGGAACATCTCTGGCGGGGCAGTGTGTAGGAGAAGGGATTGTAGTAGATGTGTCCAGATACTTTACAGAGATTATAGCAGTTGATACAGACAAAAAGCAAGTAATCGTACAGCCTGGAGTTATCAGGGATGATCTCAATAGGTTTCTAAAGCCATTTGGTCTTTTTTTTGGTCCAAACACTTCTACTTCCAATCGCTGTATGATTGGAGGAATGGTAGGTAATAATAGTAGTGGAACCACTTCTATTCAATATGGAGTTACTAGGGATAAGGTAGTTGAGATAAAAGCTATTTTATCTAATACAGAGGAAGTAACCTTTTCATCTATAACCAAAGAAACATTTCATGCAAAACGGACTTTAGATTCTCTGGAAGGGAAAATCTATGATCATTTATATCACGAATTAATACCACAAAGAGTACAAGCACAGATAGCAGAAGGTTTTCCTAAAAAAGAAATTCACCGGAGAAGTACCGGATATGCTATAGATGAAATAATCGATTCGGAAGTTTTTAAAGAAGAGGAAGATACTCTTTTTAATATGTGTAAGTTATTATCCGGGAGTGAAGGAACTCTGGCTTTTACAACAGAAATTACATTGCAACTGGATGAGTTACCCCCTGTAAATTCTTTGATGATTGCCGCTCATTTTAGGACAATAGAAGATTGTTTACAGGCAGTAGCTCCTGTAATGAAGCATCCGTTATTTACCTGTGAGATGATGGATAAGACAATTTTAGATTGTACAAAGAATAATAAGGAACAGGTAAAAAATCGTTTCTTTATAGAAGACGACCCTAAAGCTATTTTAATGTTAGAATTGCGTTCTGATAATGATGATCTATTAGAAGAGCAAAAGAGGGCACTGCTAACGACACTGGAAATGTCTGGATTAAGTTATGCAAACCCTATTTTGTATAACAAAGAAATAGATCAGGCATTGGAGTTGAGAAAAGCAGGTTTAGGGCTTTTGGGAAACATTGTTGGAGACAAAAAAGCAGTTGCCTGTATAGAAGATACAGCAGTAACCTTATCAGACCTATCGGATTATATTTTGGATTTTACCAAATTGATGAAATCCTATGGTCAGGAAGCAGTTTATTATGCACATGCAGGAGCAGGAGAATTACACCTGCGACCGATACTTGATTTGAAAAAAAAGGAGGATGTTGTTCTTTTTAAAAAAATAACAGATGATGTTGCTGCTTTAGTAAAAAAATATGGAGGTTCTATGAGTGGAGAACACGGTGATGGAATTGTAAGAGCAGCTTATATCCCGTTTATGATAGGAGAAGATAATTTTCAAATTTTACAAAGAATAAAAAAGACATTTGATCCCCATTCAATTTTTAATCCAGGAAAAATTGTCAATGCTTATCCGATGGATGAAAAATTGCGTTATGAAGTTGACCGAAAAGAACCTGAAATAACAACTTTATTGGATTTTACAGATTCATTAGGGATTTTGAGGGCAGCAGAAAAGTGTAATGGAAGTGGAGATTGTAGAAAATCAGTAGAAGCAGGAGGGACGATGTGTCCAAGTTATAAAGCTACTAAGGAAGAAAAAGATACGACGAGAGGGAGAGCTAATACATTAAGAGAAATTTTAACCAATAGTCAGAAACCAAATGCATTTGATCATGAAGAGTTAAAAGAAGTATTTGACCTGTGTTTGAGCTGTAAAGGCTGTGCCAGTGAGTGCCCCTCTAATGTGGATATAGCGGCTTTTAAAGCAGAATTTTTATATCAATATCAACAGGAACACGGAACATCAATAAGAACGAAATTATTCGCTTATAACAATCAGTTAAATACCATAGGAAGGATTCTTCCGGGATTAACGAATTTCTTTTTTTCTAATAAGATTACTGCTGGAATCCTTAAAAATGTAATGGGAGTTGCTTCAGCCAGATCACTTCCTTTACTCAGTAAAAAAACAGTAAAACAGTGGTGTAAAGAGAATTTGTCTTCATTACAACCTGCTAAGGAGAAAAGAAATATATTCCTGTTTTTGGATGAATTTATAGATCAGTTAGATGCACAAATCGGAATTGATGCAATTGAATTACTGACGCAATTGGGGTATAAAGTAACAGTGGTAGATCATAAAGAAAGCGGACGTTCTTTTATCTCAAAAGGATTGTTAAAGCAGGCCAAAAAAATAGCAAATCACAATATTGAACTATTTTCTGATTTGGTAACAGAAGATAGCCCTTTAATAGGAATTGAACCTTCAGCGATATTGAGTTTTAGGGATGAATATCTACGATTAGCAGATGATAAAGATAAAGCAGAAACACTAGCGAAGAATGTGAGGACTATTGATGAATTTATCTCATCGGAAATAAATAATGGATACATTAAAAATACGCAGTTCACTACCAAAAAAGAAGTGATTAAGTTACATGGGCATTGTCATCAAAAAGCATTGTCCAATGTGTTATCCAGCTTTAGCTTATTGAATATTCCTAAAAATTATAAAGTGACAGTGATTCCTTCCGGATGTTGTGGAATGGCAGGATCATTTGGGTATGAAAAAGAACATTATACGCTAAGTATGCAGGTAGGAGAACAAGTATTATTTCCTGCAATTAGAAAAACAGAAAAAGACACTATTATTGCAGCAGTAGGAACTAGTTGTAGACATCAAATTAAAGATGGAACCAATAAAGAAGCATTGCACCCGGTTACGATTCTTAGGAGAGCTTTACTTTAATTGTTATCTCTTTGTTAATTATAGATAAAAAACATAGATATTTTGTTAAAATGTGTTTTTCGTCTATATTTTTTGGTGTTTTATCGATTAAATAATGAAAAGTGTTATATTGCATCTGGTTTTATTTATCGAATAGGTTATCTTATAAATCAGTATTCTTTTCGGTAAAATACCGTTAGAAGAATAGTGGTTTATTTTTATAAAGTTACTTGTATAACGATCTGATTTTTTGATTGTTTCTGAAAGTGTATTATACGTAACTCATTTGAATAATTCCTCTTTTCTTACATATCCCAAAACTATCAACTATGAAAAGAACCATATGCCTTTTTTCTCTTGTTTTGTATCTAAGTCAGATTACTGCTCAGGTTGATGCAGATGCTTTATTTGTACTGCCAAGTGTTTCTTCGGTAGAAATGACTACTGTGACTACTCCGAAGGAAGGATCACTGGTGTATAACCAAGATGATAAAATGATGTATGAGTATGATGGAAGTTCTTGGGTACCGATTAATAGAGGAGATGAGACAAAAGTAGTCGCAGATGATAATATAGTAATTACCGGTTCGGGAACTACTGCAGATCCTTATAGAATTCGGTCAGTTCCGGCAACTTTGACCGAAAATGCAGATGGAACTTATACATTTTCTAATGGTGTTGATCCAGATGTGACAATCACCTTTGCCTATATAGGAAATGTTCCTATTGTATCTCAATCATCAGCGACAGGAGGATGTTCCAATAAGTTCGAACCTAATGAAACCAGAGATGTTATTATTCAGGGAGATTACTTTGATGGGAGTGCTTCGGTAACGATCGTTGGACAAACAGTAAATTCTGTAACGGTCAATAGTATTAATCAAATTACTGCCAATGTTACTTCAGGAGCAACGACAGGAGATTTTGATATTCAGGTGACTACAAATGCAGGAACAGGCACATTGAC
Organism: Aquimarina hainanensis; assembly: GCF_042684685.1. Taxonomy (NCBI): domain Bacteria; kingdom Pseudomonadati; phylum Bacteroidota; class Flavobacteriia; order Flavobacteriales; family Flavobacteriaceae; genus Aquimarina; species Aquimarina hainanensis. Next base: position 738,961 of record NZ_JBHULX010000039.1, on the reverse strand, counting down.
GAACGGATTTAGTGTCAAAACAGCATTAGTTACGAATGTATTTGCTGCAGGGGATATCACATTGTCCAACCAAATGTCATATACAGGAGGTGTATTAGATAGAGTTGTAAGTGCTGGATGGAACCAGCAGGGATATTCTACGGTTCATTCTATCCCGGCAGGAGGAGAAGGACATCTTAATTTTGTTTCAGGTCCCAGTAATCGATATCGAATGATAGGATTAAATAGTGACCCGGCTACAAATGCGTCCTATAATACAATAGATTATGCTATTTATTTAGTTGCAAATAGCAGGGTTTATGTTTATGAGAATGGAGCTTATAGAGGGAATTTTACAACCTATGTAGCAGGAGATAATTTTGAAATATACGTAGCATGTAGTGGATTAGTTACTTATGCCAAGAATGGAACTGTTTTTTATACATCATCTATTAGTGCTTCAGGAGATTTGTACCTTGACTCTTCTTTTTATAGTAATAATGGAAATGTCTCTGGTTTGTCAATCTCTAATTAAGAATAAAATTATTTTTTTTCGTATATTCAGTACTCTTTTTATAGTACTAAAAACAACAACAGGTATTTGTTTTTTTATAAAGAAAATAAATGCCTGTTTTATGTTTACTTTATTTTGAAGAAATAAATGACTCTAACATTTTGTACTCCAAAGCAAATGAAGCTTTAAGTTTTTCCTTCTCTTGTAGAAACTCTTCCTCTTTTTCTTCTTCGACAAGCGGTTCTATTTTTTCTTTTTGATAATGGACTAAATTCCAGGTTTTATTGTCGTATTCTAATGCAGTGAGATTTTCTACCCAATCCCCGGAATTCAGATAAATACAGGAACCATTTTTAGTTCTGTATTCTTTCATTTGTGGTTGATGAATATGTCCGCAAATGACAAAATGGTACTGATTATCAATAGCTAATTCTGCAGCAACTTGCTCAAAATCATTAATATATTTGATTGCTTTTTTTACACTATTTTTTATTTTTTTAGAGAGGGAAAACTTTTCTTTTCCCATTTTTACCAAAAACCAATTTATGGATTGATTCATAAGAATAAGTATGTCATATCCCCATCCACCCAGTTTAGCAAGCCATTTTGCGTTTTGAATAGAAGCATCAAAAACATCTCCGTGAAAAATCCATGCTTTTTTGTCATCCAGCTCCAAGACTAATTTATCTACAAGTTTAAAATCTCCCATTTGGACATCACTAAACTTTCGAAGCATTTCATCATGGTTGCCTGTAACATAGATTACTTCAGTACCTTTTGACGCTAAAGTGATTATCTTTTTTATAACCTTGAGATGTTGTTTAGGGAAATAACGTTTTCTAAACTGCCATATATCTATAATATCCCCATTTAGTATAAGTGTTTTTGGCTGAATGGTATTTAGGTAATTGAGAAGTTCCTTCGCTTGGCATCCAAAGGTACCGAGATGTACATCTGAAATAATTACGAGTTCGACGTGACGTTTTTTCATACAGAGCAAAGTACGTGAGCATACCTTAAAAACAGATTACCAAAATATAAGGATATTGTTAGGGTGATATTAATATTTTGATGAATGCAGATGGTCAGACCTTCAGAATGTTATTTGTACACAGGGAAGAAGTAATATGATAGTTCGAATAAAAAATCATTGATTTTTTTGTAATAAACAGTACATCAGAGCAATGAATTATAAAAGAAAACAGGTAGTTATTTTTAAAACCATAAATTTTCTAATTAAAGGGTGATTTATCCATAATAAGAGTGTAGTTTTTATAGATTACATTTACATTTGTTAAAAATTGTTAGTAATGGCAGGAAACACTTTTGGAACCTTGTTTAAGGTAACTACTTTTGGAGAATCTCATGGAATTGCAATAGGAGGGATAATCGATGGTTGCCCGGCAGGAGTTTCTATAGACTTAGAATTCATACAAGCAGAATTAGATAGGAGAAAACCTGGGCAATCCGCAATTGTGACTCAGAGAAAAGAACCTGATACGGTAGAATTTTATTCAGGAATTTTTGAAGGAATTACTACAGGTACACCTATTGGATTTGTGATAAAAAATGCAAACCAAAAATCAAAAGATTATTCTCATATAAAAGATTCTTTCAGGCCTTCTCATGCAGACTATACCTATGATAAAAAATACGGAATACGCGACTATAGAGGAGGGGGACGTTCTTCTGCCAGGGAAACAGCATGTAGAGTGGTTGCAGGAGCAATTGCCAAACAGGTGCTAACAAATCTAAAATTTAATGCATATGTGAGTCGAGTTGGAAATATTGATATCGATAAAGACTATACAACATTAGATTTATCATTAACAGAAAGTAACATTGTTCGTTGTCCAGATGTAGAAAAAGCTGCAGAAATGGAGCAGTATATTAAACAAATCAGAAAAGAAGGAGATACTGTAGGGGGTGTGGTTAGTTGTGTTATTTCTGGGGTGCCAATAGGGTTAGGAGAACCGGTATTTGACAGGTTGCATGCAGCCTTAGGGAAAGCAATGTTATCGATTAATGCAGTAAAGGGGTTTGAATATGGAAGTGGTTTTGAAGGAGCTAAACTAAAAGGAAGCCAACATAACGACCTTTTTAATGAAGATGGATCCACTAAAACAAATCTCTCTGGAGGAATTCAAGGTGGGATCTCTAACGGCATGGACATCTATTTTAATGTAGCGTTTAAACCTGTGGCGACTATTATGCAAGATCAGAAAACAATCGATAAAGAAGGGAATATTGTCACTATGCAAGGAAAAGGAAGACATGATCCCTGTGTGGTTCCCAGAGCAGTTCCGATTGTAGAAGCTATGGCAGCTTTGGTATTGGTTGATTATTGGTTGATTAACAGAGCAGCAAAAAAATAAGAAATAATCCTAATAATAGAATATTGCGGTAATCTTAAAAAAAGGTTACCGCTTTTGTTTTTTAATTTATATCTTGAACGCTGTTTTTACAAAAAAATAATAAATCGATAACAAAATTATATGAAAAAACTGGCATTACATTGGCAGATTTTAATAGGAATGGCTTCGGGAGTTTTATTTGCTATTCTATTATCCAGATATAGTTGGGGAGCGGACATTATTAAAGATTGGATAAAACCCTTTGGTACCATTTTTATAAATGCACTAAAATTGATAGCGGTTCCTCTTATTTTAGCCTCATTGATTAAAGGAGTTTCTGATCTTAAAGATATCTCTAAATTATCTAAAATGGGAGGGAGGACAATCGGAACCTATATTATGACAACCATTATTGCGGTTAGTATCGGATTGTTAGTTGTTAATATAGTGAAACCTGGAAATACGATTACAGATCAAACAAGAAATCAGTTGATCGAAAGTTATAAAGGGGATGCAGGGAGTAAAATAGCCGCAGCAGAAAAACAAAAAAGTGCAGGTCCTCTACAAGCATTGATAGATTTAGTACCTGATAATATAATAAAAGCATCCGGAGACAATAGAAATATGCTTCAGGTGATTTTCTTTGCTATCTTTTTTGGGATTGGATTAATTCTGATACCAGAAGAAAAAGCACGACCTGTCAAAGCATTTTTTGATGGCTTTAATGAAGTGATTCTCAAAATGATTGATTTGATTATGTTGGTCGCACCTTATGGAGTTTTTGCTCTTTTAGCAGCACTTGTTGTCGAATCTCCCAGTACAGATTTGTTTAAAGCACTAGCACTCTATGCAATATGTGTTGTCGTTGGTTTGTTATTGATGATTGGGGTATATATCTTTTTTGTATGGGTAGTTACTAAAAGACCTCCGATTTCTTTTATTAATGGAATCTCTCCAGCCCAGTTATTAGCCTTTTCGACTAGCTCCAGTGCAGCTACATTGCCTGTGACAATGGAACGGGTAGAAGAGCACCTGGGAGTAGAAAAAGAGGTGACTAGTTTTGTCCTGCCAATCGGAGCAACTATCAATATGGATGGGACAAGTTTATATCAGGCTGTAGCAGCAGTTTTTATAGCACAGGCCTTCGGAATGGATTTATCATTTACTACACAACTGGGAATTATTGCCACAGCAACATTAGCATCTATCGGTTCTGCCGCTGTACCAGGAGCAGGAATGGTTATGTTAGTGATAGTATTGGCACAAGCAGGAATCCCGGAAGCAGGTTTAGCATTGATTTTTGCTGTAGATCGTCCTTTGGATATGTGCAGGACAACTGTTAATGTTACAGGAGATGCTGCTGTATCTATGATAGTCGCAAAATCAGTAGGGAAATTAGGCGAACCCAATGTCAAAAATTGGGATGATAATTACCAGGAAAAATAATTGATAATTTGACGCAACGCATTCGAAACATTTGAATCTAATAGTAAATTGCCTCAGTGGAAATACGGGAGGTATTCTATTATGAAATGAATTTTACGTTCGAGAGAGTTTCTATAAAGATCATATCTCGGCTGGAGTTAAAGTAAAAATGTTTTGAAATGAGAGACTCTTATTTAGTTTTTTTAATTCTTTTTTCAATTTTATTAATTATTAGTGTTTTTAATGGAGATGAGGATATTAATGAATATGTATAAATAGTAAATAAACGTTGACCTAACTTTTTATGAGTGCTTATAATTAAGTATGAATAAGGAATTATGAGTTATAGTAAAAAAGCATATAAAAAAGCTTCTGGAATTATTCAGAAGCTTTTTTTGAGCGGGGTGATAAACATTTCTTAAAGAAAATTATTTGTGTATTATAAAAACGTTTTTTCTTGATCTTAAATAGTTGATAATCTGTATGTAAAGATGTTTAAAAAGGTGTTTTTTACGGTTTCTTACAGAAAATCAATTGAAAAAAGGGGGAAAACCCCTATTTTATTTTAGTCCAACTCCCCTTAACTTGCGGTATAAATTAGCATACTTTTGAATAAAGATTTACAGACTCTTAAACATAAAACCATGAAAAGACTATTTTTACCCTTAGTGTTACTGACAGTAGCAGTTATCTGCCTCAGTGTAGTACATATAGATAATGTCAATAAGATAAATACCGAATCAGAGAAATTGCGAAAAAAGTATCAAGTAAAATCGGGAGAGCAACAAGTAAATAAAATAGAAACCATTGATGCAGAAGAAAGCTAAGTAGACAATTTTAGCACAACCGTCTTATAACCAACCAATCTTTCCTTTTTAATTGTCTATAAATAATGCCTTTAACTGCGGCGTAGGTATCATACAAGAATTTTTCTTTCCAAACCACTTATACCTGTTTTTAGCAATCAAATCATACATCCAATCTCTAAAAAACTTCGGTAAAATAATACCAGCGTAGATTAATGGATATGCTCCGGATAAATGTTTAGCAATATGAAGTGCAGCAGAAGATTTATGATAATAAGCCACTCCGGGATCAATAAGAAGAATAGAATCCAGTTTAGTGGCATCGATATTACGCTCTTTGGCTAACTGAATTCCTATATCACTTTGTAGCGATGCATATCTAAACATATCATTTTTATCATGCTTAATGATAAAATTTACCGCATTATTACAAAGGTTACAAACCCCGTCAAAAAGTATAATTTTTTTATCGTTTGGAATAGCCATATTCTATCTGTGTAAAAGTACTATAAAGATACGAATTATTTATTTCAAAAGCGAAGCATTTATAACTTGCTGAATCGTGTTGATCAGGTTTTTAGGAAGCATGTTATCTTTAGGAAGTACAGCCAGGTATCGATCATCATTTGAATCAAATACTTGCTTGAAAACAGGGGTATTTAATCCGAGAAAATCACAAATTTCTTTAATCAGATCATAATGATAGGTAAGGTCCTTACTACCCAGGTGGAATATTCCTTTTTTGTTTCTGTTTATTATATAGTGGAGTTGTTGCGTGAGTTTATTAATTGAGGTAGCATTGATAATTACATTAGGAAAAACTTCAATAGGAACATTAAACTCATGTTGCTGTTTTAATAGTTCTATTCTAGGGCTCCCAGCTCCGAAAATCATAGGGATCCGTACAATTGTATGAATATTATTAGGCAATCGCATGATGGCATTTTCTACTTTTATTTTATAACGCCCATAAATGCTGTCACTCAATGTTTTATCAAACTCATAAGAAGGATAATTCGTAAAAGAGTCAAAGACATTAGCACTCGATAGAAAGATAAATTTGCAATTGTTTTTTTGAAGCCAAAAGAGAATTTTTAAGTGAGTTTCCCAGAGTGAATTGAAATTTCCTCTGATGGCAGATATAAGCACTGTAGGTTTAAGGCTATCAAGCAGGATTGTAATATCCTCTTTTTCTATGTCTAGCTGAAAAAATTTTTGATTCTTATCATAGAAACTATTATCTGTACAATAAGTAGCATATGTATCATAATATGGACAGAGCTCTTTGTATAAAGCATTGCCTATAAAACCACTACCTCCTATAATAAGAATACGTTTCAAAAATATTAGATTTAATAACAAAAAAGAAGTTTCGAGAATACTGAATATGCTTCTTTCTTCTCGAAACTTACTAAAATACGATTATATTTATAACAAGAATTTGTTAATTAGCCTTTGTAAAAAGGAAGTTTAACAACCGTTGCAGGAACTACTTTTTTTCTTATTTGAATATTTACTTTACTTCCTGCTGCCGATAATGATTTAGGGACATATCCGAGTCCAATTCCTTTTTCCAGAGAAGGAGACATAGTTCCAGAAGTAACCTCTCCAATAGCACTACCATCAGCGTCAACAATGTCATACCCTTGTCTTGGAATCCCTTTTCCATCCAATTCAAAAGCTACTAATTTTCTGGAAACACCTTCTTCTTTTTGTTTAGCTAAAGCTTCTGAATTAACGAAGTCTTTAGAGAATTTAGTAATCCATCCTAGTCCAGCTTCTAAAGGAGAAGTAGTGTCGTTAATATCATTACCATATAAGCAGTAACCCATTTCCAGACGTAAGGTGTCTCTTGCTGCTAATCCTATAGGTTTGATACCGTATGTTGCTCCCGCTTCAAATACCTTGTCCCATACTTGTTTTACGTCTTTGTTTTTACAGTAAATTTCAAAACCACCACTACCTGTATATCCGGTTGCAGAGATGATGATATCTTTAACTCCGGCAAATTCATTCACTTCAAAAGTGTAAAATTTCATGTTTGTTAAATCTACAGAAGTTAACGATTGCATTGCTTCTGCAGCTTTAGGTCCTTGGATAGCTAATAAGGAGTACTCTTCCGACAGATCACTCATTTCTGCTCCCATTGTATTAAATTGACTAATCCAGTTCCAGTCTTTTTCTATATTAGAGGCATTGACAACTAATAAATATTCTTCTTCAGATTTTCTGTAAACAATAAGATCGTCTACAATTCCTCCTTTATCGTTTGGTAAGCAACTGTATTGTGCTTTTCCATCGACCAATTTAGACGCATCATTAGAAGTAACTTTTTGAATGAGTTCTAAAGCGTTAGGACCTTTAATTGAAAATTCTCCCATATGAGACACATCAAAAACTCCAACGCCATTACGAACAGTTTCATGTTCTATATTGACACCTTCGTATGAAACAGGCATATTATATCCTGCAAACGGCACCATTTTAGCACCTAAGGCAATGTGAGTTTCTGTCAATGCAGTATTTTTCATGTTGTTGAGATTTTATAACTTATTTATTGTCTGTCAAAAATTTATTGCCGAAAGTAGCAAACTTTGTATTGCTATACAATCCTTTTTATGCTTAATACACAAAATATCAATAGTTGTATAATATGATACATTTTTACAAAAACAATGATAGGATAATAACCACGAATAAAATGATAGTAAATTCCCTTACTTACAGGGGGTAATGGGAGTTATATGTTCTAGGGTACTCCATATTTTATGATTGATATGTTGGGGGGATACATTAAACTTTATGTAGTGTTTTTTGATAGTTGGACAATAAGAGTGTGTTACTATCAGGTTTAATTTGATATTCTTTTTTGTGATAAAAGCATCATGAGTAAGTACTTTTCCTATGTAGGTGTGTTCATCTACTTTTTCAAAAAAAGCATTGGTTTTCTGCTTATCTAGTTTATCAGGTGATACCATGTCCATTAACCCAAAAAAGTAAGAGACCATTTCTGTTTCTAATTTTTTTGCAGAGAGTTTCGGGTTTTCATTGAGAGCCCATAAAAATGTATAGGAAAAGTATTCCATGGATTGGGCATCTTTCCAGCCTGGAGCAAATCGGATGTCCGAAATTCCTGTATATTTTAGATCTGGAGCAAACTCAAAAGGAAATTCTAAAGTCTCTGTTTTCCAGTTAATTGGAGTCGATAGTAAATGTGATGGGTTTTGTTCTTTGCATTGAATGAATAAAGTAACAATACAGATAAATGGTATAATTTTTGAAGTTGACATGTATGACGATATTATTTATTATAAAATAAAAGTACTAAATTGTAGTATTATTTTATTCTTTTATAAATTTGTATCTTAAAAAAGGGAAAAAGGTTTAAAGCAAAATGTTTAATATGAAAATGTGTGATTATAAGAAGGTACTTTTACTATTATTGATATTATTGTTTCAGTTTTCTTTCTCTCAGGAGGGGGGAACCAAGTATGAAGCTGACATTATTAACTTCCAAAAAGAAGTTGTTGCTAAGCTTACGGGACATAAGCCTATAAAAGGTAAAAAGAAGTTAACAAGTAGAGCGAGTTCTTCAGAGAGAAAAATAACAGCAGATTTTTTGTTTAATTCATTAAAAGATATTGGATTAAGTCCCAAGCGACATTCCTATGATGCGCAGGACAGTAAAGGAAAGCAATATAGTGGAGTAAATGTATATGCAGAAATAGAAGCTACAAATGGGAGTGATGAATATGTAATTCTAACAGCTCATTATGACACGGCAAAAGGAAGTCCGGGAGCCGTACATAATGCTACTGGAGTAGCTCTTATGTATTATGTAGCAAATAAATTGATGGGACTTTCTGAGAGAAACCGCAATTTTATGATTGTATTTTTTGATCAGCAAGAAGCAAATATGGCTGGTTGCAAAATATTTTCAAGTAAGTTGAAGAAAGATGAAACAAAAGTACATTCCATGCACAGAGTAGATTATATTGGATGGGATAATGATGAAGATCGTGCTATTGAATTATTAACATCGAATATAGGATTAGAATCCTTGTATAGAAGTGAAGCAACAAGACCTGTGTTTAAGCGATTGGTTGCAACACCAGAAAGTAGAGTTTTTTCTAATTTAGGTTTTGAAACAATAACAATTACAGCCGAATTAAAAAACGGAGATAACTCGCCATATGCGCATCAAACAGCAGATAAATATACGACGGTAAACTTTTTATACCTTGTGTATGTCTCAGAGGTTGTTTTTAAAGTAATGAGGTCATTATCTTATTAGATAAATTATATTACCAAATAAAATAGAAAAAAGTTCTTACTACTATTGTAGTAAGAACTTTTTTAATTCATCATAACTTTTAATATGAATACTTTTTTTCTCCTTATTCATCACTTTTCTTATCTGGGTAGGAATCTCTACAGTAGTATTAATAGTTGATTCTACGGTATCCAGGAACTTGACAGGGTGTGCAGTCTCTAAAAAAATTCCGTATTGATTGTCGGTAAGCGTATGTTCTTTTAGTCCCATATACCCAATGGCTCCATGTGGATCTGCAATATACTTAGTAGTATTATAAACTGCTTTCATAGTCGCTTTTGTTTGTTCATCATCAAAGCTATATGCAGAAAAATCATCCTTTAGTTCATGGAAATTGTTATTGAACAATTGTTGTATTCTTACAAAATTACTAGGATTGCTTACATCCATGGCATTAGAAATAGTTGCTTTGGATGGTTTTGGATCATATTTTTCGGATTGAAGATACCTAACAACTGTATCATTAACATTGGTCGCAGCTATAAAATGTTTTACAGGTAATCCAAGTTTGTTCGCAACAATACCAGCACAAATATTTCCAAAATTACCACTTGGAACAGAAAAAACGATTTCTTTTCCTTTCTGTTTAACTTGTTTATATGCAAACATAAAATAAAACAATTGAGGAAGCCATCGGGCAACATTAATTGAATTAGCAGATGTTAGTTGTTTTACAGAGGAGATTTCTTCATCTAAAAAAGCGGTTTTCACCATATCCTGACAATCGTCAAAGACTCCTTCGACTTCTAATGCCGTAATGTTCTGACCGAGAGTTGTCAATTGTTTTTCTTGAATATCGCTTACTTTTCCAGAAGGATATAAAATAACAACATCCACACCTTTTACACCGAGAAACCCATTTGCTACAGCCCCTCCTGTATCTCCTGATGTTGCAACCAGAACAGTAACTTTATTGTTGTTATTTTGGTTAAAATACCCAAGACAACGCGCCATAAAACGGGCTCCAACGTCTTTAAATGCCATTGTAGGACCATGAAATAACTCAAGGGTTCCTATATTATCTTCAATTTCTACTACCGGAAAATCAAAACTCAGTACATCTTTGAGAATATCTCTTAATTCGGTTTCAGGGATTTCATCTCCAATAAACTGCTTAATTGATTGATAGGCAATTTCTACCGTATCTAATGTTTCAATATTTTCAAAGAACGAAGCAGGTAGTGGTTGTATGTTTTCTGGAAAATAAAGCCCTCTGTCTGGGGCTAACCCTTTTACAACAGCTTCAGCAAAACTTACAGAAGGTGCATTGTTATTCAGACTATAGTAATTCATGTATTTTTAATTAAGTATTCGTATTCCCTGATCGTTAATTTTTGATACATGAATATCAAAATCAAGACCTGTTTTAGTATAGATTTTTTCAATTTCTGAGGCTACTTTTTGAGCCGTATCGATCCCTTTGCATAAAGAAAATATAGAAGGACCGGAACCGGAAATTCCAGCGCCTAATGCGCCATTGGATAGGGCAGCTTCTTTCACAGTTTGGAATTCAGGAATTAGAATAGATCGCAATGGTTCTATGATTACATCTTCTAAACTTCTTCCTATTAATTCATAGTTTTCGGTAAATAAACCAGTAACTAAACCTCCGACATTACCCCATTGATGAATTGCTTTAGTCAATGGGACAGTATGTTTAATAACCGATCTGGAATCGGAAGTTTTTACTTCGATTTGCGGATGAATTACTGTCATAAATAAATCCTGGGGAGTATTCAGCTTTAAGACATCCAAAGGAGAATAACTTCGTACAAGTGTAAAACCTCCAAGAAGGGCAGGAGCCACATTATCTGCATGTGCATTTCCACTGGCTAATTTTTCTCCTTCCATTGCAAAAGAAATTAATTCAGTAGGAGAGAAAGGGCTACCCAGTAGTTTATTTACAGCCCATACTGCTCCTGCACTACTAGCTGCACTACTACCAATACCACTTCCTGCTTTAATCTTTTTGTATATCTCGATGTGAATACCGACATCCTTACCTAATTTTTGCAGGAGGGCCTCTACAGCTACTCCTGCTACATTTTTATGAGTTTCCATGGGAAGGTCCGCACCTTCAATTTTCGTGATTTTAATACCAGGTTCTGCTACTTTTGAAATAATCATTTCATCACCTACCGTATCGAGGCAGCATCCCATGACATCAAAACCACAGGAGAGGTTGGCTACCGTTGCCGGAGCAAAAATTTTTAGAGAATCCATTATTGGTCTTGTGTTTTTAAATCCATATTTATTAGTACTTAAACGCTATTTTGGGGATTCGCATTTTTTTAATTTTTACCGATTCGGATAATATCTGCAAAAATACCAGAGGCAGTTACATCAGCTCCGGCTCCGGCTCCTTTGACAATTAATGGTTGTTTTGGATAACGATCTGTATAGAATAAAACGATGTTATCACTTCCTTCCAGATTGTAAAAAGGATGGTCTGCTGGAATATACTCCAGACCTACTTTTGCTTCTTCTTCAGAATATTGAGCGACATATTTCAATCTGCAGGATTCTTTATTTGCCTTCTCCAGAATGTTTGAAAAATGTGCCTCATTAGTTTTTAATGAATCAAAGAAGAGGGGGACATTTTCTGTATCCAGACTTTCCTGAGGTAAGAAAGCTTCTTTCTTAATATCTTCCAGTTCCAAAACACGACCACTTTCTCTGGCAAGGATTAAAATTTTTCTTGCAACATCAACACCACTCAAATCTATTTTAGGATCTGGTTCTGTATATCCTTGTTCCTGTGCTTCTTTTACTACATCGTGAAAAGAAACTCCTTCTTTATAATTGTTGAATACAAAGTTTAAACTTCCGGATAAAACAGCTTGGATTTTATGAACATGATCCCCAGAAGCAATTAAATTATTTAAGGTATCAATAATTGGTAAGCCGGCACCTACATTAGTTTCATATAAGAAAGGGGCATTGAATTTTCTGGATAATTCCTGTAATTCTTCGTAATTAACATAATCGTCTGCACAAGCAATTTTATTGCAGGTTACTACAGCCATACTCTCAGCTAAGTATTTTTTGTAAACTCTGGCAATATTAGGATTTGCAGTATTATCTACAAATATAGAGTTACGCAGGTTCATTTCTTTTGCTTTTTCAAAAAATGCATCAGCATTAGCTTCTTCTCCCTGAGCCAGTTTTTCTTCCCAATTACTTAATTTAATTCCTGATTCGTCGAAAATCATTGTTCTTGAATTAGAAATAGCAACTACCCGTATTTTTAATCGAAGTTTATTTTTTAAATACTCTTTTTGCTGGCTTAATTGTTCCATTAGTTTACTACCTACATTTCCTACTCCGGTAATAAACAGATTCAATTGTTTTGTTTTGACTTCAAAGAATTGTTCATGGAGAATGTTTAGTGCTTTTTTTACATCCTTTTTTTCTATAACTACAGAAATGTTTTTTTCTGATGCTCCTTGAGCAATTGCTCTGATATTTACATTGTTTTTGCCAAGTGTGCTAAACATTTTTCCACTTAGTCCCTGGTGTTTATACATATTATCACCTACCAGTGCGATAATGGCGATATCGTTTTCTATTTTTACAGGAGCTAATTTGTGCTTGGAAATCTCAAATTCAAATACACTATCTAGTGCAGCTTTTGCTTTTGAGGCTTCTGATTTTTCAATAGCCAGACATATAGAATGCTCAGAAGAGGCTTGCGTAATTAGAATCACATTGATGTTTTCTAAAAACAGTGTTTCGAACAATCGCTTAGAAAATCCGGGAATGCCTACCATGCCACTTCCTTCCAGTGATAAAATAGCGATATCATCGATATGGCTGATTCCTGTTACAGCTTTTTGACTTCCAGCCAATTCACGCGTTATTAAAGTTCCGTTATTTTCAGGATCAAAAGTGTTTTTTATAACAATTGGAATATCTTTTTCTAAGATAGGATGTATGGTAGGAGGGTAGATTACTTTTGCACCAAAATGGGATAGCTCCATAGCTTCCTGATATGTGATATGTGCTACAGGTTTTGCTTGTTTTACTAATTTTGGATTAGCAGTGTACATTCCACTTACATCTGTCCATATTTGTAATTCTTCTGCATTAATTGCAGCTGCTATTATAGCAGCAGTAAAATCAGACCCACCTCTACCTAATGTAGAAGGTTCTCCTTCTTTTGTTCTGGATATAAATCCTGGAAATAAAGTGATTTTATGTTTGTTATTCGTGTGTAATGAATTGATTCTGGCATTGGTTTCTTCATAATCTACCATTACTTTTTGCTGATCTCCTGTAATAATAAATGCTCTGGAATCTTGTAGACTACAATCGATTTCCTTTACTTTCATAGCTTCTGCAATGATATAGGAGGACAATAGCTCTCCGAATCCAGCAATAACTGCAGCTGTCTTTGGGGATAACTCTTTTAGTAAAAAGATTCCTTCGCATATGGATTCCAGCTTATTTAATTCTGATCGAACCTTACTGATTATAGCACTTTGAGAAACAATAGGAATAAGCCCTTTGACTGTTTCCATATGTCTCTCATCAATAGTTTTTAAGGTGTTTTTGTAATTATTATCATTGGTAGAAGCTTCATTCCCTGCCTGTAATAACAAGTCTGTAATGCCTCCGAGAGCAGAAACAACAACATATACTTGTTGTTTATTTGATTGCTCATTAATAATTTCGATGACCTTGTCTATCGTTTTTGCATTTGCTACTGAGGAACCTCCAAATTTTAGAACCTTCATGATTATGTATGTGTGTTGGTGTTTATAAAATTATAGTTTGCGTTTCGGCATTTCTTTTTAGAATTGCGTACTTCTTCTCCGGTGGTGATATGTATACAATAAACCCCTAAGGGGTAATAGTTGTAATAATAGTAGAAGTAGTAATGCCAAATGTATGAATAGAGCAGCCCGTAGTTGCTGTGGTAGCAACTTTTGTAGCGATATTAAATTCCGATATGGAAAGACTGCTTAACATTTGTTTTTTATAATTTCTTGGATCAAAAGTATAATTTTGTTCTTTTGTGGCAAAATAAAAAGAATGACTTTCTTTTATTTTTATTAATTCGATAAAGAATTGATTGATTTTTTTGTTAATCAATAAAAAAGTCTAAAATTCAACAAGAAGAGACTTCTTTTTCTTACTGAATGTTTTATAAATTGAAGAAAAAAAAGCTATTATTGACATAGTAAAAGGGAATAAAAAATAAATAAAGGAATTAAAAATAAGATATCAAGGACTCAATTGATCATATCAGTGAGTAAAAAAATAATATAATTATTAGGATGAAGATATACTCTCCAGAACAAATGAGAAAAGCAGACGAAGCTACGATGCAGACACATCAGATTAGTTCGTCTCAATTAATGGAACATGCAGCTACACAAATTTTTAATTTGTTACATCAGCGATTACAGGGGGCTCCTATACCTATTCATGTATTTTGCGGGTTAGGAAATAATGGAGGAGATGGTTTGGTAATCTCCAGATTGTTACAAGAGCACGGGTATCATGTTAAAACATATATAGTTAATTTTAGTGATAACCGATCTGCATTATTTTTGGAAAAATACGATCGTCTCAAAAGTGTATCAAAGGAATGGCCTATTCAGTTAAAATGCGAAGAAGATTTTCCTGAAATCAGAAAAGAAGATATGGTCATAGATGCCATTTTTGGGATAGGATTGAATAGACCGATTGTTCCCTGGGTAACCTCTTTGATCAAGCATATTAATAACTCCAGATGTTTTACATTATCAGTAGATGTCCCTTCGGGCTTGTATTCTAATAAAGCACCTGATGATAGAGAAGGAGTGATTTATGCATCGGTAACGGTAACTTTTCAATTACCAAAATTAGTCTTCTTCCTGCCAGAGACCGGACAGTATACCCAAGAATTAGAGGTGATAGATATAGGTTTGGATAGAAATTTTATTATGAGTACTCCGGGAGTTGCTGAGTTAATTAGTAAAAATGAAGTGTTAGCATTGTACAGACCTAGGCATAAGTTTGCTCATAAAGGATCTTACGGTCATTCTTTATTGATCGGAGGATCTTATGGAAAAATAGGTAGTGTTCAGTTAGCAACCAAAGCATGTTTACGATCAGGAGCTGGTCTGGTAACTGCATATCTGCCGGAATGCGGATATGATAGTCTGCAAACTTCAGTTCCGGAAGCAATGGTTATTACCGATGAAGAAGACGATTATCTGACAAAGATTACGTTAGAAAAACACTATAATGCAATTGGTATTGGAGTAGGAATGGGGACAGCCGAGAAAACAATTGCTGCTTTTGCAGATTTCCTGGGATCAAATAAAAGTCCTTTGGTAATTGATGCGGATGCTATAAATATGATAGGAATTGCTCCTGAACTATTAGAAAATATACCTCCTAAAACGGTTTTTACTCCTCATCCCAAAGAGCTACAACATCTTATAGGAACCTGGAAAGATGACTTTGAAAAACTAGAAAAGACCAAAGAATTTTCGAGTAAATACGACTGTGTTGTAGTAATAAAAGGAGCGAACACAATTACCGTTTATAAAGAAGATTTGTATGTTAATACTTCGGGTAATCCAGGAATGGCTACTGCAGGATCAGGAGATGTGCTGACAGGAGTTATTATCGGGATGATTTCTCAAGGATATGATCCGGTTACGGCAGCAGTCTTTGGAGTGTACCTTCACGGAAGTGCAGGAGATATTGCATTACAACAAAGAGGGTACCAAGGATTAATTGCAGGTGATATTATAGAACATATAGGACATTCGTTTATAGAGCTTTTTAAGGCACCTCCTCAACCACAACAACAAGCGCAGACTTAAAAAGAGTGGTTTTAATAAAGAATTATGTTAATAAATACAATTTTAAGATTTCAATAATGTTATAAAGAAGAACAATATTTATAACTTTGAAAGTGATAAAAAAAGCGAAAAGGATGATACAAAAAATCAAATCAATTACTCTTGCCTTATTAGCAGGGGCTGTAGTAGCATGTTCTGGTGATGATGATAGTGCACCGCCAACCGCTACTTTGACACTGGATACTATTGGATTAGAAGCATTGACAGGAGGTACTTCTTATCAAGGATGGCTGGTAGTAGAAGGAAAAGTGGTTCCTACAGAAAAATTTACAGATCCTGCTGGAAAAAAGACGTTTACGCTCTTGGCTTCAGACCTGGAAAAAGCTACTGAATTTTCTATAACAATCGAGCCAGTAGGGGATTCGGATAATACTCCGTCGAAGGCTAAAATATTAAAAGGAACTTTTTCTGGAAATTCAGCACAATTAGACTTTAACTCCGTTGTAGGGAATTTATCAAATACATCTGGAGAATTCTTTTTGGATACCCCAACAGATACTGATCCATCAAATCAGGAATTTGGGATTTGGTTTATGAAAGGTTCGGGAGCTGGATTGGTATTACCAGAATTAGGAGAAGGATGGCGATATGAAGGTTGGGTTGCATTTGATAATGTAACAGTTTCTACAGGGACCTTTTCCAAAGTAGATGTTACCGATGATGCTAATTTTTTTAAAGGATCAGGGGGGACAGTTCCAACTTTTCCGGGAGAAGATTTCCTAGTGAAACCAAGTCAGATTCCATTGACAGGAATTATTTTCCCAGCTTCTGTAGTAGGAAAAAAAGTATATATAACAGTCGAACCTTATGAAGATAATGATCCGAAACCATTCTTTATAAAACCACTAAGTGGAACTGCTGGACTTACTGTAGGATCAAATAATCCTGTGCAGATGTCTTCAAATAATGCGGTGCCTACGGGAAGAGTTACCCGATAATTAATACTTTCAAAAATAGTTTAGAAAAAGATCACTCTTGTATTAATAGAGTGATCTTTTTTATCTTCTGGGATGATAGGTGTTTATGATTTCTGTGAGGTGAGTACGATCCATGTGCATGTAAATCTCAGTAGTAGTGATACTTTCATGCCCTAACATTAACTGGATAGCTCTAAGGTCAGCTCCGTTTTCCAACAGATGAGTAGCAAATGAATGACGAAATGTATGTGGGCTAATACTTTTCTGAAGCGACGTTTTCTCTGCCAGACGTTTGACAATTGTAAAGATCATAGCCCGGGTTAATTGCCGACCTCTTCTATTTAAAAACAAAATGTCTTCATGACCTTTTTGTATTGGAAGATGCACTCTTGATTCATTCTTGTAGATGGTTATAAATTTTTGAGTAGTCTCCCCAATAGGGATAAACCGTTGCTTGTTTCCTTTACCAATAACACTGATATAACCTTCTTCAAAAAATAAATTGGATAACTTTAGGTTTGTTAATTCGCTAACTCGCAATCCGCAACCATACAGTGTTTCTATAATTGCTCTGTTTCGTTCTCCTTCTGCAATGCTTAAGTCGATTGCGTTTATCAGCATGTCTATTTCTTCTACAGATAAGGTGTCTGGAAGTTTTCGTCCTATTTTAGGGGCTTCGATTAATTCCATTGGGTTTGTCTCCCGGTATTCTTCAAAAACTAAATAATTAAAAAAGCTTTTGAGACCTGATATGACTCTGGATTGAGACCTCTCATTTAGGATTTTGGCAATTTCATAGATAAACTGCTGGAGAATTTCTTTTTCAATAGTGATTGGACTTACTTGTAGCTTTCTGTTTTCTAAAAAGATAAGCAGTTTTTTTATGTCCAGGGAGTAACTATGAATTGAGTTTTCGGATAATCCTCTTTCTATTTTTAGATAATATGTATAATCTTTGATCGCATGTTCCCATTTCATCGGACTAATATATAAAAGAAAAACCACCTTAACTAAGGTGGTTTTTTCTATTACTATAGTGATGTACTATTAGAACTTGTATACAAGACCAAAATTGATATCATCAAGGTTAACACCAATATTAAAATTATCAGTAGATTCTGCTCCACTTACATCTTGCTTAAATGTACGGTAGTTTAATGCACCCCATGTAGCCTCGATAGCGAAGTTTTTGTTTAAGAAATAGTTTACTCCTGGAGCAAATCCAATTCCAAATCCGTTAAATTTAGTATCTCCATTTCCTACTTCTACTTTTCTAGTGTTATAGTCTAATTCTAATTCCGCAAAAACAGAGAATTTTGTAGCAGGAGTAAAGTAATAACGTCCAAATGCACCAATAGTGAATTCGTTAGTTTTGATTTCAGGATCAGTACCATTTTCCTGTTTTCTAGAAGTGAATCCTAATTTTGCTCCTGCGGCAATATTTTCTGTAAGAAAGTATGCAGCTCTTGGAGAAAAGTTAAAAGAGTTGTCTTTTACATCTCCAGTAGATTCAGAATTAAATCCGAAAGACCCTGATACGAAGCTACTCCCTTTAGTAAATCCTTCTTCCTGAGCATTCGCAAATGTAAATGCTAAAACTGCTAGTGCAGTGAACATTAATTTTTTCATAATAAGTAATAATAAAGTTTATAATTTACAAATCGAAGCTAGGGATTCCAGAAGAATTAAAATGTGAAAAAAAGTCTAAAATTCCCATTTTAACACAGTTGGATTTCTTTTAAAAAGATGAAGATTTTGATGTCTTTTTTTTTAATATAAAATTGCTTTTTTGTTAATATTACTATGGTTTTTCGCATTTGTTAAAGAAACTGCATTTTAGAGGAAAGGTGTAATTTTTTTGATTTTGAAGAATTTATAAAAATTAAGTTTTTTTTAAGATTTGTTGCGATGTTTTCGAATTTCTGTAGGTACAATTTTTTATCATTTTTAATAAAATAGGTTTGTAGCAAAACAACTATTAAAATTTTATTGAAAATGATTTCAAAAGTGATTTTAGGAGCTATGTTAATTGTAGGAATCACAACCATGAATGCGCAAGAAGATAGAGGGCGCTTTGGGGTTAAAACAGGTTTGAATTTATCGAGTATACATGATGATTATACAGACAATATTAAAACAAGAGTCAGTATTCTTTTGGGTATAATTTAGGTTTGGGATATCAACCAGAATCCGAAATTTTCTTTGATGTATGATATACTATTGGTTTATCGAATATTATGATGATAGCGGAATAGGAGAAAAAAGTCAAAATGAAACTTTTCAATTTTCTGTTGGATATAAGTTTTAATCAAAGGAAATAACTTGATTATAATTAATATCTATTAATGTTTAAAAGAGTTTATTTTGATGTAGTTAGTTGCTAAAAAGAGACTGGGGGTTTCCCAGTCTCTAAAATCTATCTGTTTATTTCAACTTATTAAAGAATAAACATGTAGATAACTACTATCTTGTTGCGATTGGCGCAGTATATCCTCCTTTTCTAACAGAACCGTCTCTACCGATACTATTTCCTCTAAGAAGTAAAATTCCGGCAACGTGTGGAGATGCCATTGAGGTTCCGCTAATATTTCTATATCCTCCATTAATCCATGTAGACCATACTCCTGTTCCTGGTGCCCAGCAATCTACACTTCTTCCATAACAAGAACCTCCTGCTGCACGATCTCTATTGGTCATGTTTCCAACTACCCATGTTCCACGAGTTTGTAGAAGTTGTGGAGAGTAGTATTGTGTATCATCATTACTATTTCCGGCAGCCATCGCTCCATATACAGCATTACCAAGAGCTCTGAAAGCGTTATCAATAGACCTAACAATTTGTCTATTTCTAAAACCTACACTATAATTCCAGGTATCCCCACGTCTAGCATTTCTGGCAACATAATCCGCTCCAGCGATTGAAGCTGAAACTGGAGCACTTCCTCTGTTATCAAAGATTCTTACAGCCACTACCGTAGCATCATGTGCAACGCCAACAACTCCGCTACCATTCATTTTAGCAGCTACTGTACCAGCAACATGTGTTCCATGACCATCTGTGTCTCTCCAGGTAGTTCCAGATACAAATGTTCTACTTCTTCTGGTATCTATATTTAAGTCAGAGTGTGGAGCAATACCTGTATCGATGATCCAACAAGTTCTTCCTCTACCATTGGCTCTACCAACTCTGTTAATCCCCCATGGTTGATAATCCCCTGAATTAAGATACCCTCCATATGTTACAGCTTTTGATTGTTCTTCTGTAGCAGGAAGTTGCTCTGAAGAATCAAGAACTTTGTAGTCCAGCTTGGTTACATAGTTAGGCTCAACATAAGCTATATCCGGATCATCTTTTAATAATTCCGCCTTTTTAGCCGATACGTTTTTTACAGAAAAACCTTGCAGGACATCTGCATAGGTGAACTCCTGATTTTCGCTTTTGATTCCATATTTCTTCATAATTCTGGCTGACTTATTCTGAATAGCAGCTTTATCTCCTTTTAAGGACTTGTCAGAATTGAATACGATAACGTAACTTCCTGATATAGCGTGTTCAGGACCTATTAAAGTGTTCGTGGAATCTGTTAAACCGTTTTCATCGATGTTTGTGTGTTCAATGTCTTTTTCACAACTGATAATTGAAAAAGCAAGTACCGTCGCGATACCTAATTTTCTAAAATGAGTTTTCATTATTGAGTTTGTATTTAAGTTAGGTATCAAAAATAGAAATAAGATACCATTAATAAAATGAGGTGATTACGTAATGACAATAAGACTATTAGTAAAGGAAAGTAAAAAAGGTACTGATAATAAGATGATTAAATTGTAATTGCAACTTCTTTGCATTATTGATTTACAACTACTTAGCAGCGTTTTAGGTTTTAGAAAAAAACACCTTTTTTTAACAAATAATGTTAAATTATACAACAATGTTTTTAACATAAATTTAACGTAAATTATATTTTGTTTAACAAAAAATAAATACGTTATTCTTGTTTTTTTATTGGTTTAAACTAGTTTTTTTATGTGTTTTTTTTAAAAAGAGGAGTAAAAAAATGCAAATTAAATATTTAATTAGTTGTTTTTGTGAGATTTATTAAAATAAAAGGGTTTGTGTTTCTTAAAAATTTTATGACGTATTTTATTTGGCAATCTAATGTATATACTCGTTAAATTTCTTAGAATTATTATGAGTTTATTTTGAGTAGTTTCATTAATTAGATTACTAGCAGATAATAACAAAAAAAAGAGGTTAGAGTTTTCCCTAACCTCTCTGAGTTTATTTGTTTATTTTCAACTTATTAAAGAATAAACATTTAGATAACTACTATTTTGTTGCGATAGGAGCAGTGTATCCTCCTTTGCTTACAGAACCGTCTCTACCGATACTATTTCCTCTAAGAAGTAAGATTCCTGCTACATGAGGAGAAGCCATAGAAGTTCCGCTTATTTTTTGGTATCCGCCATTTATCCATGTAGACCATACTCCAGTTCCTGGAGCCCAGCAATCAACACTTTGACCATAACTAGAGTCATAATTAGAACGATCTCGGTTAGTCATATTTCCAACTACCCATGTTCTGCTAGTTTGTAAGTTCTGAGGAGAGTAATATTGTGTATCGTCATTATTGTTCCCCGCAGCCATTGCTCCGTATACTTGTCTTTCTAATTTTCTGAAAGCATTATCAGTAGCTCTTGATATATGACGTGATCTAGTTCCAATACTATAATTCCAAGTATCACCAGATCTGGCATTTCTCATTACGTAATCCACACCTGCAAGAATACCAGAATCACTACCAGTTCCTCTAGCACCAAGAACCTTAATAGCTACAACAGTAGCACCATGAGCAACGCCAACAACTCCGCGACCATTCATTTTAGCAGCAACCGTACCGGCAACATGTGTTCCATGTCCATTTAGATCTGACCAAGAGTTTTCTCCTCTTACAAAACTTCTACTTCTATTCGTGTCAATATCTAAGTCGTTATGTGGAGCAATACCAGAATCAATGATCCAGCAGGTTTTTCCTTGACCATTCGATCTACCTACTCGTTTAATTCCCCATGGTTCATAATCTCCAGAGCTTAGATACCCACCGTTTGTTACTGCTTTTGATTGCTCTTCAGTAACAGGAAGTTGGTTAGAAGAATCTAGAATTTTGTAATCTAATTTGGTAACATAGTTAGGTTCGATGTAAGCTACATCAGGATCATTCTTTAATAGTTCTGCTTTTTTAACAGATACATTTTTTACAGAAAAACCTTGTACGGCATTTGCATAGGTGAATTCCTGATTTTCACTTTTGATACCATACTTATTCATGATTTTTGCTGACTTATTCTGGATAGCAGCTTTGTTTCCATTTAAGGATTTGTCAGCATTGAAGACGATAATGTAACTACCGGATATAGCATGTTCCGGTCCTACTACTGTGTTAGTTGGATCTGTTAATCCGTTGTCGTCGATGACTGTGTGTTCAGCGTCTTTTTCACAGCTGAAAATTGAAAAAGCAAGTACTGATACAATACCTAATTTTCTAAATTGAGTTTTCATTATGAGTTTGTTTTAAGTTATGAGTCAAAAGTAGAAAGAAGATATCGTTCATGAAATGAGGTAATTGCGTAACTAGAGTAAGGGGAAGGATTAAATATTCTAAAAAATCAAAGGGAAAAAAAATAGCGGTTTTTTTATTGCGACTTCTTTGCTTTATTGATTTGCAGTTACTTAGGAGGTTGCGTATAAATGTTTCAAATCTCTTATTCTAATGCGAATAAATTGCACTTAGTGAATGTACAGCAGGTAAAATATTTAACTCTTTTTAATTCTTTTTTTGTGTTTTTAACAAAAAATAAGATAAATAAGCATCGTTTTTTTATAGAAAAAAAGTGTTTTCAGGTTGTTTTTTTAATGATTTTATAAAAATAAATAGGAGTTTTATCTAAAAAGAAAGTTTTTAGCGTGTAAATAATAATAATTTAATGTGTTTTTTTTGTGTAAGAGGTTACTATAGAATAAGTTCAATAAACATTTAGTTTGAGGTGTTTTCATAACCTTACTGTAGAATAGATGATTTAGAGATTCTTTATGTTAAAAAAGAATTGACTTTATAATTCTAAAAGAGAGCCCTAAGAAGGTAAAATAAGAAATAGGGATAGAAAAATAAAAGACTCTTTGAATAATCAAAGAGTCTTTTTTGTTATTTCATTATTAGTTTTAAAGATAAGAGAAATCGTTATATAATAATACTATATAATGAGATTATTTTGTAGCAATTGGAGCAGTGTATCCTCCTTTGGTAACAGAACCGTCTCTACCGATACTATTTCCTCTAAGAAGTAAGATTCCTGCTACATGAGGAGAAGCCATAGAAGTTCCACTTATTTTTTGGTATCCACCATTTATCCACGTAGACCATACTCCAGTTCCCGGAGCCCAGCAATCAACACTTTCTCCATAGCAAGAACCTCCTGCTGCACGATCTTGGTTAGTCATGTTTCCAACTACCCATGTTCTTTCAGTCTGTAACAGTTGTGGAGAGTAGTATTGGGTATCGTCATTGCTGTTTCCTGCTGCCATTGCTCCGTATACGGCATTACCAAGAGCTCTGTAAGCGTTATCAATAGATCGTACAGTTTGTCTATTTCTAAATCCTACACTGAAATTCCAAGTATCGCCTGGTTCTGCATTTTTAGCTACATAATCGGCTCCAGCTATCATAGCAGAAACGGGAGCATTTCCATTGTTGTCAAATATTCTGACAGCTACTACTTTAGCTCCATATGCAACACCAACAACTCCGCTACCATTCATTTTAGCGGCAACTGTACCGGCAACATGTGTTCCATGTCCATCGGTATCCTGCCATGTGGTTCCATATACAAATGTTTTACTTCTTTGTGTATCTATGTCTAAGTCAGAATGAGGAGCAATACCAGAATCAATGATCCAGCAGGTTTTTCCTTGACCATCTGATCTACCTACTCGTTTAATTCCCCATGGTAAAAAATCACCAGAATTTAATTCACTGTCATATGTAACTGCTTTTGATTGCTCTTCAGTAACTGGAAGTTGATTAGAAGAATCAAGGATTTTGTAGTCTAATTTGCTAACATAATTAGGCTCTATGTAAGCTATATCAGGATCATTCTTTAATAATTCTGCTTTTTTAACAGATACGTTTTTTACAGAAAAACCTTGTAATGCACTTGCATAGGTGAATTCCTGATTTTCACTTTTGATTCCATACTTGTTCATGATCTTTGCTGACTTATTCTGGACGGCAGCTTTATTTCCTTTTAAGGATTTATCAGTATTGAAGACCACAATATAACTACCGGATATGGCATGTTCTGGTCCTACCACCGTTGTTAATCCGTTGTCGTCCATGGTTACTTGTTCAGCATCTTTTTCACAGCTGAAAATTGAAAAAGCAAGTACTGATACAATACTTAGTTTTCTAAATTGAGTTTTCATTATGAGTTTGTTTTTAAGTTATGAGTCAAAATTAGAAAGAAGATTGCGTTGCTAGAATGAGGAAATTACGTACTGGGAATAGGGGGGAAGTATTGAATAGTATAGTTAGTACCAAAGAGATGATAGTAATGCTTCTAAATAGTGGCTTCTTTTAGCTATTCATTTTTAGTTGTTTATAAAGATTATTGTATGGGATTAAACATTCTGATTCTGATACAAATGTATTGCTCCTAATGAATCTGTGATTGGAGGGATATTTAACTCTTTTTAATTCTTATTTTTTGTTTTTAACAGGAAGTAATGAGTTTTTGTATCTTTTTTAATATAAGAAAAGAGCGTTTTGAGACTGTTTTTTTGAAAAAATGAAGAGGATAAATATGATTTTCTTCCAGGAAGAAGGTTTTTATAGAGCAATAGATAATAAGATGTGTTTTAAATTCAGAGAATAACAGTTTGAAATAGATTAAAAAATTTCAGCTATAAAATAGTATTTTGACCTTGAAAAATATCTGAATACAAATAGGAGGTAGGAAAATTGACTTTAAAATAAAAAATAGAGCTACATTTGATGAAGATAATTGTTACGAATAGTTACGTTATGTACATAAAAAGAAATCAAATGAATAAATATATCTTGCCTTTATGTGTTTTTTTTCTATTGATAGCTAATAGAGGTCAATCGCAGGAAGAGGATGAAGTTTTATATGCGAGAGCTGGTTTTAAAACAGGAGTAAACTACAGTAATCTTACAGGAGATATCTCTAATCCCGAGGGAAGAGTACGAATGCATCTTGGTGCGGTTATAGAATTTCCGATTGTGAATCGTTTTTTCGCACAGTTAGAATTATTTTATTCAGCACAGGGAGCGATAGTAGATATAGCTACGGTAGAAAACAAAATAAGTCTTAACTATTTGAGCTTGCCAATCATATCCAAATATTACGTAACGGAGAATATAAGTTTAGAGACAGGTCCTCAGTTTAGTTTATTGAGTACAGCAAAAAATTCAGCCACAGAAGATGCAGATAATGATTTTTTTGATCAGGTAAATTCTTTTGATTTTAGTTGGGGAATAGGGGCTTCTTACAGATTAGAAAGTGGCTTGTTTTTTCAGGGGAGGTATGTACTTGGTTTGACTAATATTAATAAGGAATCAGTAACTCCTTCTAATGATAAGAATTCTGTTATCCAATTATCGGTTGGTTATTTGTTTAAAACTAAAAATAACAGAAGAAGAGATCTGGAATAAGGGATTAATGACCATCCTAAAATAAATAAAAATGAAACTATTAATTCTTAACGGACCTAATTTAAATTTATTAGGAAAACGAGAACCGGGAATATACGGGAGTGAGACGTTTGAAGATTTTTTTGAAAAATTACAGAAACAAAATGATCAGGTTTCCCTTTTTTACGAACAATCAAATATAGAGGGAGAAATTATCACAAAGATACAGGAAGCAGATGGGGTGTATAACGGAGTGATTCTGAATGCCGGGGCTTACACACATACTTCAATTGGTATAGGAGATGCTATGAAGGCAGTATCTGTGCCTGTTGTAGAGGTTCATATCTCTAATACATTTGGCAGAGAGTCCTTTAGACATCAATCGTATTTATCACCAAATGCAAAAGGGGTTATTTTAGGATTCGGAATGCAGAGTTATCAGTTAGC
Source organism: Aquimarina hainanensis (assembly GCF_042684685.1). Classification (NCBI taxonomy): domain Bacteria; kingdom Pseudomonadati; phylum Bacteroidota; class Flavobacteriia; order Flavobacteriales; family Flavobacteriaceae; genus Aquimarina; species Aquimarina hainanensis. The sequence goes on along the minus strand of NZ_JBHULX010000039.1, from coordinate 712,621 downwards.
GATTACCAGTTTTTTATCTTAAGATATAAAGTAAAACATCATAAAAAAACTCCTTGAGAAATAATCAAGGAGTTTTTTAGTATATCGTTTTTGTATATTAAATATGAATTACTTCATCATATGCATCAGCGACAGCTTCCATAACAGCTTCACTCATTGTAGGGTGAGGGTGAATCGCTTTTAATACTTCATGCCCAGTTGTTTCTAGTTTTCTACCGAGAACAGCTTCTGCAATCATATCGGTAACACCAGCACCAATCATATGACATCCCAGCCACTCTCCATATTTAGCATCAAAAATAACTTTCACAAATCCGTCTTTGTTTCCTGCAGCACTTGCTTTTCCTGAGGCAGAGAACGGAAATTTTCCAACTTTTATTTCATACCCAGCTTCTTTAGCTTGTTTTTCAGTCATTCCTACACTAGCAATTTCAGGACTAGCATATGTACATCCAGGGATATTACCATAATCGATAGCTTCTGTATGAACTCCTGCAATTTTCTCAACACAAGTAATTCCTTCTGCAGAAGCGACATGTGCTAATGCAGGTCCGGGAACTACATCGCCAATTGCATAGATACCAGGAATATTCGTTTGATACCAGTCATTGACTACAATTTTATCTCTATCTGTAGCAATTCCTAATTCTTCTAATCCGATATTTTCTATGTTTGTTTTAATTCCTACTGCAGATAGTACGATATCTGCTTCCAGAATTTCTTCTCCTTTTTTAGTTTTTACTGTTGCTTTAACACCATCTCCACTCGTATCAACACTTTCTACCGAAGAATTGGTCATTACTTTTATTCCTGACTTTTTGAAACTACGCTCAAATTGTTTAGAAACATCTTCATCTTCTAATGGAACTAAATGAGGAAGGTATTCAACAATGGTTACTTCTGTACCCATAGCATTGTAGAAATGAGCAAACTCAACACCGATAGCTCCTGATCCAACAACGATCATTTTTTTCGGCTGTGACTTTAATGTCATTGCTTCTCTATATCCAATTACCTTTTTTCCATCCTGTGGGAGGTTTGGTAATTCTCTGGATCTGGCACCTGTAGCAATGATTATATGTTTTGCCTCATAATCTTTAGCAGCACCATCCTTATCAGTAACAGTAACGGTATTATTTGATTTTAGTTTCCCAAATCCTTCAATAACATCAATTTTATTCTTCTTCATAAGGAACTGAACTCCTTTGCTCATTCCTCCAGCAACATTACGACTACGTTTTACGACAGCATCAAAATCTTTATCAAAGCTTTCTACTTTAAGTCCATAATCAGAAGCGTGTTTTAAGTAATCAAATACTTGTGCACTTTTTAACAAAGCTTTTGTAGGGATACATCCCCAGTTCAAACATACTCCTCCTAGATTTTCTTTTTCAATTATAGCGGTTTTAAACCCCAATTGAGATGCACGAATTGCTGTTACATACCCACCTGGTCCGCTTCCTAATACTATAATATCATATGCGCTCATAAATGTCGATTTTTTTCGGACACGAATTTACGGATAATTAAGGGAATCGAAAAGGGAAATCTACCTGCAGTGAATACGATTGTATCAGTAATATTTTCAAAAAAATAACACTATCTGATAGATAGTGTTAAAATTTTGTGTTTTTATGTTTTTTTATTTAGTGCTTTTATTAATCTAATGAAACTTTAGAGATGTTGTTTTCATTGATTTTTAGTGCAGATAATACTGAATGTAAGTTTTTTAAGTTTACAGAATTACTATTTGCAAAATTAGCAGGAACAACTACAATTCTAAACACTTGTCTGTTAGTGTATTCTGCTGATAACTCATCAATATTATCATTCTCTAGTATAATATCTACATCCCCAAGTGTAAAATTATAACGATAAATTAATGTAGAACCATCATCAAAAAATATAGTCGCAGTAGGTAGAGGTTCCCAAACATCCAACCCGTTATCTTGTGCCTCCAGACGATATACAAGAACCACATCAGATTTCACAATATTATTAGGAAATGTAAAACGAACAGAATTTTCTTGTGCGGAAAAATTAGTTTCTAATTCATAAGTAGCCCCAATAGTATCATTGTCTATAAAATCATGATCGTGAATATCGTCATCATTGATAACACATGAAGAGGTTAGGAACAATAAAAATAAGGATAGGAGTTGTATGCTATTTTTCATAAAAAAGAATTTTAACTTAAATGTACTTTTCTATGAACAATAAGTGTTCCAAAAATGAGGTAATCAAATTATTAGAAGCGCATGTAAAAGGAAATCATGTGTTTTTTGCATAGAATATCGTTATTTTTATTAGTTATAGGTCCTGGTATTAATATTAGTTTCTGTTACTGGTCTTTTTTTTCAGGGATGAATTGCAAAGCACCTCCATTAATACAATGTCGTTTTCCGGTTGTTTCTCTGGGACCATCATTAAACATATGACCTAAATGACCTCCACAAGTAGCACATAAGAGCTCAATACGGGTGTATCCAATTTTATTATCAGAGCTATATGCAATATTGCCTTTTACTGCACGATCAAAACTAGGCCATCCTGTACCACTATTAAATTTATGTTTGCTCTTATAAAGAGGAGTGTCACAGGCTGCACAATGAAAAGTACCTTTTTCATAAACTTTGTTTAATGGGCTGGAGAAAGGACGTTCTGTACCGGCTTGTCTCAGGATATAATATTGCTCAGAAGTCAATATTTTCTTCCATTCTGCATTTGTTTTATTGATTTTATAACGTGGTGGCTCTTTTTTTTCTGTTTTTTGAGCATTTCCATTGCATCCTAAAGAAAGGCATATAATAAGAAGATAAGCTAGTTTGTTCATATGATTATATCGTTTATTAAAGTTTAGATATAGTTATAGTCGAAGTGCCGGCTATAACATTACGCCTCTATAAAGGATATTATTTTATCAATAACGCCGCTATTTCCTAAAATTTTACGATGTCCGAGTTTTTCTGTGATAAGTAACTGACTTCCTTTTAATACTTGATGTATTTCATGAGCAGCACTATAATGAACATCTACATCATTTTTATCGTGAATAATAAGTGTGGGTATGCTTACCTCTTTGGCAGATACTGCTCCTGAATAATTATTCATGTCTTCTCCAAACTTTTTATCAAAGTAAGCCTTCATGATTGTTGCTACTTTTTGATCCAATTGCATATTTCTTACAAAGTTTTTTGTAATAGCGGTAATACTATTGGCAGTTCCAATGATAATAAGCTTCTTTACTGGAAGTCGGTCTTTAGATGCTCTTAGAAGGGACATACCTCCGAGTGAGTGCCCAATTGCTGCGTGAAAAGGCCCATGTGATTTTTCTAGTTGGTGTATAGCTTCTATAAAGTAGGGCATCATACTTCGTTTTCCCCTGGCTTTTCCATGTGCTGGAGCATCAAAACTCACGGTACTATAACCGTTTTGTAGTAATCGCTCAGCAATAATTGATAATTGTGTTCCGCTTCCAGACCAGCCATGAACTAGTAAAACTTTCTTTTTTGAAGCACCGTATACATAAACATTGATTTCTTTTTGAATACTCTCGATTATTATTTTATGTTGCGTGCTGTTCTGATCCATTTTCTTTTCCCGATTTCGCATTTTATAAGGAAAAGGAGTCAAAAATAATCTAGCAGCAAATCTAGAAGCTAAAAAAGGAGATACTCTATTAAGAAATTTGCCAAAATATAAGATAGGTTTAGGAACTAATAAAGCCTGAACAGGAATTTTATCATGATTGTTTTTAGCCATCGAATTGTATACTAAGAATACATGTTTATAAAAAATAAAGGTGTAATGATACTTATTATTTTAGAATTATCGTTAAGAGTACGAAATATAAATAGTTAATTCCTTTATATAACTTTATAAAGTCCTTAATTTTGTAACTTATTTTTAATGAGAATCAAAAAGGGGAAACCCCAGTGATATCTAATGAACCGAAAAAAAGAATTATACGACTATCAACAACGGGATATAGATAAGATTTTTAAGCGTCTTAATGAATTTCCTGAAAATTATAACCTCCTGTACCAATTACCCACTGGTGGCGGGAAAACAGTTATATTTTCGGAGATGGTGCGTCGGTATACAGAACGAACTGAGAAAAAAGTAGTAATTCTTACACATAGAATAGAGTTATGTGGTCAGACTTCTAAGATGCTTAATGAGTTTGGTGTAAATAATAAAATCATCAATAGCAATGTCAAGGAGCTAAACGACCAGGATGAATATGCCTGTTTTGTAGCGATGGTTGAGACATTGAATAATCGGTTAAATGAAGAACAATTAGAATTAAAAAATGTCGGACTGGTTATTATAGATGAAGCACATTATAATTCTTTTAGAAAACTGTTTAAGTTTTTTGAAAATTGTTTTATTCTGGGAGTAACCGCAACGCCGTTAAGTTCTAATATGAAGCTTCCGATGAAGGATAATTATCAGGAACTTATAGTAGGTGATACTATCCAGGAGCTTATAGATAAAGGGTTTCTTGCCGTTCCGGTAACTTATACCTATGATGTTGGTTTAGGGTCGTTAAAAATAGGAATGAATGGAGATTATACAGTAAAGTCTTCTGAAGATCTGTATACAAATATGATGATGCAGGATAAACTGCTAAAGGCCTATGAAGAACGATCAAAAGGTAAAAAGACTTTGATCTTTAATAATGGAATTACAACATCTGTTCACGTATATGATACATTCTTGAGAGCTGGATATCCTATACGACATTTAGATAATACGAATACAAGACAGGAGAGAGAGGACATTCTAAAATGGTTTAAACACACAGATAATGCAATTTTGACTTCTGTAAGTATATTGACGACAGGTTTTGATGAGCCATCTGTAGAATGTGTGGTCCTCAATAGAGCGACTAAATCTCTTACCCTATATTTTCAAATGATTGGTCGGGGATCTCGAATATTAACTGATAAATCAGAGTTTACAATCATTGATTTGGGAAATAATACAGCAAGATTCGGGCTGTGGAATGCCAATGTGGATTGGCAATTGATTTTTAGATCTCCTGATTTTTACTATGAAAACCTGATAGGAGATGAGGAGATTGAACGAAATTTTAAATATGTTTTTCCTGAAGAGATTCGTAAAAAATTTGGAAACTCGGTTGATATTGAATTTGATATTGAATCAGAGTATGCCAAGACAAAACGATTTGGTTTACGAAGTAAAAGTGTTTTAGATAAGTCTATAGAGCAACATGCTAAGATGTGTGCAGAGAATAGTGAAGATGTCTTTGATGCGAGAATTTTAAGTAAATTACTAGATAAGGATATAGAGTATCGGGTAAGACGTTACTCTTATTGCATTAGTAAAAGCACGAAGAATTATAGAGATTGGCTGCAAGAGGATTATGAACGGAAATTAAGAAGCAGAATAAACCAATTGTTTACAGACTAGAATACAAACCCGAAAACATTTTGTTCCGGATCTGTATTCTGATATATAATTATATAGTAATAGTTCCCGTAAGATAATGTGCACAATGGCCACTTAGGTATACCCGGTCTTTTACCAGTTCGCAATACAAAATACCTCCTCGTTCTGATAATTGATGTGCTTCCAGAGAAGTTTTTTGCAACCTTTCTGCCCAGAATGGTACTAATGAAGCATGCGCAGAACCAGTTACAGGATCTTCAGGGTTCGGACCATTCGCGTCAAATACGCGAGATACAAAATCGACATTCGTTCCCTTGGTTGTAATGATAGTACACAAATAAGGGAGGTCTTTTAAAGGTTCTAACTGAGGAGCGGCATCAATAATTTCTTGTTCAGAAGGAAAAACTAACACAAGATCACGAGCAGCAAATGCTTCGAGAGGCGTGGTTCTAAAGGCATCAGAAACTTCCCGGGGAATAGGTGTTTTTTTTGGAGGTCTGGATGGGAGGTCAATTGTTATTGTCTTATCACTCCCTCTTTTTGCCTTGAGTAAACCGCTTTTAGAAGAAAAAGTTACCTCTTGAAGTAAAGGTTGTATTACGTTAAAAATTATATAAGCAGAAGCAAGGGTTGCATGACCACATAGGTCAATTTCTGCATAAGGCATAAACCATCGTATTTCAAGTATATCTTCTTTTTGAACGAGGTAAGCAGTTTCGGCTAAATTATTCTCTTTAGCGATGTTTAGTAAGGTATTATCATCTAGCCAATGTGGTAATAGACAGATAGCGGCAGGATTTCCCCCAAATACGTTTTTAGTAAAAGCATCTACCTGATAAATAGGTATTTTCATAATTAATAGATTTTTAAAATTTTACCTGTTTCAGAGGTGTGAATAGCCTTTTCATATATTTTTACAACATCATCAATTGCGACAGGGTAGTGATCTGCAAATTTTTTATCTTTTGGGAAATTACCCTGAATTGCACCCGGAGCAACAATATTCAGTGTAATGTTTTTAGAGATTTCGTTAGAAGCAGCATTTACAAAACTGTGTAGTGCCCCATTAACCATAGATAAGGCAACAGTGTTTTTTTCATAATGATCTCCTAATATACCAGTAGTTAATACAATAGCTCCCTTGTTTTTTAAATACTTTTCTGCGGTATGCACAATATTGATTTGCCCTAGTAATTTGCTATTGATCCCAATCATATAATCTTCTTCATTTAAATCGGATAAGTGTTTCCAGACAGCTGTACCAGAAGCGTTGATAACCGCATCAAGTTGAGGGAGCTGAGAAAATAATGCATTGATAGAGTTCTTGTCACTAATATCTACGGGATATGTAGTACTGCTTCGATGAGCTGCGTATACAGTGTGTTTTTTCTCTTTTAGGTATTCATGTATACTTTTTCCAATGGTTCCTGTAGCACCTATAACTAGTATTTTCATAAGGATTGTTTTTTTAATAGGTTGATTAATGCATTTTATTTATAAATTTTGATAATTATATATTTAGTTTTTTGAATATGTTTAATTGTTTTTTTTACAAATTCTTTACGATTGCCTTTTTATAAGCGGCTATTCTTTCCTCATTTCTTTTGAAATATGTCCATTTTCCATGTCTGGTTAGTATCAATAAATCAGCTTTGTGCATTACAGATAAATAATGAGAGATTGTAGGCTGTGATAATCCGGATTTTTCCTGAATATACAGACCGCAAACTCCGTCATTAAAATGACCTAAATCTTTATGAGGAGGAAAGTGACTTTCTGGTTTTTTTAACCATTTAAGTATTTCCAATCGTGTCGGATTTGATAGTGCTTTTGTTATAGCAAGTATTGTCTTATCATCCATAAGGTCAAATATACATATTTAATTTTGTAAATATGTTAATAGTATTTGTGAATTAAATGATGTCTTTAGTTTAAGAAAGAAATTTACTTATTTGTTAAAAAAATAATATTTTTTTTGAATTTAATGTAACAAAACTAAAACTGGGTCGTCTATCATTATGTAAGCAGGTATAAAAGCTTTTATATCTAATTACATATAATATGATTTAACGATACTTATTTTTAAAGCGCTTATCTTAATTTTTGAGATAAGCGCTTTTTAATTTTTTAGCGTAATAATTTTTAGATCTGTAAAATTGTATTATTCTTGTTCTTGATGAAAGAATTACCAATAATTGAAACCAAACGAATAGCTGTAAAACTAAAACCCTCTGCTGAGAAAATGGTTAGAAGAGGACATCCTTGGGTTTTTCAGGATAGTATTACGAAACAAAGTACAGCAGCAGAGGCAGGAGACCTGGCAATTATCTATGACTCTAAGAAAAATTCATTTTTAGCCTGTGGTTTTTTTGATCCTCAATCTCCAATTCGAATTAAGTTAATTCAATATAAAAAACAAGCATTAATTAATAAGGAGTGGTTTGAAGCTAAAATTGATGAGGCAAAAAAAATACGTACTAAGTTACTGGAAACAGCTACTAATAGCTATCGATTAATTTTTGGGGAGAATGATAGTTTTCCTGGGTTTATTGCTGATGTATACGATCATGTATTAGTTGTTAAATTGTATTCTCATATTTGGTTTCCGTATCTAAAAGAAATAGTGCCTTATTTGATAAAAACTAGCGGTTGTAAAACAGTAGTACTTAGATTAAGCCGATTATTGCAGGGGAATAATACTTCTTTTGGCCATTATGATGGTGAGGTGTTGTATGGTACTTTGGAAAGTGAAGTAGTTATTTTTAAGGAACATGGAGTTTTATTCTCTGCGAATGTGATCAAAGGACACAAAACAGGATATTTCTTAGACCACAGGTACAATAGAAAGAAGGTAGGTACCTATGCAAAAGGGAAAACAGTGCTAGATGTGTTTTCGTATGCAGGCGGATTTTCTGTTCATGCATTAAGTGGGGGAGCTAAAGAGGTTACAAGCTTGGATATCAGTAAGCATGCATTGGAGATGGCAAAAGAAAATGTAGCTTTGAATGCCCCTAAAGGTAAACATATTACTATGGTTTCCGACGCTTTTGAAGGGTTACAGCGTTTAATCTCTCAAAAGAAAACTTTTGATATAGTGGTTATTGATCCTCCTTCGTTCGCAAAGAGTGCGGCAGAGATAAATAAAGCAAAACACAGTTATAGTAGGTTAGCTAAATTAGGAGCGCAATTGGTGGCTAAAAATGGAATTTTAGTACTGGCTTCCTGTTCTTCGAGAATCATTGCAGAAGACTTTTTTGAGATTACCGAAGAAGCAATTCTCCAGATGAATGATCGTTTTGAGTTATTAGAAAAAACATATCACGATATAGATCATCCGGTCACTTTTGCAGAAGGCGCTTATTTGAAATGCGCGTATTATAGATTAGTATATTAAAATAAAATCTCCTGACCTATAATATAGTATAGATCAGGAGATTAATAAAATTAATTTATTGAAGTATTTTAATTGTATTAATGAATACAATTAAAATGTTTTTATTCATTTGCAGATAGCATGGAGAAGAATTTGTCTAAGTTAGGTAATAAGACAATTCGAGTTCTTCTGTTAATTGCTCTGTTTTCTTTAGAGTCATTTTCTACTAAAGGAACATAACTACTTCTTCCTGAAGCAATAAGTTTAGAAGGATCTACATTATACTTATGTTGTAATAATCGGGTAATTGATGTAGCTCTTTTTACACTAAGATCCCAATTATCTTCTAATACAGGAGTACTAATAGTTCTGGAGTCAGTGTGCCCTTCAATCATAACTTCTAAACTAGGCTCAGAATTAATAACGTCAGCTAATTTTCGTAAGATTTTGTCAGCTTTGTTACTAACTTTGTAACTACCACTATTAAATAACATATCATCTGCTATCGATAACATGACTACAGTGTTGTCTACATTAATAGAAACATCTTCACCTTCTTCAAGTTTGTCCTCAATTGAACTTCTCAGATTGTGAGAAACCGCTAAGTTCATAGAATCCTTTAAGGTTTTTGCATTGCTTAATTTGCCTTGATCAACCTTAGCAAGAGTTTTGTTCATTTCATTTCTGGTGTCGTTAGAAATGACAGTGTTGTCTACTAGAGACATCTTCGCATCATTAGACTTGCTTAATGAGTTGATTTTAGCATTGTAATCGGCTACCCTAGCTTCAATTTTTGCAAACTTCGCTTCCAGCTCTTCTTTTTCTACAGTTGTTTTCTGTAAAGTACTTTTTGTGTTTTGAAGTTCTTGCTCTACTGCTAAGAATTTCTTCTTAGAAACACAAGATGTTACAAATAAAGCTCCAGATAACACAACTAACGTGGGTAAATTTCTCATGGTTATTTAATTAGTCTTTAATTATGACACAAATAACTCCTTCTATTTCGTTTTATTGTATGAACCAGTATTAAATTTTTCCCACGGGTATCTTAAAAAACGTTAAAATATTTTGTACTAGTATTTTCATATTTGGCTGAGAAAAAATAAATTTGGCAGCGATTTTTTTATAATGTTTTGATAACGATCATTTTATTTAATTAGCTAGTTTGAATACATTATAAATAAGTAAGAAAAGTCGTATTTAATGTAACATGTCTATAAGACACACGTCATTTATGATAGAAAAACTGATTCCCAAAAAATATAAAAACTGCTTAATGAAGTGTTGTAAAAAACAACTGTATGTTCTTTCCTTTTTATTGCTTACCCAATTAGGAATACAAGCTCAAGAAATATATAATGCAGTACCGATAGCATATAAGCCACTCACGATAGAAGGAAGTGTAATTCAAATGCCGATATATAAAAATAAAGATATTGCTGATTGGTCTAATAAATATATAGCAGCTGAAGAAAAAAGAGTAAAGAGTCTGTATCCTGAATATGACTTATTGTGGAATAATGAAAGCTTTAATGCTTATTCTCATAAAGAAAAAGTAACCTATCCTATTGAGCTAAATTTTGAAGAAGAAACATTTGCAGCACCGGTTGATCATGTAATGTATATTACTTCCAGATATGGTTGGCGTAGGAGAAGAGCGCATCAGGGGATTGATATTGATTTGGTAACCGGAGATAATGTGCGATCTATTTTAGCAGGGAAAGTACGATATGCCAGGTATCATTCAGGGCATGGAAAAACAGTCGTTATACGGCATAATAATGGTTTAGAAAGTGTTTATGCGCATTTATCAGAATATGATGTAAAAGAAAATGATGAGGTAAAAAAAGGTCAGGTTATAGGAAAGGGAGGAGTGAGTGGTAATGCAAGAGGAAGCCACTTGCATTTAGAAATCAGATACCACGGAATTAGTGTGAATCCTGAATATTTCTTTGATTTTACTAAAAAGCAATCCATTCGAGCTAAAAAAATATTCGTAACTAAACGGTGGACAAATCCGAGATCTCACCGGTCTACCAGGCAAAGTAAGATTGTTGTTCATGAATCTAAAGATCACATAGCACAAGACATCGAGGAACAAAAGAAAATTTATATTGTAAAAAGAGGAGATACACTATCCAGAATTGCCCGAAAATATCACATGAATATTTCAGAAATATGCAGGATCAATTCGATCAGACATAATTCTGTTTTAAGCATTGGCCAGCAAATCATCATTTATTAATTAATACGAATCCTCTATAATACGGTCTTTAGCAATCGTATGTTTATGAATTACTTGTAGCAGATGATTTTTGTTATAGGGTTTTAAGATATAATCATTAATTCCAGCCTGAGTTATCTGGAGATTTAATTGTGTTATATCTACAGCTGTAAGTGCTATGATCGGAGTTTTGGTATTAAACTTTCGAATTCTTTTGGTGGTTCCGATTCCGTTTAAATTAGGCATGTTAATATCCATTAAAACAATATCAAACTGCTCATTTTTTAATAACTCTATAGCATCAAAACCATTATCCAGTGTTTGGCAAATAAGATTTTCTTTAGTTAATATTTTTTGTGCTACCAGAAGGTTTAGCTTATTGTCATCAACTACTAAAACCTTTATTTTCTCTTCCTTCTCTTTAGGGAGTTCGAGATAATCTTCTAGTTTCTGGAACGTTTCATAAGTAACAGTAAAGGAATATTCAGAACCAATAGCCGGATTATTGTCAATGGTGATTGTACTGTTAATAGTGTCAGTAAGTTTTTTGATGATTTTATAATTGATACCAGCGCCCAGATAGGAACGTTTGGCTTTTTCTATATTAGTGAACTCATCATAAATAGAATTTTGATCCTCTTTAGAAAGTTCGCTTCCATCGTGCTTGATACTAAACTTAATTGTATTAATCGTGGGAGATTCCTTTATCAGATCAACAGAAAAGAACACATTTCCATTTTTAGTAAATCGCAATGCATTACAGATCAAATTCATCAATATCTGTGACAAAATTGTTTGATCTCCTTTGACTAATTTGGTAATTCTTCGGTCGTAATTAAAGTGTAATTTGCTACTGTTATCAGTTGTATAGCTAAAAGAATTAAGCATGTTTTGCAAAGATTCTTTTAGGTTGAATACCGTTTGCTGTACTGTAATATCATTGTTATCAATGGCATGTACTTGTAAGACATTATTGATTAGAGTTAATAGGTGATCCCCGGCAAACTTTAATGATTTAAGTTTTTTGTCCTGTCCTATCTCGGGATGTTCATCTACGATAAGATGAGTAAGCCCCATAATACCATACAAAGGGGTTCTTAATTCTTGTATCAAAGAATAAATAAATTCATTCTGCTCATTAGATTTAAATTGTACCTCCTCATAAGAAGCCTGCAATTCTTTATTTTTAGTTTTAAGAGATGTAATAGTCAATCGACTTTTTATTAACAAAAATAAAGCCACTAAAAAAATCCCTCCACTAATGATTACATAAGTCATACTTTGGTTTATTTTTTGCTGTAATTAATTTATAAATAATTTTTTTTATTCATTGCTATAAATTGGTTGAATTTTTTGTTGGGTTTAAAGATACTTACTTCCTACGTTTTAAACGCATAATTTTGTAGGAAAATTAATCAACAAGCCAAAGACTTTAGCTATATTTATACCTGATTAGAAGTAGAAAAAGAAAGAAAATGAGAATTGTAATCACAATAATGACTTTATTATCAGTTGTAGGAGCGCAGGCGCAGCTAGAAACTTCTAAGTCATCTTTAAAAATAGGAAGCACTCCTAAGAATACCAATCTTAGTGGATATAAGATGTCCACAGGCTTAACAAAACCTAGTAGTACCATAAATTTGCATAAGCAACCAGAAGAATTAAAAGACTACCAAAAAGAGAAGCAATCATTTAGTATGAATGAGGAAGATAATTTTTATAAACCTCAGGTAGATGGAACTCCAAAATATTTCAAAGAAGATGACGAAACGGCAAAAGCTAATGAAACAGATCAGTATTTTGGGGATTTTGAAAGCAATGGGAAGTTCGTTAATATTATTTATCGGGATTATGGGGAAGTTGATGGAGATTTGGTACGCATTTATTTGAATGATGATATCATTCGTTCTAATGTGTATTTAGAAGGTTCGTTTAGAGGAATGACCATTGATCTTCTCAAAGGATTTAATAAAATTGATATTGAAGCGTTAAATCAAGGTACCTCAGGTCCTAATACTGCAGAATTTCAGTTGTATGATGACGAGGGAAAATTGATCACATCTAACCACTGGAATCTTGCTACAGGTGTAAAGGCAACCATGATTATAGTAAAAGACTAAGGAGCCTCCCCGTTTTTATATAGAAGCTTAATACGCTTCAGATTTTGTCTGAATAACATCTTGTATTTATGATATACAAGATGCTTTGTATTATTCAGACTACTTACTATTACACGCAAAGAAAGAAGACTAGTAGATAGTTTTTTGAAGAAAGCTATAAATGGTAATTTTTTCCCAATTTCTTGTTCCGAATTATGGTTTTCACTTAATTTGCTGCTACATTATTTAGATTAAATATAAATAAAAATGAAAGCAACTTTAGTAACACTGATTCTCAGTCTGGTGTTCTTTTTAAACCAATCACATGCCCAGCAAAAGAACCCTTTTTTTCAAAAAGAATTCTGGCAAACCAACCCTTCTAAAGAAGATATAGATAAAAAAATTAAAGAGGGGTTTTCTATCCATGATGCGGATCCATATGGTTTTGATCCTACTACATATGCTATTTTTGGGGATAATTCTATAGAAACAATAGATTACTTGGTTCAAAAGGGAAATTCTGTAAATAAAAAAACACACGATTTTAGAACTTATATTTTTTGGGCAGCTTATAGAGGAAACCTGCCTTTGATGAAATATTTTAAAGATAAAGGAGCAAAAATGGATCTAAGAGATTCTCATGGATTTACTTTATTACTTTTTGCAGCAGTGACCGGGCAACAAAATCAAAAACTATACGACTTTTGTATTGCCAATGGAGCAGATATTACCAAAGAGACAGATCATCATGGCAGCAATGCTCTTCATCTGATTATTCCTAGGTTAAAAGACCTGACAATGGTCGATTATTTTATAAACAAAGGGTTAGCTATAAACAGTATAGATCATGATGGAAATGGTATCTTTAATTTTGCTGTTAGGTCTGGAAATAAAGAATTATTAGACCAGTTGATAAAACGAGGAGTTTCTTATAAGGAACATACAAAAGTAGGAGGGAACGCATTTTTATTCGTGGATGCGACTCAGGAAAACACATTGTCACTACTAACTTATTTGGAAGAACTAGGAATTCAACCCAATATAACGACTACCAAAGGGATAACTCCATTACATAAGGTAGCCAATGCGACGGATACAAAAGTTTTTGAATTTTTCTTGAATAAAGGAGTTGACATCAATAAACAAGATGAACAGGGGAATACGGCATTATTTAATGCCGCAGGACGAAATACACTGGCAGCGGTTAAATTTTTAGCAGAAAAATCAAATGCGGTTACTACCGTAAATAAAAAAGGAGAAACAGCATTGACCAGAGCAATCCGTACAAATACGGATGAAGTAGTGTCCTATTTAATTTCTAAAGGTGCAGATGTTCATCTAAAAGACAAAAATGGAAATAACTTAGCTTTTCATTTAATACAGTCTTTTAATGGAAAAGGAAAAGCATTTTTTGATAAAAAAATAGCAGCCTTGCAAAAAGGAGGATTATCCATTGCAGAGAAGCAGAAAGATGGAAGAACACTTTTACATTTGGCTGTGGATAAGAATGATCTCGAACTAGTAAAGAAAGTGTCTGATTTTAAAATAGATGTCAATGCCAAAGACGCAAATGGAAATACAGCATTACACTATGCAGCGATGAAATCTAAGAATGATAAAATATTGAAATTTTTAATTTCTTTAGGAGCTGATACGAATATTAAAACAGATTTTGATGAAACTGTTTTTGATTTGGCTATTGATAATGAGTTTTTGAAGAAAGAAAAAGTAGATCTTCAATTTTTGAAATAGTATAAAAAAATAATTGTTGATTATAAGTGAACCTTAATTATGAAAAATAAATATATAGTACTAACAGGACTAATTGCTTTTTTTATGGTAGCAGCATCTTTTACAGCATATAAAAGTACAGCGACCAAAAAATATAAATGTATGATTCAGATGATTAATTATACAGGAGAAAAAGCATATGTTGTCACCTCATTAATGACACCAGATGGGAAGTATGAAAAAACACTTAATGTTTTAGGGGATGATGAAGAGTGGTATTCTGATTTACCAAAATGGTGGAGTTTTTCTAATGGAATTAATGAAGATATAGATGCAATAACAGGAGCTACAATAGGAAATGGAGAACGTCATATTAGTATATTGGAAATTGATGAAGAAAAAATTGATGCAGGATATACCATCAGATTCGAAACGGCAGTAGAAAACCAGGAATACTATAGTAAAGATGTAGAAATACCATTACAGTCATCAACCATACGAAATAAAGTAAACGGTAGTGGATATATCCGTTATGTACGAATGATACCAAACTAATTCAAGTCGATTTTATGACGATATCATTTTGGAGATATAGCCATTTAGCTTTGGCTATATCTTCTTTTCTTTTTTTAATAATAGCTTCCTTAACAGGAATTGTATTGGCACTGGAACCGGTGTCGGATAATTATACCTCATATCATGTCAATGGAGCTTCTTCACTAACGATTGCTGAATTACTGGATACTGTAGGAAATCAATATGAAGAAGTATTGAGCATTCGCCAGGACGAAAACGATTTTATTGCAATATCTGCCATCACGGATCATGGAGATGAAACCTTCTATATAAATCCTTTTACCGGAGAAAAAATAGGAGAGATTATAGAGAGACATGCTATTTTTAAGTTTATGACGAATCTGCATCGGTCTCTATTTATGGGGTCAATCGGACGCTTTTTTGTTGGTTTTGCCTCACTTTTATTGCTATTGATCGCTATCTCGGGAATTTTTCTGATCATACGCAGGCAAGGAAGCGTTGTAGGCTTCTTTACTACTATTGTTAATTATAATTTTTCTCAATATTATCATATTGTTTTTGGAAGATGGACATTACTTCCTATTGTTATTATAACCATTACCGGTGTTTATTTGTCATTACTTCGTTTTTCGATAATTCCTCAGGTAGACATATCACATACAGTTGACTATGTTAATATTAGAGAGAATCCGGTGAAAAAAAGAAAGAATTTTGAGGTCTTTAATAAATATACTGTAGGAGATCTAAAAGCGATAGAATACCCTTTTTCTTCAGATGTGGAAGATTATTATCATATAAAACTGACCCAAAAAGAAATATTAGTCAATCAATATACCGGAGATATCCTCAGTGAACAAAATTATCCTTTTATTACTTTGGTCTCCAGAGTCAGCATCTTATTACATACAGGAAAAGGAAGTGTTTGGTGGGCAGTCATTTTGGGGATTTCTTGTTGTGCTATTCCGTTTTTTATTTATTCAGGGTTTAGGATGAGTCTGGAGAGAAGAAAAACAAGAATCAAGAATGCTTATAGTAGCAAAACGTGTGATTTTATTATAGCAGTAGGTTCGGAGAATGGTTCGACATTGCGATTCGCCAATGCATTTTATAAAGCATTGATATCAGAAGGAAAAAAAGCATACATAACGGAGCTAAATGAGTTTAAGGAATTTGATCAGATGAAACACCTGATTGTAATGACTGCTACCTATGGTTTGGGGGAATCTCCGACAAATGCCACAAAATTCAGAAAAATACTGGACACCTATAATACATCTAATAGCTATACTTATTCAGTTATCGGTTTTGGATCCCTTTCATATCCAGATTTTTGTAAATATGCTTTTGATGTAGATTCCTGGTTAAAAAAACTGCCATATACAACTCAATTAGTACCAGTTCATACTGTGAATAATCAGTCATTTGAATCGTTTAGCGATTGGGGAAATGCCTGGGGAGCTGCTATGGGAATTCCAATTGTTTTGAATAGAGAAGAAGTAGTGTCGGTCCATACCAAAACAGAAGAATTTACAGTGCTTCATAAAACAAAAGCGGCAGATAATATTGACGATACTTTTTTAATAAACATTACCAGAGAGGGACGTAAAAAGGTAGTATCCGGAGATTTATTAGCGATTTATCCCAAAGAAGGCGAACGAGAACGGTTGTATTCTATTGGGTATTTAAAAGAAACAAAAGAAATTCAATTAAGTGTCAAAAAACACGATCGGGGACTTTGTTCTACCTATTTGGATAATCTCAGTGAGAGAGCAGTTATTAAAGGATATCTTATTAAAAATAAATCCTTCCATTTCCCCAAAAGAGCCAGTGCAGTTATTATGATTTGTACAGGTACAGGAATAGGACCTTTCCTGGGGATGATTGATAATAATATAAAAAAATGCCCTTCATATCTTTATTGGGGAGCAAGGAATAAAACTTCCTTAGAGTTATATGATAACGATATTAAGCAGTGGTTACAGACTGAAAAAATCAAAAAATTTATCCCTGCATATTCACGAGAGTCAAGTGAGAAAGTATATGTTCAGCATTTAATAGAAAGAGATGCGACTTTTATTGCTGAAACATTAAAAAATAATGGAGTGATTATGATTTGTGGTTCTCTTATTATGCAAAAAGAAGTAATTGTTGTTTTACAACAGATATGTAATGAATACTTAAAAAAACCATTGAATCATTTTCAGAATAAAAACAGGATTTTAATGGATTGTTACTAAATATGGCGTGCATAGATGATGTAATTCAATTGATATTTTAATGTTAATAGAACGATAAATAATGAGTTAAACCAAATTTAAATTAGTTATACGTTTATATTTTGTGTATACTAGCAGAACGGGAACAAAATAAAGAAAAGCGACATTGAAATCATTTACCAAAGAAGCACTTTCTACTTTAAAAAAAAGTGGGACAGTGACTCCGAGTTCTAAGTATTTAATAAGAAAAATCACAGAAGATTTAAGTATAGAAAAAAATCAGGTCATTATAGAATTTGGTCCTGGTAATGGATGCATCACAGAAAATATTCTACATAAAATGCATGGGTCAACCCGATTGATTTCTTTTGAATTAAATCAAACTTTCCTGTCATATTGCAAAAATAAATTTCAACAGTATCCTAATTTTAGTATCCACAACCAATCAGCAGTCTATTTTGATCAGGTGTTGAAAGAGTTATCTGTTCCCAAGGTAGATTATATTATCTCCAGTTTACCTTTGTCAATCATCTCTAAAACAGAATTGAATATTTTATTCAATAAGATACCGAATTACTTAAAAAATGAAGGAGCTTTTATACAGTATCAATACAGTTTGGGAAAGTACAATTTCTTAAAGAAAGTTTTTAATTCGGTAGAAATAGGATTTACTTTTCGGAATATCCCTCCAGCGTTTATTTATAAATGTTCCTAAGACATTATATTCAGAAAAGTTTTACTAAATTAGCCCTTTTTGAGGAGTTTTGTAGTACTAAAAATCACTTCTAAATAATTGTATAAACTACCTACTCGTTAACTTACTAATTTAAAAAAACACACAATGAAAAAAATTGTTTTCCTTTTAGCTTTACTGGCTGTTATATCATGTCAGGAAGAAGCTAAAAAACCTGTTGATTATGCACTTTTTTCAGGAAAAGTCACTAATGGCAGAGGGGGAGTTGTTCGTATAAACGGAGAGAACTTCACAAAAGAAATTCCTTTAGCATCTGATGGTACATTTTCGGATACGCTTCGAATAGCCGATGGACCATATCAAATGTTTATTGGACGGGAATATTCTAATTTATATTTGAAAAAAGGAGACCAGCTATCGTTGTCAATTGATGTTACTGCCTTTGATGAAACATTGAAATATACTGGAGTAGGATCAGAAAGAAATAATCACTTAGTTAATAGTATTTTAGTGTATGAAAATGAAGAAGATAATTTTGCGTTAGATCCTATACCGTTTAAAGCTAAAATAAAAGAACATAAAACAAAAATAGATTCGTTACTGGTAGCATCCGGAGTAAAAGATGAAACATTTATTGCTTTTTGTAAGAAGAATGCTCATTATAAATACTTATATGACTTAGATGTGTACCCATATTATTACAACCAAAGATTGAAAAATGAATCTAAGGAGGGGAGTTTACCTGAGGGCTATTTAGAGGAGTTAAAGACGATTGATTTAGATATTGAAGAAGATTATAAGCAATCAAGTGCTTATAAAAGATTAGTTATGAGTGGTATCAGCGATCGAGCAGCAAATGCTGTAAAGAAAGATAGTACGAAGGTGATGGATCTTGTGTTTCTTGATGAAGTTAATAAGATAAAAAGTCAGGTTATTAAAGAAGATCTATTGAGAAACTTATCGATTGCTATATCTCCAAGTAATGAATATGCCAAGGCAGTTTATGAAGGAATTATGAAAGAAAGTAAAGATGAGGAGTTTAAACGAGAACTGACGGAAAAATTTGATGTTTTAAAGAAACTAGTTAAAGGGGAGCCTTCTCCAACTTTTGAAGATTATGAAAATTATAAAGGAGGTACCACTTCATTAAAAGATTTAGAAGGAAAGTACGCTTATATAGATGTTTGGGCTACTTGGTGTCAACCATGCTTACAAGAACTACCTTATTTGAAGGAGGTAGAAAAAGAATATCGCGCTAAGGATATTCATTTCGTAAGTATTTCTGTAGATAATGAGAGAGCACATGAAGCATGGAAAAAAATGGTGGCAGCTAAAGAAATGACGGGAGTTCAATTATATGGAGGAAAAAACTATCGAAAAGAAGGAGGATTTGGAAGTTCTTATGTCATTGATGGAATTCCAAGGTTTATTCTGTTAGATAAAAAAGGGAATATTGTGAGTGCAGATGCTCCAAGACCTTCTGACCCTAGGCTAAAAGACCTTCTTAATTCATTGGATATTTAGATTTAAGAAATATAAATTATAAAAAAACCGGCATACGTATGCCGGTTTTTTTATAGGATTTTACAGAGATTATTTTTCAAATAAAGCAATCGTTTCTATATGTGCTGTATGAGGGAATTGATCGACCAGACTGATTTTTTTTAAAGTATATCCCGCCTCGATAAGCTGCTCTGTATCTCTTGCCTGCGTAGCAGGATTACAAGAGACATAAACCATACGTTCAGCTCCCAGTCGAATTACTTTCCTCAGTGTTTTTGGAGCAATTCCTGCTCTGGCAGGATCCAGAATAATTGTTTCTATCTTTCCTTGATACTCTGGATGTTCGTTCAAAAATTTACCGACATCGGCAGCAAAAAACTGAACACCATTAATTTGATTTCTGTTAGCGTTCTTTTTAGCATCTTCTATAGCCGATGCAACAATATCAACTCCGATAATTTGTGCATCAGTACTTCTGGATGCAACAATCTGTCCAATAGTTCCGGTACCACAGAACAAATCCATTACGATTTTTCCATCAATGGTATCTTTTCGTTCCAAAGCATAAGAAACTACTTTTTCATATAACCTTTCGGCAGCAGCAGGGTTCGTCTGAAAAAAACTTTTCATACTGATTTCAAAACGCAGACCTAATAATTCCTCTATAATTTTTTCTTCTCCGTATAGAAGGCGAGAGGATCCTGTAGTAGCTAGTGTTCTGTCTCCGGTTTCATCATTGATAGTATGTAATATTCCAGCAAGTCTTTCTCCGAATAATTCTTTGAATAGTTGAGTGAATCCATCAAAGTCAAACTTAGGGATATCAGGAGAGGTCGTAACCAGATTGAATAACAGTTGATTGGTATGATAGGATTTTCTAACAACGAGGAATCTAAAAAAACCTTCTTTTCTTGGAGCGTGCCATGGAGCTAAACCACTTTCCTCACAAAACGCTCGAATGGTTTTTAAGTGATCTTCAACTTCTTTATCAAATAGACCAGAATCTTTGTCAAGGTTTTCTCCACACCACCAGGTTCCTCTTTTTTTGAAACCAAGAGCAAACTCATCTACATCTGTCTTTAATTCGTGATCATATCGGATAGCAGAGAATCCATACTCCATTTTATTTCGATAGTGAAAAGCACCGGGAGAAGCAATAAATTCATCAAATTTCTCTTCAATATCGCTTACTTTTCCTATGCGTTTAAACAACTCCAGTGTACTTTCTTTTTTATATTGATGCTGTAACTCGAGAGGAAGTTTTATATAGGGAGCACCCGGGATAGATTGGTACGGCATTTCTACCTCGGTATCAGCATGTTTTACTACTTCCAGTAATTTACACTCTGCATATCGTTTGCTGGTCTTTTTTACCTGTGCTTTTACCAATTGACCGGGGAGTGTATTAGGGACAAAAACCACAAATTCTCCTTCCTCAGATCGGATACGACCGATTCCTTTTCCTCCAAAAGCATAATCTTCGATTAGAATTTCAATATGTTCGCCTCTTTTTACAAATTTATTGCGTTCTCTTCTTGGCATAATAGTGTGTTTTTATCGCTGGCAAAACTAAAAAATTAAAGTAGCTTCTCTTTCTTATCCATAAAAAAAATGAGATTTTATTTTGACTCAAAAAACCGCTACTCTCTGATTGAAGTGTTAATATGCTTTGTTTTCTTCCAGAAAGAGACTGTCTTATTTGTAAAGATAATTGCTTATTGCCTGCTAACTTTTTGTTTTCTAACAATATTTTATATATTTTATAATAATCTTTTAATGAATTTGTTAAAGTATTGTGATACGATAACAGTAAGTTTATAAGCGTAATTTAATACCCAGAGATACCATGACATTGAAAACCAAAATTATTATGATTTTAAGTGCTTTGTTCTATTTAGTGGTTGGTTTTATTCTTACTTTTTTTTCATTTGATGTTGCTTCTTATATGCATCTTAATGCGAGTCCTCTCTCTATAATGATGCTCAATATAACAGGCTCTTTATATTTGTTTTTAGGTGTTTTGAACTGGATGTCTAAAGGGAATACTATAGGAGGTAATTATAATCAACCGTTGGTCTGGGCTAATATCTTACATCCGGTTATTACTCTTATAGCTATGATACGAGCTGTATTTATGACTAAAATTCACAGTAGGTTAGTACTTATTTTATGCTTGGTTTATGTGTTATTAGGCGCTTTGTTCGTTCATATTTTGTTGACTAACCCGATGAAGCCTAAAAAGAGTATTCATCATTCTAAATAATTTCATGGAGCGAGGGAGAATGAATGACTTCTCCAGCTGTCATCTTTTCTATTCGTATTTTACCAATTCGAACTCTGGCAAGGCGTAAGGTTGGATATCCTACAGCAGAGGTCATTTTTCTAACCTGTCTGAATTTCCCCTCTTGTAGGGTAATCGAAATCCAGCTGGTAGGTCCATGTCTGTCATCCCTTATTTTTTGGATGGTGTCCGGTAGGCTTGGGGGAGTAGGAAGTAATTTGACACGACAAGGATTGGTGGTGTACTTTTTTCCGTTAAAACCAATTTCAACCCCTTTTTCTAATTCGGAAATAGCGTCTTGTGTAATGACCCCATTAAGTTGCGCATAATATTCTTTTTCTATTTTATGACTACAGATATGATTGCTAAAAGAACCATCAGTGGTAAGGAACAAGAGACCTTCTGATTTTTCATCCAATCGTCCTATAGCCATTGTTCCGTTTGGAAAATCATATAAATTCCCTAAGAATTTTTTTCGTTGTTGTTTGGAATCATTAGAGATAAACTGACTTAAATAACCATACGGTTTATATAAAATATAATGTTGATGTTTCATTACTGGATTATTTCTTTTGCGTAATGATTTGATAAACGAGTTCTTTACTAAGCGGACGACCGTCAGCAACCTTTCTGATTTCCTGATAACTAAATGTAAAATTACATCCTGTTTGATATGCAGAACATCCATAGGCACTTTTTCCTTTTATGATATGCCCTTTATGACATTTAGGGCATGGAATAGGGTTGGGGGTACTTTCTTTGGGAGCAATTGTCTTTTTCTCCTCAAATATAAGTTCGTATTTATCAGAAAATCGAAGAAGCCCTTCTTTGGTGACAGCACTGTCCTTAAACCCTTTCAGATTCACAGTACATCCTTTTTGTAATAATCGAAGGTATTGTTTTTCTGAAATCTTTTTTTCTTTGAATTGAAATGGCAAGAGAAAAGTACAGCCATTTTTGAAATTGCTACATCCGTAGGCAGTGGTTCCTTTTAGTAGTTTACCAGAAGCACATGAAGGGCACTGATATCCTATTATAGAGGTTTTCTTTGTTGGAGATTTTTTCTTTTTAAGGGGAACTTCTGTCGTATGAGATATATTTGCTCGTTTTTTTTCTGTACGTACCTCATAGACTAATTGGTCAACCATTTGTTTCATATTTTTAATAAAACTTCCGGCATGAAATGTCCCTTTTTCAATTTCTTTTAGCTGTTTTTCCCAACGACCAGTCAGTTCAGCAGATGTGAGTAATTTATTCTGTATCGTATCTATCAGCTGTATTCCCGTGAGCGTAGGAATAATTAGTTTCTTCTTTCTCGAGATGTATTTTCTCTTAAAAAGTGTTTCGATAATATTAGCGCGGGTAGAAGGTCTTCCTATTCCATTTTCTTTCATCAGTTCTCTCATTTCGTCATCATCTACTTGTTTTCCTGCTGTTTCCATCGCGCGAAGCAGAGTTGCCTCAGTATAGTTTTTAGGAGGTTTCGTTTCTTTTTCGAGAAATGATGGTTCATGTGGTCCTTTTTCTCCTTTTTCGAAGGCAGGTAAGACGCCGCTTTCTTTCTTTTCTTTCGACTCGGGCGATTCAAAGACTACTCTCCATCCTTTTTCCAGAATTTCTTTTCCTGTTGTTTTAAAAGATACAGAATCAGCTTTTCCAATTACAGTGCTATTTGCGACTAAACATTCGTCATAAAAAACAGCAATAAAACGCCGGGTAATAATATCGTATACCTGTTGCTGATTATATTGTAGTTTGGATTGTATTCCAGTCGGAATAATAGCATGGTGATCGGTCACTTTTTTATCGTTAAAAACCCGGGAGGATTTTTTGATTTTTTGGTCTAGTAATGGAAATGTCAGGGATTGATAATTAGTCAGCTTTTTTAAAATCCCTGGAACTTTGGGGTAAATGTCACTTGGTAGAAAAGTGGTATCTACCCTTGGGTATGTCACTAATTTTTGTTCATATAATTTTTGAACGATTTTTAATGTTTCATCAGCAGAAAAACCAAATTTAGTATTACAATATACTTGCAAGCCGGTTAGATCAAATAGTTTTGGGGCGTATTCTTTCCCATTTTTTTTTGTAATCGAAACAATTTCAAATTCGCTTTGCTTTACAATCGCGGCAAAAGACTCTCCTTCACTTTTGTTTAAAAATCGACCTTCTTCGCAATGAAATAAGGTATCTCTGTATTTGGTTTGCAATTCCCAATAAGGTTTTGGTATAAAGTTTTCAATTTCTTTATGGCGTGATACCAGCATTGCCAATGTAGGGGTTTGTACTCTACCAATGGATAATACCTGCTTATAGCCTCCATGTTTTACGGTATATAAACGGGTAGCATTCATTCCTAATAACCAATCCCCAATTGCTCTAGAGAAACCAGCATAGTATAGATTATTATATACTTCAGCGGGTTTTAGATTTTCAAATCCTTCTTTGATAGCTTCACTGGTAAGTGAAGAGATCCATAATCGTTGTACTTCTCCTTTGTATGCCGCCTGGTCAATGACCCAGCGTTGTATTAATTCTCCTTCTTGTCCGGCATCCCCACAATTGATAACTACAGATGCTTGCTGAAATAGTTTTTTTACAATATCAAATTGTTTTTTGATACCGGCATCATTTACCACCTTTGTTTTAAACTTTTCTGGTAGCATGGGGAGGTTATTGAGATCCCAGCTTTTCCAATACGGCTTATAGTCATTCGGCTCATATAAAGTACATAAGTGCCCAAACGTATATGTTACAGCATATCCATTGCCTTCAAAATAACCATCACGTTTCGTGGTAGCTCCAACAATGGAAGCTATTTCTCTGGCGACACTTGGCTTTTCTGCAATGCAAACTTTCATGAAGAACCTTTATGGTTAAGGGTGCAAAATAAGGATTTCTAAAAAATTATAAGAAAAGATAAAATAGATAGTTTGTATCTGCTAACAAATATCTTTTGACAGATTAACACGATTGATCATAAGGATGCTTATTACAATGTGATCAAATAAGCTTGTAATCTGTCGAAAACGCTTCCCCAACCATTGTAAATACCCATTTTCTCCTGAGCTATTCGATAAGCTTCTGTAGGGTGCATTACATGAAATGTAAAATCCGTTTTACCACCTGATTCTTCAAATAAAATTTCTATTTGGACTCCTTCTGTCATGGGTTTAAAATCAGCAGTTGTTTTTATTTTTTTAAAAGGAATAATGGTCAAATAGGTTCCTTCAGATAAGAATTCATTACCATCTGGCATTATCATTGAATATTTCCAGGTTCCGCCTTCTTCGAAATGATGTTCAATAATAGTTGTTTTCATCCCTTTGGGACCCCACCAATGTGCAATATGTTCAGCTGTAGTCCATGCCTCCCAAACAAGAGATAGAGGGGCATCAAAAGTTCTTTTAATAGTAATTGTTTTGTTGCTGTTATTCATCTTTTTGTTTTTTATGTTGTAAGTTCAATAAATAATCTTCAAAAGAATCAATTCTTTCTTCCCATATATGCTGGTATTGTTCGATCCACAAAAAAGCAGGTAGTAAACTTCTTGGTTGAATATAACAGAATTGTTGTCTGCCTTGTTTACTTATTGTTATGACGCCACATTCTTTTAGAATCTTGAGATGTTTTGAAATCGCCGGACGACTAATCATAAAATTTTCGGCTATAACATTTACACTAAGAGGTTGTTTGGAAAGTAATTGTATAATATCCCTTCTTACCGGATCGGATATTGCTTGAAAAACATCTCTTCTCATATATTAGGTAACTAATTGGTTACAAATATAAATGTAACTGATTGGTTACGCAAATGTTTTTGAAATGTATAAGTTTACATTTTAGTAATCTAGCTGGTTTTTAGTTCTTTTCTGATTCTGCTCAGTTGCGTAGGAGTTATTCCCAGGTGAGCAGCGAGGTGTAATTGCTGAATTCTTTGGTCAATATTAGGATATTGTTTGAGAAGTTTTAAGTACCTTTCAGTAGCATTATCCATGACCAGT
This sequence comes from Aquimarina hainanensis, assembly GCF_042684685.1. Lineage (NCBI taxonomy): Bacteria > Pseudomonadati > Bacteroidota > Flavobacteriia > Flavobacteriales > Flavobacteriaceae > Aquimarina > Aquimarina hainanensis. The sequence goes on along the minus strand of NZ_JBHULX010000039.1, from coordinate 686,544 downwards.
GAAATTTCTCGTTGCTCTTTTTCGATGACCCAGTTATTCTCTAAGTAGGCGATATAGAAGTTTTTAAATTCGATGGTATCCTCGATGAGTTTTTTGTATTTTTTGTAATCGATATTGATAAGAATGCAGTCTTCTAGTGCTTCTAGGGTAAAACTTGATGGCTTAGAGCGAAGGCAAGAAACGGTAGAGGCAGCAAAATCGTTTTCCAGAAATATATTTTTGTTATAGGTATTCCCTTCAGAATCGGTTATGTACGCTCGTAATGCACCTTTGCATATAAAATGTATATACCTGGCGACTTGCCCATTTTGTAGAAGGTCTTCTCCTTTTTGGATTTCCTGAAAATTAAGAATTGGCAGCATCAATTCCCAGGATGATTGTGAAATAGGTGTATACGTTTCGAATTTTGATCGCAAGCAATCGATATAATATGCTTTTTTAGATTCCATAAACGTTTAGATGTTTTTAGAAAGGAAAACAGGATAGATAAACAAAAGTATTTTCCCTGATTACTTAGTAGGAAGAGTATGTTTCGAATGTTGCTGATCCATGGTCAATGTAATAATTCCTAACAGGATATAGATGATAGCCATAAATTTTTTTTGTCGTTTTAAGTATTTTTTTGACCCAGAAATCCAAGCAGATAGTTTTACGGATAGTAATACATAAATTGTATCACTTAATATGGCATATATAGTGAATAGAATTCCAAGAAATAAAATTTGACTGGCATTTCCTCCTTTTTCTACTGAAATGAATTGAGGCAAGAAGGAAAGAAAAAATATAGCTGTTTTAGGATTAAAAGTATTTACCAAAATGCCTTCATAGAAAATAGTTTTTAATTTTTTGCTTTTTACTTCTATAGGGATAGCAGTTGATGGTTCTTTTTCAAAAAACTTTTTGATTCCCAAATAAATTAAGTATGCAGCACCTATGTATTTAATAATAGAAAAGGCAGTGGCAGAAGCCATTACGATCGATGATATACCGATTGCAGCAGCAATTACATGAAGAAGACTTCCGATTCCAATTCCCAAAACAGATACAATACCTGCCTTATATCCTTGTTCAACACTTTTGGCAATTATATAAAGTACTGAAGGTCCAGGAACTAAAATAAGTATGGAAGCTGCTACTAAAAATAATAGCATATGATCAAAATCGGGTAGTATCATAACAGGTAGAGGTCTATAAAACCGTAAATTTAAGGGATTAGAGAGTCTCTTATGTGAAACTTTTATTAAAATACAATTGAATCAAAGAGAACACTCACTAACAATAGTATAATTTAATAAGGGAAATACTTATTTCTTAACAAAAGTCACTCCGTATTCAGTAGCCAGAGAATCAATTGTTTTCTTTGATAATTTTTCTCCTTTGGATAAGGTAGCTACTTGTTCAAAGAAATTTTCAAACCCTCCGGGAGTAATGGTATTCATGGTAATCCCGGTAATAGAATCAGTATTGATAAAATTATGAGGAATTCCCTTGGGTAATCGAATAAAATCTCCCTTTTGTGCATATATTGTTTTATCCCCGCAGAAAAAAGTGTACTTACCTGTCAGAATATAAAATAATTCATCTTCATGTGCATGAATATGTTTAGGAGGCCCTCCTTGGGGAGGTGTTTCAGTAACAATTACTGCATATTCTCCTTCGGTATCGGTACTGAGGATTTTTCCTGTTATTTGAACTCCAAATACATTCCATTTCTTTCCTTCATCAGTGGATACGTGAATGGGAGTTTGTTTTTCTTTGTGAGGTTCCGTTATAGTTGGTGCCTGTTTGCAACTATATGCAATGCAAAACAGTATACAAAGCATCAGGGGGTTCATCTTCATAGGGTTAGGTATAGAATGAGTAATGATTTCAGTATGAGATAGCTAAAGTAATTAATTTCTTATAAGAATTAACAGCAAAGACAAGATAATTATGTTGTTTTTGGGATACATTTTAGAAAGCATTGGTTTTATTAACATTTTTATAGTAAGCCTGAAGTATCTCCGCTATATTTTCTACGACTTCAGCTGCATTTTCTTTAGAAAAACACAATGGGGGTTTGGTTTTTAATACATTGTCATAAGGTCCGTCTGTACTGATTAAAATGTGTCGATTTCTAAGATGGTTTTTTATGTGATTTGCTAGTAATGTATCTGGTTCCTGGTTTTGTGGATGTACAATTTCAATTCCCAGAAATAGACCACTTCCTCTAACATCACCTATACAACGGTATTTTTCTTGTAATTTTCTAAAAAGAGAAGTGTAATACTTCCCGACAATTTTAGCGTTTTCCTGTAATTTTTCTTCTTCGATAACTTGTAATACAGATAGGGCGATCGCACAGGAAACAGGGTTTCCTCCGAAGGAGCTAAAAAACTCAACTCCTTTCCCAAAAGAATTTGCAATCTCATCTGTACATATAACAGCTCCCATTGGATGTCCATTAGCTATTGGTTTCCCAATCACTACCATATCCGGGACTACATCATGTGCTTCGAATCCCCAAAAATAATCGCCCAGACGTCCAAAACCTGTTTGAACCTCATCACAGATACAGATACCTCCTTGTTTTCGAATTTCGGGATATAGTGTTTTTAAATATCCCTTGGCTAATGGTATTTGCCCCCCACATCCGCTAATTGGTTCACTGATAAATGCGGCAATAGGAGTATGCGTGTTTTTTAATAGCTCAATAGCGTGTTCTGCATAGTGAATACCAGCACTTCCATCATCATTTTTATAGATCCCTCTATACGTATCAGGAATACCTGTTTTGAGAATATATTCTTTTTGCCCTTGTCCTTTTGGGTTGTTGAACTTATAATCACTAATATCGGTTGCTGTTTGTGTATGACCGTGATAGCCGTGTTCTAATACCATGATCTTTTCCTGTCCAGTATGTATTTTAGCAATTCGTATTGCTAAATCACTGGCAGCACTTCCTGAATTAACAAAATATACCTTGTTTAAAGAAGGAGGGAATTTATCGAGTAATTTTTCTGCATAATCTGCTAATTGGTGATATAGATAACGGGTATTGGTATTTAATGTAGCCATTTGCTGCTGACCCGCATTGACCACTACGGGATGGCTATGTCCTACATGAGGGATATTATTATAAGCATCCAAATAGGTATTCCCACTGGTATCATACATATATTGAAAAGCTGCTGATGCCATATGAATCGGTTGCTTATAACTCAAAGATACAATAGGACTTATATATCGGTGCCTTTTATTTACTATTTGGGTAACAGGAGGGACTTCCAAGGAAGAAAACCCTGCCGCTTCTCTAAATCTGTTTTCTGCTGCTATGGGATTAATGCGTACCCATTTACGTAGCATTTTCCAGGCATATTGCTCACTGACTAATGCGTAAGTATTTTCTGGAGTATTCTTTTTGGCCTGAGCCGAATTACATACGCTCATGCATAACCTCGCTGCAATGAGATAGTATAGCAGTTGTATCTCTTTTTCTTCTAAAGGGATGACGTCATGGTAAGACTGGAGAATAATAACTGCATTATCTAATGGGGTGTCTTTATCATAACAAGCATAAGTAATAGCAATAGCTAATTCATTAATCAAAAAAGAATAAGCAATATCTCCAAAGTCAATAATCGCTGAAACCTGGTTGTTTTTGGTCAACATATTCCATTCATTGGCATCATTATATATGATTTGTTTTCTCAGTTTTGGAATTTGCGGAGTCACATGTGCTTCGAATTGCTGGAAGAAATAGGAAACAAGTGCTCTGTTAGTTGCGTCTGGAATATCTTTTATAAAATGTTTGAACTGTGGGAGGTATTGGATATCCCATTGCCACTGTCGTGATTTAATAGTATAGTTCGTAACGTTTTGTAATAAAAGATCTGTTTTGGCAAGAAAAGTTCCAATTGATGCTAATAGTGGTTTCGTATGAGTGCTATCTCCAAGAAAAACACCGTCTAGGTAGGTGAGCATTCTACAGATTTGTTTGTTCCCGTCTATTTGTAAAATTTTTATATATGAACCATCTTTAAAAGAGACAGGAGTGGGGTATTGCTTATTATTTCCGTTCTCTTTTAGAAAAAGAAGCACCTCATTTTCTGCTTTTACCAAATCGAATAAGGCTTCAGAGAATACATATGTTTTAAAAATAAAAGAAGTCGTATCTGTTCGAACAAGAAAGTTAGCATTGTCATAACCACATAGTTTTTCAATAGTAATTTCTTGTAATCCGTATTCTTCCTGTAGTAAGTTATACATTTTATGAGGTAGTGTTTTATTTTTAATAAAGAGTATTTAGCAAGTATTCCAAAATATCACAATTTATTTTAATTAAAAACTAAAAATGCAGTGATATAGATTAATGAGGTATTTTGGTATAAAACGAGGGTAAGAAAGCATTAGCGATATATTTTCTTAATACCTCTTTCGCTACTATTCCTCTAATTACATCAGTTTAACTCTTTTCCGATAGCGTTATTATTTTGGGGAGTACTGATATTTCTAACAAGTTTTTTTTGTACCTGTTGTTTTATCTTTTTAATGGATAATATATAGCAATAAGACTAAGTCCTGCCCAGAGTAGTATTATTAACCAGTATACAATAGGGGTATCCTTTTTGGAAACAGTTTCGAATAAATGTGTTTTCCCGGATCGGATATCAAAAACAATCCACAAGACAAAAAACAAACTCCATACCCAATACCATTCTAAAAGAATGCTGGCTAGAATAAGGAAGATTCCGCTAATAGCTTTCCAGGGAAAAATGGTTGTTTTTGATTTGGCAACAGGAGATGATTTTGAAGTTATAGCAACGATCTGAAAAAATGCCCCAAAAGAATCACTAAGTGCTGTAAAATGAGGTCCTTCATATAGTAAGTGACCTCCGTTATCTAGTACTTTTTTTTTGGTTTTTTCAATGTTTTCTACAGCAAAAAAAACGCCCCAATATTCATACTTTCCCTTTTGAGAAGTAGGGGCTTCTTGTATAGCTGCAATTTCTTCATTCTTCGAATTTGTGATGACAGCTCTACCTTCTTTTGAAGGAAGAATCCTCCAGTTAAAAATTTTCTCATAAAAAGGAATTACTTTCGAGAGGTCTGATATGAATAGCTCATTCCATACCAGTGTATTGGGGTGGGAGGTAGTTCTTGAGTTTAACTGATCTCCTTCATAGATAGTAAATCCTGCTCCCAGCGGATCCCGTATCAAAGCTATTTTTCCTATTTCGTTAGTTAGGTCTACTAATTCTATGATTCCTCCTGATTCTTTAGCTATTTGTACAGTTTCTTCTAGATTTGTTACTTCTATGTAAGACATCCAGAAAGAGGGCATATTCATTTCCCTGAATTTTTTGGGAGTTTCATATAGTCCGCTTGTTTCCTGGTTGTTATAGGTAGCGATGAAATAATCTCCTCCGGAATCTTGATATTCCCAATCAAAAATATGAGAATAGAATTGTATGGAAGTGGTTATTTCATAGGTAGATAGGTCTGCAAAAACAAAGTTGTTTTCTCTCATAGTACGACATCATTAGAAAGGGAAATTCTCTAAATTATTACTATAAATGTAAACAATTAATAGTTATTTGTTTTCGATGCTAAAGCCTACAGCTTCCAACCCTTAAGAAAAGCATTACTATTTTGCAGTAAACACTTTTGCAATAGTAGTTAACTGTTCATCAGTTAAGGAAGATGTCTTTTTTAGAATTTGCGTAAAATGGCGTACTTCTTCTTTAGACGCCGGGCAGCCTAAATTTTGACCAGTAGGATCAAAAGAATCTTCCAGCAATTTTCCATTCTGATCAATGATTACCCAGAAAGGAAGTCCTGCACGTTCTCCTTTATATTTTTTAAGAATTTCTAATGCTCCCGGAGTTTCCAGCTGCTTATTTTTTTTAGATTCATTAACGATTAAGGTTACCGAAGTATATTGAGGATCAAGCAGGGGGGCACAAATATCACTTTTCATTTGCAAATCCATTTTTTTGCACCAGCTACACCAGGAAGCACTGAATTTAACAAAAACATTTTTATTTTCTTTTTTGGCAATTGCAATTGCATTGTTGAGAATATCAGATGCTTGTTCTTGTGCGTGAATCTGAAAAGTAGTAATCGTTAGCAGGAAGAAAAGGAAAGCTTTTATTTTCATTAGATATGGTTTAACTGTTATATATTATTATGGTTTGTATGTTTGGTATTACAAATATGACTATTATTTTATAATAATAATACTTGCTACATTATTTTTTGAGTTGTCTTTCTATACAGTAATGTTGAGAGGTGTTTTTTGATAATTAAGACTCTTGAAGAAGCTTTAAAATAATCAGGAATAAAAATAGTAAGGATGATGAGTCCTTACTATTTGATTTAAACGTGTTCGTTTTTTGATTGATAATATTTACTTATTGATAACAATGGTTCCCATAAAACCATTATCTCCTATTTTATACCCGAGGTATAAATTCTTTGATATGACTCTCATTGTTTTTCCGGGAGCAGGAATGACATTGTATTTCTGTAAAATGGTATTGATCGTTCTGTTTTCTTCATTTGTCATTTGTACTCCATTTTTATATGTATTATATCCATTAATTTCCAAGGTATTTTCTTTAACTGCTGAATCGATAAATCCTTTTTCTGTTAATTCCTTAGTTAGTTTCTCCAGAGAAATCCCTTCATTGATAATAATAATGTTGTTATTGTTTTTGTAAAAAGAAAAGTATTTTTTTTGACTCGATAGATGTTTTTTGATGATTGATACAAATTTATTTTTTTGAACAGGAGATAATTGCTGCCCGTTGATATAGACCCCACTAGTATCATAAATAAGGTTAATATCATTTGTGTCTGATTTATGATGTGTAGTGAGGTAGGTAAGTAGCTCTTGTTGCAGAGCAGGCCATTTCCAGTTAGTATCATTCGTAGAAGTTCCTTTATACAGAGTTTTTGGAGTATTGAGAAGTGTTTTTGCACTTGTACTGATTCCTCCTTTATGATGAGCTTCTTTTTCTAATCGTATTGATTCTTTCTCTAACCGTTTGGCTTCTTCTTCCAGTCGTGCAGCATCTTTTTCGATTTTTTTCTGAATATTTTCTGCATTTATTTTTAGTTGCTCTATATTTCGTTGTAATTGCTCTTCTACATCTTTTCTGATTCGTTCTAGTTCTTCTTTGCGAATTATTTCTTGCTCACGAATGTTTTTTTCTGCATTTCTGATGGCTTCTTCGGCATTTTGCTGTATTTGTTCCTGATGCCTTCTGGCTTGTTCTTCTGCATGTCTTGCAATTTCTTCAGCATGTGCTCTTACATCCGCAGCTACATGTTCTGCATGTTCCTGAGCTTCTATTGCCATTTGTTCTGCTTTTTCTGCTATTTTTTCACGATCTATCATAGCTTGTTTTGCTTGTAACCGAGCCAAATGTGCTACTCGTTCTGCCTCTTGTCTGGCTTGAAGTTCAGCATGTTTTGCTACTCGTTCTGCTTGCATTCTGGCATGTTCTGCTGTTCTTTCATGGTCTATCATAGCTCGCTTTGCTTGTAATTGAGCCAGGTGTGCCCTTCGTTCTGCCTCTTGTCTGGCTTGAAGTTCAGCATGTTTTGCTGCTCGTTCTGCTTGTGCTCTTGCACGTTCTGCCGTTTTTTCGGCCTGTACCATAGCCCGTTTCGCTTGTAGTTGAGCCAGGTGTGCCATTCGTTCCGCTTCTTGCTTCATCTGATCTGCTCTGCGTCTTGCTCTATCTGCTTCTCTCTGGATTCTATCAGCATCTTTGGAATCGTTAGCAATAATAGATTTAGCTACATCTCCTAAATTGATAATCTTTTTGATTAGACTCGAGGCTGCTTCTTCTTTATTAAGGTGAATTCTCAGTTTTTTGTCAGAGAGATGGACTGTATATATTTCATCTCCACTGGCAGGAACGACCCATTTATAGATACTGTTATTGATAGTAAGGTTATTGTTACCCAGTTCATTAATCAGTAAGTTTTTAATCTCCTCATATTTTTCTTGTTGAAAACGAGCTTTCATAGAATACGTATCGTTAGAATTACTGATCGAGATAGAGATGTTTTCTTGATCAGAAGAGGTATTAATCGAATAGTTATAGTTCCCATTACTAACAATAGTTATATTGGGTGTTACCGCTACGGCTGTCTTTGATGTCTTTGGCGGTTTGGGGGCTTTTGGTGCCTGCTGAGCAAATAAACTTATGGTGCACTGCAATAAAAAACTAACAGTGATAAAAATAAATGTTTTCATGTTCTTATTTTTTTGATGGATATCTTTCTAAAACATCCTATTCTTTATACACCTATCTTAAAAGTTAACCCTATTCCCCGGGTACTTTCTATAGAGATGCTGGTATCTTGTTTAAAATATTTCCTAATTCTACTTATAAATACGTCCATGCTTCTTCCGGAAAAGAAGTCGTCACTTCCCCATATTTCTGTTAATAAGTCTTCCCTTTTTATAAGCTTGTTTTTGTTTTTATAAAAGAATTGGATTAATTGTGCTTCTTTTTCGGTAATGCGTTGCACAGTATCTCCGATAATTAATTGATAATTAACCGTATCTAATGTGTATGCTCCGATTGATTGATTCGTGGTACTAATTTGTTTACTTACATTTTTTTGTGCACGTTTTAAAATGTTTTGTAATCGCAATACCAGAATATCTGCTTCAAAAGGTTTAACGATATAATCATCTGCACCTAATTTGAGTCCTTTTATTTTATCTTCTTTCATCTTTTTTGCTGTTAGAAAAACAAAAGGGACTTCAGGGTATTTATGCACCACTTTTTCAGCCAATGTAAACCCATCCATATGTGGCATCATTACATCGAAGACACAGATATCAAAAGCGCAATGCTCCATGGTTGTATTGCTTTCGAAATAGTCCAGGGCTTCTTTACCATCTTTAGCCCAGGTTACTTCATAATTATGGATTTCTAGGTATTGTTTTAGAATACTCCCAAAATCATAATCATCTTCGGCTAGTAATATTTTTGTTTTACTCATTGGTCTGTTATTTAATGGTATATTGTTATTAATGAATCGGGATTTTTATAGTAAAAGCAGTTCCCTTATTAGGTTCACTTTCTATAGTAATCGATCCTTTGTGTGCTTTTATAATCTGATGTGTGTAATACATACCAAGACCTAATCCTTTTACATTATGTACATTTCCATCACTGACCCGATAAAATTTATCAAAAATGTATTGTTGATTTTTCTCGGAAATTCCTATTCCGTTATCTGCGATAGCAATGATGTATTGATTCCGCTCAATATGAGTTTTTATGCTAATAATGGTATGGTCAGTACTATATTTTACAGCATTGTCAAGGATATTGAGAAGGGCAGTTGTAAAATGAAAGATATCAATTCTTAGAATGACTTCTGTTTCGCAGACATGGTTTATAATACTTAATTGATCCTGTTGTTTAGAGAGTTTGAAATCTTCAATCAGATTATCAAAATAAAGTGTGTCTGCTATTTGTTCTTTATACAGGACAATATCTTCTGAGCTTAGACTATTGGTTAAAACCTGATCAATTAGTTTTTGCAACCGGTCATTTTGTCGATCAATGATTTTTAAGGTATTTTCAAATGCTTCGGGAGATGCTTTTATTGCTTCTTTTTGCAAGCTTTTTGATGCGATACCTAAGGTCGCCAGCGGGGTCTTGAGCTCATGTGTGATATTATTGATAAAATCGGTTTTGATCGCGGTAATTTTCTTTTGATTTACCAGATTTTTTATAGAATAATATAAGAGGCTGATAACAAAAAGAAAAATCAACAGAGAAGAGAGTAGTAGTCCCATCATTCTTCCGTATACTATATTTTTCCAATCTCTGATAAGAATTACATCTTGTGAGATAACTTCCAGATCATATGTTTTTGTTTTAATTGTTCCTCCTCGCTGATCTATAAATTGATTTTGTGTAAACCATCTGTTGGTATTGATTACTTCTTCATTCGTTTCATTAAAATTTCTACCAAACAGTTTGATTTTATTCTGGGAAGTAGATAAGATAATGGTATCGATCTTACTCCCTTCAAAAATAAGAAGACTACTGATGATTTTCTTGTATTTAATGTCGTATCCCAGGTTGATCTTGTCTAACTCATTCTCATAATGAGTTGTGTATTCGGGATTGATAGCATTTGCTTCTTCTATTATTTTTTTTGCTGCCTCTTCCTTAGAGAATCGATTGTTTTTATAGTCAGAAAGGTGAGTCATCATATTTTCTCCCCAGACCTCTCCATATAATGAGTCGAGGATATGTCCGTCATCAATCTCAGAAATGGCTTCTTTGGTCTCTTTGAGAAAATTATCTTTTTTTAACTGATATGCATTTTGAATCAGGTATGCTTGTATGCCTGATAGTGCTAATAATGCTAATACAGATGCAATAATTAATATGATAATTTTATTTTTCACAAAGCTTTTCTTTATATAGTTATAGTGATAATCAGATATTTCTTTTTGCTTGTAGAATTTTTCCGACAGTTCAAAAGTACACATAATGTCTAGTGCTGCCATATGTTTTTGAACCGTTAACCGATCATTAACCTTCCTTCTTTCTGCAAGTATGATTATTACTGGCTTTGGCTTTTCGAGTTAACAAAGATGCTTTAAAAACGAAATGATATTAACCTTTCCATTAACCTTCGTTTAACCTGCTTATCCAGAAAACCGAATGACATTTGTCCGGAAATAAAATGGAATATTATGGGATTAATACCAGTTAATAATGTGCAGTATAAAAATAAATGGGTTTTTCTTTTTTGTGTTTTTAGTCTTTGGCTAAAAGGGTATACTCAAAAAGAAATACAGATTCATTTTACAGAAGCCCCAGTAAAAGTAGATGGAGTATTGGATAAAGATGAATGGGAGCCCTATATGATTGATGGTTATTTTATACAGAATCGACCTGATAATGGTGAGAAATCTAAACGAAGAACAAAGATAGGAGTGCAATATGATAATACGTATATCTATGTAGCAGCAAAATTATTTGTAGAAAGCAAAGAAGAAATCAATGCTCAACTAACGGCAAGAGATAATACAGGGAATACTGATTTTTTTGGGATTCAGATGGACCCTTTTGGGAGAGCAAGAGAAGGCTATGATTTTACGGTAACTGCAGCAGGTGTACAATCTGATGAAAAATTAAGTGAATTTTCTAGTTATAGAAACTTTAATGTTATCTGGAAAAGTAACGTTATGCAATATGATACGTATTGGACAGTAGAAATGAGAATACCGTTTAATAGTATTCGCTTTTCTAAAGATGACATGAGTAATTTTAGAATTAATTTTCAACGGTTCTCTTCTAAACTGAATGAAAGTTCTTACTGGAATCATATCGACGCGAATATAGATGGTTTTTTAAACCAGTTTGGAAAGCTTACAGGAATTAAAAAAGTACACCCACCACTTAATTTATCACTTTTTCCATTTGTATCTTCACTGACAGAACGCAGAGGAAGTAGTGGTACTAAAACGAGTTTTACCGGAGGATTGGATATGAAATATGTGCATAATAATGCATATACATTAGATGTATCTATGATTCCTGATTTTAGCCAGGCTCAATCAGATGACCAGGTATTTAACTTATCTCCTTTTGAGGTGAGATTTAATGAGAACAGGCAATTTTTTATCGAAGGGACTGAAATATTTGATAAAGGAGGGTATATCTATACTCGTAGAATAGGAGGAACGCCTATTGATAAAAACAATCTGGATACGAAAGAAAATGAAGAAATTATTTCTAATCCGCTAACAGCTAATATTTTGAACTTAGTAAAGGTAACAGGAAAATCTTCCGGGGGATTATCAGTAGGAGTACTCAATGGCGTAACTGCGGAAAGTGAAGCTGAAATTCGTGATACGATTACTAATACGATACGAAAAGAAACTACTAATCCGTTGACTAATTATACATCAGTCGTTTTAGATCAGGCATTGCGCAATAATGGTTCTGTAACATTGGTTAATAACTCAGTTTTGCGAAATGGAGTAACTTATGATGCGAATTTGTCTGCTTTGTTATACCGATGGTATAATAAGAACAGAACGTATTCTATGTATTTTAAAAAAGCAGTTTCTCAACAATATTTTTCGGATGAGAAAAATGTATTTGGTCATCAATATTTTGGAAGATTTTCTAAAGTTAGCGGGAAATGGACTGGAAATATCTCTCTAAATATGTATGACGATGATTTTGATATCAATGATTTTGGTTTTTTAGCCAGAAACAATCAATTGCAGTTCCAGGGAAATCTTCAGTATACTAATCCGTCACCCAAAAAAACATTTGCTAATTATCAGGTGGGAGCTACTCATAGGCAGCGATATTATTACAGTCTTATGGAAAATGAATTAGCTACATATAGGCTCTATGGAAATGCGCGATTCAAGAAAAATAATCATGTGATATACACATCTTCTACCTATGGAAAAAAGCGGAAGGATTTTTATGAACCTAGAAAAGAGGGATATTATTTTGTACGTCCCGCATTTGCTGAAAGCTTTTTTGAATATCAAACCAATCGCAATAAGAACATATCATTTGCAGGTTATATCGTCGGGGTAAAATTTTTAAACAATGCGATTTATAAAAATGCGATTCACAGTGGATATGGTATCAGAGCTCGTTTAGGACAACATTTTTCGGCTTACCTAGCTCAAAATTATTCATATAATCCCGGAAATGCAGGGTATATTGATACAGAGGAGGATACTGTTATTTTTGGAGAACGAAGTACCAAAGAATTAACAAATAGACTTCATCTTAATTATGCAGTAAATGCAAAGGTTAATATCAATGCACGGTTAAGACATTATTGGTTTCAGGCAGATTATCGAAATCAATACTCCCTTACTAAAAGAGGGGAATTACAAAAAAATGATTTGGATATCAATGTAGATTCATACGATAAGAATTTTAATGCTTTTACGATAGATGTACTGGCGAGATGGCAGTTTGCTCCGGCAAGTGAAATTAGTTTAGGGTATAAAATGGGAACTAATAGGACTGATAAAGCTGTAGGGAGTTCGTATACTGAGAATTTTGATTCGGTACTTTCTACGGATAGTAATCATTCGTTTACGATGAAACTCACATATTTTTTAGATACTTCTCTATTCAAGAAACGAGGAAGAAAGTAAATTGCCTTTGGGAAAACCCTATGGTATTATATCCTCATCCTCCTGGCAATGCTAATAAGGACATTTTCGTACTCTTTTAGGAATGTCAAAATGAATCATAGCTAAAACCGGAAACTTTAATTTCCGGTTTTAACACTATTACCTACTTATGGCAAGAGTTAGGTATAGAGTTTTTGTCTATTGGAATTTTTTCCTTTTAAACCAGATACCGTCCAAACTAAAATTAAGCGTTACGGTATGATAATTTTCTTGTATTAATCCATTTGTTAATTGACCGTTTTGTCCATAAGAATAAGAGATGTTAAACATAGAGTTACTAATTCCTTTCATAGGAAGTCCGATTCCTAATGTGAATTCAGCTCCGTGAACACGTTCTCCATCTACTTCTAGGTTTCCGTTATCCATATTAAAACCTGCTCTGTACTGTATTCTTTCCCAGTATTTAAAACCTCTCTTTTTCGGCGTATATTCCATACCAATTCCAATAAAATCTTGATCTACATAAGTTCCTATTTGATCAGTTTGGTTTGTAGCGTCCCAGAAGTTCCTTCTATAATCTATATTTAGTAATAGGTTTTCTTTTAATTTGGTATGAACCCCAAATCCAATTTCTAAAGGGAGTTCGAAAGTGTCCAAATCTGATTCATTTACGATAGGTTCATAGCCTGGTTGTGTTACATAACTGGTTTGGTCTCCACGCAAAGTAACAGGGAAATTGATAACTCCTCCCAATGTGATAAATTTAGAGATATCATATTGAAATCCTCCCCCAAATTTGAAACCGTTATAATAATTATCTTCGTGAATACTCAGGGTTGTGTTTCCTATAAAACTTCGCTCATCTTCTGTGATTTTTCCGAATAGATACGAAGCGCTTACTCCTAAACGTAATTTTTCTGTAAGCCGATATGCATAGTTTATTCTCAGGTCATTAAGCCCCCCACTACCTTTGATGTTGCTAATAAAGGTATCATTAGATCCCTCTATTTCAGTTTCAATTCCCATCAATAAATAACCGACATTGGTATATGGAATTAGGGTAATTCCCATTCCAGATTTATTATTGATCGGGAAAGCAATGGCTATATTCGAAAAATTAGCATTAAATCTAGGTTCTTCATTTCCAGCTTCTGCCAGGGTTTCTTTTTGTCCTTTAACTCCAATATCATAAAAAAAGTTGTTGGATGGGATGGTGGCATATGAAGCAGGGTTGAGGTTGTTTATCGCATTGTCAGAGGGCATTGCAATTCCTGTTTTACCCATTGAGTTTGTCTTCCCGGTATTGGATTCATTTGGAACTCCCAAACCATATAAGGAATAAGGAGAACCAGATAAGTCATTTGTCTGAGCGTGTCCTTGTGTAATAATGATCAGAAAAACAACGGATACAATTATTTTATTCATCATCTTCGTCATAAATGGCATACGTTAATTCTAGGGTTACTTTTTTATCATCCGGGGCATTTTCTCCATTAAAAATATATCTGTCTACAGCATAATTATATTCTTTGGAGTACATGGCTAAATACAATTCTCTGTATGTCGAATTGTGTAATTTATTATCTAAAAAATCTTTGATAGGAATGACATAATTGACAACATTGAATTCACTGTCATCTTTTGTGATTGTTCCTTCAACAGGGACTCCTGTCGGGGTGAATAATTCTTTGACTATTTCTGAATTTTTATTGATTACATAAAACTGTAAGGAGTCTCTTGTGGTATGATACTCGGTACTACTTTTATGTTTGAGAGAGATATTTAAAGAGGCTTCTATAATAGTTCCTGTTCCTGGAATGTCATTAATTCTTTCGATAAAGGGAATGTCTATTTTGGTAGCAATTCCAACTCCAGCCTGGATAAAGCAATTATTATCAGTATCAGTACTGGGGATTGTTATTTTTTGTTCTTTGAGAGTTTCGAAATAAGTACCGCTCCTATCACTTTTTATTTGATTAAAGAATTTTGTTTCGTTGATGAGAAAATCCATTGTTAATTCTTTGACCTGTGTATCTTCTTTTAAGGTATAGTAAACCCTGAGTACGCCACTTTTTTTGAATCCTAAAAAGGCAGTATTTTGTTCATTTGCTTTGATGGTGATTCCTCTATAGTCTGTGGTAAATTCTTCGTTATTATTGATTTTGTCATCTACTATTTTTTTAAAGAGCTCAATTCCAAAAAGGTTACTGACTGTAATGTGTAATGAGTCTTCTTTTCTCGGGGTTGGGGAGAATCTTTTTGTAGCTATAGGCGTACCACTGTAATCAAAGGCAGATGTGTTATAAAAAAAATCATCTTCGGGTTTAATTTCTTCTAGTACTTCATATACTTCTATTTGCTGAGTAGGAATTGTATCGTTATAGTAGTAGTTATCATAGGGTAAAATCAAAGCAATAGAATCATAGATAGCTTCATTGTCCAGAGAGAAAGAAGAGCCTATTAACTCCATATAACTTTGACTTTCTGTGTGTCCGAATACAGGGTCATTGTAGTTTCCTACCAGAATTCTTTTAGAATTCGGCATCATTAAAGAATCAAATTTAAAGGTTGATGTTGCGACGCTAATCGTATCGATATAATAAACCTTGGTCTTTCCATCAATCCAATCATCCCCAATTTCTAATGAGAGATCTTCTTCATTTTTACTACACGAGAATAGTAATAGTAAACTAGTGATTATACATATATATTTCATTATTTCAATAATTTTCAGCGAACCTACTACAGCTTTCATGGAATATAAAATAACATATACCGGTATCGTTTTTTTTAGGATAAACAAGGGAATTTTATAGATGAAAAACCGAAGAGATTTTCGTCTATAAAAAACAGAGGTTAGTCTATATAAAGAACGTGTATATCTATTGTTTTTTTTCTATAGGGATCGATAAAATAGATTTGCTACCACAATTGATAACTGGTTGATTATTCATGTTATAATAAGAGATTGTAAAAAAAGAATTCTCGGAGAATCCATAAAAAGAATCTAGTAATAAGTTGTGCATGATTTTCCTTTCTAGAGGGATAAAGAACAATCAACTTCAAAACTAGTTCAAGGAGAAGTATACGCTAAGAGAAATAATTCCCTTAGAAGCGTATTACTGAGTATAAAAAGTAAACCAGTGAAGTAAAACAGGATTTATAAATTTTAATTAAATACATAGAATGATAAATATAAAGAGACGAATTGTTGGTATAATCGCTATTGCAGCGATTTCAATAAGCTGTAATAACGACGATGATTTTGAAAGAGGGAACTGGGTTGAGAGTTCTGTTTTTGATGGAATACCAAGAAGTAGTGCTGCTAGTTTTGTAATTGGAAATAAAGGTTATGTAGGTACCGGATATGATGGAGATGATTATTTACAGGATTTCTGGGAATATGATATGGAAGGAGATTTCTGGGTGCAGAAGGCAGATTTTCCAGGAATACGAAGAAGTGCTGCTACAGGATTGGCAATTGGTTCGATGGGATATATTGGATTAGGATATGATGGAGATTTTGAATTAAGTGATTTCTGGGAATATAATCCGACTGCCAATGTCTGGACGCAAAAAACAGATTTTAAAGGAGGACCAAGAAGAGCTGCTGTTGGTTTCGGGTCTAGTAGTAAAGGTTATGTAGGTACCGGATATGATGGAGATAATGACCAGAAAGATTTTTGGGTTTTTGAACCGACAACAAATGAATGGACCAAGTTAGAAGGATTTGGAGGAGATAAACGTAGAGATGCTACTACATTCCAAATAGGGAATAAAGTATATCTGGGAACAGGTCAAAGTAATGGGCTGAATAAAACTGACTTTTGGGAGTTTGATTTATCAAGTGAAAAATGGACTCGAAAAAAAGATTTGGACGAAGATGATGATTATTCTATAGCCAGATCTAACGCCACAGGTTTTGAGTTAAATGGATTGGGATATATCGCTACAGGCTACAATGCAGGGGCCGTTGGTTCTATATGGGAATACAACCCCTCATCTGATGTATGGGAAGAAATCACCAAATTAGAAGCTTTACCGAGACAAGACGCAATTTCTTTTAGTAATGGTAGCAGCGCATTTGTACTGCTAGGAAGAAATGGAGGAATTTATCTGGACGATAATTACCAGTTATTCCCTCAGGAAGAATATAACGAAGACGATTAATTTTTATATCCTGTTTTTTTATAGTTAATTGTTTTACCCCCTCAAATATGCTGATTAGAAGTAACAAAGATGTTTGGGGGGTAACTATATAATCAACCCTGTTGCAAATGAATTTAATAAAAAGCATAAAAATAATAAACCTGCTAGTATTAGGAATGTTAGTAGGGACCATAGTGTATACAGTAGATGCTGTTGTAGAAGATACCATAGAAAAAAAAGAACCTCTTATAACAAGCGTACATAAAACCATGGCGGGTTACGGATATACAATCAAGTTACATAATCGAGTTATTATTAAACAAGATTATATTCCCGCAATACAGGAAAACAAGTCTTTTTGTACCGCTGCACATGCCAGATTGGTCGGAGATTTTGTAAAAGAGAAATTACTAAATGGAATTTCTCCCTCAGTGAGTATCTCAGAGTTAAAAAAGATTACAGTTAATTGTTTACATTTACCCTAAATTATAACCCGCTAGCGTGATTCCAACCATCAAAAAAAATAAGCAGTTATTCTTTCATATTATTATCTGGATAGCTGTTGTATTTACCATTGCTAATCAATTATTTCTGGAAAAAGGAGAGTTCCCGGTAAAGTTCTTGCTTAGGATATGGATAAACATTGTTTTGTTTTATGTAAATTACCTTTTTCTGGTTCCCAGATTGCTGCTTAAAAAGAAAACATTACAATATACGTTATGCGCCGTTTTAATTATTATTACTCCTGTTTTTTTGAACAAAGTGATTTTGACCCCTATTCATCAGTTTGATAGAATAGCAGGCGAAGATGAACTTTTTTTATTCAAAAAATTAGAAATAGGAATATCTATTTTGTTTAATGTTATTTCATTAATCATTGGTACTTCTTTGCGTATTTATGAGGAATGGAAGAAAAATGAAAAAAAGAATCAGGAAATAGAGTCAAAGCGAGTTACTTCTGAGTTATTGTATTTAAAAAGCCAGTTAAATCCACATTTTTTGTTTAATTCATTGAATAGTATTTATTCACTGACAACCAAAAAGTCTGATATAGCCCCGGAAGCGGTTATAACCCTTTCCGAGTTAATGCGTTATATGTTATATCAGACAGATAGTGAATTTGTATTGTTACATCAGGAACTGGACTATATTCAGAATTATATCAAATTACAACGATTGCGAATTGCGAATAATGAAGATGTCAACATACAAATACACGGCAGTATCCTCAATCAAAAAATAAAACCGCTATTATTGATTTCATTTATTGAAAATGCATTTAAGTACGGGACGGACTTTAAAGGGAATACAGAAGTAAAAATAGAAATATATGTTCATCAGGGAGAATTGCAGTTTTCTTGTATTAACCTTATTGGTAATAGAAAGAAGGACTATCAGAATTCGGGAATAGGTCTTCAGAATACCAAAGAACGATTGCAATTGCTCTATCCGGATAAACACTGGCTGATGGTAAAAGAAGAAAATAACAGATTTATAGTAGAATTAACTCTTAAACTAACATAAATGAAGTGTGTAATTATTGATGATGAGCCTTTGGCGATAGATGTGATAGAATCCTATTTAGAACAAATAGGAGGAGTACAGATTGTTGCTAAATGCACGAACCCGTTAGAAGCAATCACCATTCTAAATAAACAACAGGTAGATCTTGTTTTTTTGGATATAGAAATGCCAAATCTTACAGGAATTGACTTGGTAAAAACAATAGAAAATATCCCAGCGTTTATATTCACTACTGCCTATCCGCAATATGCATTGGATGGATTTAATCTTAATGCGGTTGATTACTTAGTAAAACCCATTCCTTTTCAACGGTTTTTAAAGGCTATATCCAGAGCTAAAGAAAAATACGAATTACACCAAAAAGCAATTTCGGATACAACCATTGTTCAATCGGTGCAAGCAGAAGAGGGGTATACAAACTTTATTTTTGTCAAGTCAGAGTATGAAAATATCAAAATTAATGTAGATGATATCCAGTATATGCAGGGGTTAAAAGATTACATAAAAATTTATATTAAAGGAACTGATAAGCCTATTTTAACTTTATTGAGTTTTAAAGAGATTCTCCATAAATTACCGGATCATAAGTTTATAAGAATCCACCGTTCTTATATTGTTAATATTGATAAAATAAAAGCACTTCAGAAAACCAAAGTGCTCGTTGATACGATTCGTATTCCTATTGGAGAAACGTATAAAAATAATGTGTTAAAACAATTAGGAATTGAGTAATTATACCATACGGGTAAATAATCTTTTTTCCTCATCTCTCAATAAGACATATGTAGATACACTAAAGAATATCAGATAGATATGATTGCTCCAGCCTCCGGCTACAACAACCATATATGGCTGAGGTAACAGCTGAACTAAATTAAAAATAGGGAATAATACGATAGGCGTACATAATACCATCCACCTGGGATAATTTGTTTTTTTGATAAGAATCATAACAGCAAATAATATACTGGCAATTAATGTAGGAATAACAGCAGCAGCATAAAATAACATAATTTTATCCTGTACTATTTTTAATAGATTACTGTCTTCACTATAAGATACCAATCCTAAATAAGTGAATTGCGAATGAAAAGCGCCTCCGAATGACATAGCCAGACAATACAATCCGAAAATTATCCGGGCGATTGTTTTATTATGCGGTTTAATCGCCATATATATCTGATAAAAACCGATAAAATATAGAACAGCCGCAAGAGGTCCTAACATGCCTCCGATGGTTAACCTGTCATGGTCTATATTACCTAATACTTCTATGAGTTCTGTTTCTAGCATAAAGTCTTCTGTTGTGTAGTATAAAAACATATCGCCGGAAAACATTAATAAAGTTCCTAAAATGCCTAGGATACCTGTAATTTTGAGTCGTTTTTTCATGGGGGGTAACATGAAGGTTTTTTAATTAATACTAATTGATCCGATTGTGTGAAGTGCAAATATATTATTTAGAACAAATCTAAATAATGTAAATATGTTAAATTTTATTCAATAATCAAGCTTCGCACTTTCTAAGATAATTTACGAAGGACTTGAAGTATGTTTATTAGTCAGAATTTTAATTTTTTCAGAGACACTCCCTCGTTCTCCCAGTCTGATAAGGAAGAAAAGAAGATTGATAATCAATCCAGGATTGATTATTAGATTAGCAATTTTTGCTACTTTTTGATCTCTTTTTTGAATCATTTTTTGTAGATCATTCCCCGATAGTCCGGCGATACTTTTTGCATATTTCCAGGCGCCATCCCTGGCTTTTTCCATACTAAAATCAATAAGAAATGAATCTGCTTTTTTTGTCCATTTGATAATTGATTTCAAAGGACGCCATATAGAAGTGAGGTCTTTTTCTACCTGATCTACCATAGAAGCCAAAATTTCATTTATTTTATTAAAGTCATGATGCAAATCTTCTATATCATGTCCTTTCGATACTTCTGCTGCAGCAATTCCCAGATCCAGATTGATATGTGCATTCATTCCTATTAACAGATGTTGTAACACTATAGGGCGCCAATTGTATGAAAAACCAAAAGCTTTTAGCCAAGATAGTGTTACAGGTTTTCCAACCTGATAAAAGGTATAAGCATCAATATATCTTTTAGCAAAAATAACATCCAGTTTTTCCATTCTGGGACCATTCTGAAACTCATTATTTTTGATTCCTTCCTGTACTCTGAGAGTAACTTGTAAATATAAAGCAGCAAAATAACCTAAGGGACTTTCGTCTTTTTCTGATGAGGTAATAATTTGATTCAATGCATTGATAACATCATCAATGGTATTGATGTTTTGATTAGGCATGTTGGGTATATTAGCTTTAGCCTAAAAGTAAGAAAAATTTTATTGACCATTTTTTTGCATGCATTATTAGTTAATAATTACTTCGTATCTCTTTGTTTCTTAATAAGATTGCTACCGATAGTAATCCTATAGAAAGGAATGTTATTATTGTTAGATGCATATAATTTTGATTTATACCACCGTAATAATCGAAATAAGAAATTGCATTCATGTTTATATACGTTATCAGGAGGAAAGTAACCTCAAATAGTTTTTTGCCCCGACTTAGAATCCCCATGCATGTACTATAAGAAATAATGAATAGCCCTCCGATGACGATACCGAAGCAGGAAAGAACATCCAATAAAATCAATTTTCTAACAATAAAAGGAAATACAAATAGTATTGATAAGCCCCATCCGCAAATCAGTTGAGCCAGAAAAACCCTTTTAATAGGAGAAAATGCAATAAATGAGAAATAGTGGACGCGATGTAACTTTTCTTTGATTACTAATTCTCCCCAGGTTTTGAGATGTAAACACCAAAGAATAGGAATCACAAACTGTAAGGAAATGGTATCGTTCGTAAAAAAGAGCGCTATACATCCAATTATAGATAGTATCCAGATCCACTTAGAAGTGCTTCTGATTAGAAGTTTAATTTCTGTTTTTAATAACGGTAGGATAGATGTGGAATACGGCATATCAGATGATAAAAAAGAAATGTCAAAAGGGGTAATTTCGGCTTTTTTAGACACTGTTGTTGGGGTAGCTATAGAAAGTTTCTTTTTTTTCCGGAAACGATGAAAAACAAATGAGGAAATATAAACGGCTATAATACCCAATAATATCCATAGTACCCTGCTGATTAAATAGTATTTAGGAAAATGAATCCCACTAAAAGTAAAGCTTTCCAGTGTGGTATTATCACTTTTGACGATATATCCAATTGCCAGAGAAGTGATATCAGTTTGAGTAATTGATTGTACTTGTTCCTTTATTTGATGAATAATAAGTTTTGTTCCGGTAAGATCACCCGAAAAACCATTTTCAGTTTCTGGAGTATTCGTTATCATAGTTATAAATAATACGAGAAAGAATACATTTAGAAGCGATGTTTTCGAACCGAATAAAGTTTCTAGAATAACCGCTATACAGGATATGACAAATATGGAAGGAAAGGTAACTACAGTATAGGGAATAATGAATTGCGATAGTTCCAATGAAAGTCCTGGTTCGTGATATATACCAAAAAGAAACATACTCGTCAGGATAGAAACTCCTGTAATAGTCAGTAAAATCAAAAAATTGCTACAGACTTTTCCTATCAAATAATAAAAATTAGAAATTGGAGTGGCAGCGATTAATGTTCCTACTTTAGAGTCATTATCTTTTTTTATACTGCTATTGATTAAATAAAAACCAAAAAGAGAAATAAATATACTACTCATTACAGCAGTAATATATCCTATCCATGCAGAATTATAAATCCCAATATAATTATTGGCGTGTATCGTTACATAAGGAGCATCAGGAGCAGGGATAAATGTATAAGACACCAATAAACTGATTGCTATTGTAATTAAAAAAGAATAGGATCTGATTTGTCGTAGGTAATACGTTTTTATAAAGGTGAAAAAGTGTATCATGATTCAGTGGTATTGGTAAGGTATAGATAAGCGTCTTCTAGGGTAGGTGTTACAGGAGTAGCTGGTATCTCAGGTGATGTACAGGCATATCGCACTGTTAGCACATCTTTTTTTCTGGTGTATGAGATTAAAATGTGATCTTTTTTGAAACTTGCTAAAGAAGTCAGGGGGATAGAAGACTCAAAAATGTATCCTTTTGCTACTTTGATGATTTCTTCGGGATGTTGGTGAACCAGTAAACGCCCCTGTTTCATAATAGCAACACTATCGGCGATGGTATCTATATCAGAAACAATATGAGAGGATAATATGATAATAGATTGCTGGGATAAATCAGTTAATAAATTTCTAAAACGAACCCGTTCTTCCGGATCCAGACCAACTGTGGGTTCGTCTAGTAATATAAGTTTAGGATTGTTTAGTAAGGCTTGTGCAATTCCTATTCTTTGCTTCATCCCTCCGGAATAGGTGCCAATTGGTCGTTTTGCAGAAGCTAGCAGGTTTACCCCTTCCAGTAAGTAGTGAATTCTCTCGAGTACTTTTTTCCCCTCAAGTCCTTTTAAAGCAGCAATGTATTGAAGAAATTCGTAGGCATTGAGAGATTCATATACTCCAAAATCCTGAGGCAGATACCCCAATTGCTTTCTCAGGTAATTAGGGTCTTTGACAATGTTGTTTTTGTTTAATAAAATATGCCCTTCAGTAGGTGTATGTAGCGTTGCTATCATTTTTAGTAAGGTAGATTTACCAGCTCCATTTGGTCCTAATAAACCCAGGATCCCTTTTCCTGCTGATAATGTATACGCTTGTATTCCCCATTTATTTTTGGAATATCGCTTAGAGACTTGATTAATTTCTAACTGCATAAGTGTAATTTTGATTGATGAATGACCTTGATAAGATCGTTTTAATAGATACAAAATTGAAATAAGAGTAAGACAACTAGAAATTTATATGATAACTGATCATAAAATCATGATCACTAGAGCAGTAACTTAAGAACAACCACTCATCAGGATTATAAGGCGTTTTACATTTAAAAGAAGAGTATTGGTCATTAAATTATATAAGAAACCCATGGTTTCAGTTATTTTTGAATAAAACAATAACAGAGTATGTCAAAAATAGATGCGCTCATTGATAATAAAATTATTCAGAACATTGTGGTTTGGATTTTTTTATTTCTGGCAATGTACATTATGATTCAGGCAGATGATAAGGTAAGCATGACATTGGGTGTCATAGCCTTTTTATGCCCACCTATTTATATCAATAACCTTTTGATTTTACCTTTGTTTTTTAAGGGAAGAAAGGTTTTAGCAAGTATGTTGGTTATTGTCAATTTATTAGTTTTTGCCGCCGTTGGAACATATTTGACAGTGTATTTATCAGATACTTTCGAATGGCGTATGTTTTATAACTTGATAGGCATTTTACTTCTTACATTTTCTTTTAGTAGTAGTATCAAAATAGCAAGAGATAGTTTTGAGCGAAGACATCAAAATAAACAAGCAGAACTAGAATTGCTGAAAGGACAATTGAATCCTCATTTTTTATTTAATACATTAAATAATCTTTATGGCTTATCAGTTATAAAATCTGACGCACTACCATCCTTGATGCTTAAATTATCAGACTTATTGAGATATAGTTTGTATGAAACATCAGAAAAATTAGTCCCATTAGCAAAAGAGATTCACTATCTAGAGAATTATATTGCATTGGAGAAGATTCGATTAGAAGATAAGGTAAAAGTAGACTTTCATATCTCCGGAGCAGCAGATACCGTAAAAATAGCTCCAATGCTTTTAATCGTTTTTGTAGAAAATGCGTTTAAGTATTTGGGAAAAAACAATAAAGAAGAAGAAAATGTTCTGATACATTTAGAAATTTCAGAAACAAGTCTTATTTTTCGATGTGAGAATAGCATAGGAACCTTAAAAAATGAACCGGAAGATCTGATTACTAAAAATAAAGGGATTGGGGTGCAAAATGCCAAAAAAAGACTAGTCTTGTTATATCCGAACAGGCATAGATTGACCAATAAGGAAACAGCTAACCAATACAGTGTGTGTCTAACGATTGAAGTGTAGTGTATGAATACTATTTCTTGTATAATAGCAGATGATGAGCCTATAGCGAGACAAATTCTGGAGAGCTATATAAAGCAAGTTCCCGGGCTAGAACTGGTAGGTGTTTGTAAAGATGCTTTTGAGGTGATAGACATTTTGTCAAAAAAAGAAGTCTCTCTTCTCTTTTTGGATATTAATATGCCAAAACTATCGGGTATAAGCTTGTTAAAAACAATGTTGAACCGCCCCGAAGTAATTATTACTACAGCTTATCCGGAATATGCGTTAGAAGGATTCGAACTGTCTGTTACGGATTATTTATTAAAACCATTTTCTTTAGAGCGATTTATTCAGGCAATTGTAAAAGTACAACAGAAACAACAAGTAGCTCTCCCTAGGGAAGAAAAACAATTTATAGAGAAGAAAGAAGCTGCTATTTTTATCAAAAGTGATAAAAAAATCATACGATTGTTGATAGATGATATTGTGTATATAGAAGCATATGGTAATTATATAAAGATTTTTTCTGATCGTATGATTCTTTCACCACAAACATTATCTGATTTTCTTGCCAAATTACCCGAAGAGTATTTTATCCGAATTCATAAATCGTATATTATTAATATTCATAAACTACAACAAATAGAAGGAAATCAGCTGTTAATGAATGATGGGAGTGCTCTTCCGGTTAGTAAATCGTATAAAAAAATACTCCTTCAAAAGATCGAAGAAAACTCCTGAATATAAATATTTTTACAAATTACGGTTTCCCGTAAAGTTAGTAGATAAGGGATATGTATCTTGGCCACTGACAAATGATTTGAATTGATCACTTAGATCATTCCTTTAGATTGATTTGTTGTTTTTAGTGGAGAATATATTAGGATATGGGCTTTGTCTCATATCCTGATATTTTAGTATTATAAATTGATACTTGATACAGAGTTGATTATCGATTTTTCCTTTTCTAAACAGTAAGAATGGCGTAGTTGTTGATGACCATATGAGCCTAATAAACCAGTTTATTCATATGAAACACACACTAATTTTTATAGCAGTAGTACTCTTTTCTACAAATTTATTTTCTCAGGAAACAATAAGTGCTAATGGCTTTTTTTATAAAGTATCGGTATCGACCTCTTTGATAATAAACGAGAATGAAGCGATTCGGGTTTTATTTGGCGAAGAAAATGAATTCATCGATACAAGTGGATTTTTCTTAAATAATACGATGGGGTACCAAATAGATAAGCGCTCTTCTTTGGGAGTTAATTTAGGGGTAGATTGGCACACCAGACAGGGGCTATTCTTTTTGCCGATTTATTTGGATTATAAATACAATTTAATTTTAGGAGAAGAAGGAGCTTTCTTTGTTAGAGGCGGGTATGGAATATTATCGAATATAGCACATGATTTTGAGAAAGGTAATATGTATAAAGTAGGAGCTGGAATACAAGGAATAGTGAGCTCTAAGGGAAATGCTATTTTAATTGGGGTGGACTATACTCAAAAAAGATTTGGAATAGAAAAAAGAGATCGATTATCTACGGTATCGATTTCTTTAGAATTAATGCTTTTTTAAAAGTAAGATTTCCTTTCTTTTCATACATTCGTAACAGGGATACCCCTTCAATGAATAAAGAATGAAAATAATAGATATTTCCACCTGGAAGCGAAAAGAACATTTTGAATTTTATAAGTCATTCGATGAACCATTTTTTGGACTTGTTTCAGAAGTGGATTGCTCAAAAGCATACCGGTATTCTAAAAGTACGAAAAGTTCCTTTTATGCGCTATATCTGCATGCATCAATATCTGCTATAAATGAGATTGAAGAATTTAAGTGCAGAATTAATGAACAGGGAACTCCTGTATATTATGACACTATTCATGCAGGTTCAGTGATCGCAAGAAATAATGGAACATTTGCTTTCGGATTTATTCCTTATGATACAGACCTGAGTAGATTTTCAAACTCCTTACAAAAGGAAATCAAAGCGGTGCACAACTCAGAAGGAATGCGATTAAATAAAGAAACCTCTCGGATAGATATGATTCATTACTCGGCAATTCCCTGGAGTACCTTTAGCGGATTAACACATGCACGGAACTTCTCAGTTAGAGATTCAATTCCCAAAATAACCTTTGGGAAAACCTATATCAAAGACACAAAAGTTATGATGCCAGTAGCCGTTAATTTACATCATGGATTGGGAGATGGATTACATATAGGAATGTTTTTAGAAAGCTTCCAAAACCAATTAAACCTTTATACATGATGTATGTTGTCTATTAAAAACGTTAATACAGGTTAATTTAGAGTTAAAGTGCTGTATGATAGTGTTTTTAACTGTACTGTTTTATACTTTCATTTCAAGTTAGTAAACCAGATAGGTATGTATAGAAGTGTAGCAGAATCTCAGACCTTATTAATCAATACGCAGTCTAGAAAATTAGAAGCAGAAAACAAAAGTGTAATAAAATTCGGATTTGGACAATCCCCTTTTTTTCCTCCCCAATTTGTGATGGATGCATTAAAGGAAGCAGTGCACCATAAAGAATATACATCAGTTCAGGGAGATTATGAATTGAGAAAATTGATTGCTGATTTTCATCGACAACACAATGGAATAATCACAGATCCAGATAATATCTTAATAGCTCCAGGTTCTAAATCATTATTATATTCAATACTGATGTCTTTTGAGAAAGCTGATGTTTTTATTGCTTCTCCCAGTTGGGTATCCTATGAGCCTCAGGCAAGATTGGCAGGGCATACGACTATAAGATTAAAAACATCGTTTGAAGATCGTTGGAGAATTACACCAGAAATGTTAGTGGAGGCTTCTAAAGAAAAAAAGAATGAAGTTTCTATTTTAATTCTTAATTATCCAGGAAACCCAGATGGATTATCATATACCGAAGAAGAATTGACATCATTAGCAGGTACTGCTAAAGCATTAGACATTTTAGTAATTGCTGATGAAATTTATGGTTTACTGAATCATTCCAATACACATAAATCATTTGTTCAGTATTATCCCGAGAAAACGATTACTACTACAGGTTTGTCTAAGTGGTGTGGGGCAGGAGGATGGAGATTAGGAGTTGCATTGTTATATGATTCAATAGCACCAGCATTCAAAAAAACACTTATAGGAATTGGTTCGGAAACATACTCTTGTGCCCCTGCGCCTGTTCAGATGGCTGCCAGAGCAGCATATGGTAATTTCCAATTATCTATGGAATATGTAAATGCACAAAATAAATATCTGAGTATAATTGGAAATTATTGTGCCACCGTTCTGAATGAAAATGATATTCAAACCCATACCCCTGAAGGAGGGTTTTATCTTTTTCCGGATTTTTCTAGGTTTAAAAAGAAATTGTCAGATCGTGGGATTTTTACCTCTTTTCAATTGTGCGAAAAACTGTTAGAAGAAACAGGAGTCGCCTTATTACCTGCAGCTGCTTTTGGCTTTGAAAAAGAGTATCTGGCAGCCAGATTAGCATATGTGGATTTTGATGACCCGTTAATTGAAAACTCAACAGAGACGGTAGAAGAGCTTTTTCCTCGAGTAGTAAAGGGGATCGCTGCAATTGTACAATGGTTTTCGAAAATGTAGGCGTCCATGTTTTTAGAATGATTTTAAGAAGATATAACGCTGATAATCTTTTAAAATTTCTTACTTTTCTGACAAGAAATAAGCAAGAAACAAGTGGAAAATTATTGTACGTTATACGCTCATAAATCATGTTATGAAGAGATAAAAGAAATTGTAAAACAAACACTTCCCAAAGCCAGAATTACAGATACGAATACTGAAGGAGGAAAAACAATGTTGGTCTCCAGGAAAAAAGGAATATTTGGTTCCAGGCAATTTTTTCAGATTTCATACCGGGAACGAGAAAAGCTGTCCTATACGATTGATTCGGTTACTGATGCACTGACTCGTAATTTGACAGGGATGATCGGGTATGTAGATGCTATTCAGACATCTAACCAGGAAATACAACAATTACTGATCGAAAAAATCAGGACGATTAATGCCGAGTTTCCAATATTGCATAAAGGTGATATGGATGATGAAATCGCACTTGTTACAGAAAAAATAAGCGAAGCACTAGATACCATTGCTTTTGTATCTCCTGGGTCTCCGATTGGTAAATCCGCTTCACAACATTTTCTCAATAACAATTTAGAATTACTTCTAGATGCTGATGGCGTATCAAAAGTATCTTCTCTTTCGGTAGAAATTGATGCAGCTTATTTTGATGGGAATCAGCAAGATATTACTGATGAACAGAAAGAAAGGAAACAGGCGAATGAGAAAATTTTAGAGCGATTGGAAATAAAAACTAACCAGCATTTACCGTGTCTTCCTTCAGAAAAAGAAATCCTTTTTAGAACTCCCAAAGAAATAGCGGAGAGAGTAGTTGGTTTGGCATTGACCAATATTGTTGCATTTAACGGAATTTCGGGAGAACAAGCCATCGCATATGCCAAAAAACATGGAGTGTATTATGTATTGACCCCAAATGAAATTGACTTTCTGACCAATCCTACTGAAGAGAAAAAGCATAGAGAAAGCTGGAAATGCGAAGGCATATGGGTTCTCATGTGGGCACTGAATATTATTAGTGATTTAGGAGCAATGGATCAACTTGTAAATTTAGATGAAATATCCGAAGAAGCATATCCGATAGGAGCAGAGAAAGATCCTAATATTTTTATAAATCGTTGTTTAGTCTTCAGGGATAAAAATCAGATATTGGATATGGCAGATCTATACTACAGAGCTGATTGGGCATGTGTCGATGCGAGGATAGGGGAAAATGAAATAAAATCACTCAATCCAGGGTTGGTTTATGAACGTCATTATGCATTTAACTGGTTAATACGCTATAGGGATCAGGAATGGGATGATGTAAGTTGTGATACCTGATACAACAACGGTTTTTTATTGGTGCCAAAAGGTCAATAATCAATTATCTTGTAGTGTGAAATTACGAGATGCACAATATAAGAAGGTGGATCAAAATAAAGTCTTCCAAATACTATATGATATTCTAGATACAATAAAATAATTACAGATGAAAGAGCATCAATATCAGGTTTCTATAAAGTGGACAGGAAATCAAGGAGAAGGAACAGCGGCTTATAAAGCATATTCCAGAGATTATTCAATTTCTGCTAAGGATAAAGCAAATCCTATCTTGGGATCATCTGACCCCTCTTTTTTAGGAGATAAAACAAGGTATAATCCAGAAGATTTATTAGTTGCTTCTGCCTCATCATGTCATATGCTATGGTATTTACATTTGTGTTCTGTTCATAAAATTATTGTGGTAGATTATGAAGATCATGCAGAAGGTATTATGGAAGAAACAGCTACTGGTACAGGGGCTTTTAAAGAGATTATTCTTAATCCTGTTGTTACGATTTCTGCATTAGAAGATGTAGAGAAAGCAAAAGAATTACATCACGAAGCAAATAACATGTGTTTTATAGCTAATTCATGCAATTTTAGTATAAAACACAAAGCGAAAATTGTTGTATAAAGTAAAGAAAAAGATTTGTAATACGTGAGTTATAAAGTAGGAATATTAGGGGTTGGAGCCATAGGAACTTTAATGGCTTCTCTTTTATATCCTAATAAAAAGCTCTCTCTTTCCCTATATAATAGAAGCCCGAAACAACAGCTTTCTATATTTAATGACAAGAAAGAAAAGAAGATACCTATCCACGTTGAAACTTCTTTACCTGAAAAAAGAAAGCTGGATTTTTTGTGTATTTGTTTAAAAGAGCATCAAGTCAAAAATGCACATACTTTTTTAGCAGGTTTAATAGGTGTAGAAACTAAAGTAATCGTGATTAGAAATGGAATTCATCACAAAGAAGCTTTACTCCCATACACATCAGAAAGAAATATTATAGAAGCAGTTATTGATTGTCCGGTACAACCAATTGCAGATGGAAGATATGAGCAACTCAATAAACCAGTTTTAATTATAAATCGTACCGCATTCAGCGAGCTGTTCATCTCCTTATTTTCTCCAGCTGATATAAAAATTAATTGTATTTTAAATATAAAGACAATTGCCTGGAAAAAACTTTGTGAAAGTGCCGCTTTGGGAGCTATTCTTTGTTTAGCAGGAGAGAGTTGCTGGATATTCAAAGATCAGAGATTAGTCAATCTACATAAGAAATTATTACAGGAAGGAGTACAAGTAGCAATTGCAGATGGAGCAGAAATTAAGGAACCCATTTTTATCGAAGCAATACAAAAAAAGTTAGTAAACTACCCTCCAGAGAAAGGGAGTTCTATGCTATCTGACAGAAAAAGAGGAGCTCCCATAGAATTAGGAGCTAAAAATCAGGTGATTTCCTCTTTGGGAAAACAATATGCTATAGAAACACCAATTCATGATTTGGTATGTATGCTTTTAGAGAAAACGAATAATAACCCAACTAGTTAAAAAATACAGTATGGAAGCCTCTAAAATTTTCAAAAAATTGTTGGTTCATAAGGCGAATCGATTGTTGATTTATAACGCCCCGGATCATTATGAAGCTATTTGTCATGGAATAAGTTTTGACCGACAATTCACAAATGCTGAAAAAAATGTTTATGACTTTATTCAAATATTTGCCCAAAAACAGGAAGAACTAGAAGCGATATTGCCACAAATTATTCCATATGCTACTTATGATGGACTGTTTTGGATATGTTATCCAAAGGGTACTGGAAATATAAAAAGTAATATCAACAGAAGCACTACATGGGAGGCTTTTTCGTTGATTAATTATAAACCAGTAACTCAGGTTGCCATTGATCAAACCTGGACTGCTATGCGGGGAAGACCTGTTGATAGGGTAGGAAAATAATAAATATAAGATTATATGATTACGACTGCTATTAAAGAATCTATTGAAAAAAGTGTACTGTGTTGGCTGGCAACTGCTTCTAAAGAAAATATACCTAATGTTTCCCCAAAAGAAGCTTTTACACACTATAATGATGATAGTATTATTATAGCCAATATAGCCTCTCCACAATCGATGCAAAACATCAAAGAAAATGCACTGGTATGTGTTAGCTTTATTGATGTTTTTGTACAAAAAGGATTTCAGATAAAAGGAACCGCCCGCCTGATTGATATAACCGATGAAGAATTTAATATGGCGAAGGTACCCTTGCTGGAAATGACAAAAGGAAAATTTCCTTTTTCCTCTATTACACTTATAAAAGTAGAAAAAGTGAAAAAAATTATAGCCCCTTCGTATATTTTATATCCTGATACTACAGAAGAAGAGCAGGTTTCCAGTGCTTTAAAAACATATGTGCCAAATAAATAATGTGATGTAAAGCTTGAAAATTAAAGAATTATTATAATTATTTTTATTTAGACTCATTATAAATAAATATAATTTATTAAATTTGTATGCATAGGTAGGTTATGAAGTACATTGATATTGTATCAGTACATAACCTTTACGATTAAAAAGTAAGCTATTTAATGCTTTTTATATGGATACGATACATTTTGATATACAAAAATCTAATATAGAAGATTACCTGACGACTGCTATATTTGTTAATAATATAGACCTGAAAGACATATTATTTCAGGTAGAACAGTCACAAATTAAAGATCCTTCTCTGATTAATATAGCGGGAGCATATGAAGGAATTTCACCCTACATTGCTTTTCATTTAAAAAATCACTTTCTAAAGGATACAATTAGGGAGTATCAATATTATGGAGATAGGTTTACGCTCATGGAATATGCCAATACTGGGATTCCAGGGGATCATACAATTACCTGTCAAATAGATATTTGCAAAGATGTGGTGGAATGGAGTAATTTTAAGAATTTCGATTCCCTCACAGCTATTGAATTTGATTATTCGGATATTGGAAGTTTTAGATTCGAAAGGAAGCAATACGAAGCTGCTATATCTACCTTATGTAATAACCAGATAAAAGAACTATACGTATGAATTTCAATCAACTAAAATATATTATTGCAGTTGATAAATTTAAAAACTTTAATCGAGCTGCCATTGAATGTGAAATTGCACAATCTACCTTGAGTAGAGAAGTTCAGCGATTAGAAAAAGAACATGATATTATTATTTTTGATCGTTCTAGGCAGCCGGTAGTTCCAACCTTAAAAGGAGAAGAGCTTATACAAATGGCAAAAGAAATTCTAAAGTTAAAGAGAAGGTTCGTAGCTATTGCAGAAACTAAAAAAAACGAAGTAAGTGGTAGTATTAATCTTGCTATTGCCGAAATTTTAGCTCCATATATCACTCCGGTATTCATTAATTCTATCACCAAAAAATATCCAAAACTAAAAATTAATATCATGGAGCTAAGTGATAGAAAGATAGAAGATGATCTAAGTTCAGAAGCTATTGATGCAGCTATTATGGTTGCTCCTTCCTTATCACATGATTATCATCAGCAATTTTTGTTTAAGGAATCACTTATTTTATATTCTTCTGACCATCAATCTCTAAAAAAGAACAGGGAAAATAATAGCTTTAATTTTAATAGTATAACGCTTCATGAAGATATCAAAGAGCTGTTGCTAAAAATGAATGATGATACCATTACTAAATGTATAAATGAAGAGGTGAATGTAACTTATGCCAAAGGAAACTTAGAAACAATTAGAAATGTAATAGATTATAACAAAGGAAGTACCTTACTTCCCAAGTTGTCTTTATTGTATATGCGACCTGATGTGATGAATAAGGTATATACATTTTCTGAAAGCTCTCATGAGTTAAAAATTAACCTGATTACATCCCGTGGTTTTCATAAAAAAAGGATTACCAAAATATTAAGTAACGAAATCAAAGACAATATAAAGAGGGTAAATGGTTTGTATGCGTATTTCAAACCGATGAGAAGCTGTGTCCCCTCGTAAAATTATAAACATTTTAGTCTGAATTTTTTATCCATAGTGTTTGTTTCCCTGTTGTAATTTTTTTCAGCAGGGAAATTTTTATTGACACCACCAAAGGGGATAATATCCTAATGCTTACCCCAGGTAATTTACTTGACGTAATAATTGGAACGAGAGATGATATAAAGCATTCTTCATAAATAATGCAATGCTGTCTCAGATGATTAATCACTAAAGATAGTGATGCCTTTGTGTATAAATACATAATTATCATTGAATAAGCAATCGCTTTTTGCTATAGAGCTAATCGTTTTTTGTTATTAAGAATAATTCTAAATAACCTTACTTTTGAATCAATAAATAACGGTAATTTAAAAAGTTAGTGTAGTATGACAGAAGTTCAAAAATTAGCTACATTTTCTTCAAGTAGAAAATTTAGCGACTTATCCAAAGAAGCCATCAGAGAATTAAAAATACGAGTATTAGACTCTATAGGTTGTGCGATTGGAGCTTTAGAAGGTGCTCCGGTACGAAGGATTAAAGACCAAATTGAAGATTTTGGAGGAAACCCTTTAGCAACTATGATCGGAGGAAACAAAACAGCCCCTGACAGGGCTTCTTTTTATAATTCTGCATTGATACGATATTTAGATTATAACGACAGTTATTTAGCAAAGGGAGAAACATGTCATCCATCTGATACTATAGGATCTATTCTGGCAGCAGGACAGTATGCAGATATATCCGGAAAACAGTTTTTGACTGCCGTAGCCATCGCCTATCAGGTACAGTGTCGTCTGAGTGATGTTGCTCCGGTACGGCATAAAGGTTTTGACCATACTGTACAGGGAGCGTATGGGACTGCAGCAGGAGTCTCATATGCTTTGGGCTTATCACCAGAAAAAACAGCTAATGCCATTGCTATTGCTGGAACAGCTTACAATGCACTACGTGTAACCAGAACAGGTAATTTGTCGAACTGGAAAGGATTAGCATTTCCATCCACAGCTTGGACAGCTACACACGCTGCTTTTTTAGCCATGAGAGGAATCACAGGTCCCGAAGAAGTTTTTGAGGGGAATAAAGGATTCAAAGATAGTATTGCCGGAGATTTTTCTATTGATTGGAGTGCAGAAGATTTGGAACGTGTACGCAAAACAATTATCAAAAAATACAATGCCGAAATTCACTCTCAGTCTACCTTAGAAGGAGTCATTGAACTGAGAAATAAATATGCTTTTAATCCAGATGATATAGCATCCATAACCCTACATACATTTGATGTAGCATATCATATTATTGGAGGAGGAGAAGAAGGAAGCAAAAAAAATATAAGAACCAAGGAAGAAGCAGACCACAGCTTGCCATATATGATCGCTGCTGCAATTTTGGATGGCAATGTACTTCCTGCTCAATATAAACCCGAGCGAATTCTCAAAGAGGATATTCAGACTCTTCTCAAAAAAGTACAGGTATTTGAGAAAAAAGAATATTCCGATAAATTCCCAGATCAGGAAGCATGTGATGTTACTATCATATTCAAAGATGGGAAAACCCTTCATATTGATAAAGTCGATTATGAAGGGTTTCATACCCGACCTGCTTCCTGGGGTTTTATTTGTGAAAAATTCAATAATCTGTCAAAAGACTTTACAGATCAGGAATTGAGAAATAAAATAATAACCGTCGTACAAAATTTAGAAGACCACAGTATAAATGATTTAATGAATCTTTTATCTCAGGTAATTCCAGTAGCTATATAAAATAAAAAAATATGTCAGTATCAACAGTATCTCCAAATGGAGAAACAGCAACAAAAAAACAAGAAAAATTTATAACTAATCCAATTTCATTCGAATGGTTACAGCGCAACAGCAGAAGCCAGAAACCGAGAAGTACCGGATTAACAGAAATACGAGCAGCTTACTATTCTAATTTCGGACTGAATTATTTTCAGGATATATTAGAGACTAGTGGGAACTATGTAGATAGTATAAAGTTTGCCGGAGGATCCTTTACATTTATGAACCCTAAGAAAATAAGAGAAATTAATGATTTGGCACATCAATATGGTACACTAGTTTCTACCGGAGGGTTTATAGAATACGTACTGACCAAAGGAAAAGATGCGGTAAAAAAATACATTCATGAATGCAAGGAATTAGGCTTCGATATTATAGAAATATCAACCGGATTTATCTCAATTCCTACAGATGATTGGCTACGGGTAATAGAAGATGTACAAAAAGCTGGGTTAAAAGCCAAACCCGAAATCGGAATCCAGTTTGGAGCTGGGGGTGATAGTACCCAAAGTGAATTAGAAAGCGAAGGGGTTCAGGATGTAGGTTATGCAGTAAAGCAAGCCAAACGATTTATTGATGCCGGAGCTTACATTATTATGATAGAGTCAGAAGGAATTACTGAGAATGCTAATCCCTGGCGGGTAGATGTCCCAGCGACTTTTATTAATGAAGTAGGTCTCGAAAATTTAATGTTCGAAGCAGCAGATCCACAAGTATTCAAATGGTATATAAAAAATTACGGTCCCGAAGTTAATGTATTTGTAGACCATAGCCAGATTGTACAATTAGAATGTACAAGACAAGGAATCTGGGGAACAAACGATGTATGGGGACGTATTGTTACCTATAAATAATACCTATTTTTCACTCAGCCACTGTACCGTATGTTACCAACATCTCTTAAGTGGGAAGGAGGCGATAATTCTCTCGCCTCCTTTGTGTATTATAGATAATTAAAACTGAGGACAAAAGTAGTTTTAACAGTATCAGAAGTAAAATACATATGACCTTGATGCGCTTCCATAATGGCTTTGGAAAGTGTTAACCCTATACCGGCACCGTCTTTTCTCGTGGTAAAATAAGGAATAAAAACACTGTCCTTTATCGTATCTGAAATACCACTCCCATTATCAGAAAAGAAAATATTGATCTTACTGTCATTCTGTGAAA
Source organism: Aquimarina hainanensis (assembly GCF_042684685.1). Classification (NCBI taxonomy): domain Bacteria; kingdom Pseudomonadati; phylum Bacteroidota; class Flavobacteriia; order Flavobacteriales; family Flavobacteriaceae; genus Aquimarina; species Aquimarina hainanensis. Next base: position 649,820 of record NZ_JBHULX010000039.1, on the reverse strand, counting down.
TCTCAATAGAAATATATGGAGCTTCCGTTGTCTGAAGAGCATGTATGCTATTTAAAATTAAATTAATAAATACTTGTTCGATTTGTTCCGGATCAATTTGAAGCCAGTAAGGTGTCTCCATATTTTTTTTAACATTGATGGTATGTTTGTCGAATTGTTGCTGAAATAATGCTACTGTATTTTCTATCAGCTCAGCGATATTCGTCATCTTCTTTTGCGGAAGCGGAAGCGCAGCTAGTTTTCTATAGGTGTTTACAAAGCGGGTAAGATGCTGTGATCTCTTTTTTATAATGCGCAGTCCTTGCGAAAGTTCATCTACATTTTCGGCAGTTAACTCATCTAATACAATTCCTTCGAGATTATCCGCCAAACTACTTATAGGAGTAATCGTATTAATAATTTCGTGAGACATCACATTCATAAGCTTATACCAGGATTCTTTTTCTTTTTTATCAATTAATTGTTGTACTGTTTCCAGTGAAATAATCTGATATTGAAAATCACTGTTTTGAATTACAGAAGTTTTTAGATAAAAGGTTTCCGAGGTATTATTAATTTTTAATGTAATGACATGTTTTAAAGAACCCCATTTTTTTGGGTTGATAATCTTTATAAGTTCCGGTATTTTGGATAAGAGGATGTTCCATTGATACAATTTGGGGATTTTTAGAAAATCACAGAAAGCCTGATTGATTACAAATATTTCGATATTTCCTGTTCTATTTTTTCGTAGAATAAGCATCCCATTAGGGAGGTGCTCAATGATTTTATGAAAGATGATATTTTGAGAAGATTGTATCGTATTATTTTCTTTACTCTTTTCAATCAATAGTGCTAATTTGTTATAAACCCCTTGTGTTTTCTTTTGTTGAGAAATTGAGATGGAATAATCCTTGTGCAATAAACAGTCAATAATACATTCGATATCAACAGTAAGTTTTTTAAGGGCATCAAAAAATAACAAGATTTGTAATATCAGGAGTATTATAAATAATATAAAGGAGACCATGTATCCTTTTTGGTAGAAAAGAAGGAGTAGCATTCCCGTTCCCAGCAGCAACAGTATACGTAATAGATAAAGGAAGGATTGTTTCTTTGTCACAATTATAGTTGGTGTTTGTCGAGTCTTCTGTATAAAGCAGCTCTGGTGATGCCTAATTCTTTGGCAGTTTTACTAATGTTTCCCTGGTGTTTTTCCAAAGCATTTTGGATTAACATTTTTTCCGAAGTCTCCAGGTGTAAGGTTTGCACAGGAGTTGCCTCATATTTTTTAGAAGAAAAATGAAGATCTGATGGTGTGATAGCATTTTCTTCAGTAATAATAACTCCACGTTCGATTATATGTTCTAATTCCCGAATATTACCTGGCCATGAATATGCTGTCAGAGCAGCCATTGCTTGGGGCGTAATTTGATGGATTGATTTTCTGTATTTTTGATTGAGTTTGTTTAGAAAGTAATGTGCCAGTAATGGAATATCTTTGGTGCGTTCCCGTAGTGGAGGAAGATTTAATTCGATCGTATTAATTCTGTATAACAGATCTTGCCGGAAACTTCCCTCTGTAACCATTTGATGAATATTCGCATTGGTTGCACAGATAATCCGTACATCAATATCGCGTTCGATTGCTTCTCCCAAACGAGTTATTTTTCTATTCTGGATCACTGTGAGTAATTTAGATTGCAGGTGTAATGGAAGGTTACCTATTTCATCTAAGAAGATGGTTCCTTTTTGTGCCAGTTCAAAACGACCGATTGTATCTTTATGCGCATCTGTAAAGGCTCCTTTTGTATATCCGAAAAGCTCACTTTCGAATAAGTTTTCGTTGAGGGCTCCCAGGTCAACATGAATAAACGGATACTTACTTCTGTTAGATTGTAAGTGAAGCTCCTTCGCAAATACGTATTTTCCGGTTCCATTCTCTCCTAGAATCAAAATTGTAGCATCCGTAGGAGCTACTTTTTTTAATAAACTCATAGCATCAGTCATCGCTTTGGAATGACCGATAATATGCTCTGTTTGTTGATGAAAATTTTTATTATCCAGCTGTTGTATCGATTCGAATTGCGTATTCTTTCTTTTGGATCTTGATAATTCTACTCCAGCATTAATTGTACTGTAGAGTTTATCATTATCCCAGGGTTTTAGAATAAAATCAGTGGCTCCTTTTTTGATAGCTTCGACAGCAAGATGTACACTACCAAATGCAGTCATGAGAATAACTGTGGTTTCCGGGCTTATCTTTTTTATGTGCTCCAGCCAGTAAATCCCTTCTTTTCCATCTTCATAACCGATTCTGTAATTCATATCGAGTAAGACGACATCAATCGCTTCGTTAGATACCAGCTGAGTAATTTTTTTAGGCGTACTGGTAGTAAGTATCTGCTTAAAATACTTTTTTAAACTAATTCTCGCAGAAAACAATATATCTTCATCGTCATCTACCAATAGGATGGTCGCTTCTTTTTTTCTCATATACATAGTTACATAGATGTTTGAAAACGAACAAATAAATGTTCGAAAACGAACACCTTGATTTATGAATATAATTATAAGTATCTGATTATTAGTTTTTTGATAATTTGTTTTTTTGTGGCATGTTTATCGAATCATAGGTAATAAACGATCAGTAACGATGGATAGACAACGAATACCTAATAAAAATAAAAAACGAAAGCGAATACTAATGTTAGGAATCCCACTATTAGTGGTGGTAAGTATTTTATTAATGAATCTTACCCGTAAAAAACAAGTAAATATAAAAAGAGAAATGATCTCTATAAAGGAAGTAAAACGAGGAGATTTTGAAGATGTCGTATTATTTAATAGTGTCGTGGTTCCCAAAAATACAATTCTATTGAATGTCATACAAGGAGGATCTGTTGCGGAGATATTTGCAGAAAATGGTCAGGAGGTACAAAAAGGAATGCCTTTGGTACGAATCTATAACCCTACGGCAGAACTTAATTTCCTTACACAGGAAACAGCTATTGTAGAGCAGATTAATAACCTTAGAAATATCAGAGCCACCATAAAAAATCAGCAACTCAATCTGGATCAACAATTATTGCAGATTGATAATGATTATAAGAATGCTTCAAGGCAGTATCAGATCGATACTGTGTTATATACCAAACAAGTTATTTCCAGAAATCAATATCAGACATCAAAACAAGAGTTTGATTATCAAAAAGACAGAAACGAAGCAATTAAAACCAGTGTTACTCAGGAAAAAACAGATAGAAAAATACAGCTGTCGAGAATAAACACCTCCATTCAAAATATGGAGAAAAGCCTGGAACTATTAAAAAAGAATAAAGAAAATTTTATTATCAAAGCCCCTGTAGACGGTTTACTATCCTCATTTAATCTAACCATAGGTCAGAATTACAATCAGGGAGATGCCATAGGAAAGATTGATATACTGGATGGATATAAATTAACCGCCAAAATTGATGAGTATTATATATCTAAAATCAATGAAGGAATAAAAGGAAAAATCAATAGTCAAGCCATTGATTTTGATATAGAAGTATTAAAAGTAGACCCTGAAGTTATTAATGGACAATTCGAGGTAGAACTCGCTTTTCATCTGGATAGTCTCCCCAAAACTATTAAGAGGGGGATGAGTGTCAAAACCAAACTTTTCTTATCCAATAATAAAAAGGCAGTACTGATTCCTAAAGGGATGTTTTATCAAAGTACGAATGGAAATTGGATCTTTCTGTTGAAGAATGAAACCACTGCAATTAAGAAAGCCATAAAAATCGGAAGAGAAAACCCTTTTTACTATGAAGTTTTGGAAGGACTCAAAGAAGGAGATCAGGTGATCACATCCAATTACGAAGATTTTTTGAATATCGAACAAATAAATATAAAACAATAAATAAACAGAGAGTATGATAATTTTAATAATGATTAGTATCGAATGTATTAAAGAACAGATTTTATTATTAATATAGGAGTTAATATCCCTTTTAAAGAAAGAATTAAAAATGATAGCAATAGAAAATATAGAAAAAATATACAGAACAGAAGAAGTAGAAACAACTGCATTGAACCAATTGAGCTTAACAGTAAAAAAAGGGGAATTTGTTTCTATAATGGGCACCTCAGGATGTGGTAAGTCTACATTATTAAATGTAATAGGACTTTTAGATACCGTAGATAGTGGTAGTTATATGTTTGACGGAGAAGAAGTAGCCCATTGTAGTGAAAAGGAAAGAGCCGGTATTCGAAAAGAAAATGTAGGCTTTGTGTTCCAGAATTTTAACCTGATAGATGAGCTTTCAGTCTATGAGAATGTCGAACTTCCTTTGATATACAATAAAGTTCCAGCCAAAGAACGAAAAAAGCGGGTAGGTGAGATATTAGAACGAGTAGGGATTAGTCATAGGAGCAAGCATTTCCCATTGCAACTTTCGGGAGGACAACAACAACGAGTTGCTGTGGCCAGAGCATTAGTGACCAAGCCAAAGTTAATCCTTGCCGATGAACCTACAGGAAACTTGGATAGTAAAAGTGGAAATGAGGTTATGGAATTATTAACCGAACTCCATGCAGAAGGAGCTACGATCATTATGGTGACGCATTCCTCATACGATGCTAAGTTTTCCAGTCGAATAGTCTTAATGAAAGACGGTATCATTGTATCAGAAGAAGAAAATGTCAATAAAGTAGACGTACTGATACAATAAAAGAGGTCATATCATCAATCAAAATCAACAGCAGTATGTTTCAAACATGGTTTAAAATATTTTTTAGGAATCAAAAGAAAAACTGGTTAAACATTGTTATTAATGTTTCCGGATTAACACTGGGTTTGGCAGGTTTACTCATCGTCCTGGTTTATTTTCACGATGAACAGAGTTACAACCGATGGAATTCCAATAAGGAAGTCGTATATCGTATATCCAATAAATCTAAAAGAAATGGGATCTGGCATGTAGGAACAGTAGCACAGACAAAATTATATAAAGAAAAAATTCCCGAAGTAACGGCTACCATAATGAGTGATCACCTATACAGGGGAGAGGTTATTACGTATAACCACACTAATTTTTTCTCAGAAAAAGTGTTGGAATCTCAAGGACAGTTTTTTGATTTCTTTCCTTTTATAGAAGAAAAAGGATCCTTTGAACAATTCAAAAAAAATGACCAACAAGTAGCTTTGTCTACTCAATTTGCCAAAAGAATTTTTGGAAATAACAACCCTGTCAATAAGCGTATTAGAATAAAAGACGAAGAATATACCATTGCTTGCGTGTATGCTATTCCGGGAAATTCTCATTATCAACCGGAAATTATCTATCAGTACGATAGTGATATAGAGCCTACCTGGAGTAACTTTAGATATGAGATCTTTTTCAAAGTAAATGAAGGAGCAAAGATAGAAACGGTGGTAGAAAAAATGAATAGAATAAACATTGATGAATACCATGATAAACATAAAGGAAATTTAACCATCGAAGAATTCGGAGAAAAATTTGGATTCATGACGGTTATTCCTGAAAAGTTAGCAGATATCAGATTGCATCCGGTGTCCAAAAGTGGTGGTCCTGAAGGTAGAGGGAATTATCAATTGCTTCTTATTTTATTAGGACTCTCTATACTACTAATTATTATTTCGTGTATTAATTTTATCAATCTCAGCACAGCATCCGTAAGCCAGCGAGCGAAGGAGGTAGGGGTCAAAAAGACCTTGGGATTATCAAAAAAGCAATTAATAATGCAGTATGTTTCGGAGATTGTATTTCAGGGAATGTTAGCGCTTATTTTTGCTTTGATTATAGTAGAATTAATCTTACCGTATTTTAATGATTTTATAGGAAAAGAGTTGACAATTCACAATCCTTCTATTCTTCTTAAAATTGTAATTACTGCTATAGTAATTTCTGTAATTGTCGGAATAATTCCGGCGATATATTGGTCTAATTTTAAAACTGTCCAGGTTTTGAAAGGGAACTTTTCCAGAAGTAAAAAAGGAATCCATATTCGCAACGGGATGTTAGGATTTCAATTTTTAATTTCAGGTTTTTTTCTGATTGGAGTTCTGGTGATTTACCATCAGATTAATTACATGATTTCTAAAGATGTAGGTTTTGATAAAGAACAGATCATTGTGGTTACTATGTATGACGTAGGGGAGGATTATAAAAAATATCAACTCACTAGAAAGGAACTGACGAAACATCCGAATATCACTGCTATAACATCTAGTATGTTTGTTCCGGGAGAAGGGTTTGTAAATGGAACAAATTTAAACGATGGTAAGGATATCTCTTTTAGTGCTGCGACTAACCCCATAGATTTTAACTACATTAATTTTAGTGGTATTAAAATAGTAAAAGGAAGAGACTTATCAGAGAAGTTTTCATCAGATACGATTAACAATATACTTATCAATGAGACAGCCGCTAAAAGATTAGATATCTACAATGATCCCATAGGAAAGAAGTTGGGATCAGGCTGGATAGAAGATGATGAACCTAGACTGGTTGTTGTAGGCATGATAGAAGATTATCATTTTGACGGTTTTGATAGTAAAATAGCCCCTATGTTTTTGGCACATTGGAATACATTCTCTTTTGCCAAAAACTGGATTAGTTCCATCCAGTTCAAAGTAAAAACAGAAGATGTATCAAAAACAATTGCAGATATCGAAGCCTTTTGGAGGGCTAATATTGATGAGAAGTATCCTTTTGAATATGAATTTTTGGATAAATAATTTGCCAAAACCTACGAAAAGTATCAAAAGCAACAAAGTATGTTTTTAGTATTATCTATTGTCGTTATTATTATCTCTTTACTAGGATTGTTTGCTCTGGCTACACTGACTATTCAGCAGCGATTAAAAGAAGTAGCCATTCGCAAAACACTAGGTGCCTCCATACGAGAAATTATGTTTCAGCTTATTAAGAGCTTCCTGAAAATCACCTTGATCGCTTCTGTGATATTACTCCCGTTAGCATATTATTTTATGCAGAATTGGCTGGATAATTTTGTCTATAGAGTAGAGATGCCTTGGTGGCCTTTTATCTGTACTCCGGTTCTTTTGGTTGTATTAGTATTTGCAGTTGTTGGTTTTAAAGCATATCGGGCGACTAAAGTAGATTTAATTAAGTATCTAAAATTTGAGTAAGTGATGATACGATTGTGGTGTAAGTTATTTTATCGGCAGAGCAAAAAGCACTGGCTGCATTTGATTATAAATAATCTGGGATTAACATTGGGGATAACTTCTCTTATTATGGTGCTGTTATATTTTAATAATGAGAAGAGTTATGACCAATGGAATCCTAATAAGGATACTATTTACAAAGTCAGTCATAAGATGTTTAATGGGGAGTATTTCGATACTACAACCGTTCCCGAAGGACCTGTTTCTACAGAGGTAATCCCAGAAATAAGTGCTTTTGTATCAACTAAAACAGAATATTCAAAAGATGTCATAACATATAATGATATTTCGATTTTTCAGGGAAAAATGCTGGAAGTAGATTCTAATTTTTTTGATTTTTTTCCACATCCCATTCTAAAAGGAAATCCCGAAGAAATTTTAAAAGCTAATAATAGTGTTGTAATTTCTTCCAGCGTAGAAAAAAAATTGTTTGGGAATGCCTCTTCATATGGAAAAACGATTAAGGTAGGAAATAAAGAGTATATAGTTACAGGAGTATATGAACTGCAAAGACCTTCTATTATAGAACCCCAGGTTTTGTTTAAAAAAGAAATAGACAATCGCCTCTGGTGGGGGAATTATAACCGATATACGTTTTATAGGGTAAAAGAAGGAACTGATATCCCTGCATTAGAAAAAAAAATGTTTCAGGTTTTTGAAGAAAATTACTTTCGGAAAGAAGCAAAAGAATTAGGAATATCGGTACAGGAATATGTTGATATACAAGGAGCAATTCCTTTTGTAGAATCGTTAGAGTCCGTACGATTATTTACCAAAGGAGATGGGAGTTTGGAAGGGAAAGGAAATTATCCATTGTTGGTGAGTATGTTGATACTGTCCATTTTAATCATCGCTATTTCATGTGTTAATTTTATCAACTTATCCATAGCAACTGCAGTTTTTAGAGCAAAAGAAGTTGGCATTCAGAAAAGTAACGGAGTGTCCAAAGGACAGATTATCACCCAGTATTTTCTGGAAATAGGAATACAATGCCTCTTATCTTTTTTCTTAGCATTGGTTTTGGTAGAACTTATAGTTCCTCATTTCAATGATTTTATAGGTAAGGAATTAGCTATTACCAGTGGAGGAGTAGTATTTAGAGTTTTTCTGATTGTGATTGCTCTGATAGGTGGTATCGGAAGTGTTATTGGAGGATATATCGCCAATTTTGATATTAATAAAGTACTCAAAGGGAATTTTTCGAGAAGTAAGCGGATGATTATAATGCGAAATGGGATGCTCGGGTTGCAATTTGTTATCTCTGGTTTTTTCCTGATTGGAAGCCTGGTTATGTATGCGCAGCTAAAATATATGAATGAGAAAGATACTGGGTTTTCGGGAGAGCAAATTATTACAGTAGCATTTAATAATCCTGAGGGAAATTATTGGGAGCAATATCAGTTGATAAAACAAGAATTAGAAAAACACCCTGGTATTATTACCATTGGAGCCAGTAGTGTATCGCCTGGATTGACTCAGAATTTTACATTGGATATGGATTATTTAGGAAAGGTAGTAGAAGTAACAGGGATTCCTACTGATTTTGGATATTTTGATATGATGGGAGTGGCAATGGCTTCGGGTAGGGATTTTTCAGCGACCTTTTCTTCAGATAGTTTGAACACTATTATTTTTAATAAAACGGCTATTAAAGCATTAGGAATAAAAGATCCGATTCAGAAAAAAATAAATTTGATAGGGAAAGAACTGACAATCATTGGCGTTGTCAATGATTACCATATCAAAGGATATGACAAGAAAATCGCTCCTGCTTTTTATGTACATTTTAATACCATTGAATGGTTCAATGAAACTTTTGAGACGGTACATTTCAAAATTAAAGAAAGAGAGATGTATAAAACGATCGCAGATATTGAACAATTCTGGAATGAAGAAATAGAAACGTCTTATCCATTTACGTATGCTTTTATGGATAAGCAATTCAAGAAAACATTTGAAAAGTACGAGCAGCAAAAAATAATCTTTCTAAGTCTCACTCTCATTGTTATTATTATCAGTTTGCTGGGATTATTTGCCTTATCCACTCTTACCATCCAACAGCGATATAAAGAAATTGCAATTCGAAAAACATTGGGAGCAACAACCCTTGTTATTATGAAACAATTATTCAAAGATTTTTTTAGAATAACCGTGATGGCTTCTTTTATACTATTGCCGTTGGCTTTTTACAGTACGAGCTTATGGTTGGATAATTTTATCTATAAGATTGATATGCCGGTATGGCCATATCTGCTGACTCCCTTCCTTTTGTTATTACTAGTATTTATGGTTGTAGGAGTCAAGTCTTATAAGGCCACAAAAGTAGACTTGATCAAGTACCTGAAATTCGAATAACGAAATATTCTATTATAATAAAACCCGATACCTTTCTTGGTATCAGGTTTTATTGTTATAAGTAAGTTAGGTAGAAAATATTATAACCCCAGTTGGTTATCATAGGTTTGATTATCCCAAAAAAGGTATTCTTCAACCATTTTACCATTTTCCCAACGACCAAAAGTAACCATGGTATATTTTAATTTATTCCCGTTAGGAGGAATGACGGTACCATCATCCAGAGTTAATGGCTTCGTAAAAGTTGCTTCCTGAATACCGATTACTGCAGTCCAATCTCCACTGGCTATTCGTACGGGGTGCTCTTGTATTCTGGTATCTGGAAGGTATTCGAATTCTGGTTTTAACAGGTTGACATGAGGATCCAGTCCCACTTCAGAAAAACCATTAGGGTAGTATACTTTTATATCATCGGCATGACTTATACGAAAGCCTTCCCAGTTCTGATTGGTGTAATGCTCGAAATCCAACTCATCAAAAATCCGAAGACGTTCGTTGTTAATTCGCTCTTCTTTTTTGAATTGCAAGTATTCTGTCCAGGGAGATTTTGTAGTCTTAGAAATAGCATGAATAGCCATATCTTCTCTTAGAATCGCAGCATCAGTATCATTAAGTCCTAATTGTTCTGCAAAGGCTTTATTATCCCAAAAAAGATATTCTTCTACCATTTTTAATCCTTCCCATTTGGCAATAGTAGCCATTAATAAATTTAATTTTTTCCCATTAGAGGGGTTTGTTCCTTCCATTCTGCCAATTACAGCCGTCCAATCTCCATTTCCGAATTTTACAGGATGCCCGGTAATCTTCAGATCAGGAACCAGGTCGAATGCAGGTTTCAAAGAATTGGTATGTGCATCAAGTCCATGAGTGATGCTACCATCTGCATTGTGAACTATGATATCATCGGCATGACTAATGCTAAAAGCATCCCAATCCTGATTGTTATAGTGATCGAAATCGAGTTGATCAAATAACTCAATGCGTTTTTTAGTTTGTTGACGCTCTTTTCGGAAATTATAAAGTTCTCTTTTCCAAGAAGATCCTTTGGTGTCATCCTCTTCAGTTACAGTTTGTGTATTTGTAGATTCGTCTTCATTACATGAAAAAAATGTACAGACGATCAGTAATAGGCAAATGGTTTTAAGTGCGGTTTTCATATGTATTAATTTAAATGTATTACCCGTTTGACATCGATGTTGTGGATAGGTATTAATAAGGCAAAATTGAAAAGAAATACAATCAAAAAACTTTAAGTACTTAAAGAAATGTCTTCAGAAAAAAATATCCCTGTTAGCGGGTATGTTTTGGCTTTGTTATAGGAAATACATTTGATAACAACACAAAATCGTATCACAAAATGATACAGAATGTAACGAGTCATCATAAAACCTTCAGTTGTAGAAACAGGACAATATGAGGTGTTTTATTAAATGACAATTAAACTAATATTACCAACACATGAAAACAAAAATTACATGGCTATTAGTTATCCTATCTTCATGGATAACAGCTCAGGAAAATGATGTATTCGAAAGATTGCATAGTACAAAATTAGACAATCATCTTTTTATCACTTATGACGGGACCGATTTTTTTTATAAAGAATCTCATATTAACGAAGAGGAAACGTATACGAAAATAGAAAAAGAGGAAGCTAAAAAGTTTCAGATCAGTAATGATCATGAAAATACACTAAAGCTATTTTTACAGTTTTATAACCCTCTAAAATATACAATAACCAGTTCGGTAACAGAGGAAGAATCTCCGGATTATGCTGCGATTATTTCATTTATAAACAACCTTCCTACAGATTTTACTTTTGCATCTGAGGCAGTAGAAACGGCGGCTGCTACTACCGGTAATAAAAAATATCAAACAAGGTCTAGAAATAAACAAGTAAAGAAAAGATATGAAGAGGTAAACAATAGTATTGATAATATGTATCGACAATCCCCTATTTTATATGACTGGATATCTGTTTTTGCAAATTCTCTGGAAGGAAGTAGATTTAGTGAACCGACTTATTCCTTACAATTAAAAAGAATAATCGATAAAATTAATGGCTTACAGACTGTAGAAAACTATTTATTCCAAAAATTTAAGATCAATGAAATTAGAAAAGATAAGGAAGAAAGAAGTGTTAATGAATGGATTCAATACATGACAGCAAATATACAGGAAGCTACTGATATAACTTCTTTTATGAATGTTTTGAAAACATCAAATACAGTACAACGGATATTGGAAGAAAAAAAAGAAGCCGCTAGAAAAAGTTTACAAGAATTACAGGAGTTGTTAAGTGAAGAATCCTTGTCATTAGAATCCGTATTAGGAAAAAAACAAGGTAAAACCAAGAAGGAGAAATTCAGAGAGCTAACAGCTAGTAAGCAGTTATTGATTTCTGCTGTGTATCTCGATAAAATGAAAGAACAGGAAGCAGCCATTACTAAGCTCAAAGAGCTCAACACAGAAATGAATGCCTTTTTAGTGCAATTTCAGAAGCAACCATCTAATGATATCGAAGGTTATAAAATGATACATAGCGATAAGTTTGGATGGAAATATACCAAAATGAGAACCTATGAAATTATGGGAACCAATCTGACAGGGGATACAAAGGGAAAAAAACGTGTAGTAAAAATTACGGTATCAAAAAGTCAGGGACGTATTGCTGTTTTTGGATCTGTCGGATTATTTTATACTCCATTTGAGTATAAAAATTACGGAATATCAGAAGATAAGGTTGCCGAAACACAGGGTGATCCGGTATACCTAAGACCTGCAGCATACCTTAATTTCTTATACAAATTTAAACATGGAGATCTCTTATATCCCATGTTTCAGGTAGGGATTACTCAGGGCATAAAAACACCACTTTTTCCGATAGGCGCAGGTTTTTCGATCCGAAATAACTTTTCGATCACCGCAGGTCCTTTAATTGCTTTTCAGAATGAACTGGGAGATTTATCAATAGGAGATACCGCAGATGATGCACTTCTCAAAGATGATATAACAACCCATGTAAAATGGAGCTGGTATCTATCACTTAATTATAAATTTTAATTCCCTTGTATCATGTTTTTAAAAATTAAAATAGGGCTATTGATTAGCCTGGGAATTATCAGCAATCTAGAAGGACAAACTTCCGAAACGTCTGTGGAGAAGGAAGAGGAAGCGTCAAATGCGTATCAGGGATTTTGTACAGAAATGCCCTCATTTACGACGGGTCAGTTGATTCATTTTGCTATGGACAAGAGAATTCAAAAAGATGCTATAACCGCTGGTTATAAGAATAGCTGGAGCACATTCTATAACTGGAGAAAACGGAATGTGACACCAGAAAAAGGAGTGGCTGTAATGATGGAAGAATATCAAAAAGAAGTTATGAAAGAAGAAGATATTTCCGAAGTATATAAAACGATGTATCAGCTAAAGGCTGTTATATTAAATGATCAGATATGGAATAAAAATAAGCTGAAAGTTCGGTTTATTGATGGAGATAAAAATAATATAAAAAGAGTAATTAAATATGCCCGGGAGTGGGAGAGGTATTGCAACGTACGATTTCGTTTTATAGAAAGAGGAATGGCAGATATAACGATTACTTTTGAAGATGAAGGGTACTGGTCATTTATAGGAAGTAATTCAAAAGATAAGGTACCTTCGATGAGTCTCTCTTCAATAGAAAGAGAAAATACAGCTAATTTTCGGGGAATTGTCTTACATGAATTTGGTCATGCATTAGGGTTAATTCACGAGCATCAGGGACCTGCATTCACCTACGAATGGAATACAGAGGAAGTGTATGCATATTATAAGGACAAACATGGCTGGGAAGAAGAAGAAACTTATAATAACGTACTGTACAGATACAATTTTGACCAGGTAACAAGAGAAGATACCACTCCTTTTGACCCGAAATCTATTATGATCTATTATATCCCGAAAAAGTTATTAAAAAATACAAGTCACACTTTTCATAGAAATAATGAACTGTCGGAAAAAGACAAACAATTTATACGAAGAAAATATTGAGGTAATTTGCTGTTTATAAAGGAAATATGATGAAATATTTTTCTGGTAGGAATATAGTATGTTTATAAATCTTAAAACCAATATACTAATATGACACAGACAAAATTAATAGACAGTATTGCCAAAGCGATTCATAGTAATCCGGCATTTGTAGAGATCGAAGCAGGATATAGTTTTTACAACCCGAGTTCAGTAAATGGTCCTTTTGGAAAATTTGACCTTCAGATATTTTCTGATAACACTGTTTCAGGAACAATGGACATCCAAACTATTTGGGGATTGGGTACTACTACCAAATTACAATTATCAGGAACATATAAGGAAAAAGCAAACCAGCATTATTTTAAGTTGATAGGCAAAGGATATGAAAGTGCTAACCTGGGAAAGAAAAAACACTATGTAGAAATGGAAGTATCGATAGAAATAGAAGCAAATTGGGAAAAAGGAAAAGTAGCTTTTGGCGTATCATTACCAGAAGTGTTTGGAGGACTGCCCGCCAAAATGGTCTATTTCAGGCAACCCAATTAAAGTAATAAAAAAAGAAGCATTGAAGAAGTTCAATGCTTCTTTTATTGGATTCTTCATTATTTTTTTATTTATTTGATATATCAAATATATGTATATCAAATAAATAAATTATGGAGATTCCTTCTAAGACTATTTTTTACCTGATTGAGAAAGCAATTAAGGAGTACAGGAAGTTTGCCCTTAAGAATATCAGAGCTCAGGTTTCGGATATAACGATTGATCAATCCTTATTATTAGCTTTTAAACAGAAGTATCCGGAATACTCACAGCAAGAAATAGCAGAGTTGATTTTTAAAGATAATGCCTCGGTTACAAGAATGATAGAGTCGATGGTAGGCAAAGACTATCTGCGGCGGGAAATTCATGCGGCAGATCGAAGAAAATATGATCTTCAGATTACTGAAAAAGGAGCAGCGGTGTTAGCGCTTATAGGGCCAGTTATTATAGCCAATAGAGAAGAAGCTTTAGAAGGGATATCTGAGGAAGCTTTAGAGAACTTAGAAACTACTTTACAAAAAATCATAACAAATTGCCTTCAATTTCAAATAAATAAGCATGATGATTAGAAAAATAAGCCTATATCTGTTCTTATTGATCACGTTTAACAATATTGGGCAGGAGTCAAAAGATCAACTTACAGTAGAAGAGAAAAAAGAAGTAATCCAGGGTATTCAGCGTATTTTAGAAAAGAATTATGTTTTTCCTGAGGTCGCTAATGATATTAATAAATTATTAGAGAAGAAGCTCCATGGATATCTCGATATCTCCTCTGGGACAGCATTCACAAATGCATTAATACAAGATATACGATCGATCAATCATGATCAGCATTTAAATATTTATTATACACCAGAAAGCGCAGGTAACACGGAGTTAATAACAGTGCCTTCTGGAGATATAGAAAGAGGAAAAAATACGAATTACGGTTTCCCGGAGGTACGGATTTTAGAGGGGAATGTCGGTTATGTAAAGTTGATAAACTTCTCGATAGGAGATCAGGTAGAAGCAGCGATGAAAAGTGCTACACATGCAATGAATTTTATACAAAATTCAGACGCTTTTATTTTTGATTTGAGGAATAATCCCGGGGGGAGTACATTGCAGACACTGTATGTGCTGAGTTATTTTTTTGAAGAAGACCATAAAAAAATAGGAAGTTATTTTGACAGACCGTCGGGAGTTACAACCAGTTATAATACGGTAGCAGTACAAGGGGATAAGTTGACGGGAAGACCGGTTTACATATTGGTAAACGAAGAATCCTTTTCTGCTCCCGAAATGTTTGCATATACATTACAACAGTATAAAAAAGCAGTTATTATGGGAACCAAAACGGGAGGGGGGGCTAATCCAGGCGAGAAAATCCGGATAAACGATCGTTTCTCAATTCATGTTTCTACAGGAAGAATCATCAATGAATTATCACAGACTAATTGGGAGCAGGTAGGGGTAACTCCTGATATTAAAGCAGGCGAAAAAGATATGATCCTGTCAGCACATATCAGAATTATAGAGAACATGTTGAATGCTGATACAGAAAATAAAGCCTATGCCAAACTGTTAAAAAAGCTAAAAGCCACGCAAGACCCCTTAAATATAAAAACGACTCTTCTGGATCAGTATACAGGTACCTACTCTCTGGAAGGAGGAAAAATAGTGACGATTAGCAGAGAATGTGGATCTCTCTACGGAAGAATGCAGGGAGATGAACACAAAATAAAATTAATAGCCTTATCGGCGCAAGTGTTTAAAGCAGTAGGAGTCGATGCAAAAATTGTTTTTGCAGAAGACCACGCAACAACAACTTCCCTCATATTTACCATAGGAGGATACGAAATGAAAGGACATAAGGTTCATTAATTTTCATAGCGGATCCATAAAGAAATAAAAAGACTTTTCTGCTGTATTGTTTTAGTAGATTCATAGCGAATAACCCCCGAAGAAATTTTCTATTCCAGTCTGTCGAATCTGTACTTCATATCAGTTCCGGAGAATTCTTCAAAGGAAATTCCTTCAAAATTTCCACTATCAGAAGGAGCGCTCTCGACTGCTGAGATTAGTTTTTTCTTAGTAACCCAGGTTGTCAGATAATAACTATCTTCTAAGTTAAACCCATTTATTCTATAAAGTTCTCGGTGTTCTTTGTCTAAATATCTGGGAGATTTGAACAGGATAGAATCGTTCGTATGTTGTATTACTTTGGCAGTAATATTTTGGTAATACTCCTTACAGGTAAAATAAAAAAGATAGCCTCTTTTCGGGTTTTCGATATACTCAATTCTTCGATCGATATACCTTTGATATGAGTCCGCCTCTCTTTTTTTATCCAAGTAATCATTAACCAAGCTAAAGCCTAGTATTGAAACTACCAGTACGGCTATTAAGATTAATATAGCGCGATATGTCCTTTTTTGAGATTGTATTTTTTCCTCTGGGGTCAGCACCTTTTTTTTCTTTAAAAAGCTAAGTATAATGAGTGCTAGTCCTCCCACTAATATTCCTAAAAAGGCCCAAAGATATTTTTTCCTGTTCAGGTGTTTTGCATAATCATAGGCTGTTTTCATAGAAATAATGCTGATAATTATCTTGATAAAAACATTAAAAATGGACAGGAAGTCTATTTCTAAAGCAATTACAAGAATGGATAATGCAATGGAGATGACTAAAAAAAGTATTCCTAGTAGCAAGACAGAAGTTGCATTGCTTTTTGATTGCTCCGCATCGTGCTTTATTGTAGACTCATCTCCGTATTTAATGGTCGAAACATCGATATGCTCCCCGCGATTTTTAAGTATCTGGATAATGATATGAAGCACTGTTGGTCTGTATTCTCTACTATTTTCAGTAACAATCGTTTTTAGTTCTTCTGTAGATAACTTGGAATATTTTTTTTCAATATCGTGATTGGAATATCTAGGCATCGTATCGCTTTTTAAGTTGTAGGGGAAAAGATAGCCCTGTTTTTAAGAACAATACACGCTAAGAAATTTTCATGGATGAATGGTTTAATCTTGTACGGTATATTATTTCCGGATAGGAGTAGCTACAATAAATTCTTTTTCCCAGGCTGTAATATACTCATTAATATCAAAATAATCATCAAAGTCATGGGGAGCTGTCTTTTCGTAGTATTGATTCAAGCTGTGTAAGAAGTCAGAAAGACCGGGAGCTATCACTGACCTGTCATCATCACTTTTCCAATACTCTATCAATTGCCCTTTTTCTCCCGTAAAGATGCCTTTTAGATCATAACAGATATGACTTCCCCCACCATTCGAAAAAATAGGTAACCAATGCTCGTTCCACCAGTTTTCAATAGTAAAATCATAACCGATCATTTCGGTTAGTTCGTGGTTATCTGATAATACTAGTTCCAAGGGTTGAAACATTGCATTATTCACAAAAGCCTCATAACAGTCTTCCCGCTGACCGTTTTTCCATAAGTACAATTCTTTCAGATCAGCAGGTAGGGATATTTTATATTGTTCTTCCAGTTCAGCAATTTTTTGTTCGGATAACGGAGGTTGAAGAGCCGTATAGTATTCAGAACGTTTTTCTTTTAGGTGCGAAGTCAGTTTGTCTATTTCTGCTTTCATGTTATTTGTCGTTTTTGATTGGATTTTACGTCACTGTTTTTATCAGGGATTAGGTATTATTTAATCCAGTTTATAGGATTTGTTTTATCGAGGTAAATAATGGCATCAAAAGCTTTTCCCAACTCATTTGTTTCAATCGTATTATTTCTGGCTCTGGCACCGGCACCACTTACAGTAGTTATAGGAGCTTCTAAGTACATTCTCAGTTCCGGATTTGTTTTAGCTTTTCTTAGTTTTAAGAATGTATTAGGTGTTCCCATTTGTTTTAAAGAGTAACTAAATGTGTTTTTTGGCACCTCCTTATACATAAATGTTTTAAAATTCCAATTATTGGTCCTATTAGCATCAAAAGGATATGCGAGAAATTCTCCGGTACCGAAGTCCGTAGCAATAGCATAATAAGCTGATCCATACACTTTTCTTAATTGATGCCCTGCGACATCTACGATTCCATTGGAAACCCAATCACCAACATGACTGTTATGTGCCCAATAAAGGGCCTTTGATTCCTCTCCATGTAGGTTTAGAATCCATTGAATATTCTCAGCCATTACATATCCCGAAGGTCGTGTTTTCGTTGTACTGTAGTTTGATGTATGGTGGTAACAAATTGCCCTAATACTATAATATGTTGATAAGCAATATTAAATTCTCGTTCTGAGGTTTTGCGGATAAATTCTTCATAGTTGTTTTCAAAATGCTTTTTTAGCTTTATATACGAAAGGTAATAATCAGTTTTTTCACTGTCTTCAATCGATTGCCAAATATGTTTTTCGAAACCATCAATTTGATATTCAGAACCAACATTAGACAAGTATTCTCTGATCCTGTTTATATCTGCCAGTACAATTTGCATTTCACAACCGTACAGATGGATTTTATCGAGGTGATTTTGATTGTATTCTTTTAATTGGTTCATTAGCTCTATAAACTCTTTAGTCTCATATCGCCAGCTGGTATTATGATTGTCCAGAATGCTTTTCAGGTCATCTCGTTTTCCCTGTATATAATCATTCAGGTATTGACCTTCTCCGAAACCAGTTTCTATAATACATATTTTGAATCCTTGTTTTTCGGATAAATAATGCATCAATTCTTTAGCAAGAATAGTGAACTCCGAAGTTCCATGTGTGTCTTCTCCATACCCTACAATTCGGATATCGGTTAATTCATTATCGAGAAATGAAAAAGAATCCGCCGTTAAATGATCAAATCCAATGGCGTATTTTTTTAAGACATCGGTATGTTGTGCGTTACTAAGAATGGTAGTACACAGGGTAAAAAAGAATACTATTTTATAATTCATCTCTATATTTTTTATAGGGTAATAAAGTTTATTGTATGTGTCATATTAGGGAAAATATTACCCGTTTATTTATATTTTTTTGGCTGCATCAATAGTTTAAAACTAGCTGTTTTTGGATGCGAATTTTATTTTAACAAGCTCTCTATAACGTTCTCCAATAGGAATTTCAATCGCTCCGATTTCTATATCATATTTGGTGAAAGCTGTTATCTTATGGGTATTAACAATATAAGAACGGTGTACCCGGAGAAAATAACTGTCTAATAGTTCTTCAAAAGAGGATATACTATACTTAATAAGATGTGTTTTGTGTTCTGTTGTAATTTTAATGTAATTTTTGACACTTTCGATATACAAAATATCATCAAAAATGATTTTAACCTGTTTTCGGTTTTCAGTTACAAAAAGGTAGTTTTTATCAAGAGGTTGTCTGGGTTCATTTACGATCTCCTTTTTTCCGTTTTCGAGTATTAAAAATTTATCAATGGCTTTTAGAAAACGGGGAAATGTTATGGGCTTTACCAGGTAATCAACAGCATTTAACTCGAATCCCTCTACAGCATATTCTCTATAGGCAGTCGTAAATATTACACTGGGTTTCTGTAGGAGGTTTTTATAAAAGTCAGTACCGATCAAAACGGGCATTTCTACGTCCAGAAAGAGTAAATGTATGGGGGTTGATGTTAGTATTCTGCTCGCCTCGATAGCACTCTTGCATGAGGCGACTACTTCAAAACCTTCTATTTTAGACAGGTGATTTTCAATAAGCTGCCGTGCCAATTTTTCATCGTCAATGATTAGACATTTATACATACAATTACTGTTTTTTAAGCTTTAAATTTACAGAAAAACTGGTTGAATTTTGTTCAATCGTTAGCTCATGAGTATTCGGATATAATAAAGCGAGTTGTTGTTCAACGTTGGTTAGACCTATTGATTTTTTCTTAGCGGATACTTCGGTATTTGATACAGGTTTGGTATTAAAAACATGAAAGAGAATAGTATCTTTGTCAGACGATAAACTAATTTTTAATGTTGCTATTTCTAGTTCTTGACTTACACCATGTTTAAAAGCATTTTCTACAAATGTCAATAATAATAAAGGGGCAATCTTACTACTTTCATTGATTGAATTTTTAAAAGAGATTAAAACCCTGTCCTCATAACGTATCTGTTCCAGCGCCAGATAGTTTTCAATAAGTTCAATTTCTTTTTGGATGGGAACAAACTTCTTATCACTACCATATAATATATAATCCAGGATATCGGATAGTTTTTCGATAATTCCAGGAACTTTATCAGATTTTTCTATTGACAGGGTATACAGATTATTTAGGGTATTAAACAAAAAATGAGGGTTTAACTGATGTTTCAGCATTTTTAATTCCACTATTTTTTTCTGTTCCCTGATTTTGGACAGTTTATATTGGTTTTCATAAAAGCGTAAGGCTACCAAAAAGAATAAGGGTTGCAGGTAAAATAAGGGGAGATGAAGAAAAATAGTTTTTATATCGAACATCCGTTGCCAAAAGGTAAGATGGCCACTTTTCTCCAAAAAAGCGCTGTAACAATGAGGGTAAGCAATTTCGAGAAAAAACATTCGTACGGTAACATAGCATAAGTTGATAAAGAAAAACAGGAACACCACTGAGAGTATCAATTGAATAACATTCTTGTTTTTTTGATAATCTGGTACAATACGATATAATATGCTATAGGCTATCATGATTTGAAAAAGTACGTGAAAGGCATAGGTAACCACAATTTCCTCTGTAGTATCAAAGCGCTCTCTTGCAGATGTGGTGTAAAACAGGAAAACAATTACCCAAAACAGTATGTGTTTATAAACCGGTTTATCTAATGTTTTAAAAAAACGCTTCATATAAGAGAAATATGTTCCATAGAATCAAAGAATAATGTACCGCTGTATCTGTATCGTATAACGCTATAAAAATACAGCATTTTGTTACGATTTATTTATAAAAGTACCATAAAGTACAGAAGCATTATTGATTTGTATACGAACACGCCATCAGTGGATACAAACACGGAAAGATCAATTATAAACCCATTTTCTAAAGGTATGTATACAAGAGATACAGATTAGTCCTCTTTTATGGATTACAGTGTATTAGTGCCATAGTTTTGAATAACAAAAACAATTACACATATGAGAGTTATTCTAATTGTATTGCTATTGACAGTCTGTTCCGTATCATTAGGAATATCACAAGAAGCGGGTTTTACCAAAAGATTAAAAAAACCCAGATTGGTAAAACTATGGGAAACCGATACGGTGTTGAAAGATGTGGAATCGGCAATATATGATAGTACAAATCAGGTTATATATGCTACGAGTATCAATGGTCATTGGCTAAAAGCGAATGGAAAGGGGTTTATAAGTAAAATAGGGTTGGATGGAAACATTACATGTCATAAATGGATCGATGCTATAGAAGGACCAACAGGTACTGCTATGTATAACAATAAATTATATGTAGCGGATTTTGATACGATTTTAGAAATCGATATTAAAACAGCCACTATTACTAACAGTCATAAGATCCCGGCTACAGAACGAATTAATGATCTTACTGTTGCTGAAGACGGAACCTTGTATGGAAGCGGTACGAAAAGCGGAAAATTGATTGCTTTACAAGACAATAAAGCAACTGTTATAGCTTCTGATCTGGAATGGCCTAATGGCTTGTTGTACGAAAAAGACAAGCTACTGATTGGTTTAGGAGATAATACTGTAATCGATTATAATGTAAAGACAAACAGCTCTAACGTACTGACCAAAGATATTTCGAATCCCGACGGAATTGTAGCAATTGGAAATGGAGACTATTTGATTTCAAGCTGGCAAGGGATGATTTATTATGTTACCAGTAACGGAGATAAAATCCTGTTGCTAGATACCGTAGAAAAGAAAGAAAATGCTGCTGATATCACATATATTCCTTCATTGAGGATGGTATTAGTACCAGCAATGTTACAACATAAATTAATCGCTTATACCCTGATCGATGAAGACTAAAATATACATATCTTTACTGCTTGGCAATTTTTATTTCTGTGGAATTTCTCAACAAAAAGCCATTCCTTTTATTGAACAAGCTGCAAAAATAGATGGGGCTTTAAACGAGTCAGTATGGAAACAAGCAGCGTTATTTACGGAGTTTAATAATTATTACCCAAATGATGAGGGCAAGGCAGATCACATTACTACAGTCAGAGGGTATCACGATCGCAAAAATTTGTATATAGGAGTTGAATATTACGATACGAACGCTCACAATAAAATTAGTACCTTAAAGCGAGATAATCACGGAGATGCCGTCGTCAGCAGTGATGCTTTTGGAATAATTCTAGATCCTTTCAATACAGAAAACAACGGGTATTATTTTACCTTAAATGCAGCCAACACACAGGTAGATGCGTTGATAGAGTTTAATGGAACTGATTATAGTTTTAATGAAAGCTGGAATGCAGTTTGGAAATCTGAAACGGCGGTAGAAGGAACTAAAAAAATATACGAAATAGAGATTCCTTTTAAGGCACTAAATTTTGATGTGGATAATACTACCTGGGGGGTTCAATTTTTTTACCGGGATTTTAAAACGAATCAGTGGATGACCTATACGGATATGCCTCGTAACTTTTTTCAGTTTGATTTGCGTTTTACAGCAGATGTACTAATGGAGCAGCTTCCAAAAGCAACAATATCCAGGTTTATGTTTGTGCCATCAGGCACATATAGCTATCAGAAAGATATTACTACTCATACAGATAAATCAAACTTCAAACCCAGCCTGGATGCGCAATACAATCTAACTTCGTCCCTGCGGTTAGATGCGACTATAAATCCGGATTTTTCGCAGATAGATGTTGATCAGCAGGTGGTGAACTTAACCCGTTTTGCGATTAATTTTCCCGAGCGAAGGAATTTCTTTTTAGAAAACAGTGATTTATTTAATAATCTGGGAACATTTGATGTCAATCCATTTTATTCAAGAAGGATAGGAGGAACCACCGATATGCAATTTGGAGTAAAACTTTCAGGAAATATAACTCCTGATACTCGTATAGGAATACTAAATGCACAAACCGAAAAAAGCACAGATCATGAAGCACAAAATTATGCTGTTTTTGTAGCCCGGAAAAAGCTGTCCCGCGATTTTACAACTACTGCGTATTGGGTAAACAGACAACAGACAGATAGATTTGATATACTCAATACCTATAATAGGGTATTGGGAGTGAACCTGAATTACAGATCAAAAAATAAGCTGTGGTCTGCACAAACAAATTATGGGAAAAGCTTTAGTAATAACATACATAATAAAAATGACTTTTTTAATATTGAAGGACAATATAATACCCGGAAAACCTATGCTAAAGCAGCCTTAAAAACGGTAGATAAAAACTTTATTACAGATGTAGGGTTTACTCCAAGACTATATAATTATGATGCTATCAAAGGAGAAGTAATTAGAGATGCTTATGTAGATTCGTATTTCGTTTTTCAAAAAAACTATTACCCGGTAACATCTGAGATAATAGATCGTTATCGATATCTTTCTGTTAGTAACGATGCGTTTTGGGATCATGAGGGGACACTTACAGAGATGACTACAGTTATAGGAAATTCAGTTTGGTTCAAAAAGAACCTGTCCTCATTATATCTCAATGTATCACATGGGTATTTTAACCTTACGTATGGTTTTGATATCTTGAATAATGGCAATCCAATTCTACCGGGTGTTTATAACACTCTTGATATAAAGACCGGCTATAACAACCGGTTTAGTAATCAAAATTTTTATTACGAAGCAGCACTTTTTTATGGAGGCTATTTCAATGGTAAAAGGAGGGGAATGGAGACGGCTTTGGGATATCGGCTATTGCCGTTTGCACAGTTCAATATCAATTATTCTCTGAATCATATCGATCTGGAAGCTCTTGGAAATGCAGTGTTTCATTTAGCGCGTTTTACGGGAGAAGTGTTTCTTAATAATCGTATAAACTGGACTACCTATGTACAATACAATACGCAACTTAATAGTTTTAATATCAATAGTCGATTACAATGGGAGTATCGTCCTTTATCCTATTTGTATTTAGTTGCTACGGATAATTTTAACAAACAAATAGCACGTACCAATTGGGGAGTAGCAATAAAGGCTAATTATCGATTCGATCTATAGGCAACCTTCGCATCCGGGTATATTCTTTTGGAATTGTGCAGGTATTTGAGGTGTAACTAGTAGTAGAATATATTTTATGAGTTTGTTTTAATTGTACATACTGCCATAGCAAGGGGATGAATCAACGTGAGATTACTTCAGTATAACTGCTTAATAAGACAACCTCATGTTCAAGACCAAGTCCAATATCTGTAATTTCCCCATCGTGTTTCCATGTTAATTCATAAAATCCAGCGGTAAACACAATCGTTAGATGTAGTGTAGGGGAGGTATTGCCATCAGTACTGTGATATATTATTTCGAAGGTTCCTTCAAATTTTTTGCTTTCATTTACAGGGGTTAATCTTTTTCCGATACCAAGTCCTTGTTCAGTGCTGTCATTTTTTTTAGATACCCACCGAGCTTCAATACCATGATTTGTCAGGGTGTATACTACACATCCGAGGTTTACATTTATTGTATTCATTTTGCAGTAAATTATGATACAGCGGATTTATAATTTCCTAAAAAAGGAGTACAACCATTTGAAATATGCTGCTTCCTAATTTTTTTTAAAAACGGGGTGTCCAAAAATACAAGAATCATTTGATACCCCAACTGGTAGCATGTGTACTATAGTACGCAGTTTTTATTGAGGGAATAAGGTGTCTACAATTACTTTGGCAGCAATTTTACTTCCTCTTAATGAAGGGTGAAAGCCATCAGGACCGTAGTATTCTCTGCGCTTGGTATCATCAATATATGCTTTCCATACAGCACCAACAGGAAGTAGGATCGAATTGTTGGTGGTAGCCCCTTCTTTATAATTCTCAATAACCGCCTCAAAAGTATGATAGTATGTCAAAGAAGGCCAGACAGTAAAGTAACATAGCTTTGACTCATTTGTATCACATAATGTTTTATATTTTTTTCCATAATCAATAAGCATTTTTCTTCCGTTACTTCGAGAAGAGGGACCTTGCTGAATAATTACAAAGTTATACTTCCTGTTAGTAATTAGTCGCTGGATTTGTTTGTCATTCCAATGGTCCTCGATTGAATAATTCGGATAAGCAACCATCTTTGTTTTGATACGGATTCCTTTTTGTTTACCGTACTTCTTTACTAATTGAGGCAAATTGTTTGTATAAGTAAGGCTATTTCCGATAAATAATATCGTATAGGAAGAAGTCGCATTGTGGTTTTCAGATTGCCCATAGATATTAGAATGAGTGCTTAATACTACTGCGAGAAACAAAAAGAATAATTTTTGCATATATAGGGTATTAATGGTTACTATCAGTGCGTATAGGTAGTAAAGTGTTATAAAATGTTACGAAGTATGAAGGTTTATTTTGTGTTAATTATTTTTTAAGAATAGGGTATTTGGTCTTTACAACATCGTTTGTCATAAAATTATTCAAGATTCCTTCGTACAATTTCAGCTCCGGTCTCACCAAAATATTCAGATATGATCTTTTGCCATAAGACCATTCCATTTTCAGAATTGGAAAATAATACAAGACCGTCTTTAGAGTTTTTGAAAAGGATAGCTATTGTTTTGGTACCATAATCCCCTCCGGTATGCATAACTGCAGTTTCATGCTGAGGTAAATCAGGAAGCAGTTGCATTCCTAGACCCCATTCAATCCCATCTTTTTCATGTGCGTGTGGTTTTAGAAATTCGTTGTATAGCGCAGCTGATAAACCAGCTCCTTTTGAAACGTACACCAAAAACTTAGAATAATCTTCTACTGTTGTTAGTAAATTAGCAGCAGCATTGGCATGTGTATACTTTTCATAGGGTATAGGTTTCCCATATTCATCATGTTCAGCAGCATACATATTTTCATCGACAGCATTGGACCAATAGAAATGAGTGGTATGCATACCTATTGGGTCAAATAATACTTTCTGAGCAATTTCCTCAAATGGTTGTTGAAATTTCTTTTCTATGGCTTTTCGCAAATATTCAAATCCTTCTCCGGCGTATTGCCATTTTGTACCAGGCTCAAATTGAAAAGATAATTGCTTACTATCAGTTAAATATCTCCAATTCGGAAAACCTGATTGATGCGCTAAAATATGTCTTGTTGTTAGTGTATTCAGGTACTTACTCGTTCTGATATCATCATCTATATAATAAGTGGCAACGGGGCTATCTAAACTCCACTTTCCCTGATCAATTAATTGTAAAACAACAAAAGCGGTAATCGGTTTGGTCAAGGAGGCTACTTTATAAATACTGTGATTAGAAATTGCTTGATGCCGTTTTTGATTACCAAATGCTCGTATCTGTTGGATTTTTCCATTTTTTATAACTCCCAGTGCTATGGATGGAATTTTATGTTTTTCTAATAAGCGCTCAATTTCTTTATCACTGTCAAAAAGAGGATATACATAATCGGCAGTAAATTTTGATCCATACTCTTTTACAGGAGGTTTATGTTC
This sequence comes from Aquimarina hainanensis, assembly GCF_042684685.1. Lineage (NCBI taxonomy): Bacteria > Pseudomonadati > Bacteroidota > Flavobacteriia > Flavobacteriales > Flavobacteriaceae > Aquimarina > Aquimarina hainanensis. The sequence continues at coordinate 623,180 of NZ_JBHULX010000039.1, read as the reverse complement.
GTAACTTATTATTCGCTTTACCTTCCATTGTTCGTTTTCTAAAATCCAGGTATGAATAAACCTTCCTCGCTCAGTAGCATACAGTTTTTTATTAGGTTCTTTGATGTAAAAAATATGATCACCAGTTTGTACGGCACCGTATATTTCTCCATTATTTTTTAGTGGAAATACATTGAGTGTTTCAGAAACTAATTTTCTGATAGGTTTGAAATTTGGATTCGAACAAATACTACTTGTAAACGATTTGTAAAATTGCTCTAAGTTTTGAGCCCCGTTCTGATCGTGAAAAAAATCTAAATCCTTATGAAGTACTTTTTCTAAAGCAAGATAATTACAGGTATTAAACCCTTCTTCGAATAGCAAGCTATCAGCTTTTTTAAGTGCTATAAACAAAGGGCTGTCATTAGCTACTTGTGCGGCACTATTTTTTATTCCTAGTATTAATGCGATTGCAAAAAATAAAGTGGATGTTTTCATTGTCAATTTTAATTAATATCTGAGGTTTCAAATCTCGAAATACCAATTAAAAAAACACAGATTTATCACCTGACAATTAAATGACAGTTTCCTGACACAGTGTTTATGTATTTGATAATTAGTTGTTAAGAAATAAGAAGTATAGCGTTTCGAAGCTTTATTTCATTCCTGCAAATCTAATACCGGTTAATTCGGCCATATCTTTTTTCCATGTGGTAATATCTTTTTGATTAAATTGATTTAAGTGATCATGACCACATGCGCGTGCCATAACTTTCATAAGTTCAGTAGATGCAGAGAAAAAATTAAATAGTTGTTTTGCAGATGTATCAATATTTAAGAGCTTTCTTAATTCGGGTTTTTGTGTAGCAACGCCAGCTGGACAGTTATTGGTATTACATATTCTTGCAGCGACACAACCGATAGATTGTAATGCGGCGTTCGATAATGCAATTCCATCAGCCCCTAAAGCCATTGCTTTAATAAAATCATCAGGAACACGAATACCTCCTGTAATAATTAAGGTTACATCTCCTCGGTTTACAGTATCTAAATAATACCTGGCTCTGGCTAAAGCCGGTATCGTAGGAACTGATATATTATTTCTAAATATGAGAGGAGCGGCTCCTGTTCCACCACCTCTTCCATCAAGAATGATGTAATCAGCACTAGCATCCAGGGCAAATTGGATATCTTCTTCTATATGATTAGCAGAGAGTTTGAAACCAATTGGTATACCTCCAGTAACTTCACGGACTTTGTCGGCAAAATTTTTATAATCTTCGGCAGTATGCAGATCATCAAATGTAGGAGGAGAAACAGCAGGTGTCCCTTCTTCTAGATTTCGTACTTGAGCGATTTTGCCAATTACTTTATTCCCTGATAAGTGACCTCCAGTTCCAGTTTTTGCTCCTTGCCCTCCTTTAAAGTGAAATGCTTGTACGCGTTTTAATTTTTCCCATTCAAATCCAAATTTAGCAGAAGCATATTCATAAAAATATTTACTATTTGCTGCCTGTTCTTCGTCTAACATTCCTCCCTCTCCGGAACAAATCCCTGTTCCAGCTAACTCAGCTCCTTTTGCTAATGAGATTTTAGCCTCTTCTGATAACGCTCCAAAACTCATATCAGAAACAAATAATGGGATGGCTAATTTCAAAGGTTTTTTTGCATTAGGTCCCAGTATTAATTCTGATTTTACAGGAACCTCTTCCATTAATGGCTTAGTTGCTATTTGAGCTGCTAAAATCTGTATGTCATTCCATTTGGGTAATTCAGGAATTGGAACTCCCATAGCACCCATTTCTCCGTGATGTCCTGTCTTGGATAATCCATCTTTAGCAAGTGCTTTAATATACGCAAGTGTCGGTTCCTCTTTTGTAGAGCCAACAGTTGTTGCCGAAACAGAAGTACTATTATTGTCTTCTTTTAATTTAGCATGGGTTCCATCACAATATGGAGCATTTTCGGAATGTTTACACATACATAAATAGGCATCTCCTGTTTCTTTTGCAACAAATTTTTTTGGAATAAAATCTGTAGTTCTATGAGAACCGTCGCAATATGGTTGATTGTTACTTAATCCACATGCACACCAGTATTGCTCTTCTCCTTTTACAAGAGTTATTTTTATCGGTTTTTTATCAGCTATTCTTGGTTTATTCATCTTATTCGTTAGTTTTATTTGATTTCTTCTATTCCATTACTATGCAGTGCGAACCGTCCTTTATTTCTAGGATGTACAACCTCCGTATCTGGCCAGGGCCATCCTCCAAAATGAGTTTCTCCATAATCTTTCATAGCTTGTATTATTTCTTCTTGTGTATTCATTACAAAAGGACCATGTTGTACTACAGGCTCTTCAATAGGTTTTCCCTCAAGGATTAGAAAATATGCATCTTGAGAACCATTTTGAATCGTAATATTCTCATGAGCTTTAAGTTCAATAATGTTGTTATGCAAAATTGTTTGCGTTTCAATTTTTATATGATCGCCTTTGTAAAAGAAAATAGATCGATTGGCTTGGTCACTTGTTTTTGGTAATATCCAGTTAGCATTCGCTTCCATTGATACGGTGTATACCCCAATGGCATTTTTCGAATCTGAAGCCCAAGAATCTGGAGTTGGTTCTAAAGCAGAAACGTTATTTATTTTACCAGCGATTACTTGAATTGAAGTTAATCTACCAGATTGATCTGTATGTTTAATAACCGGAATATCTTCATTCCAGAGCATTTTATAATGTGGCTCAACCATTTTAGAAGCTTTTGGTAGATTGAGCCAGATCTGAAAAATTTCTAATGGATTTCTTTTTTCTGTATTGATTAGCGGAAACATTTCGGAATGCTGTATTCCTCTTCCCGCGGTCATCCATTGAACATCTCCCGCCATAAAACGACCAGCGCCGCCTAAAGAATCAGAGTGATCTACAACCCCTTCTTTATTAATGGTTATTGTTTCAAAACCTCTATGAGGATGGTATGGAAATCCTGGAATATTAGCTCCATGATACATTCTCCAACCATCTCTACGGGTAAAATCACTACCGGTATTTCTCCCCTTGAGTTGTTCAAAATCGACTCCCATGGAAGCATTCCCTTTGGGATATTCATCTCTGTGATACGCGCAAAATAAAAATGGGTCTTGTGTTTCCCATGGAAAACCTAATGGTTTTATATGTTTAATTACAGATGTACTCATTTGAGTTGTTTTTTATGGGATCTAATTTTAATACAATTAAGATTCCGATTGTTATTATTTAAATATTCTAGTCGGCAAGGCACTATTTATATTTTTTATTCAGATAAAATGATAAAGTATCAGAAGGGCATTGAGAAATTTGATTTGTAAGTTCTTTTGTAGAAGCATTTTCAATAGCAATCCATGTAGTTGCTTTCGGATCATACACTTGTGGTAAAGTTTTAACACATATAGCCGCGTGTTGACATAGTTCAGGGAGGCATTTTATGGTGATTTTACCGTTTGAATATTATATTACTTAGCTTTAAATAAAGAAGCATAAGATTCTTTATTAGCGAATAATAAAAAGACGTTCATTACCGAAGCAAAAAAGGCTCCACCAATTCCTACAGGATCTAAGAAAAGATGAAATAAAAAGGCATTTACTATTATGGGAAATACCATAACCAAAACCAATGGTTGGTACCTATTAATAAGTAACATAATGCCTCCAATGACTTCAATAAGAGCAACTATGATCAATAGATAACCACTGTTAACCAAAGCGTTCATAAATTCATTGGCGGCTTCAGGCATGGCAGGCATTGGCATAAATTGAAGAAATTTATTGAGACCAAAAATGACTAACATAAACCCTAATAAGATTCGAATAACTAACTGTGCTTTTTTCATTTGTATTAAATTTTATGTACTACAAAAATCAGCACAAATAAATCCCTATGCATTCACCTAGATGAAGAAATGAATTTATTTCACACGGCTAAGTTTATTCCTTATTGTACTGAGGGTTTGCGGCATAATACCTAAATAAGAAGCAATCATTTTTTGAGGAACACGGTTAGGCAGTTCAGGATACGTATCTAAAAAATATGTATAGCGATCAATGGCAGAAGAACTCATAAGCATTATTACTCTTCTTTGCAGAACAGCAATTCGCCTTGCCATTAAATGAATATTTGTTTTTAACTGACGCTCACTTAATTCGGAAACAGAAAAACATTTTCTATCGAATATTAATACCTCAGAATCTTCTAAACAGTCTATAAATAATTCCGCAGGATTGTTAAACTCTTGTGATTCTATATCTGCTATTATCCAACCTTCTGAGGCAAACATAAAAATATGTTCTTTTCCTTTTTCGTCAATAGAATAACTCCTCAATAATCCTTTTTTTACAAAAAATGCCATGGAAGTTAATTCTCCTTGTCGTTGAAGAATTTCCCCTTTGCTTATATTCTTGATTTTAGCTTTTGAATCAAGAGTTAATATCTCGTTAATACTTTCCATCTATAGAAATCTGATGCTTAAAGATATAAATTAAAATCGAAGTAGCGGGAGGTAGTTCTGCCAGCTTGAGTTTTGGAGTTATGATTTAAAAACAATACTTCTAATTTCAAAAAACAAGAGAAAAAACCTATTGTCATCGATCCTTAAATTGTTCAAATTTGATAATACTTTAATAAGTATAACGAGGTGGAACCCGAAAAACCCTTATTTAAAAGAGTAGGGAATAAGCAATAAACCTATGATCGTTTTAGAAGAAAATCCTGATATTATTTGGGAAGAAAGAACTAGTAAAAATGGAAAAAAGTATCATATCGGATACCATAAAAATGCAGAAATATTAGAAGGTGCATCATCAGATAAAACTCCTTTCAGTATTGAAGTCTATTGGCCTGCAACAGATAATGATAATTGGATTGTTCAAGACAGTTCTTTTATTGCCACAACTGGTATTTCAAGATATAGTTTAAACAAAGATCGCCCTTGGTACAAGGTATACAAAAAGATACTGAATTTTACTTGTCAGGTTCATTATGATTATTATTTTACAGATGAGACCGGGGATATATATGAATGTAATGTTTTCAGAAATGGAAACCACTATGTACAATATAACTCTGACAAGCCTAATATAATACATGTAAAAGGAAGTTAAGAGATAGTGTAATTAAAATAAACTAAAAGTGAAATAGAATAATAGATGGGATAATTTTTTGTTTTAAGTTATAATAAATCTGATTTAATATAATCTTTACATAACTTTATGTAGGCTGTTTTTTTATCTCTTCAAAACCATTAAAAAAGCACTTTAAAAGTGCTTTTTTTAGCCTTAAAAATGGAGCTAAAATTCATTTTTCAGTAAGTCATTTCTTACTTTTTTGATGCAAAAAAAGTGACCTACATCAATTGACCAGGTGTTGTACAATAAAAAAAAGTGAACTGAGTCCAATTTTTTTTTGTTCTAGAGCAAATGAAAGTTTACTCTTAGAAGAAATTTGCCTTTTTTAGGCAAAAAAAGCCCCAAACAGAGGGTTACTCAGTTTGAGGATGAACGGGATTTTCCGTTTTTTATACGATAATAGTCATTCGTTTAGACATACCACTGTTCCATAAAGACCCGGATTAAACATAACAGTTCCTTCAAGTGTATACACAGCAGTATTGTGAGACACGCTAGCAATAGATATCTCAGCAAATGAAAACGGTTTTTTTATGGAAGTATATAAATACATGACAATCAATTTTTATATACGATAGTACAAATAGCGTTCCAAAGTACAGGTTTTTATATGTAAGTAATTGTTATATAGTTGATTGTGGGTGTTTTTTTTGTGTTTTTGTCAAGGAGTATTACTGGACCCGTTAATTATAAACTCTTTTACTTCGTTGATATAACTTCGACCAATAGGATATCGCACTCCTTCAATTTCGATACTATTGCCCTCAATAACATCTACTTTATCTACTGAGATCGTATAAGAACGGTGGATTCGGATAAATTTTTCCCGGGGCAGTTCCTGTGTAAAACTCGTTAATGTTTGGTGTATAATATGTTTTTCATCGGTAGCTGTGATAATTCTGATATAATCTTTTAGGCTTTCAATGACCAGGATTTCATCCAGGTAGATTTTCTTCATCTTTTTCTTTGTCACTTTTACAAAAATAAAAGGACGTTCATTGATTGTAATTCCTCCGACCTCGTGTTGACTGAGTAAAGAAGCAGTTTTCAAGGCTTTGTTTGCAGCAATAATAAATCTGGAAAATGAAATGGGTTTTACCAGATAATCCAATACCTCCAGTTCAAAACTTTCTACGGCATATTCCTCATAGGCGCTGGTAATAATAACCAAAGGACGAAAAGGGAGACTTTTGAGCAGGCTCAACCCATCGAGTAAAGGCATATTAATATCCAGAAAAATTAAATCTACAGGATGTTCTTTGATAAAATTCATCCCCTCGATGGCATTGGTAAAGGTACCAGTAATCTGGATTCCCTTAGTCTGTAAGGCGTAATTTTTTATGACATCTATCGCCAGTGTTTCGTCATCAATAACAACACTTTTTAATTCCATACTACTTTTATTTTTAATTCCACAACGTATAATTTTTCCCCTTTGTTGATGGTGAGTTCATATTCATCTTCCTGATATCCTAAGGAAAGTCGTTTGCTGACATTTCCTAAGCCGACTCCTCCCGAAGTCGCACTAATGGTATTGTTATTTTCTTTGGCAGGCATAGGATTAGAAATGCTGAAATACAAAAAGTCTCCTACGACCTTAAAACTAATATGAATATCGATAATGCCTACATTTTTATTGGCGCCATGTTTAAAGGCATTTTCTACAAAGGATAAGAGTAGCATTGGAGCAATTTCCTTATCCTCAATATCTCCCGAAATATCCATATGAATACGAAGGAGTTCTCCATATCGGATACGCTCGAGATCCAGATAGTTTTGCAGACATAAAATCTCCTTGTCCAATGGTTGTCTTTTTTGCTTTGTTTCATAAAGTAAATACCGCATTAATTCAGATAATCTCAGTATTGATTTGGATGCTTTTTTAGGCTTTTCAATGGTCAGCGCGTAAATATTGTTCAGGGTATTAAAAAAGAAATGAGGAGACACCTGCGTACGCAAAAATCGCAGTTCTGTTTCCAATTGTTGCTTTTCTAAACTGGCTAATTGCCGCTGTTTTTTTAACCAGTCCATAGTGATAATAATAGCGGTCACGAAAGTGATCACATATAATTCTCCAATCATCATATCCACAGCATAATTCACCGTCAGGTTATTGATAACTTCAGGACCTTCGGGCCAAACATTGGTACTTACCAGATAATAGGTCAAATTGTATTTCAAAAGAACTGATAAGAACAGAGCGGTAATAATAGTCAGCGTATATAGAATGTATTTTTTGCGATATAAAAATACGGGCATCAATATATAAATATTCAGGTAGCACAAGATCATGTGGATAGGAAATCCTATCATATTCGTTTTTAATGAATACGGATAATCATTAAAGTAGCTTCCCCATCGCACTGTATTTAATAAGAAATAAATTCCCCAAAAAATGATGTGATGACGTAAGGTAATATGTTGAAGGGATTTTATTTTCACTAGGGTTGGTTTTTAATACTAAGTAGTTATTATAATACTGTTGTCAAAAAAAGTCGCTTTTAGCTTGATTTTGCAACTAATGTAAGAAATTCAATCAAATGATTCCTTTTTGAAACATTCACCGATCTTTAGTTGTCATTGGTCTAAATTTTTTCTTTTTAGACTCTAATTTATGAATATTTATGATGATTCAGAAAAAGAAAATATAATACAATATATACGATCAGTTTGTATGAAGAACTATACAAAATGGACCTTATTGGGAATTGCAGCTATCATGCTATCATGTACTACTGATAAGGTTACTGCCCCTGTCCAATCCACAAATCATTTATCTTATGTAGATCCGTTTATCGGAACAGGAGGTCATGGTCATACCTATCCGGGGGCAACGATTCCTTTTGGGATGTTGCAAGTGAGCCCGGATAATGGAATATCCAAATGGGATTGGTGCTCGGGATATCATTATTCAGATAGCCTAGCGATAGGATTTAGTCATTTGCATCTCAGCGGTACCGGAATAGGGGATCTGGCTGATATCAGGTTGATGCCTGTTACTAAAAAAGTAGCCATTGATCAGCAAGCGAATAGCAGGGATAGTATTCCGTACAGTTCGCGTTATTCACATGAGCAGGAAGCGGCTTCTCCTGGGTATTATAAGGTGTTTCTGGAAGATCCTCAGGTGATGGCAGAATTTACAACAGATAAACGAACCGCTTATCACAGGTATACCTATAAAGAAGGAGATAAGCAGTCTGTAATTATCGATCTCGGATTTGGGATTAACTGGGATCAGACAACTGCTTCGACTATACGGGTAGTGGATAAGTATACAGTATCAGGGTATCGGCATAGTACCGGATGGGCTAAAAATCAAAAAGTGTTTTTCGTAGCGAAATTTTCAAAGTCTATTTCGGACTATGCCCTTGTTACAGATCGTACCTATGCAGTAAAAACATCAGTTGTCACAGGGAAGAAGACGACCGCTCAACTTTTTTTCAATACACTGGATAAAAAAGAACTGGAAGTAAAAGTGAGTATCTCTTCCGTCAGTGAAGCCAATGCCCTGGCTAATATGGCGAAGGACCCCATACCATTTGATTTTGAACATAAAAAATCCGAGGCAGCTGCTCAATGGAATACGCAGCTATCCAAAATAGCAGTGAGTACTTCGGTAGATTCTTTAAAAACGATTTTCTATACCGCCTTATACCATGCACAATTAGCACCGGTTCTCTTTGGAGATTCCAACGGAGAAGTACGTATGGAAAACGATAGTATCCGAAAAACGGAAGGTTTTGAAATGTATTCTACCTTTTCCTTATGGGATACATTTAGAGCAGAACACCCGTTATTAACCATCATTGCTCCGGAACGGGTTCCGGATATGATTCAGGCAATGTTGCTGTATTATAAAGAACGGGGAACACTACCCGTATGGACTTTATATGGTAATGAAACCAATACCATGACAGGCTATCACTCCATTCCTGTAATCACAGAAGCTTATATAAAAGGAATAGAAGGCTTTGATATAGAAAGAGCCTATCAAGCAATGAAAACGACAATGACACAAACCGATAGAGGGTTGGATCATTATCAACAATATAGTTATATCCCATATACACTGTTAGACGAATCAGTAACTATCACTTTAGAATACGCATACAATGATTGGTGTGTCGCTCAGTTAGCCAAAGCGCTGGGCAAGAAGGAGGACTATGCGTATTTTATGAAACGGTCACAAGCTTTTACGCATTTATTTGACCCGGAAACAGGGTTTATGAGAGGGAAATCCGAGGATGGAAATTCCTGGCATGAACCCTTCGATCCGAAGTATTCTGCTCATAGAGTTCATGCAGATTATACCGAAGGTAATGCCTGGCAACATAGTTGGTTTGTACTGCATGATGTAGAAAAGCTGATTGCACTGCATGGAGGGGAGGAAAAATTTACACAAAAGCTGGAACAGTTATTCACTGAATCCTCAGAGATTACAGGAGATAATGTGTCGGTTGATATTTCTGGTCTGATAGGACAGTATGCACATGGGAATGAACCCAGTCATCATATTGCCTATCTGTATAATTTTGCAAATAAACCCTGGAAAACCCAGTATTGGGTGCGGGAAATACTGAAAACACAGTATGATACTACCCCTGAAGGATTAAGTGGTAATGAAGACTGTGGTCAGATGTCTGCCTGGTACGTATTTAGTGCGATGGGAATATATCCTTTTAATCCGGCATCAGGGATCTATCAGATAGGAAGCCCGGTTTTTGAAAAGGTTACAATAACAGTAGATGCAGAGACATCATTTACAATTCTTGCCGATAAGGCTTCAGATAAAAATCTGTATATACAATCTGCTACACTGAATGGAATCCCCTTAAACAGGACTTATATCACACATGAAGAATTGCTCAAAGGAGGAACGTTACATTTTATAATGGGAGATACTCCTAATAAAAGCTGGGGAATTACAACAAAACAAACACCCCCATAGGGACATAAACCTCAGGAGTTAATCCTCAGGATATGTATGTGAAGTTAGGATAGGGAAGGCATTAGCAGTATATACATTCTAATGAATACATTAATAACTTCGGAGCAAATAAAAAAGAAAGGGTAAAAAAATAAATATTGGTTTCGAGACAAATCCCGGAACAAGTAAATCTCGATGATCGAGTAAATAAAAATATATGGATATAGTAGATGTATCAATCATTATAGGGTATGTAATATTGACGTTGTTGGTGGGAATATGGGTGTCTAAAAGAGCCTCCAAAGGATTGACATCCTATTTTCTGGGAGGAAAAAATATCAAATGGTATTATCTGGGATTGAGTAACGGTTCTGGAATGTTTGATGTTTCGGGAACAGCATGGATGGTAGGGATCTTGTTCCTATATGGAGTAAAAAGTTTTATGTTTATGTGGTTGTGGCCTATCTGGAATCAGATTTTTGTCATGATGTTTTTAGCCGTTTGGATCCGAAGATCTGATATCATGACAGGCTCAGAATGGATACTAACCCGGTTTGGAGATGATAAAGCTGGCAGAGCCAGTCATATCATAGTTGCAATATTTGCTATCATAGCAGCGATTGGATTTATCGCGTATTTTTTTGAAGGAGTTGGTAAGTTTATGACCATCATCCTTCCCTGGGATTTGAGTCTGCAAATAGGAAATAGTATAGCGATTTCTTCTGAACAAAGCTATGCGCTAATAATTATCCTGCTCACGACTATTTATACAGTAAAAGGAGGGATGTTCTCTGTCGTTGCGACCGAAGTACTGCAATATATCATTATGGTGATTGCAGGTATTTTAGTAGCAGCTTATGCTTTTTATGCGATCAGCGATGCTCAAATTGATACTGTTATTTCCCCAGCCTGGAAAAATGTCTTTTTTGGGTGGGAACTGGAAGTTCATTGGAGTGAAAAATACAATGCGTTTAATCAGCTAATAGACAAAGAAGGGTTTAAGATGTTTGGCGCATTTATAGGGATGACGCTTTTCAAAGGTTTTTTTGCCAGTATCGCTGGTCCTACGCCTAGTTTTGATATGCAACGAATTTTATCAACCAAAACAGTAAAAGAAGCTGCTTATATGAGTGGGTTTACCAATTTGATATTGTTTATTCCCCGGTATTTATTAATCGCAGGGATTGTCGTGATCGCATTGGTGGTAATTGGACCGGAACTTTCCGTAGTAGAACAGCTAACCGGCAGGGATCTGGAAATTATTTTGCCAAAAGTGATCAACAATCACATCCCGGTAGGGATTAAGGGGTTGTTACTGGCAGGGTTATTAGCTGCATTTATGTCTACTTTTTCAGCTTTTGTCAATGCCGGACCTGCCTATATTGTCAATGATATCTATAAAAAATATTTTAAACCGGAAGCTTCCAGTAATCATTATATACGAGCGAGTCATATCGCTTCTTTTCTGATTGTATGTCTGGGGGTGACTATGGGATTTTTTGCAGAATCGATTAATTCCCTGACCTTGTGGATTACCAGTGCTCTTTTTGGAGGATATGTAGCTGCAAATTTTCTAAAGTGGATTTGGTGGCGCTTCAATGGATGGGGATATTTCTGGGGGATGGTAGCAGGGTTGCTTATAGCCAGTATACAGTTTTTTATCGATCAAAATAAAGCCCATTTTGAAGCTGATAGCATATTATATATGATTGCTCAGATACATGCCATTTACCTCTTTCCGGTTATTTTTGGATTTTCCCTGATAGGGGCTATTGCAGGAACATTTTTTAGCCCGGCCACTGATATGGATACCCTGAAACGGTTTTATAAAAATGTACGCCCATGGGGTTGGTGGAAGCCAGTATATGAATTACTGAAGAAAGAAGAAGAGACCATTACAAAAAATACAGGTTTTTGGAGAGATATGATGAATTGCGGGATTGGAATTATATGGCAATCCAGCATGATTGTCCTTCCTATATATATTATGATTAGAGAGTACCCAAAAGCAATATATGCCCTGATTATTTTTGGAATTACTTCTGCGATATTAAAATTTACCTGGTTGGATCAGGTGAATCGTATTGATGAAGAAAATATAGATAGCCCTGAGAAATGAAGGCCTGTTTCGAAGTTCACCTCGAAAAGGACAACGATATAAGAATGAATAAAAAATGTTTAATTAACGAAATATAGAAAACAGTGAGTGCGATTCCCTGGCAAGAAAGACCTGAAAACACAAATGATATCTTATGGAGGTATTCAGAGAACCCCATTATTGACCGATATGCAATTCCTACGTCCAATAGTATTTTTAATAGTGCAGTAGTACCTTTTGGAGATGGATATGCTGGTGTTTTCCGATGTGATAACAAGGCAGTGCAGATGAATATTCATGCCGGATTTAGTAAAGATGGAATTCAGTGGGATATAGAAGCTCAGCCAATTCAGATGAAAGCGGGAAATACCAATATGATTGCGTCTGACTATAAGTATGATCCACGGGTAACATATATAGAAGACCGGTATTGGGTTACCTGGTGTAATGGGTATCATGGTCCTACCATTGGGATTGCTTATACTTATGATTTCAAGACATTTTATCAATGTGAAAATGCTTTTTTACCATTTAATAGGAATGGAGTGTTGTTTCCCAAAAAAATAAATGGTAAATATGCGATGCTAAGCAGACCCAGTGATAATGGGCATACGCCGTTTGGAGATATTTACCTCAGTTATAGTCCTGATATGAAATATTGGGGAGAACACCGATGCGTGATGAAGGCAACTCCTTTTGAGGATAGTGCCTGGCAATGCACTAAGATAGGAGCAGGACCGGTTCCTATTGAGACCGAAGCAGGATGGCTACTAATATATCATGGAGTCATCACCACCTGTAATGGATTCCGGTATGCGATGGGAGCAGCACTACTGCATAAAGAAAATCCGGATCAGGTACTGTATCGAACACAATCCTACCTGCTGGGACCGGCGGTATCTTATGAACAAATCGGAGATGTTCCTAATGTGGTATTTCCCTGTGCGGCCTTGCATGATAGTAAAGATGATAAAATAGCTATTTATTATGGAGCTGCAGATACGGTAGTAGCCCTCGCTTTTGGGTATATAAGTGAAATTGTACAATATACAAAAGACAATAGTTTATAAGTATGAATTGGAAAAGGCAAACAGCTATGCTGTGTTTTTTATATGTAATAGGGATATTGGGGTATGCACAATCGCATACTCCCAATACCTATGTAGCGTATCAGGCAATCGATAGTATTACGGTAGATGGTACAGCTAAAGAAGCCACCTGGAAAAATGCAGTATGGTCAGCAGACTTTATCGATATCGAAGGAACGAAAATTCCTAAATATAAAACGCAAATGAAGATTGCCTGGGATCTTCATCATCTTTATATATATGCTCAGATGAAAGAACCGCATGTATGGGGGGATATAACCAAAAGAGAAGCGGTTGTTTTTCATAATAATGATTTTGAGGTGTTTATAGATCCGGATGGTGATGGTCATACGTATTATGAAATAGAAGTCAATGCCCTGAATACGATTTGGGACTTGTTTATTACCAAACCATATAGGGAAGACAATAGCATTCTCAGTGACTGGAATGCGAACGGAATGAAAACAGCTGTAGCAATTAATGGAACGTTAAACAATGCTTCTGATATTGACCAGGGCTGGAGTGTAGAAATGGCTATTCCGCTTCGGGTTTTTAAAAAGTCATATTATCAAAAAATCAATCTTAAGGATCAATATTGGCGCCTTAATTTTTCAAGAGTAAACTGGGATCACGATCTGGTATCAGGAAAATATCAACGGAAAAAAATAAATAACAAATTGCAACCAGAATATAATTGGGTATGGTCTCCTCAGGGGGTGATCAATATGCACGAACCTGAGAAATGGGGATATGTATTTTTTGCAGAAAAGAAAGAACCGCAGAGAAGCTTTGAGATTCCTGCTGATGAGAAAATAAAATGGAAGCTGTTTGAGTATTATAGAAATCAGAAAGATTTTTACAAAAAACATAAAAAATGGGCTACCTTTCTAAAGGAAATTGGTCATGAAGAATTTGTGATTGAAAATACCACAATTACTCCGGTGTTGGAAACGCATTCACAGGGATGGAACCTGATCGTGAGCAGTCCTTTTACAGAACGTCAGTTATGTATTAGAGAAGACGGAAAATATACCACTAAATCATTAAAATAAACCATGAGAATAATCAAGACAATTGCCTGCATATGTATACTGGGTTTATATGCTTGTAATACCCAAAAAGAAGAACCAACTTCTATCGTAAAAGAAGCGCTTACCGAAGAAACCGTCAAGGAAGTTGAGACGACATTCAAATTCTGGACCTGGATTACAGCCAAAGAAGGAAAAGCAGATACCACCTATCAAAAGGAGTTTAAAAAGTATAAAACTCACGGAATAGATGCCGTATTGATCAATACCCTTACGGACCCTGTAGAACTGGAACGGTTAGCCGCCTTGGCTACCAAGGAAGGTCTGGAAGTACATGCGTGGATGTTTACCACCAACCGACCTGGAGATACTATTGCATTACAGCATCCGGATTGGTATATGGTTAGCCGAAGTGGGAAATCCTGTTTTGATGATCGTCCCTATGTAGATTATTATCAATGGTTGTCTCCCAGTCATCCCGAAGCGAGAAAGCATATTCTTAGTTTAGTAGAAGGGCTGGCCAAAGTAAAAGGAGTAGAAAGTGTCCACCTGGATTATATCCGATACCCAGATGTATTCCTACCTATAGGGTTATTACCAAAGTATAAGCTGACACAGGAAGAAGAATTACCAGATTTTGATTTTGACTATTCGGATGCCAGTGTAGAAAAGTTTAAAAAACTACATCATAAAGATCCGAGAACGATGAAAAATCCTGCCATTGATATGGAGTGGAAGAATTTTCGCCTTAACGAGATTACGTCTTTAGTAAATGAAGCATACACTATTGCACATGCACATGATAAAAAACTGACAGCAGCCGTTTTTCCTTACCCGGAGATGGCTGATCATATGGTACGCCAGCGGTGGGATAAATGGAATATCGATGCCGTACTTCCGATGATTTATCATAATTTTTATGAAGAAGAGCTGGATTGGATCGGATATGCAACGGCACAGGGAGTACAGGATTTAGCCGCCAAAAAAACAGAATTACATACAGGATTGTACTTGCCGCCATTGAGTGCAGAAGAATTGTCAATTGCCATTAAGGAAGCTAAAAATAATGGAGCAAAAGGTGTTTCTTTCTTTGATGGTAATGCTTTTACTCAAGAACAGCTAGCTGTACTGAAGGCATTTAGAAACAATGAAGAAAAGTAGGCTGTTTTCAGTACCTATAAAAATAGTAACCGTAACGAAGAGAAGCGAGACGATTCCGGAATATGCATAGGTTGCATGTCGAGTGAAATTAATAGATTAATTGATTCATCAGTGAAGTATTACAGCTATATCATATACATCAGTATCTGTTTATGTGCTTGTCAAAGAAACAAGAAAACAGTTACTCCAATGCCATTCACCTCTTTTGTGAATACCTTTATTGGTACAGATGGTCCCGGGAATACCTACCCGGGAGCTACCGTACCTTTTGGGATGGTACAGCTAAGTCCCGATATAGGAATTCCCGGTTGGGACAGGATTGCCGGATATTACTATCAGGATTCGATCATCAGTGGATTTTCTCATATGCATCTCAGTGGAACCGGAGCAGGGGATTTATATGATATTTTAATCATGCCAGTCAATAGCCGGTTTTCAAAAAGAATAAAGGAAAATAATTACAAACCGTTTTCGGTATTTTCTCATGCTAGTGAAGCGGCAACTCCCGGCTACTATACGGTGCAGCTAAAGTCTTATGGAATTCAGGCAGAAATGACTGCGACTGCCCGAACCGGGATTCACCGTTATACATTTCCAAAAGACAGTGCTTCTCAATTACATATCGATTTAGGGTATGCGTTGAATTGGGATAAAGCAGTCGATACCTATATAAAAGTAGTAGACGATACCACCATAGAAGGATATCGTATTTCTACAGGATGGGCAAAAGAACAACGGGTATATTTTGTAATAAAGATATCGAAGCCCTTTAAGAAATATACGTTGTACAATGATGAAACAACGGTAAAGACGCATGCAAGAGGATCGAATACCAAAATAGTGTTGACCTATGAAACGGGAGAACAAGAACCTATTCTCCTCAAAACAGGGATTTCTACTGCCAGTATAGAAGGAGCGTATGCTTCTATCAATAAAGAAGCTCCGCATAATAATTTTGAGCAGTATAAACACGAGGCAGATTCATTATGGAATAAGCAATTGCAGAAAGTACACATTACAACAGATGATTTGGATCAAAAGACCATCTTCTATACCATGATGTATCAGTCTATGCTGGCCCCTACTTTACTAAGCGATCATAGAGGAGAATATAAAGGGGCTAATGGTCGTGTTATGCAGGCAAAAGGGTATGAGCGTTATGACACCTTTTCATTATGGGATACCTATAGAGCAGCACATCCCTTATACACCCTATTACATTCAGATCGGGTCTCAGATATGGTACAATCTTTAGTAGCACATTATCAGGAAACAGGAACCTTGCCGGTTTGGTCTATGCAGGGAAATGAAACCAATATGATGATAGGATATCATGCAGTACCAGTTCTTGTAGATGCATACCTAAAAGGAATTGAAAGTGTAGATGCAGAACTACTCCTGGAAGCTTGTATTCAAAGTGCCGGAGATACTACCCGGCAAATTCCAGCATATCGAAAATTAGGCTATGTGCCGATAAGCGAAGAAAATGAAGACTGGTCTGTTTCTAAAACACTGGAATATGCTTATGACGATTGGTGTATAGCCCAACTGGCAAAGAGTCTGCAACGAGAAAATGTATACAAGACGTTTACGCAACGAGCTGAAAACTGGAAACAATTGTTTGATTCGGTAAGTCGTTTTATGAGACCAAAATATGAAAATGGGAAGTTTATAGAAAAGTTTAGCCCCAGAGAGTATACACCATACTTTTGTGAGAGTAATGCCTGGCAGTATTTCTGGTCGGTTCCTCATGATATCGAAACTTTAATTCAAACAACAGGAGGAAAAGAAGCTTTTGAAGCCAAACTGGATTCTTTGTTTACACTAAAGCCATTACCAGAGGATAAGTTGCCTATTTTCAGTACCGGAATGATTGGACAGTATGTACACGGAAACGAACCCAGTCATCATGTAGGATATTTATACAATTATGTAGGGAAACCCTGGAAAACTCAGAGAATTATTAGAAAGATTCTTGAGAATCAGTATAAAAATGAGCCTGCTGGTCATTGTGGGAATGAAGATTGCGGACAGATGTCTTCCTGGTATGTACTTAGCAGTCTGGGATTTTATCCGGTAAACCCGGCACAAGGAATATATGCGATGGGGACCCCGCTATTCGATGAAGCAATAGTGCAGTTGTCAGATGAGAAAACCTTTACCATAAAGACAATAGATAATAGTAAAGAAAATAAATACATTCAGCGAATGCTGCTGAATGGAAAAGAAATGGATCGATTATACCTCACACATAAAGAGATAATGGCAGGAGGAGAGATTATATGTTATATGGGACCAGAACCGAATAAGGATATACCAAAGAAGATGGCAGTATCTTCACGGGTGTATAAATGATACCGAAGAAACGGTAAGAATTCTTTGTGAGAGGAAAAGAATTAAGAATAATGCCCTTGAGTGATGCAGGTGTATGTAACCTGCCTCAAAAAAAGGATAAAACAGCAAGATATGTCTGATAGAAGAGATTTTTTAAAAAAAGCAGCTATAGGTACACTGGGAATTAGTACGCTATACGGATGTACAGAAAATAAAAAAGAGAAGTCAGAGAAAAAGGAAATTCCTCAGGATAACGATAACAAAGGAAGAAAACCTTTGATTATAGCTACCTGGAATCATGGATTGGCAGCGAATGAAGCAGCCTGGAAAAAATTACATCAGGGAAGTACAGGTATTGAAGCGATCGAAGCTGGGGTTAGAATTCCGGAAGCAGACCCTGCTGTTCGCAGTGTAGGTTATGGAGGGTATCCTGATCGGGAAGGAAAAGTAACACTGGATGCCTGTATTATGGATCATAGAAGTGATTGTGGTGCTGTTTCGTTTCTACAGGGAATTAAACATCCGATTTCAGTAGCAAAGAAAGTATTAGAAGATACACCTCATGTAATGCTATCCGGAGAAGGAGCATTGCAGTTTGCCTTGTCCAAAGGATTTAAAGAAGAAAATCTGTTGACAGCTGCAGCAGAAAAAGACTGGAAAGAATGGTTAGAAAAATCAAAGTACCAGCCAGTTATTAACATAGAAAATCACGATACCATCAGCATGCTGGTATTGGATACAGATGGAAACCTTTCAGGAGGTTGTACGACCAGTGGGGCAGCCTGGAAAATGCATGGACGTGTCGGAGATTCTCCGATTATCGGGGCGGGTCTATTCCTGGATAATGAAGTAGGTGCAGCCGCTGCAACAGGCTTGGGAGAAGCCGTTATCCGAACTGCAGGAAGTGCTATGGTTGTGGAACTAATGCGACAGGGAAAAAATCCCGAAGAAGCCTGCAAAGAAATTGTAGAGCGAATTTATGAGAAACATAAAAATCATCGGGATATGGAATACCTGCAGGTAGGGTTTATTGCGGTAAACGCAAAAGGAGTCTATGGAGGGTATAGCCTGAGATCAGGATTTAATTACGCTGTGTATGATGAGCAGCAGGGAAACAGGATGGAAGATGCTGCCTTTAAAATGAATTGGGACTAATAAACTATCTCGGGGCAAACCCAAGAGGCATTTGTTGGGAACAAATATTTAATTTCAAGATAAGACTTGGGGTATAATACCCTTTGGTGATGCTAATAAACACAAAAGCAAATATACTATGACCACTACCATTAAAAAACAATTTCTGCTATGTGTAATACTATTGATGACTATTGGATGCACCTCCAAAGAACCATATCAGTATGACGCAGCAGATATTAACATTATTCCCAAACCCAAAACTCTGCTGTGTCGCCCGGGCGCTTTTGAGTTTACGGAAAAAACTCGTTTTGTAATCAACAACAAAGAAGAGGCTGCTATTGCAGAGATGCTAATCCAAAAGTTTTCAACAGCAACAGGATGGACATTGACGACTACAGAAACCATTCCGGCAGAGAATTATGTAGCTTTTACCATCAATAAAGCATTGAAAAAAGAAGCCTATGAGATAGCAGTAGCAGAAGACCATATCGTATTAACAGCAGGAGAGGCTTCAGGTTTCTTATACGCCATACAATCACTTCGTCAATTGTTACCTCCGGAAATTGAAACAAAAGGAGCTGATCAAAAGACAAAATGGTTAGTACCGGCAGTTTCTATTAAGGATGAACCGAGGTTTCAATGGAGAGGGTTGATGTTGGATATTTCGCGTCATTTTTTCGGAAAAGAATATATAAAAGAAGTCATTGATGGGCTGGCTTTTCATAAAATGAACGTTTTGCATTTACACCTGGTAGACGATCAGGGGTGGCGAATCGAAATAAAAAAATACCCCCGGTTAACTACAGTAGGTGCCTGGCGAGTAGATCAGGAAGATAAACATTGGAATGATAGAAGAGCAGTAAGTCCTGATGAGAAAGGAACTTATGGTGGTTTTTTGACACAAGAAGAACTTAAGGAGATTGTAGCTTATGCCGATAAAAAGAATATAACCGTCATTCCGGAGATAGAAATGCCTGCTCATGTATCCAGTGCCATTGCAGCATATCCGCACCTGTCCTGTAAAGGGAATAGTATTGGAGTTCCCTCTGGAGGGCTTTGGCCAATAACAGATATTTACTGTGCAGGACAAGAAAGTACTTTTGTTTTTCTGGAAGATGTATTAAAGGAAGTGATGGATATTTTCCCTTCTCAGTACATTCATATCGGGGGGGATGAAGCGACCAAGACCAATTGGGAACATTGTCCTTATTGTAGACAGCGAATGAAAGATGAAGGTCTGAGTGAAGTAGAAGAATTGCAAAGTTATTTTATAAAGAGAATAGAGAAGTTTATCAATGCCCATGGAAAAAAATTAATAGGCTGGGATGAAATATTAGAAGGAGGACTGGCTCCGGATGCTACGGTAATGAGTTGGAGAGGAGTGAAAGGTGGTCTGGAAGCGGCTGCGCAGGGACATGATGTGGTGATGACTCCGGGAACCCATTGTTATTTTGATCATTATCAAGGCAAAAAAGAAGAAGAGCCATTAGCGATTGGAGGATTTACTCCTTTATCCAAGGTATATCAATTTGATCCGGTAGTACCTTCTATGACTGCTGAAGCTGCTAAACATGTATTGGGAGGGCAGGCGAACCTTTGGTCAGAGTATATTACTACAACAGCGCATTCTCAATATATGATATATCCGCGTTTGGCTGCCCTGGCCGAAACAGTGTGGAGTCCTAAAGAAGCTAGAGATTGGGGTGATTTCTCAGATCGTATCCAAACGATGTTCGACCGATATGAATATCAGGGAATACACTATGCCAAAAGTTCGTTTAGAATACGACCAGAAGTAATTGTAGATACTTCTAGCAATAGCGTGACGCTACAATTAAAAAATGAGTATCCCAATGCTGATATTCGGTATGTACTGGGAACGGATACACTCTCAGAGAAAGCCATACAGTATACCAAACCGATTCCTATGGATACAACTATAACACTTACAGCTTCTTTATTCAAAAATAATAAAGCAATTGGTACGGTCTTAAAAGATACAATTGTCTTTCATAAGGCAGTAGGAAATCAAGTCAGCTATGTAGCACCTTATCACAAGAAATATAAAGGAACAGGAACCCGTAGTTTGGTTAATGCTATACGCGGATCAAAAAACTTTGGAGATGGACAATGGCAAGCTTGGCTAGGAAACGACATGGAGGTAATCATAGACCTGGGTAAGGAGCAAGCAATTCACAAAACCATTGTAGGAAGTATGCAAGACCAGGGAAATGGAATTTATTACCCTGTAGGAATAGAAGTATTTACTTCATTAGACGGAACACAATTCACCAAAAAAGGACAGATGACACGAAAACATCAATTAGACAGAACAGTAGCATTAAACGAGTTTGATGTGACATTCGAAACCCATAAAACCCGTTATGTAAAAGTAAAAGCAACTAGTATTAAAGAAGTACCTCATGGAGGTGATGTATGGTTGTTTACTGATGAAATTTTAATCGAATAACAGATGAAAACGCAATATTCTATAACATGCTATTTATGGTTGCTGTTGCTTCCTGTTCTTCATGCACAGGAGCAGGCAACATCTACGGATTCCCGGATGGAGTGGTTCTCCAATGCTAAACTCGGTATTTTTATTCATTGGGGATATTATGGTGTTAATGGGATATCAGAATCCTGGTCTATGTATCATAAGAAAATTTCCTATGATGCGTATATGGATCAGGCAAAAGGATTTACTGCCAGTCAGTATGATCCTGATAAATGGGCTGCTTTTTTTAAGAAAGTAGGAGCGAGATATAGTGTATTAACTACTAAGCATCATGATGGGGTGGCTTTATGGGATACGAACTTAAGTGAGCTGAATGTGGTGAAAAAAACCCCGGCAAAAAAAGATCTGGTAGCTCCATATGTTCAGGCTTTGCGAAAGGAAGGACTAAAAGTTGGGCTGTACTATTCGTTATGTGATTGGTCACATCCTGATTATGAGGTTGTTTTTCCAAGACCGGATACCAAAAAAGACTATCCGCAGCAAGGATTGGAAAATCTGACGAAATGGGAACGTTTTGTCAGGTTTTATAAAGGACAGTTAAAAGAATTAAATGACCAGTTTCACCCCGATTTGTATTGGTTTGATGGGGATTGGGAAAAATCTAGCGAAGAGTGGCGAGCCAAAGGACTAAAGGATTCTTTATTAGCCTGGAATCCTGCCACTATTGTCAATTCCAGATTAAAAACCTATGGAGATTATAGTACTCCGGAACAAGGAATTCCTGTGGTACGACCAGAAGGTCCCTGGGAGTTCTGTATGACGATGAATGATAATTGGGGATACTACCCCAGTGATACCAATTACAAGCCTGTAGCGCAGATTATCCGCACATTTGTAGAAGTGATCGCTTCAGGAGGAAATTTGTTGCTTAATATTGGGATGAAACCCGATGGGACTATTCCCAGGGAACAAGAAGAACGATTGACCGAATTGGGAGCGTGGATTCAGAAACACAGGGAGGCAGTCTATACAACTACTGCTGGACTGCCATATGGACACTTTAATGGACCTACCTTAATTAGTAAGGATAAAACAAAGCTATACTTATGTGTATTTGATGCCCCCAGACATTATATTTCTTTAAAAGGAATTCAAAATAAGATTCAGAATATACGAGTGATAGGAAGTAATTCCTCTATAGCTTTTGTCCGGAACGGAGGGGCTTCATGGAATAATATTCCGGGAATTGTACGTATTGACTCTCCCTCAGAAAAATTATTAGATCCCTATGTAACCATTCTGGAAGTGACATTGGATACTCCCTTAAAGTTATATAGAGGGCATGGGAATGCAGTAGAACTAAACGATTAATCAATAGATGGCTATGATAGTAACGATAAAAAAAGGAGTAGGTGTTTTGGGATGCCTGCTCTTATTTTCTTGTATGTCAAAAGAAGAAAAGACAACAGTAGAAACAGAAATTCCGAAACCTAAGCTGAAGGAATCTCTCATTGGGTATGTAAATCCTCTGATGGGAACGGATTCAGAATTTAGCCTGTCAAATGGAAATACCTATCCTGCCATTGCACGTCCCTGGGGTATGAATTTCTGGACGCCAATGACCGCCAAAATGGGAGATGGATGGACTTATAAGTACGATGATCATACCATACGAGGGATTAAACAAACGCATCAGCCCAGCCCATGGATTAATGATTATGCAGCCTTCTCACTGATGGGGGTTACAGGAAATTTGAAATATAAAGAAGATGAGCGTGCCTCCTGGTTCTCTCATAAGGCAGAGATTGTAAAACCTCATTACTATCAGGTATATCTGGCAGACTATGATATTAATATGGAGGTGAGTCCTACTGAACGAGCAGCTCATTTTAGAATGACGTTTCCGGAAGCAGATAGCTCCTATATAGTCTTAGATGCTTTTTTTAAAGGATCTAAAGTAACCATTATCCCCGAAGAACGAAAAATAATCGGGTATTGTAGGAATAATAATGGAGGGGTTCCCGATAATTTCCACAACTATTTTGTAGCAGAATTTGATAAAGATTTTGAAGTATATCATAGTTGGGGAGATCAATGGAAATTACAACGTAATATCAAAGAAAGTGAAGGAGAGCATGTAGGAGCAATTGTAGGATTTAAAACCAGAAAAGGAGAAGAAGTACATGTAAAAGTCGCTTCTTCCTTTATTAGCCCTGAACAAGCACAAATAACACTGGATAGAGAGATCGGAGAAGATGCATTTGAAACCACCAAAAAAAAGGCAAAAGAAGCCTGGGAACAGGAATTAGGAAGAATTCGGATAGAAGATGAATCAATTGATGACTTGAGAACCTTTTATTCATGCTTGTATAGAGTGTTGTTATTTCCCAGGAAGTTTTATGAATATGATGCGAATAATTCTATTCATCACTACAGTCCTTATAACGGAAAAGTACTTCCAGGTTATATGTTTACTGATAATGGTTTTTGGGATACGTTCAGAGCTGTATTTCCTTTTTTTAATCTGATATATCCTGATCTCAATAAAAATATAATGGAAGGATTGGCAAATACCTATAAGGAGTCTGGATGGTTACCAGAATGGGCAAGTCCAGGTCATAGGGATTGTATGATAGGATCCAATTCTGCACCGATTATTGCTGACGCGATGAGTAAAGGGGTTGAGATGAATGGAGAACTATTATTAGAGGCAATGCTTAAAAATGCTACCGTAGCAACAGGACGCCCTGTTAATTCTGTTGGAAGAGCCGGACTTACAGAATATAATGCTTTGGGGTATGTACCTTATGATGTTCGTATTCATGAAAATGTAGCGAGAACCTTAGAATATGCTTATGCTGATTTTGCCATTGCCAGCATGGCAGAACGGATGGGAAAACAACAGCTTGCAGCTACGTACTATCAGAAAGCCATGAACTATAAAAATGTATTTGATCCCGAAACCAGATGGATGCGGGGAAAAAATAAAAATGGAAGCTTTCAGAAACCCTTTAATCCACTGAAGTGGGGAGATGCATTTACAGAAGGGAATAGTTTACATTATACCTGGTCTGTGTTTCACGATGTACAGGGGTTAATTGATCTTATGGGAGGAAATGAAGCATTTGTGAATAGATTGGATGAAGTTTTTAGCATGCCTCCTGATTTTGATGCTTCATACTATGGGTTTACCATTCATGAAATCAGAGAAATGCAATTGGTTAATATGGGAAATTACGCACATGGAAATCAGCCCATCCAGCATATGATATATTTATATAATTATGCTGGAAAACCATATAAAACCCAGAAACAGATTAGAGAGGTATTGACAAAATTGTATGCAGCTACTCCTGATGGATATTGTGGAGATGAGGATAATGGACAGACATCAGCCTGGTATGTTTTTAGTGCTTTGGGATTCTATCCGGTAACTCCAGTGATCAATCAATATGTAATCGGTAGTCCTTTATTTGATAAAGTAACAATTCAATTGAGTAATGGTAATATGTTTAAAATCAGTAGTTCAGGAAATGATAAAGAAGCACCATATATACAAGAGGCTAGCCTGAATAAACTTCCGTATGCCAAGACATTTCTTTCTTATGATACGATTCAAAAAGGAGGAACACTTCATTTCCGTATGGGAACGACACCAAATAAAAACTGGGGAAATGCTCCTGATGCAGTCCCTTATTCATTAAGCAATCAATAAAACGAGTATGCAATCACTGTTTTGTCAATATCATTATCTAAGGAATCGCTTTATTCTTTCTATATTAACATTTGTAGGAGTGTTAGGAAATGCACAAGAAATAAGTAGGTATGTCAATCCTTTTATCGGAACGTCTAATTTTGGAGCGACAAATCCGGGAGCAGTAGCTCCGAGAGGAATGGTTAGTGTCTCTCCGTTTAATGTATCGGGAAAACAGAATACAATGGATAAAGATAGTCAGTGGTTATCGACGCCTTATGTAAAAGAAAATCACTTTTTGACCGGCTTCTCTCATGTAAACCTAAGTGGGGTAGGCTGTCCGGATTTAGGAGTGCTTATTGCGATGCCTACTACCGGTGTTGTAGAGACAGATCCCCTGAAATATGGAAGTACATACTCAGCAGAAGTTGCCCGTGCAGGATATTATAAAACTCATCTTGAAACTTCTGGGATTATGGTTGAAACAACAGCTACCCCCAGAGTAGGAATTAGCAGGTATACATTTCCTAAAGGAAAATCCAATGTACTTCTCAACCTGGGATTAGGATTAACCAATGAGCAGGGTGCCATGATTAAGGTGGTCTCTCCTACAGAAATAGAAGGTGTGCGTACTGTAGGATCATTTTGCTATTACAAGCCAGAAGAAACCTATCCTGTATATTTTGTAGCGCGTTTTGATAAACCTGCTCGTGAGTTTGGGATATGGAAACATACACAAAAATACAAGGGAGTAGAAGGACAATGGATGGGATATAATGGTAAAACCAGAACCTATAGGAACTATTACAAAGAAGTAGTAGGGGATAGTATAGGGACTTATTTTTCTTATGATTTTAAAGAAACAACCCAGTTACAATTGAGTATAGGAATTTCATACGTAAGTATAGAAAATGCCAGAGAAAATCTGGAAAAAGAGTTAGGCAAGAATACGTTTGAGTCGGTCTATTCAGAAACCAGAAAACAATGGGATAAGGTATTAGGAAGAATTGAAGTGAGTGGTGGAACAGAAGATGAAAAAACTATTTTTTACACCGCATTATATCATACACTCCTTCATCCGAATATACTCAATGATTACAATGGAGAATATCCGGCTATGGCAACACGAGAAACGAAACATACCACAGGAAATCGATTTACTGTTTTTTCTTTTTGGGATACCTATAGAAATTTACATGCACTGATGTCTTTGTTATATCCTAAACAACAATCGGATATGGTCAAAAGTATGTTGGCGATCTATAAGGAAAGTGGCTGGCTTCCCAAATGGGAACTCAATGCTACAGAAACCACGACTATGGTAGGAGACCCGGCAGGAATCGTAATTGCTGATACCTACCTGAGAGGAATTGATGATTTCGATATCGAAGTAGCTTATGAAGCCATGTGCAAAAGTGCAGATCAGATAACCGATAATCCATTACGCCCCGGTTTGGAAGATTATCTGCAAAAAGGGTATCTAACGACCAGTACTACCAGCAGTGGCTCGGTTTCCACCACTCAGGAATATAACATCAGTGATTTTGCAATTGCACAATTAGCTCAGAAACTACGGAAAAAAGAAGCCTATTCACGTTATACAAAACGAGCAGTATCTTATAGAAAGTTATTTGATAAAAAATTAAACTTGTTACGTCCTAAAAATGATGATGGAAGCTGGTATCATCCGTTTAATCCGGATACCGGAGCTAATTTTGTGAAGAATTTTGGATTTATAGAGGGGAATTCCTGGCAGTATACATTTATGGTTACCCATGACATTCCGCATTTGATCAAGATGATGGGAGGAAAAGAACCTTTTACGAAACAACTAAAAAAAGTATTTGATAATAAGCAATTTGATATGGCGAATGAACCAGATATAGCGTATCCTTTTTTATTTAATTATGTGAAGGGGAAAGAGCGACTTACTCAGGATATGGTTGATCAGTTGCGAACCACTTATTTTAAAAACAGCCCGGATGGGTTGCCGGGAAATGATGACACAGGCACCATGTCTGCCTGGTTGATTTATACAATGATGGGGATATACCCTGTTAGCCCGGCAGAACCTATATATACGATTAGCAGACCAGTTTTTGACCGTGTTACAATTCATTTAGATCCTGCATATTATGAAGAAAATACATTGATCATTAAGAAAGAAGGAAACCCCAAAGGATATATTAAACATCTAGAACTCGGAGGCAAAAAACACGAACGCTTTTTTATTACACATGATGAATTAACACGTACAGGATCCTTAACAATGTACCTGAAATAACTACAATAGTCAGGGATTTCCGTATCATGTGTAATGGTATTGAACACTAGGTGTTTATACGGATTTTTTAACATAAAAATGAAACAGGTATTTCTACTGTAGTTTATATGAATCATTTATAAGATCTTTGAACTATAATTAGAAAAGCTCTGGATATTGTAGCTACTATCCAACTTTTTTATTTATCATGGAGTACTCACCACCCACTACAGGGAATTAATTTATTTTATAATTATCAGATACTCTTCCTTGCTTGTTTTGCAGGCAGTTGAAGAATGTATACATATCAGGTAGTTATTAGATGCGCCCCAACCCAATTTAATCTAGATGAATTGGTGTAAAAAAGAATGATGTAATCAAAATAATAACAATGTGCTATAAATAAAATGTATTAAACATTTTGCTTATACCCTTAAAACCTTCATTTACTATTATGTTAACACAGTCAAAGTCAGGAAGTGACGCTGTCACTGCTACAGATACTTCGTACCCTGTAGCCACCATAACCAACAATTCCTCTTATGAAGTCGTTATATACGATGTGTATAATCCATCCAAAGGAGCTACTACTGTTCCATATGAATATACTAAATTAGAAACCATTGCTGTAGGAGCAACCAAAGAAGTACAAACTATCAGAGATGTATCCATGCTTCAGGCTATGTATACAGGAACGATAGAACAAATTAACGATTTTTATTGCTATCAATTTCCGATTAAGGTGATGTCGGTAATGCAATTTTCTTTTGGGGATCCCCCTCCGATAACATATTCAATCGAAAAAACAGATGAAGATGCGATGATTCAGTCATTTCTATTTCATCGTTTTGCAATGGCAAATCCGGACTCCTCTCTAACCAAAAACCTGTATGCTTCCTTAAAAGAAGGAAGTGTAGACAGTGTGAATGATTTTTTTGCAGGAACTAAGAATTTTACTTCTTGTACGCTGAGTTCATGGAATGCCATACAATCCTGGTTACAAATGTTTACTTCCGGATGGCAGGGACCTTATTTCTTATATGAAGAAGAGCCTGATCCGGCACCAAGTGATTATGTTCCTGTACTGATAGCTACGCTGGATATTACCTCTACCGCTACAGATAACACTGCGACCTTAAAGATGTGTAGTGAAGACTCCAAGGGAAATCCAGTATATGCAGATCCTCCAGAAACGACTACAATTATTATGAATGGAGATGGAACCATGGGAGATAGTAATCCAGGGCAGGATGTATCTGTTTCGCTGACGCCTGTATGGATGAATGTTATTCAAACAACGATGAAGGATGGAGTACCTACCTCTAATTATATTGTAGGACCAGTAGTAACGGGAACCATTGCAAACAAAAAAGTGGTTTCTACTCAGGTTGCTAGACAATTACCTAGTAAAAAATCAAGCGGAAGTGCGCAGCAGGAATCTTCTTTTGATGCTTCGTTTGGAAAAATATGTCAGGGAGTAGGCTTATTGGTAGGTCTATTGATGCTAGGAGATTTTGCTGCTAAAATTGGAAAATCAGCTAAAAATAAGTTGACTAAATCCAAAGAAAAAGCAGAGTCAAAAGAAGAATTTGAAGCACAGGAAAAAACCATTAATGAAACACCTGATGCAAAGGTTGTATCCGAAGCTACAGAACAGGAAGCTACGTTTTCTTCTGATGCTTCTAAAGTTTCTGACAGTTATGCTGATACCTCAGAAGCATTACAGGAAGATGTAATGATGCAGACAATGGAAGATACTTCTTCTTCTATTAGTAATGAAATTCGTGAGCAGGTAGAAGACGGATATACTCCTACAGAAGATTTCGAATCGGCAGTACAGGATTTAGAAACTTCCTTTAGTGATGCCAAAGCTAAAATAGAAAGTGGGGATTTCTCTGAAGCCAGTGCTGAATTGAGCACAGCCTCTAAAAACATTGATACCACCTTACAGGATAGTAGTGCAGAAATGCATGATTGGGAATCCCAATCTCTGCAGGAATCGTCAGATGCAGTAAAAGATGCAGCTTCTGCCTCAGAAGCATTAGATGAGGCACAGGATGCCCGGGAAAAAACACTGGAGAATGAAGCAGATGATTCCGGTTTTGATGCAGAAGATGAAAAATGGCCGGAAACAGATACAATTCCTGAAGAATTATAATATACTAACTTAAAACCTTACAAGAATGATTATTACATGGTACACAGACCCGTCAAAAGGAGCCTTTACAGAAGCAGGCGGAAAATATTCATCATATTATCAATATGATACAACGACTAAGAAATTTGCGAGAATCCGATTAGAATTAGGAAGAGGTGTCTCTGCTAGTGGAGATACAGGGAAAACCGGGGCATTTTTTAAAGAGAGAAGATATGTAGGTTTTGGTGATAAAGCAAAAGTAAAGACCTCTCAGAAAGAGAAGTGGAGTGTGAATGAAGATGGAGATCTTTGTTTTGATGGAACGCCGCTACAAAAAACTCCCGAGGATAACTTGAGAACATTTGATACCTCTTCTACAGTATTTAATGAAGATACTTTTATTCACAGAGGGAATGCAGTGACTTCCGATGCGCATTTTCCAGAAGGAATTGATGTAAAACACTTGAGCTTAATCGCTAATGATACCATCATTAATCAAAAAAGTATCAAATTGACAGAATCAAGCGCCAGTGGGAAAGAATTATCAGATGCTCTAAAGGAACGAGTGAGTAAAATTATTGATAAACCATTTGCTGATATAACAGATGATGATTTACTGGCGAAGTTAAAAGAGCAGGTTTCTACCATTAAAGAAGAGTCGATAAAATCGACAAAAGAATCTCTGAATGATTCCTTGAGTGAAGTAGATACACTGTTAGAGGATATCCAAAGTCAAATCACGGATAACGGGCTGGTTCCTGACGAAAAATTCGAAAATGCATTTAAAGAGCTTGGAGAACAAGTCAGTGCTGCAAAAACAGCAGCTTCTACCGGAGAGGGAATCCAAGATGCTATTAGCAAATTGTCTGAAGCAAAAACCACACTGAATGAAGCGGCTAAGGATTTAAGCGCGAAACATTTTGAAGCATTGGAAGAGCAAATGACCAATTCAGATGCAGCTATAAAAACAGCCTTATCAGATAGTCAGCAGTGGGAGGAAATTAGTGCGGAATACAGTGAAGCGGAATCCGCTACTTCCATAGAGGATTATGAAAAGAGTATTGGAAATAGTGAGGAAGTTGAAGCCGTAGAACTGAAGTAAATCCATGGAGTATGGCATATCCAAAACTTACAATACAGAATAATTTGTCAAAAAATATTGTAGTGTATGATGCATTTCAGGAAGATGCGAGTAATAAAGAACTCACTAACTATTTTGGAACACTGACGGATATAACGTCAGTGTCATCTGATAAGAGTGCGTCTTTTGAGCCAATTCACGGACCAATATCTACCTATATTATTTTTGATGAAACGTATACGCCTATTACACGAGTGTTTAGTATGGGAGATACGGAAGAGACCTTTACGGTGACCCAGGAGGAAGTCGATATTATGACAGCAACTCAGGCTTTTGTTACCTTATTAGAAAAGAAACCTGATGATACCTTATCAGTGAGTTTTCAGAAACTCATTAAAGGAGGAAAAGCAACAGCAGACGAGGTCAATACTTTTTTTAAAAATACTACTGAATATAAGAGTTGTACCTTTATCTCATATATGCTGGCCGTGGTAGCTTTGGCACGAACACCCAAGACTAAGGATAAACCACCACAGGAACAGGCGTACAGTTTGAGCACCTTGTGTACCTATATGGGGTTTGACTGGCCATCAGAATTACCGGATATAACCATCTCAGATTTTAGCTGTACCGATAATGGAGAAGCCATTCTCATAGGAGGGGTATTGACCATTACGGATGTTACCTTTGCAGATGGGGTTCTCGATAGAATTACTACATTCTTGCCAAGTACCAAAGTTACCTTTGGCGTAGAATTTATTTATAAGGCAGGGTTATCCGTTGGGGTAACCTGTCTTACATTCGGTTTTGAATCGATTAAGATTCCAATAGAAGATAACAAGACCTTTGATATTGATAAACCTACCGTATTATTAACACTTAATCCACTGTTTAAGTTTGTCGTATTCGAAATCAAAGCAGATATTCCGTTTACTTTGTTTAACAGCCCGACCATTGATGCAGAGATTGCAATGACTATTGATAACATCGAAGCAGAAATAGGTGTAGAACTTTCGGGAAACAAAAGTACGTTGTTAACACCTCCGGGAATTAAAGGATTGCACTTCGATTCTTTTGGAGTGGGATTAGGTTTGTTTTTCGAACCTCCGGGATTTGCTATTGGAGTGGATGGAAGCTTCCATATTGGAGAAGACAAACAAGTGAGTTTAAACGATGATCAGTTTGCTATTGTTTGTCAGATGGAAGAGGAAATTCCGAATCCATTATACCTTTCCTTTTATGTTCCTACCTTGAGTTTGGAAGAAGTAATTGCCATATTCACAGATACTAAGGTGCCAATCGATTTTCCGATATCCTTTAGTGACCTATCGTTTAGGTGGGCAGAAAACCCAATGGAACCGGTAGTGCTTCCAGATGGTTCTTTAGCTCCTATGGGATATGGTTTTAGTGGTTATATGGACTTATTCGGGTTAGGGTTCTATGGCTATCTGAATATCGATATGAATACGGGAATATCAGGAGATATCACGATGGACCCTTTTTCTCTGGGTTCAATTTTCAGGCTATCAGGTGATGGAAAAGAAGTTAGTATTAAAGTAGATGCCAGTGGAACTCCCATTCCTAATAATGCGATTCCAAAAACAGCTGCAGAGAAAAAAGTAATCGATGCTGCCACTGATAAAACGATCATCAAAGCGGGAGGTCCTGAAATGACGTTGAGTACCTCGTCTTCTCCTTATTTTACTTTAGATGCTAAGGTGAGTTTACTGGAGGTTATAAGCGAAGAAATTGATGCGACTATTTCCAAAGAAGGAATTCATTTCGAGTTGGATTATGGGACCATATTACAATCAAAGATGAGTTGTACCTTACAGGACTACCATAACTTTTCGGGCAGCTGTAGCTATGGAATAGATTTGCGAATCCCACTGCCAACAATTGCAGGCTTTGATTTGGGGTCTATACACCTGGATACGGGCTGTAGTTTGTCATTATCGATTACAACCAGTACTTCGGATATAGTGTTTAAGGTACAGGGAGCTTTTACTTTTGAAGGATTAGATCTTTCCTTTGGTCCGTTTGAACTGGATGTTGATATCAGCAGTATTTCTGCAGTCATAAAAGAAGTGGAGAAGTATATATTACGGAATGTGTCTTCTATTTTTGAAGCGATTATCAAGGATGCTTCTAAGTGGGCAGGCTATGTAGAAAAAGCCATTGTAAGTGGAGTAGAAGATGTAGCAGAGGGATTAAAAACCGCTTTTGACAAGTCAGCGACTGAGGTAGCATCAATTATGCATGGAGCTGGATATGGGGTGGATATGATCGCCTCTGGTTTAAAAACCGCTTTTTCTGCACCAGCAGATGTGATTGCCAGTGCTCTTAAGGATGGATTTGGAGCATCAGATACAGTAGTAACTGACTCACTGAAATATGTTGGGTTTGGCGCAGAAGAAACCGCCAAGGCACTAAATACTGTTTTTGGATTAGCACCTGATGCCGTATATACTATTCTCAAGGGAGCAGGATATGCAGAAAGCGCTATTAAAGATGCATTTGAATCTATTGGAGGTGCTTTTGCTGATGCAGCAAAGAGTATATGGCATGCCGTGTCCCATTGGGATCACTGGAGTTAGCCCTGGTACTATTCAGGCAAGACACTTCTTGCCTGAATAGTCTATGATATTATCATCCTGCTTCATTACCTATTTTATATATAAAACGAATACAATATGTCGCTAGAACTAAGCAATCCACTTCAATTATTATCGACAATATCTCAACGACAAAAATGTCATGCGGTGGAATGGTCTATAAAAATAACACATAATACTGTCAAACCACGGTATAAACCTACCTTGTATATTTATCCTGATGAACAACAACCTGCTTATAGATCCCTGACGCAGTTATTACATACTATAAAAACTCCAAGAACGGTACTTGATATTCATGATGATAGCAGATTTACAGCTATGTACCAGGGACTTCGGTTACCTGTTGCGGCTTCTGAGGATAACTGTTTGTTTATACACGATTCAGAAACCCAATTTATACATTCATATCGATGGAGAGAAGAGAAGTCGTTTCAGCAACAACGCTATATGTACTCTAATCGTCTGCCGGTAACGGCTGTAAGAGATCATATCCATCCGGATTTGCATTCCATATTTGATTCGTTATTATTACAGGATGGGTTTAAAGACCAATTAGGTATTTGGTGTCAGAAGAAAGGAGATATAACACATGAGGTATACCTTACTTTCCCAAGTCGCCCGAAAATTGATTGGGTAATTGCAGGGATATCTCCTTTGCTGACTGCCTCAGGGGTACAGCAATTGCAGTCTTATAAAGGATTACGCTTTAAGAATATTGGATTTGATGCAGTTACAGAGACAAGAGCGCCTGCAGTTACTATGTATTTTACAATACCAGTGTCGGATTACTTTCCTACAGATTATAAGGATTTAATGAAGAGGACTTTCCTGTTTTTCAGAGAAGAAGCGGAATCGATACTACCTGAGCATATAAGGAAAGTATCTGTATAAATGATTTATATGGTTTTTTTTAGCTTTTTCATCCTTTTTGGACCATACCATAGCCAAAAACCAGTAATACAGAAGACTAAGAGAGAACCTCCCATAATCGTAGCATATACTCTTTTTAGAATACCATTATCAGTTCCGATCCAATGATCGAGAATAGATCCGTCGTGTATATCTTCCAAGAGATCTGCATACCGTTTTTCGATATGGAGTACGGCGCCGGTAGCTCCGTCAATCTGTATTCCATAGTAATTAGAGAACACAAACTTAACGATACCCTTATGTATTCTAACATCAATACGTTTTAATGTAGAAGAGGGATTATACAATCCTGTTTTTTTCATGGTATTGTAGGCATAGTGTTGTAAGGTCTCCATAGGAAGCCATTCTTTAAAATCCGTAGAGGTTCCGGTATACGTATCGGATAGGATAAGACCATTGCTATGTTTTTTCCAGGCGAGAAGGATACCTGATATCGAAATACATAAGAAAAAAATAAAAAGAAAAAGCCCTGTGATGCGGTGTACTTTTCTAAAAAACCTTAATACCTTGGCATGTCTTTTTCTCCTTAACTGCTCCGTCATAAATTACGTCATTTTCATTTCTAAAAGCCCCCTTTTGAGATAAGAGGCTATTTCAGGCTACAATTTTATTAGAAATTATCGGAATCAATACAGCTTTAACTCTTTTTTAGCGTTAATTCAATTTTGCCTAGGATTTTATTAAGAAAGCATCCGGTTATTTTGCAGTCCGAAGTCCTTTAGCTTTTAAGAGAAGTTATTAGTCGAAAAAATTTATGATCCTTTCCTAATAATAAGAACTTATAAAGGTTAAAATCAGGACCTGTTAATTTAACAATAACTAATAATAATTAAATAATAGTAAGTATGTTTAAAAACCTATCCATCTTTCTATTATGTATTTTGGGGCTGTATAGTAGTATAGGCTATTCACAGACAAACATAATAGAGGGAAAAGTAAAAGATGTTACAGGAGTGCCCTTACCTGGAGTAAACATTGTTTTGAAAGGAACTACCACCGGAGCACTATCAGATTTTGATGGTAAGTATTCTATAGGAGCACCAGGAGACGGCACACTGGTCTTTTCTATGATGGGGTTTGCTACCAAAGAAATTGATGTTAATGGAAGAAGTACAGTCAATGTTGTTTTGCAAGAAGATGTGGAGAGTTTAGAAGAAGTGGTTGTTACTGCTTTAGGGATAAAAAAATCAACAAAAGCATTGGGGTATTCTCTTACCGAAGTAGGAGGAGAAGAAGTTTCGGCAATTAAGCAAACCAATGCCATTAATTCGTTGCAGGGTAAAGTAGCGGGGGTTAATATCACACAAAATGCTACAGGAGCAGCGGGTTCCAGTAGGGTAGTGATTCGTGGTTCCAGTTCATTGACACAGGAGAATCAACCTCTGTACGTCGTTGATGGAATTCCAATTAGTAATGATAATAATGGATCTGCCGGTGAGTGGGGAGGAACCGATGGGGGAGATGGAATTTCCAGTATTAATCCCGATGATATAGCATCCATTAGTGTACTAAAGGGAGGAGCAGCTTCTGCCTTATATGGATCAAGAGCAGCTAATGGGGTGATCATATTGACCACGAAGAAAGGAAAAGAACAAAAAGGATTGGGAGTTACATTGAGTAGCGCTGTTACTTTTGATAGAGTAGATACTTCTTTGCAGGATCTTCAAACGACCTATGGACAGGGAAGAAGAGGAGAAAAGCCAGGTAATCAGGAAGAAGCATTAGAAATAGGTTTTTCATCCTGGGGATCCAGACTAGATGGTACAGCTGTACCTCAATGGGATGGAGTAGCTCGTCCGTATTCTTATATAGGGAATAATCTGGATCATTTTTATAGAACAGGAACAACCTTTATTAATACGGTTGCACTGGCAAATGCTTCAGAAACGCTTAATTATCGATTTTCAGCTTCTGATTTATCCAATGAAGATGTGATGCCGAATGCAGGATTAAACAGAAAGACATTTTCTCTAAATGTAGGATCTGTAATGGCGAAGAAGTTAACGACAAATGTGAACGTAAAATATATAAGGGAAAGTGTTACGAATCGTCCCAGATTATCTGATGCCCCTGGAAATGCCAATTATACTTTGATGAACCTGTCACCTAATGTGGATGTTCGCTTGATGAATCCAGGAGTGAATAGTGATCTGACAGAACGACAAATAACACAGAATGTATATACACAAAACCCATATTTTTCGGCAT
The DNA here is from genome assembly GCF_042684685.1 of Aquimarina hainanensis. Taxonomy (NCBI): domain Bacteria; kingdom Pseudomonadati; phylum Bacteroidota; class Flavobacteriia; order Flavobacteriales; family Flavobacteriaceae; genus Aquimarina; species Aquimarina hainanensis. The sequence goes on along the minus strand of NZ_JBHULX010000039.1, from coordinate 586,878 downwards.
ATCATTTTAGAAATGAAGATGTCAAAAATAGAATTATAGCTTCTTCTTCGATTCGTTATGATATTACAGATTGGTTATACACTTTAGCACGTGTGGGAGTTGATCATTATACGATTAAAAAAACAGAGGTAGAGCCCTGGGGAACGGCTTATAAGCCACTGGGAGGAATGACGGAAAGAGAAATCAGGTATAGTCAGATTGATAGTGATTTAATGCTTGGAGTAGACAAAACATTCGGAGAAAAAATAAATCTGGTAAGTTTTGCCGGGATAAACAGTAACCAGATAGAACGAGAAGATTTAAGCTTATCAGGAAATGATTTTATTGTTCCCGGTTTGGAAGATATCGGAAATACGAATAATCAATCCAGAAACAGAACCTACAATAAGAGAAAAATAGGATCTGTTTACGGTTCGGTGGAACTATCATATGATAATTTGGCATTCCTTACTTTTACGGGAAGAAATGATTGGTTCTCTACCTTGTCCTTTCCAGGAAAAACAACGCCTAATAATGATTTTTACTCTTCGGTGAGTGGAAGTGTTATTTTATCAGATTTGTTTCCTCTACCTGAAACAGTAAACTTTTTAAAACTTAGAGGAGGATATTCTCAGGTAGCAGGAGGTGCGAGTGATGCATATCAATTAGCACTTACTTATGAAATTTTTGGACAAGGACACTTGGGGCAACCTCTGGGAAAAATTACAAATGGAACGGTTCCTAATTTTGGATTGGTTCCTTTTAGCAAAACAGAAACAGAGGTAGGGCTTGATGCACGTTTATTTAATAACCGTTTATCCTTTGATGTAGCTTATTATAAAAACAATACAACTAATGATATTGTCTTTGTTTCTACGTCGGTCTTTTCTGGGTATGATCGGGCAATTGCCAATATTGGAGAAATAGAAAATAAAGGAATAGAGTTTTTAGTATCAGGAACTCCTGTAAAAACCAATAACTTCTTATGGAAAACAGCAGTCAATGGAGCGCATAATAAAGGAATCGTTTTGGCTACAAATGAAGTTGATGGAGAAATTAGCCTGGGACAGCCTCGTTCACAGAATGTAGAAATCAAACAAGTAGTAGGACAGCCGCAAGGCGTTATAGTAGGTGTTTCTTATGAGCGGGATGAACAAGGTGCTATTATCTATGATATCGATAGTGATGGGGTTCCCTTAGCCCGTGAGGGAGAACGAAAAATATTAGGAGAAGGAGTACCCCCGCTGACATTAGGTTGGAGTAATACAATTAACTATAAAGATTTTTCCTTAAGTTTTTTAATAGATGGGAAATTTGGGGGACAGATCTTCTCGGGAACCAATACCGTTACCTACACAAATGGATTACATAAAACAACCCTTGAAGGAAGAGAAAATGGTCTGTCCGTATCGGGAATTGATGGGGCTACAGGAGCTCCTTTTACAAGGACGGTATCTCCTGAGTTTTTAGGCAGGTATTATAGTAGAGTCGGTAGAATAGCAGAACAATTTGTAGAAGATGCAGACTTTATCAAATTCAGGCAAGTAAGTTTAAGCTATTCATTACCTAATAGATACCTGGAAAAGACCTTTATAAACAAGGTGAATGTATCTTTTATTGCGTCTAATTTATTTTACCTGATGCGAAGTGTTGATAACATCGATCCGGAAGCAGCTTATAATGTAGGGAATGCTCAAGGGTTAGAATATTTTGGAGTACCTAGTACCAGAAGTTATGGAATGAGTTTACAAGTTACCTTCTAAAAAGAGAGATAATCATGAAAAAATCAATATATATATTCATTGCAATCCTGACATGTTGGGGGTGTGATAAAGGTTTTGAAGAGTTAAATGTAGATCCTACAAAACCGGATCAGATAAGTGTAGTCAATAAACTTACTTCAGTACAGTTATTTACTTCTGGAGAGCGTTATGAAAACTGGAGAGCCAATCTTATTTATTGTTCTACGATGATGCAGCATTTTGCCACTACAGCAGGGTATTGGTCTGGAGATAAATATACCTGGAATAGAGGATATGCTTCTTCATTAATTGATCGTTACTACGGAAATGCGGTAAAGACGCTGGAGGACATGATGGTACAACTTGATACGGAAGAAAAACCTGCAGAAATGAAGGCTATTACTCGAATTATGAGAGTTTTTGTCTATCATAGGTTGACAGATTTATACGGAGATATTCCCTATAGTGAAGCAGGAAAAGCTGTGATTGATGGAGTTCTGAAGCCTAAATATGACAGACAGGCTGATATTTATGCTGATTTATTGAAAGAATTAGAAGAGTCAGTAGCGGATCTGGGATCGGGAACTTCTGAGTTTGGGGATGCGGATTTAATGTATAAAGGAGATCTGGCAACATGGAAACGTTTCGGAAATTCCTTAATGTTGCGACTTGGATTCCGAATGATTAAAGTAGATCCCAGTGGGGCTCAGCAATGGGTGACAAAAGCAATACAAGGAGGAGTTATGGAATCTAATGCAGATATTGCATATATAGCACATACAACCGGACCGGAAGGAATTAATAAAAATGGGTTGGGAGAGGTGTTTACTGCTGATGGAAATATGAGAATGAGCAAAACATTTGTAGATTTTCTTACGGGAGATCCGCGTTTGAAAATATTAGGAGCCCTGCCGGAGAAAACCGGACAAAAAGATGGAGAAGGAAATGATATTTTGAGAACTTATGAAGAACGTATAGATGCGGCAACCCAAAAAGGACTTCCTAATGGATTGGATGCAGGCTTACTGGAAGATGCTACAGGAGAGACTGATACCTTTGCATATACAGAGCCGAATAGAACTATTATTACCGGAGAGGATGCACCTATGTTCTTTCAGACCTATGCAGAAGTTAAATTCTTATTAGCAGAAGCAGCTGTACGCTGGGGATTAGCCGGGGGAGATGCGAAGGTACATTATGAAGAAGGTGTTGCTGCGGCTATGAAAATGCTTTCCCTTTATGGAGAAAATGCTGTGATTAATGATACAGCGATAGAAGAGTATATTACTGCGAATCCTTTTGATGCATCCAATGCTCTGGAACAGATTAATACCCAGTATTGGGCAGCTACTTTCCTTAATGAATATGAAGCATTTGCAAATTGGAGACGAACCGGGTTTCCTGTATTAACTCCAGTAAACTACCCAGGAAATGAAACAAATGGAACTATTCCCAGAAGGTTGACCTATTCTACCAGTGAGCAAAGTAATAATGAAGAAAATTACAATGCTGCTATACAGGCACAAGGGCCAGATATATTGACAACCCGAGTATGGTGGGATAAAGAATAAATAATAATATCATTTGTTTGATTTCTTATGGATTGAGGGAAATAAACAATTTTTATTATTTGAAAAAGGAGCCTGTTACAGGCTCCTTTTAGTTTATGGTATTAGAGATATATAATTTTCTGCTTAATATTTTTTGTACTTTACTTGTGAAAACTATTCTTTTTCTGGGGATTGTGTTTTAAAAACAATACTGATAAGGATAAAGGAGGTAAGGCAACCTACAATAAATAGATCTCCTATAACAGAATAGATGGTAGTTACTCCTTTAGTTGGTAATTGAGTAATTAGAATTTTTCCTTTATCCTGAAAATAATCCATTTCACTAATTGTTTTTCCGGTATAGTCAAAACCGGCAGATAATCCATTACTGGTTTGACGAATTAGGTTAAATCCTTGTTCAATTGCTCTGAATTTGGCCATTTTTGTATGGATTGGATCTATAGCCTTCCAATCATTACTAGGTGCTAATAAAATATCTGATCCTTTTGCTTGTTTCAAGAAGTGAGGAAAGTCCATATCAAAGCAGATGGCAGCTCCGATAGTACCATAAGGGGTTTCTGTTTTCTGAATCCCTACTTGTTTATTATTGCTTATGGATGCTTCGAATCCTGGAACAGGAATTCCTTTCCAATAATCTATCGCTTTATGTCCGTTGGGAGTAAATAATACAAACTTGTTTTCATAAGGTTTGCTTTCGTGTTGATCAATGACTCCTATAGCAATTCCTAAGTAGATGTCCTGTTTCTTAGCGATTTCACTGGCCGTTACGTATAGGGATAGTTCATCTTCCTTGAGTACTAGACCATTCCCTTCTGACCAAAATACAATTTTTGCTCCTGCTTTTGCTTCCTGTATACTTCTTTCAAATAGATTCGAAAGTAATGCCGAAGATTGCTTTTTAAATTTTTCTTTTCCTCCTTCTATTGCTAACCCAAATAAATCATTGTCGTAAATAGCATATTCTTTTAGCAGTGATATCGATGCTATTCGTACAGTATCTGAATCTGCTTTTTGAAATAAAATGCGGTAGCTTCCAAAGAGTGTGGTTATCATAAAAACAATTCCAAAGGTCAGGATACTTTTCTTAATAGCTTTTGAATTAAAATGTTGTAGATAAATCCAATTACATATAGAAGCAAACCAACCGATAAGAAAGGTGATATAACTTAACCCGAATACGGCGATCGATTGTATTAGTATTGATTGAGATTCTTGTGTATATGCAATATGCCCCCAACTACCATATGGATAGTATTTGTGATATACATAACTAATTACTACCGAAGCAATAGGGAATATGAGAGTATGAATAAATTTATTTCGATGGTTGGAAAATAAGATATCGACTAGAAATGGCAAAGCAGAGAAAAGGGCTGGTATGGCCATGCTTATTATATGGAAATGCAATGGAATGGGAAATACATTGTAGAACTGGAAAGAGAAGGTAGCTGTCAGAAATAACCAAGAAAAAAGGAAACTGCGAACCGGAGAAAACCGACGGCTGGCAAATAGCAACATGGTCGTTGAAATCCATGGAGCAAAAAACAATGCAAACCTTCCGTTTGCGAATAGAGAAATTAGAACTAATAGAGATAAGAAAATTAATTTGAAACGATGCTCTTTCTTCATTTTTTATATTTTTTTGATTGCTACAAAAATAATTTCAGAAAGTGGTTGATCCCTTATGTTTTCAGGAGTTAGGTATAAAACCTATCGTTTTAGGTACGAATGATTAGATCTCAGAAAGGTTCTTTTTATAATTTTTAGAAACAGGCAGTTCCATAAAGGTAAGAGAGATGGTGTTTGCATCTTTCCAGGACTTAAAATGCATGGGATTTATAAGGTGAGAACGATGAATTTTAACTAAAAATAAAATATCGTTTTCAATTTTTTTTAGGGAAGAACGAATGAGTTTAGAGGCGAGTTTATTGTCCTGTATAAAAAATATCTCTACATAATTTTGCGCATTAGAAATACTTATTAACTCAGACTGCTTGATTTTTAGAATATCAAGCTTATTTTCTCCTTTGATTAGTATCATATCCTCTTTTACTGGAATTAATCTGATAGAATAATAGCGGATTACCAATACAATTGGAAGCAATACAAAGGCAGCCTTCAAGGTAATGTTAAGACAAAACTCTGTAAAGTTATAGCCTCCGTTTAGGAATGAGCTTTTGTATACTAAATAATTACAGATAGTATACAGTATATAATAAAATAGAATACTACTTATTTCAAGACCAATATTCCATTTTTTAATTTTGTGATATATTCTATTCTGGAGGATGCTTAGAATTCCATAAGTAATAAAAGAAACGACATTAAATCCTATACTGATTTTAATCCATGCTTCTAGGTTTAATGTCCCATCGTCGAAGGGTCTAATGATAAAAGCAAATAAAAACCCCCAAAGAGTGATAAAAAGCCCTATCAATAAGTGGTGTTTGATCGATGGGTTTAGTTTCTTCATTATTCTTACTTATTAGAGATTAATTCAGGAAATATCGCAATGTATATTTTACAGTAACTTCTTTATTATCTTGTTTTCCGGGAGTAGCTACCGGTAGTAGTTTGATAACTCTCTTTGTTTCTATGTCTATTTTTTGATGGGGACTTCGTACCTGAATATTAACAATGTTTCCTGATGTATCAATGGTAAACTGAGCAAATATATTCTGTGTATTCTCCAGGTTTAACTCTGTCTTTAACTCTTTATTGAAGTTGTTATCAAACAAGTTTTTTATAAGTTTATGGGTACACTTGATTTTATCTTCTTCTTCGCAACCTGGAAAGACCGGTTTTTGGGCTACAATGCGGAAAGGGATATTTTCCAGTATTTCATATTTTTCATCTGAAGCTTCATAAATTTCTTCAACTTCTTGTGCATATATTGATAAAGAAAATATGAATAGTAGGGGTAATAATTGTTTTTTCATTGTATTCGCAGGTTTTGAGTTTTTATTTTAAAATTTAATTAAGGAAGGAATACATTGTAATATTCTCCAGATATACTATATGTGTTATAGGGGAGGAAAGTGTTACCTCATGTTTTGTTTTTTATCGAATAATCAATCGATGTTTTGGAACAAGGTACATCTATTTTTTTAAATATCATTTTATGTGCTTGTATTGAGATAGTTTTTACTGTTATATAGTGGCAGCTATAAAGGGGGAGCCTATCACTAGTCCATTTTTATAGAATAGAAGGCAACATATGACTTTTACAGGATATTTTCTATTGAATGATTTCATTTTTTAATGCGATAATTTCTTCAATGATTTTCATTTCTTTTTTTACACCTCTGCGAATAAGAACAAATAAGATACTCCCCATTATTATATAGGACACATCGATAAAAACAAGATTCCAAAAGCTTATATAACGACTAAATTCTGGGGTAATCATATAAAAACCTAAAGTGTATAAAACAATAATAACAGGAGCGACTACTTGATGGATTGTTTTTCTGAATTGATGAAAGACTATACTATTTTCAGTTTGTTGCAGGGTTTTATCAAGACTGTTTATTTGTTTTGCTTTATAAATACTGATTACTTCTACAAGAATTCTGAACAAGAGTCCTATGATCATAAGACTAGCTCCTATTTTGCTTAGTAATTCTTTAACAGGAGCTACATAGTAGAAAAACAAGGAAATAACGATTAATGTTATAGTCAGAATACTGATAGTACCGTAATAGAAAAAAAAGTTTTCTTTTTCTTTTTTCTTTATACTGGCATATAGATTATTAAGGCTGTCATCAGAGGAAGTAATCTCTTTTTTACTACTTTCCCAGCTATTTTGTAGTTCTTCAAAATTGCGAATCATGTTACTTGTTTTTTTAAGGTGGTTTCCAATCGTTTTTTTATCCGATGAATTTTTACTCTCACATTAGCAGGGCTAATTCCGATTACTTCAGATATACTTGCATAATCCTGATTTTCCAGAACCATCATAATAATTAACCGATCTACTTTTTTTAATTGTCCAATAGCATTATAAAGCATTGATATTTTAGGATTTGTTACATCTTCCATTCCGGAAGTGCGATCTGCTATTTCCGGTATGGGAAGTGTTTGTGCTTTTTTCTCTTTTTTTACATATTGCAGACAGGTATTTACAGTGATTCTGTATATCCATGTTTTATATGAAGAGGCTCCTCTAAAGCTTGTCAGGTTGTTCCATACGCGGATAAATACCTCTTGCGATAAATCGTTAGCAGTATCTCTATCACCTTTTACAAACCCTAAACACATTTGCAACACCATTGGGTGGTGTTGCTGGTATATGTTCTCAAAAGACTTGTTTTTACTTTTTCTCATTAGCTAAAAAGGCTTTTGTAACTTCATAAAACCATTGTGGTTGATCAAACATGACAAAATGTTTGCTTTTAGGGGCCATTTTGAGCGTTTTGTTTGATAGGTTTGCGTATTGTTTTTCAAAATTTTCCTTTGCTATTTTTAGATTAGGAAAAGAGGCACCTATTATCAATGTTTCACAGCTTATCTTTTTTAAGGTGTCTCTTAAATCAAGTTTTAGTAAATCAGTATACCCGTATACCCAGGTTTTACGATCAGCTTCCAGGATCCAGTTGGCGATCGTTTCTTTTTTATGAGCTGTATTTGTCATATTAGAGGCCATCATGGTTGCCATATTCTTAAATTGCTGATCATCCATATGTAACATTTGCTTATTATAAGGATTATCATACACTAAATTTTCTACAGGAACATTTGGCATCATTACTTCGCGCATACATGGTAATGCATCTACAATGATAATTTTTGATACCTTATTTGGTAACGTAGCAGCAATATCTACCGCTAGATTTCCTCCCATACTATGTCCCATAATAATGATATCATTGAGTTGTTGTTCTTGTATATACGTAATGATTGAATTCTTGATATTGGTATACCACGGCATTTCGATTGATGGAATTCCATTAAAACCAGCATACGAAACACGGTACGATTTTCTATTTAATGCCACATGGGTAATTGTTTCTTTCCAAATACTTCCAGGTGTAGTAAATCCGGGTAAAAATACCATTGGTTTTCCTTCTCCTATGGTTTCTATCTGTATAGCATTAGGTTGTTCAGAGATATTGTAGCGTACTGTTTTTTCTAAAGCATGGCTTTGCGCTCCTAATAGAATAAGAATGAATACGAAGAAATTGTTTATTGATTTTGTCATGATACGATTGTTTTTATGTATTTCGTATCCCTTTGATTAAAAACCAATACTAATTGTTACACTTTTGAGAAAAAAAATAAATTATTTCTTATAAGTATTTGATATTTAGTTTTTTATTGTATTTAGGGTAATTTGTGTTTACATAGAATTGTAAAGTTATCTGTATTTTTTTAGATTCTGATTTTCTTTAATTTAAGCTGAAGTATTTTCTGCAGATCAGACTGGTGTATATAGTGGTAAAACGATTTTCCTGTTTGTTATAAACAACTCCATTTATTTTTATATCATTTCTCAATACACTATTGAGTTCATGCTGTAGTTCTTTTATTTTATGATTGAGATAGTAGGAAAGAATACAGAAGTTAGGATCAACCGTTTGACCTAGTGCCTTAGAGTGTTCCTTTTGTTTTTTTATTTCATTATATACATTTTTCACACCTCTTAGATGAGAAAACTCTTGATTTCCAAGTGCATCCTGGATAATAGGGTTGCTCGTTGACAATACAAAAGATATGTTACGAACATCCTTATTTTTGATCAATGTATTTATTTCTCTCATGGTAGCACCATCAAAAGAAACAGAGTTTCCAAGAGAGGCATAATAGTATTTTTTATGCCTGAAAGTCTTATTAATGACGGGCTCCAGATAATCCGTAGGGCAAATAAAGTATAAGGATTTGTTCATCAAATAAGGTTTTACTATTTCATGGCTTATCGGATAGCGAAAATACATAACATTTTACACAAATGCAATCATGTTGCATTTGTGATTATTTAAAACTAATAATTTGTTTTCTTATAGGGCTAGGTGAGAGAAGTATAGTTAGTTGTATATAATTGCCTAAAAATTTGTCACTAATACTTTATATACTTTTTAAACCAATGGATTATTTCTTCAAATGAATCAAATTTTGAATAGGGAAGAGAATGGCTTTTTTGGTTATAAATTTTTACCTGAAATTCTTTTTTTAATGTATTTAGCTTTTTTACGAGTTCAATTGTTCCATCTATTGGTACCTTGCCATCCTGACGAGAGTGCAATATATAGAGAGGGGTGTTGATTTTATCTGTCCATTTAACTGCTGAACGGTCATGTATATGTTGTTCCTTTTTTTGGATAAAATCGGGCAGAATATTTTCCAGACCTTTATAATTTAAGTCTTGGGATAGGTCTGTCCACCCTGTTAAGAATATGGGTCTTTTATTCGTCAGGTTTTCAAAATCGGCAATACCTCCAATGACAGCCGCTGCATTAACATTGATATGAGTAAGGCTTTTATAGGTCATTAACCCGCCACGTGAAACTCCTACCATAAAAATATTATCAACATCTATAAAATCAATGTTTTTGATGGATTGAAAGAGTTTAATAACATCCTGGATATCATCACCTCCAATCTGATCATTAGCACCGGATGCTCCAACATATCTGTAATTCGATGCATATACGGCAAATCCATTTTTAGCAAGCGCATAAAAATCAGGAAAATCTTCTTCTGTGATACGCCCTATATTTCCAGTACCTCCTCGGTTGTAAATAATTACAGGAATTTTTGTGCCGGAAGTTGTTTTGGGAATACAAGAAAACCCCTGGACTTCCGTGTCATCACTTGTATAATTAAATTTTTCAAAAATATAGTTCGTTTGTTTTCTTGCTATTTCATAGGATAGACTATCATATCTGTATTTTCCCAACGGGCTTATTTGTTCATAGGGCTTGGTAATTTTAACCTCAGATATATTGTATAAACGAGTTTGCGAAAGAAGTGTAAATGGGATTAATAACAGGAAGAATATAAAAAAATGATGTAGGTTCATATGCATTTGATCAGAAGAATATATTATTTGGATGATTGACGAAGGAGAGTCGTATGATATTTTATGAAAGTTTATTCCCTTTAACCAGATAACTGTAACGAATCGATTCCTCTTTGAGATGTAAAAAGCTTTTTCTTCGTTTGTCTTTTGTGAAATTTTTAAAGTCTGTATCTGATTCGAAGGATAAGAAATGAATTTCATAAGGGATTTCTTCCTGATAAGAAATATATGCACTTTTGTCGGGGCGGATACGATAGATGAGTTTTCCGATATAGTCTGCCAACAGAGGAATGGAAAACTCTTCGAACTGATGGAATATATACTCTTTTCCTTCTTGTACAAAAATCATCATGGTTAGGTAAATCATAAGTTTCTATAATTTTATCTGTTTATTTTTCCTATTCTTAGAAGTATCGGAAATGTTACTTTTTTAATTTCGTTATTTTTCCAATAATGTTGTATTTCCATTTCCAGTTTGAGGACAGGGACTACTTATGTTTTGATTGTATGTTGGAAATCAGTATACTATACAGATTCGTTTTACACTTATTTTGCTGGCATGAATCATTAGTATAATCCACTTCTAATTCTTTCTACATTTGTATTCATTCTGTGTCTTACAATATTACGAAAAATGAATTGTTTAAAAAGATTCAATTTTTGCTGATGTTTAGTGTAGAATTCATCCGGGCTATCAAATGTGCCGAAATCCTGATTGATTCCTTTATCCTGAATATACGTATTGTTTACATTCCATTCTATGGGCGGGTTTTCAAAATTATCTGTAGCCACTCCATAACCACAGAAGGAAGTTTTGCATTGACTGTTTTTTTTCTGTAGTTTTTTTATGTATTCCTTATCCAGAATCACTCCTTCTAGAAAGTACCATTGTTCGTTTAAGTATACTTCTACCCAACTATGTAAAATATTTCTAGGCGAAAGGACATACCAAATACCATTTAAAGCCCCTTTTTGTAATTTTTTGTCAATAGTAAATCCGTGTATTCTGTTAGGAATTCCAGTTGCACGTAAGAGGGCCATTAATAAACTGGCTTTTGTGTTACATTGACCATATCCGTTTTTTAAAACCTCTGAAGAAGGGATATCATCAGCACTGTTATAGCCAAATTTTATATCATCTCTTACGTAATTATAAATAGCCTTTACTCTTTTTACCGTACTTAAGTCCTTCCAATTGCGATTCTTTATCAGCTGTTGTATATGCAGGTTCGAATAATTTAGAATTTTGGTTTCTTTTAGATAGTTCTTCATTGTTTTTAGCTTTGCAGGAATAGATTACCAGATATGATGAATAATACTTTTATTCATATTACCGGACAAAGTTGCGAAGGAATCTAAATTTAAAATTGTATAAACTGGCTATTCTTTTTGAAACATAAACTTAGGAGTTACTCCAAATGTTTCTTTAAATGTTCTCGTATAATGCGAACTATCGGTAAAACCAAATGTATGTGCTGTGTCAGTTATAGAATGTGTTATCAGATATGGTAATGACTTGATCATTTTATTCCAGAGTTGATACCTTCTGAAATTAAGACCTGTAACATCTTTGAACAAGTGAAGAAACCGGGAAGTTGATAGATTGGATAGTTCGGCAATTTCTTCCAGGCTATATATTTTTTCAAAATTTTCTTCAAAAAGAAGTAATGTGTTACGAATTCTATCATCTTTTAGATGATACTGATCTTCACAATCACATTGGTATTGATACATGCGATCTTTGATATGTAAACAGAATGTGTTGAATGTTATTTTTTTTGTTTGTAGACGGTGAAGAATATGAACTAATTCTTTTTTAAGAGAAGACTCCAGAGAAGTAACTTTTAATGTTTTGTAATTCAAATAGAATTGATGTCCTAATGGACTTAGGGGATTAATTAGTATGGTTAACTGAGGCTCTGGGCTGATTAACTGATGTAATGTATTAGAAGCAATATAAAAAGAGTCTGCGTAGGTTTGCAATGCTCCTTTTCTAGTCATACGCATATTGGAATGTGTAGAAACACTTAGCTGTAATGCATAATGTTTATGAAATTCATTGGTAGTTAAAGCTCCTACAAATAAGCCATAATTGTTTTCAAAATGAAACATCGTATTTTTTATCTTATTATAGAGATGAATGCACCTATAGCTATTTCGAATTTAAAAAATATTTTTATATAGTATCATATGCTGGTATCCAGAAAATTTACTGAAGTCTATTTTGTTAATGATAGTTTACATCGTATTTTTTACTTTATCAGGTTGATTGTGTACTCCATTGTATACTGACCAAATTATATCCTTTCGAAACTTTAAAAAAAGACCTGTCAATTCCTTGAAAATATGTGAATTAATAATAAAGGAGCCCTTGAATCATCAAGCACTCCTTTAATTGTATAACTAGTAATTAGTACTAGTCCGGGGAAGTTACCCCGGGTAGGTTAAGAATATATGTTTATTTATGATCCTGGATAGATGATGTTATCTTGTTTTTTGGTAGTTGAACCACTATTGTCACAAGGTCCAAGAAGTTTCCAATCACCTGGAATTTTTTCAAACAGATTTCCTTTGTGTTGCACTTTATCCCCTATGTTATAGGACGTAAATATGCTCCAAACAGGTATCCCATCACAAGAATTCCCTGGGTTTATGTCTTTTCCCGGATAAATAGAGGCGATAAATGATTTATCTGTAGCAGATAATCTGGAGTTGTATCCTACTGAGAAACCATCTAACGTATGCTTAGCTGAAATAGAGTAGTGCATAATAGACTCTGGATCATAGGTACTGTAATTAGTAGAGTTTTTACTATGACGTTTGAACAGGTTATGATCAACTTCTGCTTTTGACCAGTTGTTTGGTGGTCCCGCATAGTAGGCATATACAGCTTCTTTATCCCAGTTGATTTCTGCAACAGGGTTTTGGTGTTCGTGGATTAATCCAAGCGCATGTCCAAATTCATGAATTGTGGTGGCTCTAAAATCCTCTTCAGAAGTATTGTCATTAAACCATCCATAGTGCATGCTACGACTTTGGTAGTTTGCTTCTGTTCCTAAATAAGACCAGGATCCGGCATCATCGGCATAGGCACCTTCCTTAAAAGTAATTTTAATATTGGCATTGCTGGAAGCTGCGACAAAATCAAATTTTATATTAGCATATTTTTCCCATTCTTTTGCATATTTTTTTACTTTTGATTGTACGTAACTGTTTCCGTTTAAGAATTTTACGCGAATGGTTTGTCCTGGTTTCCATTGTACATTTTTAGTACTTGCGGCTTTCGTGTTTAATGCAGTGTCCCACTTTTCCATACAAATGTGTAAGCTCTTAGAATCGTTGGTTTGAATGTCTTTTTGGAATTCGACGTCTTTTTCACAATTGAACAGTGAAATAGAAAGCAAAGCGATAAAGCCTGCCTTCATCAGGTTTGTTTTTTTCATAATTATTGTAAAGTTTGTGTATTGTCAAAACGTCCCGGATAAAATATATTTTACACGTACTTCGTTTTAACTGCTTTTTGTGATTTTGATGGGGTTTTTAAGAATAGTTAACAGCTTTTTTTGTTGTGTATAACCTTTTTGGGAGATTCTTGTTAGAAAGATATAAATGCACTACCCTGAAAACAGGGTAATGCGTTTTCACTTAATTCGGTGTTTTGACATCCTGAAGGATCCATCATCTTTGCACTGTTAATATAAATCACGGTTATATACCATCTAAAAAGAAACTAAATATTATGAAAAAAACAGTATTAAACTTAGCATTGATCGTTGCAGTAGTATTTGCTACGTCTTGTAAGAACGAAGCTAAAACAGAAAATGCAGATACTACAACTGAAAAAGTAGAGGAAACAAAAGAAGAGAAGAAAGAGGAAAAGAAAGAAGAAACTGCTGCAACTAATGTTCCTAGTTTTAGTAATGAAAAAGTACAGGAATATGTAAAGGCATACGAAGCGTATATAGCAGAATACAGAAAAGCAGCAGAAAGTAAAAATGTTACTGCTTTAGGAGCTTTGGGAGAAAAAGGACAGGAATTAGCAACGAAGTCTCAGGAATTAACTGCAAACCTATCTGGAGATGATGTACAGAAATTCACTGAATACATGATGGCTAAAGGAAAAGAATTACAGGAATTATCTAATAAATTCTCTGAATAAAGATATTATTTTTAGTTAGTGAGTTTAGTGATAAAGAAGCTGTCTTTAGAATACGAATACACGTTGAGTGAGAACTTATAAAGTTGTTATTTTGTTGATATATTAAGTTAGTTAAGTTCTAATTACATCATTTCGTATATAAAGTTTTAGTGTACAGGCAGCTTCTTATTGCTTAACGGGTTTAAAACGTTGTTGGCTATATTTTTATAATATAGCCAATTTTTTATACTTGGTTTTGACAAATATTATTGTAGGCTATTTACAGATTTGTTAGGAATGAAGATATAGGTATATCTTGTAATTTGTTGTTAAATAACGTGTAATAATGTTAAAATAATATGTTTCTGATATTTTCCTAATAAATAATTGTTAAATACCCAAAAAAGACCTTACTTTTGCAGCCCAAAAATAGCAAAAGCGTTTATATGTCGGAGACCATTACTAGTACAGAATCAGAAGAGGGTAAAATAGGAAAAGATCTATATAGCTATCAAAAAGGAGCTATTCATAGTATTTTTAAAGCGTTTGAAGATGCCCCCGAAAATTACCATCTGTTATATCAATTACCTACCGGTGGAGGAAAAACAGTAATCTTCTCTGAAATAGTAAGACAATACCTCAAACATTATAATAAGAAAGTAGTCGTACTCACACATCGTATTGAACTTTGTAAGCAGACAGCAGCAATGCTTACCGGGTTTGGAGTACAGAATAAAGTGGTTGATAGTACTGCCAACCTGGATGATCAGGGGAATTATAGTTGTTTTGTAGCCATGGTGGAAACCCTTAATAACAGGCTAAATGAAGATAAGCTAGATATTTCTGATATAGGGCTGGTGATCATTGATGAGGCACATTATAACTCATTCACTAAACTATTTAAATTCTTTGATAGGTCATTTATACTCGGTGTAACAGCAACGCCATTGAGTTCTAATGTAAAATTACCAATGAATGAGAATTACAATGAGCTAATTGTGGGAGAAACAATTGAATCATTGATCAAAAATGAGTTTTTAGCCAAAGCAGAAACATATTCTTATAATGTTGGATTAACATCTCTGGTCGTAGGATCAAATGGGGATTATACGGTAAAATCCTCTGAAGATTTGTATACAAATAGCAGTATGCTAGGGAAGTTGTTGCAGGCATATGAAGAGCGTTCTAAAGGGAAAAAAACACTGATATTCAATAATGGGATTAATACCTCTCTGCATGTGTATGATACCTTTAGACAGGCAGGGTACCCTATTGCACATTTGGATAATACAGCGAGTAAGAAAGAACGAAAAGATATTCTTCAATGGTTTAAAGAAACCCCGGATGCTATTTTAACTTCTGTAAGCATCTTGACCACTGGTTTTGATGAACCTAGTGTAAATACGATTATTCTGAATAGAGCGACTAAATCATTGACTCTGTATTATCAGATGATTGGTCGTGGTTCCAGAATCTGGAAAGATAAAAAGACTTTTACTGTTATTGATCTAGGGAACAATTTTTATCGATTTGGTCCTTGGGGATCAGATTTAGATTGGCAGAAAATTTTTGGCTCCCCGAATTATTATCTGGATACACTACTGAATGATGAAGAGATTGAAGGGAATTTTGGGTATCAGATGCCAGAAGAAATCCGTAAGGAGTTTGCCAAGTCAGAAGACGTGTATTATGATATGAAAAAAGCATATACAGAATCTGTTAGAAAAGGAGAATCTTCCAAGGTGCTACTGGAACGATCAATAATTCAGCATACTAAGATCTGTGTAGAGAATAGTGAAGACGTATATGATGCATTGGCACTCGCCAAATTATTAGGAGATGATATCAATCATCGAATTCAAGCATATGCTAAATGTATTAGCCGAAGTACATACAACTTTTTGGATTGGTTAAGGGATGATTATCGCAAGAAATTAAACTCATATATTCGGGAAAACTTCGATAGAATGTTTGAAGAAATTCATGGATATCCTCCAGAATAATTATACGAAATAATAGTAATTGGTTAAAAAAAATCTTATTTTAATTCTACTCTTTTAGTAAGGAAATTAGGTAGTTCTTAGTGAAAGTTTTGATACGAAAAATCATAATGCCACTGCTGTATATGAAGTATTGCTAATATAAAAAGTAATGGAAAAAATTATTTCTGATATATTTAAGGAACACGTAACACTGACAGAAACAGAGTGGAAGTACGTGAGTACCTATTTTAATAGAAAAGAATTTCCGAAAAACAGCTATTTATTAAAAGAAGGACAGGTCGCTTTCGAAGCATTCAGAATTATAAAAGGATGTTGTAGGGTGTATTATAATTTTGATGGAAAAGAAAAAAATATAGGATTCTCCAGAGAAGATGGCTGGGAAACAGATGTAGAAAGCTTTTTTTATCATACACCTTCCAAAATGAATATACAGGCTATTGAAAATATGACAGTGTATGGACTGACTTATAAAAAGAAAATGGAATTGTTCGAATACAATCGTCAGTTTGAAACTTATTTTAGAGTATTAGCTGAAAAACGAATTACTTTTCTGAATAGTCTTTTGATTAAAAGAGATACCATGAATGCTAAAGAACGTTTTAAGTCTTTTAAAGAACGGCAACCATGGGTGTTTCAAAGAATTTCTCAATATCATATAGCTTCTTATCTTGGAATTACACCAACCGCATATAGTTTGATCCAAAAAGAATTATTACAAGGGTAATTTCTTTAACTAGTTAATTTTTCATCAGAATATCGGTATCTATTTTTGTAGTTATAATTAATAACACAAAATGTGATGAAGAAAATAATATGGACCCCATTTTTCTTAGTAATTGTACTAGCTATTATGACTGCATGTTCTGATGCAGATGAAACTAATACGGAGCTAAGTCAAAAAGAACTAGTAGAACAATTTTATAATACATTATATTCAATCAATCAGGAAAATTTAGAAACCTATCTCTCCGAGGAATATAAAGAACATCAGATAACGGCTAATTTTAGTATTCGGGGGCTTCGATCTTATGCCAGAAATAGGGTAAGAACAAACTCGGATCACAAGATAACGATCCATAGAATTATTGAAGAAGAAGACTTTGTTTTCTTACATGTAGAAGAAACGTTTGGAGATGAGCGTATTGCCAGAGGAGAATTATTCCGATTACAAGATGGAAGAATCGTAGAACATTGGGGGAATCTACAATCACACCCAGAAACAACACCAAATGGGAATACTATGTTTGATGGAGCTTCTGTAGATTATACCGCAACTTCAGGAAGAAAATTTAAGGAAGTTTTCAGGAAAAAAGATGAAGAGATGTTTAACGAATTAGATTATAGTATTGTAGAGGAAACCAGGCATACTACATATGAGCAACATAATCCGTTTATAGGAAATGGAAGAGAACAGTTAAAAGACTGGTTTGATTATATACGTGCGGATGGAGCATCATTTAATGTAGAAAATAAAATTATCATCGCGGAAGGGGATTTTATTGTTCAGTTGAATCATTTTATTGTACATCCCGGACAAACCCAAGAAGCAATGAATGAAAAAGTATTCGATTTGCTAAGAGTACGAGCGGACGGGAAAACAGATGCTCATTGGGATATTATAGAATCTCTAAACGGAGCAAATGAAGAACTTGTTTTTTAGCCGAGAAACAATTTCAGTGGTTAATTGATAGTTAGTTAAGACAGGATGTACATCCTGTCTTTTTTGTATTAGGATACACAAACTTGCTCCCATATCTTTTGTAGTGATGAGTTATAGAAAGTACCTAATCAATTACCTGAAACAATAAAAGGAATTTACAGAGAACACTGCAGATTATTAAATGAGAATAGAACCTTGTTTTACTAAAACCTCTTACTGACATGAAAACGATGCTTCAGAAAAAGAAAATTAATGGATTTGAAATAGATGTAATCAAATCCAATATAAATGTGGTGAAACTTCTCTAAAAGTTGGATTTACTTTTAGAGAGACCAGAGTTGTGATCTAATCTGTAATGTATAGAAAAAGGAGGTAATATAAGATGATATCAGAAGTATAATATAAATTTATTAAATACATATATTATATAGATTTTATCATCGCTGAGAATCGAATATTTGAAGACATACTGAGTAATGGTTCGGAATATGTGATTTATAATAGTTTTTTTAAATATTTTTTTTGTTTATTTTTTGTGTAAAGGCTATTTTTTTTATGAATGTCTTATTATTTATTGTTTTTTAGTTATTATTTTTTAGTGATAATAGCTTTTTGTGAATGTTTTTTCATTATTGAATAATGGGCGTTTTGAATCAAGGAAATAAAAAAAGCCCCAATTTTGGGGCATTAAAGCAAAAAAATCAGACGATGTACTTAAAATATTCAGTTTGGGGAATATTTCTATGGCTGTTGCTTGGTGGCAGCTAATACAATTTCTCTAATATTTACTCCTTGGGGTTGATTATAGGCATACCATATAGATGATGCTATATAAATAGGAGAGAGTACTCCTCCCATTTCTTTTTTCCATGAATCATATCCATCTTTAATTTCCTGAGAAGTAGTATGTGATAAAAGTTCAGTTTCCACTGCTCCCGGTGCGATGGTTACCATACGTACATTATGTAAGGCAGCTTCTTCTCTGGCATTTTCTGTAATCGCATGTACTCCGAATTTTGTTCCGCAATAAGCAGCGTGATTAGGAAACGTTTTTCGACCAGCTATAGAACTAATATTGATGATTGTTCCTCGTTGTCTTTCTTTCATTCCTGGTAACACCGCCTGCATTCCATGTAATACTCCCAGAATATTTACATCAAACATTTTCTTCCATTCCAATGGATCTTGAGTAGCAATATCTCCTAGTAACATGACCCCTGCATTATTAATAATAGCATCAGCAGGACCAAAAAGAGTTTCTGCTTCGATAATAGCTTCTTGTAATTGGTCATAAGAAGTAACATCCACTTGCTTACATAAGGTGTTAGGTAATTGTAAATTCTCTAATTTTTCAATTCTTCTAGCTATGAGTAATAAAGGGTGTTTTTTTTCAGAAAATAATTGAGCAGTAGCAGCTCCTATTCCAGAACTAGCACCTGTAATTACAATTAATGGCTTATCATTAGATTTCATTATGAAATTATTTTTAACATTAGTGCTGCAAAATTATTTACTAGAATTTGCTCCCCAAAATACCAATTTTTGATCTTTATTATAATTTATTATTATGATAGATTTGTGTTTTTTATATGTTTTTACCGGGATAAAAATGAGATAATTATATTTTAAAAAGTGTTTTATTGCGAATTATGTAACACTTTACGTTTTTTTTCGTCCTATGTAATTACGGTATAAACACACTAATTAATAATTATTTAGTATGAACAATAGAAACAAACCATTCTTTTTTTTCCTGATGTGCCTGTTAATTATAGGCTGTTCACCAAAGGAAAAAAAGGAAGAAGAAAAAATGGAAGTCCCTGAGAACAAACGAGGATTTCAGGTGCCAGTAGAGTATTACACATTAAAAAATGGTCTAAAAGTGATCCTCTCACAAGATCATACAGCACCAACTGCTGTTGTAGCAGTCTATTATAATATAGGTTTTAGGATAGAACCCAAAGACAGAACAGGATTTGCACACTTGTTTGAACATATGATGTTTCAAGGGTCTAAAAACCTGGGAAAAATGGAATTCATCAAATTGGTAGAAAAGAATGGAGGCGTTCTTAATGGTTCGACACGATTTGATTTTACTAATTATTTTGAGATTGTACCAGCACATAAATTAGAAACCATGCTATGGGCAGAAGCTGATAGGATGAAGGGCTTAGCAATTACACAAGAAAACTTAACCAATCAGCAAGGAGTAGTAAAAAATGAAGTAAAAGTAAATGTGTTAAATCAACCTTATGGCGGTTTCCCATGGCTGGATATGCCACAATATGCTAATACAAATTGGTATAATGCCCATAATTTTTATGGAGATTTAAAAGATTTAGATGCTGCAAATTTAGAAGATGTCGCTTCTTTTTTTAAGACGTATTATGCCCCTAATAATGCAGCGATATCTGTAGTCGGAGATTTTGATATAAAAGAGACTAAACAATGGATAGAAAAATATTTTGGAGCGATCCCTACATCAGATCTTCCTGTCAAGGCTGATATCTCAGAACCAAGACAAGAAAAAGAAAAAAGTTTTGTCAAAAATGATTCCTTAGCAAATAAACCTGCTATTGCAATAGCATACCACATGCCGGAACGAAATACTCCAGCGTATTATGCCATGGGATTATTAGATCAGATATTAGTGCAAGGAGATAATAGCTTGTTGACTCAAAAATTAGTTAATGAAAAAGGAATCACCTCTAGAGTTGGAGGTGGAATTAATTACCTGGGAAATATGTTTAATTATAATGGTCCTATGTTGTGGATGTATAATTTTACCTATGATAATGAAACCTCTAAAGAACAGGTATTAGCCGCTGTAGAGGAAGTGATGACGACAATAAATGAAGGAATTACACAGGAAATGATCGATAAAGCGTTAGTCAAAATGCGATCTTCCTTATACGATGATTTAGGTGGATTTTTTGGGGTAGGACGTGCTGATTTATTGTGTTCTTTTGCTTTGTTTGATGATGATCCATATCGTATTAATTCTATAGAAGGAGAATTCAAAAAAATTACTCCTGAGGTTATGAACAAGACCATAAAAGAGTACTTACGATCTTCTAATCGTACCATATTAACCGTGAATCCATTATTAGCTAATAACAAAAAGACAAACTGATGAAACGTATTATATCAATTCTAATAGTCATATTGTGTATTAGTGTTAATGCACAAGAGAAAGAACTTCCGCCAGAAGGAGGAACTCCTAAAGGTTTTTCTATTCCTAAAAAAGGAGTAATTACTTTAGATAATGGGTTGAAAATAGTAACTATCCCATATGGAGAGATTCCTAAGGCTACTATCACCATTAGTATTAAAACTGGAAATATACATGAGCAGGAAGAAGAAGTATGGTTAGCAGATTTTATGGCTGATTTACTCGAAGAAGGAAGTACTACTCTGAATGCAAAACAAATTGCCGATAAGATGGCTTCTATGGGAGGGAATCTTAATATAGGAGTAAGATCAGAACGAATGTCGCTAAATGCATCGATATTAGGCGAATTTGCTCCAGATGCTATTGCTGTAATGGCAGATGTACTGATGCACCCGGGATGGCCGGCATCTGAGGTTGATCGTATCAAAAGTAATATGAAAAGAGACTTGTCTGTGAGTATGGCACGACCAACAGCTCAGGCGTCAAAAGATTTTTATGCGTCAATTTATCCAGATCACCCATACGGAAGAGTGTATCCGACCAATGCTATGATTGAAGGCTACTCAATAGAAAAAGTCAAAGCTTTTTATGAGGCGAATATAGGAGCCAAAAGAACCACGGTATATATCGCAGGAAAGTTTGATGAACAGCAAGTAACTACAGCTATTAAAAAAGCGTTTGAAAGCTGGAAAGAAGGTCCTGCTGTCATGTATCCTGTCGCTGAGGCTGTTACAGCTCATCAGGTAAAAATTATAGACCGCCCAGGTGCTCCGCAATCAACACTTTATTACGGATTACCCGTAGTGGATCCATCTCATCCGGATTATACCGCTTTAGATATTACCAATACAATATTAGGAGGTGCTTTTGGATCTAGAATAACCAGTAATATAAGAGAAGATAAAGGATATACTTATTCTCCTGGAAGTTCGATCGATAATGGATATAAATCTGCGGTTTGGTATGAAAGGGCAGATGTTACTACGCAACATACCGGAGCTTCTCTGAAAGAAATAAATAAAGAAATTCGTCTGTTACAAGATGAAGCACCTAGTGAAGACGAATTAACCGCTATAAAAAACTACGAAGCCGGTACTTTTGTTTTAAGAAACTCTACTCCAGGAGGAATCATTGGACAGTTGATATTTCAGGATATGCATGAATTGGATGATTCTTACTTGGCTAAACGAGTAGAGAATATACATGCGGTTACCCCGAAACAGGTGCAGGAAATGATGAAAAAATATATCAAACCAGAGCAAATGACACTTGTTATTGTAGGAGATAAACAAAAAATCGAAAAACAAGTAGAAGAAACGATACGGGTAAAACAACCATTAAAAGACTAAAAACAAACAGACATGTTCTTAGTATAAAAACTCCGATTACTTCAAATCGGAGTTTTTTTAGCAATTAATTCTTATGGTTTTAACAATTTAAAGACTCTTTTGCACATCCAGTGCACAAAATTATTTCTACATTTGTAATGTGAATTACTTAGCAGTCATATTGTCTATTTATATATGTAGTTTGTCATTTGTTACCTGTAATGATGGGGAAATACATGATAGTGATGTAGTTACACTTGAATCAAAAGATACGCACCCAGATACAGAAGCAGAAGACTTTTGCTCTCCTTTTTGTTATTGCCAATGTTGTCACACTCAGATAGCAGATTTTGAAACTATTAGTTATACGTTGGTGAATGAGTCTTTTATGATAGCACCTCCGCTATATGTAGACACTGTGACAACACCTCATCTTTATAATATTTTACAACCTCCCAGAGTTTAGTATAAGTTATTAGAAATGTCTTTTCGCAGGCAAGTACATCTTTTTTTATAAAAGAGGTATACGCTGTTTTATAAATTTCTATCCAACTGCTTATTAGTAATATAGCCGTTAGATATCTAATATTATACTATGATTAACCGATTAATCAATTATTCGATTCATAACAAGTTTGTTATTGGATTGTTTACACTTGTGCTGATTGTTGGTGGAATATATAGCATCAAGAATGTTCCTCTGGATGCGGTTCCCGATATTACGAACAATCAGGTTCAGATTATAACACAAGCTCCCAATTTGGGAACAGAAGATATAGAACAATTTATAACGTATCCGGTAGAAGTTGCTGTTGCAAACCTTCCGGATGTTACAGAAATACGTTCCATTTCTCGTTTTGGACTGTCTGTAGTAACAGTCGTTTTTAGCGATGATATGGATACGTATCTCCCCAGGCAGCTGGTTGCAGAAAAGCTAGGGGAGATCAAATCAAAAATTCCTAAGGAAATTGGAGAACCCTTTATGGGACCAATTTCTACAGGATTAGGAGAAATTTATCAATACACCCTGGAAGTAGCCTCTGATTTTAAAGATCAATATTCTGTTACCGAATTGCGAACAATACAAGATTGGATTATACGAAGACAAATGGCAATGGTTCCAGGAGTAGTAGAGGTCAATGCCTTTGGAGGAAGTGCCAAACAATACGAGGTAGCGATTAATCCTGCTGACCTCAAGGCTATAGGGATTACTATCAATGAGGTTTATGAGGCGCTGGAGAATAACAACCAAAATACTGGGGGAGCTTATATAGAGAAAAACCATCAGGCTAATTTTATACGGGGAGAAGGGTTGATCCGTTCTATTGATGATATTAAGAAAATAGTAATTACCAATCAAAATGGAATCCCTATTACGATAGAAGATGTGGGAGAAGTTCGTTATGGGAATGCTATTCGTTATGGAGCATTGACTAAAAACGGAGAAGGAGAAGCTGTAGGAGGAATGATACTGATGCTAAAAGGAGCGAGTACAGATGACGTTATAAGAAATGTGAGAGAACGCATCGAAGCAATCCAGAAATCTCTGCCGGAAGGCGTTCGAATTAAACCCTTTTTGGATCGTAGTACCTTGATTTCAGACACCACTAGTACAGTAAGAAAAAACCTCTTAGAAGGAGCATTGATCGTTATCTTTATACTCGTTTTCTTTTTAGGGAACTGGAGAGGAGGGCTAATTGTAGCTTCTACAATTCCGTTATCGTTATTATTTGCCTTTATATTAATGAATGCTTTTGGTGTTTGGGCCAACTTGATGAGTTTAGGAGCTATTGACTTTGGGATTATTGTCGATGGAGCTGTTATTATTGTAGAGAGCACTGTATTTTTATTATATAAAAGATTGGGAAAAAAGAAAGAAGTTTCCCGGGAAGATACCAATTCATTAACGTTTCAGGCATCTTCTAAGATGATGAATACAGCCTTCTTTGGACAGTTCATAATTTTGATTGTTTTCTTGCCGATTTTAGCTCTGGAAGGTATTGAAGGGAAAATGTTTATTCCCATGGCACTAACCTTTGGATTTGCTATGATTGGGGCAATGCTTTTATGTCTAACCTATGTACCAATGATCACCTCTCTTTTTCTAAAAGTACTTGCTAAAGAAAGAAAGAGTTGGGGAGATAAAGTGGTCTTGTGGTTGGAGACAGCTTATGAAAAAATAATAACCTCAGTATTAAAAAAAGGGAAACTGATTGTATTATTATCAGTCTTGGTGCTTGGAATTTCTGGGATGTTATTTCTTAGAATGGGAGGAGAATTTATTCCTCAGCTAGATGAGGGAGATATTGCTTTTCATGCTATTTTAAAACCGGGAAGTGCTTTATCAGAAACGATTAATACTACTACAAAAATAGAAAAACTGATCAAAAATCGTTTTCCCGAAGTAGAGGACGTAATCAGTAGGATAGGGGTTGCAGATGTTCCTACAGATCCTATGCCGATGGATCTGGCGGATGTATTTGTTATTCTCAAACCCAAGTCAGAATGGACATCAGCAACTTCTAAGGAAGAACTTATCGAATTAATAAAAACAGAGGTGAGTCAGATTCCGGGAGTGAATTACGAGTTTACACAACCGATAGAAATGCGATTTAACGAGCTGATAACGGGAGTTAGGGAGGACATTGCAGTAAAGTTATATGGAGAAGATATGACGTTATTGGCAGAAAAAGCTGTCGAAATTGGAAAAATGATTGCAGCTGTAGAAGGAGTAGCTGATATGAAAGTGGAAGCTACCACAGGGCAACCCCAGATAACAATTAACTATGATCGGCATAAAATTGCACAATATGGTTTGCAAATCAGTGAATTGAATCGTTATGTGCAAACTGCTTTTGCAGGAGGAGTAGCAGGAACAATTTTTGAAGGTGAAAAACGATTTGATTTAGTTGTACGCTTAAAGGAAACACTGAGGAATGATCTTTCACATGTACAAAAACTGTTTATTTCTCTGCCGGATGGTACACAGATTCCCCTGAAAGAAGTAGCTACGATTGGTTATGAAAAAGGACCGATGCAAATAAGTAGGGATAACACCAACCGTCGTATATACGTAGGGATCAATGTCAGAGGTCGTGATGTAAAATCATTGGTAGAAGAGATTCAGGAAAAAATTGAGACACAAATTGATATTCCGGCAGGGTATTATATTCGCTATGGAGGAGCCTTTGAGAACCTGGAAAGGGCAACCCGAAAGCTGAAAATGGTAGTACCGGTTTCTCTAGGGTTGATTTTTATGCTGATTTTCTTTGCATTAAAATCATTAAAGCAAACACTGATGATTTATATAGCAATTCCTTTAGCTACTATTGGAGGAATTTTTTCTTTGGTCATCAGAGATATGCCTTTTAGTATTTCTGCAGGAGTTGGTTTTATTGTTCTTTTTGGAGTCGCAGTACTAAATGGATTGGTGTTGATTAGTGGCTTTAATGAGTTAAAAGAAGAAGGTGTATTTACTATTGATGAACGCATTCGATTGGGAACCAAAAGGAGAATTCGACCGATATTGCTTACAGCACTGACCGATATTTTAGGTTTTTTACCAATGGCACTATCCACTTCATCAGGAGCAGAAGTGCAGCGACCTTTGGCTACAGTTGTAATTGGAGGGTTGTTAACAGCTACTTTACTGACCTTGTTTATTATTCCTATTCTTTATAAATGGATAGAAGAACATGAAGAAAAACGATTGTTAAAAGGAAAGCCATCTACGCTGATTGCTGGAGTGTTTTTATTATTCGGAATAGGAACTATAACAGCTCAGGAGCAGCTTCCTCGTCAGGAAATCTCTATTGATGAGGCAGTAGAACTAGCCTTGAAGAATCATCCGCGAATGAAAGCGAGTCAATTACAATTGGACAAAGAAAAAACACTGCGATCTGCGACCTGGGATCTGGGAGAAACACAATTGTTTACTGGAGGAGAAGAGCTGGGAAACAATGCTCCCGGAGTATATACTACTTTTGGTGTCGGGCAGAATAATATAGATGTCTTTGGAATTTCTTCTAAAAATAAGTTAGTCAATGAACGTATTAAACTAGTTGATTTATCAAAAGGGATAAATGAATTAGAATTAGAAAGGCAAGTTAAAACAGCCTGGGTAAGAGCCTATACTTCTAAGCAACTTTTTAAAGCATACAAGCGGATTGACTCTGTTTTTTCCCGTTTAGAAAAGGCAGTGAACCTTCGATATCAGACCAAAGCTATTTCTAGATTATCATATAAGACTACTTCTAATCAGGGACGATTAATTCGCTTACAAAAAGAAACAGCGTATCAGCAATATATAATTGATCTGAAAAGACTCAATCAATGGCTTTTTGACGATACGGATTTTGAAGTATCAGAAATAGCTATAGCAGAATGGGATCAGGAAATATTATTAAAGACTGCTTTAGAATCGCACCCTGTACTGGAGTATCTGGGACAGGAAATATCAGTAAAAAAAGCAGAAAATAAAGTAGAGAAAAGTAAATTCTATCCTAAGTTCATTGCACAATATGGAATGCAAAAAATTGATGGGCAAACTGGTTTTTATAGTTACCAACTTGGAATTAGGCTTCCTTTGATATTTAATAAAACTAAAAGTATGGTCAAGGCAAAGAAGATTGATTCTGAAGTAGTAATAGCTGCCAATACGGAAAAAGCACAGCAATTTCAAACAGATTATTTTACAGCAGTAGCGCAATATACATTACTACAGAAACAGTGGAAGTATTATAAAGAAGAAGCTATTCCATTAGCAACAGAACAACAAAAAGGTTTGATATTATCGTATAAGGAAGGAGCAATTGATTACATTTCCTTTCTTCAAAGTATTAAAGATGCCATCCAATTAGAAATTGATGGTTGGAGAACATTGCAAACCTATATGGAAACTAAATTCCAGTTAGCTTATTTTTTAAAAACCAATAAGAAATAACATGATGAAAAAACAATATAAAGTAGTATATAAATTAATATTAACTATTATAATAATAGGAGGATTTTGGAGCTGTAATAAGGAGCAAAAGAAAAATGATCATGGGCATACACATGAAGAAGGAACTCATGAGCACTCCGGTCAGGAAAAAGAAGCACATACACATGAAGAAGTAGTACAGCTTACAGAAGCTCAGGTGCAGGTATTGGACATTGTTATTGATAGTATCAAAACCCAAGCTGTGGGAGGATATATAGAAGCTAATGGAGAATTAGGTGTGCCACCGCAAAACGAAGCAGTAGTGACCACTTATATAGGAGCAAATATTTCCAAAATCAATGTTATTGAAGGAGACAAAGTAAACAAAGGAACTGTGGTGGCTTATATTGCACATCCAGATATTATAAGCCTGCAAACAGATTATATCGAAGTGTATAATAAGCTTACATTTTTGAAACAGGATTTTGAACGACAAAAGAAACTGTATGATGCAGAAGTTGGATCAGGGAGAGATTATCAACAAGCAAAAGCAGCATGGTCCAGTGCCCGGGGAAAGGTAAAAGGTTATGAAAGTCAATTACAATTATTAGGAATATCCCCGGCTACTGTAAGAAAGGGAGGGATTAGCCAGCAAGCCCCGGTTAGAAGTCCTATTGATGGTTTTGTAGAGAAAGTATTTGTTAAATCAGGACAATACGTGCAACCTCAAACATCTTTGATGGAAATTGTCAATACAGAACATATCCATGCCGATCTCATGGTTTTTGAAAAAGATATAAAGCATGTAAAGAATGATCAAACAGTTCGATTACAGGTTAAAGCAGCAGGAGATAAGGAATTGGTAGCAAAAATATATTCTGTAGGAAAATCTTTTGAACAAGAACCTAAGGCTTTACATGTTCATGCAGAGATAGAGAATAAGGATCATAACTTATTACCAGGAATGTATGTGAGTGCTAAAATTGTAACAGATAATGTTTTGGAAAAGGTACTTCCTGAAGGAGCAATATTTGAAGAAAATGGAAAAACCTTTGCTTTTAAGGCAGAAAAAGTAGGAAATAAATGGAAGTTTACTCCCACAGAGATTCTGATAAAAAAGAAGCAAGATGGGATGGTGGCTTTAACAGTTATACAGGAAGCAGATCAAGGAAAATTGTTTGCTCATAATGGAGCGTATTATATCATAGCGGAAATGAAAAAAAGCGAAGCAGAACATGTTCATTAATGGGGGGTTTTAATATTGATTTTATGTCCGCTATTGTACTAAAAAAGATAGGGATTCGACCTACAACTAATCGAATACTGGTATATAATTATTTATCAACAGAAAAGAAAGCTGTCAGTCTTTCGGATTTAGAAAGTTGTTTTGCCAGTATGGATAGAGCTACTTTATATCGAACAATAAAAATATTTGAAGAAGCTCAGCTTGTTCATCAAATAGATGATGGATCAGGTATTCCTAAGTATGCAAGATGTAATCAGAATGCGGTAGCCCCTTCTCATGATGATACACATTTACATTTTCATTGTTTAAAATGCAAAAAGACTTCCTGCCTTACGAATTGTCAAATACCAAAGATACAAGTACCTAATCATTATCAGGTATCTGAGGTTACCATGATGATAAAAGGTACGTGTGATGAATGTAGTAGGGCATAATAAAAAAGCTCTCTATTGTGTGCTATATAGAGAGCTTTTTTATACTAAGAAGCTCTGGCTTCTTTTCCTAAAGTATGTATATAAGATGGAGTTTCAAAAGCTTTGTAATATGCATTTACAGCAGGAGTTCCTCCTAGATGAACATATAAAACAGTAGCATTTTTAGGAATTTCCCCACTGCGACACATTGATATTAAACCAGAAATAGATTTTCCTTCGTAGACTGGGTCTGTAAGCATGGCTTCTAGTGTCGCTACCCATTGAATGTTTTTGATGGTTTCTTCATTAGGAATACCATATGCAGGGTAACTATAGTTTTCATTAATCTCAATCATTTCTTCAGAAAAAGGAATTACTACACCTCCGTGGTCCTTAATTGTTTTAACAGTGTTATGACAGATTTTGGAGACTGCTTTTTGGGTCATTTCTTTATTATCTGCAGTATCTATCCCGATAATACGTCTGTTTTTTTTCTGATGTGCAAATCCAACAATCATTCCTGCTTGCGTAGAACCAGTACAGGTTGCGGTGACAATGGTATCAAAAAAATGATTCATCTTTTTTTCTTGCATTGCTATTTCATCAGCAAAGTTAGCATATCCTAATCCCCCTAGTGGGTGGTCGGAAGCTCCTGCTGGTATTGCATAAGGAATTCCTCCTTTACGTCTTACTGCCTCCATAGCATTTTCCCAGCTTTTTTTAATGGAAGTAGAATACCCATACCCATCCATAATAAGATTTCCTCCCATGAGTTTAGTGAGTAAGATGTTTCCAACTTTGTCATATATTGGATCTTTCCACTCTGCCCATGTTTCTTGTACAGTATAGGATTGAAGTCCTAGTGAAGCCGCTACAGCAGTTACTTGTCTGGTATGGTTGGATTGTACCCCTCCGATAGAAACAAGTGTATCACAGCCTTTGCGAATCGCATCCGCAGCAAGCCACTCTAGTTTCCTTACTTTGTTTCCTCCATAAGCCAAGCCGCTGGAAACATCATCTCTTTTAGCCCATATATTAACCCCCAGTTCTTTTGATAGTCGATGTAATTTATGAATGGGAGACGGAAAAAAACCAAGAGGGACTCTTGGGAAATATTTTTCTAAGTGCAGCATATCATCTGTGTTTTAAAAATTAACAAAGACGAAATTGAGAAGATTCTTTTATAAAAAATTGTAAAAAAACGAAATCAAACAGTACTGAGTACCAGGTTTTTTTCTTTTAAATATTGTCTTGGGGTCTTGGAAATTAGTCGTTTAAAATCCTTGTTGAAATGTGCCTGGTCATAATACCCGAGATCCAAAGCAGTATCCAGGATTTTTTTTCCTTTTTTTATTTCTACCCCAGATTTTCTTAAACGGACAATAGATTGAAACACTTTTGGTCTGATCCCGATATATTTTGAAAAATCATTTTCTAATGTTCTTTGTGATTGTTTGTATTGAGGAATAAAATCAAGAATTTTTTTACTCCCTCTGGAGTCCTCTATATTTTTTATAAATGCGGTAAGATTGTGTTTAATATGATCATTTTTAGAAGAAAAATCAGACTGAAACTGATAGTGTACATCTATTAATGCATGTGTTAACTGCATAGAAGAGGTACAAGATGC
The DNA here is from genome assembly GCF_042684685.1 of Aquimarina hainanensis. Lineage (NCBI taxonomy): Bacteria > Pseudomonadati > Bacteroidota > Flavobacteriia > Flavobacteriales > Flavobacteriaceae > Aquimarina > Aquimarina hainanensis. The sequence goes on along the minus strand of NZ_JBHULX010000039.1, from coordinate 556,057 downwards.
CATATAAAATACCTTATTCATAAAATCAGTAGAGAAGACTTCTTTTGCCGGGAGAATACGATCAACCAACTCTTTAGTAGAATTATGAGATAAAAAATAAAGTACCCAGGGTTGAAATTTAATACCAAAGACTTTATAAGGCTTATGAGCAAGTATTTTTCCGGAAAACTGTAGCTGTCCCCAAAAAAGTGCAGTATTAGGAAGAATAATGGGAGATTCTTGATGACTTACCCATATAGGAGTGGTCGCAATTGTCAATTCAGGATTTCCGTCTGGTAAAAAAAGTTGTTGCCGGTTGATTTCTATACATTCAAATGCATATATACTTTTTAGAAAAGTATCATAAGGTGCAGGTATTTTATATTCAGTAAAGGTCACGTATAGAAAGAATTGATAAGGCAAATTTCTGGAAATATTGTAAAGATAAAAAAATGAATAGCATAAGCTTATTATATAGTACCATAAGTAAAATTTATGAATGTAATAATATATAAATTCAATTATTCAATAGATTTGTTGAATAATTGAATTAAAATGGACAAACAGTTTTTTAAGCAAGCCATATATCAGGAAATCGCTACCATAGGGAAAGCATTATCTAATCCATATCGATTGCGGATTGTGAATATTCTATCCCAGGGAGATTATTCTGTAGATCAGATCGCTACAGAATTGAATATTAGTATTGCCAATGCATCACAGCATTTGCAGGTTTTAAAGAAATCCAAATTAGTTACGTCTCATAAGAAAGGACATTATGTTATTTATAGTTTACCTAATACAGATGTTCATAAGCTATGGAATGCGCTGCAGAATTTTGGACTTACGAATAGTTTAGAAGTAAAATCTACGCTGGAAACATTTAAAAAACAAACATTCGCAGAAGTACCTTCGATTACCATTGATGAATTGTTAAAAGAACATAAGCTAACAGATATTTGTTTTTTAGATGTTCGACCTGAAAAAGAATTCAAAAAAGCAGCTATTGCAAATGCGGTTTCTGTTCCGGTAGAAAAAATTTCAGATCATATACGACACTTGCCTAAAGAAAAACAAATAGTCGTCTATTGCCGGGGACCTTTATGTGTTTTTGCAGATGAAGCCGTATTACTACTAAAAGAAAAAGGATATGATGCAATCCGGTTAGAAGAAGACGTATTAAGTTGGGAATATAAAGGATTACCAGTTAATTAAAACGAATAAATGCAATGACAGATACTTTAATCAGTGTAGAAGAATTACGAACAAAGCTTGAGAATAAGGAACGTATACAGGTTATCGATATACGTCCTTTAGAGGAGCGAGAAGAATGGAAAATTCCTGGAAGTGTACATGTAGATGTATATCATCAATTAAAATCGGGAAAAGAAGATGTGTTTTCAACGATGGATTTTCTAAAAGATGAAACAGTGGTAACCGTTTGTGCTGCAGGGAAAACAAGTCTTATAGCTATGGAACAGTTACGAAAAAAAGGAGTAAAAGTATATTCTCTCGAAGGAGGAATGAGAAGTTGGACTCGTGCCTGGAATACTGCTATTACAGAAGATAAACACCTAAAAATTATTCAGGTGAGAAGAACAGGAAAAGGATGTTTATCTTATATAATAGGGAGTGATGGGGAAGCCTTGGTAATTGACCCATCCTTGGATATCGAAGTATATATTAGTATAGCTAAAAATAATAATTGGAAGATTACCCATGTGCTGGATACGCATATTCATGCGGATCATTTCTCGAGAGCTAAACGGTTAGCTACAACAGTAAAAGCACAATTGTTAATGCCTCCTAATACAGCTCTTCAGTATCCATATGAAAAGATACAGGATCAGCAATTAATTTCATTTGGTTTGACGAACATACAAGCAATAGCGACTCCTGGACACACTTCGGATAGTTTTAGTTATTTGCTACAAGAAAAATATCTTTTTAGCGGAGATACATTATTTACCAAAGGAGTAGGGAGACCCGACTTAAAAGCAAATACTGATCAAGCAAAAATAAAAGCAGGAATATTATATGATTCTCTACAAAAAATATTGAGCTTATCTAAGGATATAATTGTATTCCCCGGACACATAAGTGAACCTGTTAGTTTTGATGGAAAAACAATTGCCAATTCGTTGGGAAATATAATTGATACAGTCCCTTTGTTAACATTAGAGAAGCAACTTTTTGTACAGGCGTTATTAGCTAATATCCCATTAACTCCTCCTAATTATGAGAAAATCGTGGCACTTAATTATAAAGGAGACATAAAAGAGCGGGAGTTAATTGGTTTGGAAGCAGGGGCTAATCGTTGTGCAATTTCATAAAAACAATATAATGATGAAAGATACGAATGTACGTTTGGGATTAAAGGAAAACTGGAAACAATTTACTTTGTTATTAGTGGTGAATGCTTTTGTAGGAGGAATGGTTGGACTGGAAAGGACAATTTTGCCTCAATTGGCAAAGGAAGATTTTGGTCTTGTTTCTACTACTGCAATTCTATCATTTATTATTGTTTTCGGGATTACCAAAGCAATTACAAATTATTTTACAGGTGCTTTGGCAAATAAACTTGGGAGAAAGAATTTATTGATTATTGGTTGGTTGATAGCAATTCCTATTCCCTATATCCTTATGGTAGCAAGTCATTGGAACTGGATTGTATTTGCGAATGTGTTGTTAGGAGTTAATCAAGGACTTACCTGGTCAAGTACTGTAGTTATGAAGATAGATTTAGTAGGAGAAAAAGATAGGGGGTTGGCGATGGGATTAAATGAGTCTTTTGGTTATTTTTCTATTGCAATTGTAGCATTTACAACAGGTTGGATCGCTGCGGAATATGGAGTTCGACCTTATCCATTTTATCAAGGTGTTTTCTTTGTCATTCTAGGGTTGATATTGAGTGTTTTATTTATTAAGGATACAGTTTCTCATGTACATAAAGAAGCGGTTCATAGCGATGTCCCTTTATTGAATAATATCGTATGGGAAACCACATGGCAAAACAAGAACTTAGGATCGATCACTCAGGCTGGATTTGTCAATAACCTCAATGATGGAATGGTTTGGGGAATATTACCTGTGATATTAGCTAATAAAGGGTTTCATATAAAAGAGATCGCAGTTATTGTTGCTATTTATCCAGCAGTATGGGGAATAGGACAATTGCTTACAGGAAAATTATCAGATATATATAATAAAAAGAAGATGTTGTTTGCCGGGATGATCTTACAAGGGATTTCTTTATTGGGTATGTTTTGGGCGACTACTTTGTTTCAGTTTTATTTTCTGGCATTTGTATTAGGAGTAGGTACGGCAATTGTATATCCAACCTTTTTATCGGCTTTGGCAAGTTTTACAAATCCAGTACAACGGGCTCAGAGTATAGGTGTTTTCCGATTATGGAGGGATTTAGGTTATGCTTTTGGAGCTTTATTAACCATCGCTTTGACCTATTTTTTTGAAATGGATAGTACTCTTCTATTTATAGGAGGACTTACTGTATTATCAGGAATACTATTAAAAATAAGAATGACATAAATAGCGAATGAAAAAAGAAGATTTTATTTATCTGGATTATAATGCATCTACTCCTCATGATCCGGAAGTAGTTGAGGCGATGATGCCGTATTTGTTAGAGCGTTATGGGAACCCTTCCAGTGCACATTCGTTAGGTAGAATAGCTAAAATAGCTGTAGATACAGCAAGGAAACAAGTGGCTGATTTATTGCATGCTACCGCAGAAGAAATTGTGTTCACCAGCGGAGGAACAGAAGCGAATAACTATGCAATTATTGGAGCAGCACATTTTTATAGAAGCCAGGGCAACCATATTATTACATCTTCTATTGAGCACCCTGCTGTATTAGAAGTATGTAAATCTTTAGAAAAAACTGGTTTTGAAGTGACTTATCTACCGGTAGATACTAAAGGAATTATTGATATACACATGCTAGAAAAAGCTATTAAACCAACAACAATTCTTATTAGTATTATGCATGCGAATAACGAAACCGGAGCGATACAACCAATTCGGCAGATAGGAGAAATAGCCCAAAGAAATCATGTAGTTTTTCATACAGATGCGGCGCAAAGCCTTGGAAAAATACCGGTAGATGTAGAAAAGATGCACATTGATTTACTTTCAGTAGCCGGGCATAAGATGTATGCTCCAAAAGGAGTAGGAGCTTTATATGTACGAAAGGGAATTCATCTAAAAAAAATTATGTTTGGAGCCGGACATGAATTTGGGATTCGTCCTGGTACTGAAAATGTACCCTATATTGTTGGATTAGGGAAAGCAAGTGAATTGGCGATGAAACAATTGGAATATAATCAACAATACCTATCGGATATAAAAAGCCATCTAAAAACAGCTTTGTTAAAAGAGCAATTAAACTTTGTTGTTAACGGAACAGCTATTAATACACTCCCCAATACATTGAATATAAGTTTTCGGAATGTAGATGCCCGAAAATTATTAGAACGGTGTAAGGAGGTCATAGGGCTTTCAGTGGGCTCTGCTTGTCACAGTGGAAAAACAATAGATTCTGAAATTTTAAAAGCAGTTTTACCCGATATGTCATATGCCAAAGGAACATTCCGGTTCTCAGTAGGAAAATATACTACGAAAGAAGAAGTAGAAAGAGCGGCTAAGATCTTAGCCGCAGAAATTCATGCTTAAAAACCTACTTCATTAGTACTAGTTTCTTAATTTTTTATTGAAGTGTAACATTACCAGCCATGCTATTAAATAGTGTGGCTTTGGTAGTGAAATATTTATTTTCCATTTTATTAGCCTTTAGTTTGGCACTAATTAAACTTTTCTCTCTGGAGTTTATAAGGAAGAGAGAGCTTTCACCTAAAGAGAATTTTCGCTCTTCTGCTTTTAGCAATATGGTATAATCATCAACAACCTTATCAATTAATTCATTTTGAAGTACGAAAGAGTTTAATTCCTGTCGGATCGCAGCGATTTTATTCTTTATTTTTAGAGAGGTAAGATTCATTTTCAGTTTGGTATCCTGTAATTTAGCTTTTGCGAGTTTGAGATCAGCTCGTTCTTTTCTGAGAAATAACGGAAAACGAATTTTTATCCCACTTTTATAATTAACAGTATTAAAGGAAGCGAATTGATCAGGTGTTTCGGATAAGAAATTATATTCCAGATCTATTTTTGGTAATAATTTATTAGTCTTTAAACGCTTGTCAATAATCAAGCTTTTGTATTTGTATTCTAAAGATTTGACTTTGGGATGATTTGCTACATCAATTGTATCTGGAGTTGATAAGGTATTAAAGGTGATATCTAATTGTTCTCCGGTATTGATATCAGGAATGATTTCCTCTTGTAATTCTAATGGAATGTTATCATTAATCCATAAATAGGTAGCTAGATTTAGACTGTATTTGTTCCATTTTACTCTGGCTTGCTCCAGGCTTAATGTTCTGTTTTGTACAGTTATTCCTGCTTCTACTGTATCTATTGTAGCCTTTTCTCCTAATTCAGCACTTTTTTTGATTCCTTTAAAACGCAATGTTGCATTGTCTACATATTGCTTGTATATAAGCATTTCATTGTAGGTTTTTAACCAGTCAAAGTACGCTACAGCGGCATCAAATATGATTTGATTGACAAGAAGGTCTCTATCGGCTTTTGCTTGTTTCTTGAAGAATTTTGCTTTTTTTAATGAAGCCATTCGTTCATTGATCAATAGCCCTTGCGCCAATGAGAAGGAGATTCCGGCATTATATAATCCATCAGTAGGCACAGTTGCTTCCGGATTTAAATATATTCCATCATTTTCCTCAAAATTTGCTTTTAATTCAATTCCATACCAGGTAGGGATTTTGAAGGTTGCATTTAATTTATCGTAATAGGTTTTTTCTTTGAACCGCTTTCTTTTATAATCAACTTCCAGTTTTGGATCAAAAGCCCCTCTTGCTTTCATTAGTTTAGCTTGCCCTATATCTAGTTTTAAGTCTGCTTGCTTTACAACGGGGTGGTACTTTATAATGTAGCCCAGATACTCTCTAAAAGTGAGAATATGATCTTTCTGAGCAGTCAGGCTACTGCTGAGCATGCTAATAATAAGTAGTATACTAATTCTCATTCTTACTTCTTCTTTTTATCGGCTTCTTTTTGTGATGTTGGTTGATAGAAGTTAGGAGGGAAGCTGTTAATTTTCCTCCATACTTCGAACCAGATGGGAACATCTTCTAACAGTGCAATTGTTTTGGCTCCTGATCCTACTCGTAATGCCTCTGGCCATTGGTGATCATCTTTATCCGGAGATAAGAGAATTCTGTATTTTCCATTGGCACTAATAAAATTTTCGATAGCGACTACGGTTCCTCCGTAGGTACCATAAGATACATTAGGCCAACCGCTAAATATGATGGCTGGCCACCCATCAAATTGTATCCGTACTTTTTCTCCTAAGTGAATGAGTGGTAGATCAATAGGTTCTACATAAGTTTCTACAGCCAGTTCATATTGTTGTGGCATAATACTGAGGAGTTTTTCTCCTGCTTTAAAGGTTTCTCCTATACCTGCCCGTAATGCCTTATTAATAAACCCATCAAACGGGGCAGTTACATATTGCATAGTATTCCTGATTTCGTAATTACTAAAAGAGTTTTCCAGTTTAGACACCTGTGCTTCTGTATCTAACTGACTAGATTGCGCTGTAAAACGATTGCTTTGGGCTTTAGAAATCTTATCGGTATATTCTGCTTGTATTCTGTTTATTTCTAATTGTGCGTTTATAACTTCATTTTTACTTGCCAGGTATTTGTTTTCCACACTTACCAATTTAGCTTCTGTTTCTTGTAGTTTTAATCGCTTGGCTTCTACATCTTTTAAGGCTTTAAGACCTTCTTTTTCCAGGGAAACGGTACGATCAAACTGGCGTTGAGCAATTGTAATATTGGTTTTTGCTGCTTCGAGATTAATACTGTCACTTTTGGATTTTAGAATGCTTTGTTGCAGCTTATTTCTACTCTGTTTTAGTTTTAATGTCCGAGCACTAATCAGCGCGGAAATCTGACGTTCCAGCGCATCTACTTTTCCTTTATAAGAGTCTACCGATAATGATTTTGCCTTAATCTGCTGGCCTGTTCGTTGCATCAGATTCGGATCGAAATATTCACTTTTTATCTCTGAGATAAATAGGATGGTATCTCCTTTTTTTACATGGTCACCTTCTTTTACATACCATTTTTCTATTCTACCAGGAATTACCGATTGAATCGTTTGTGGTCTTTGATCAGGTTTTAGAGTAGTAAGGTACCCTTTTCCACTAATATTTTGCGTCCAGGGCATAAATAAAGTGATCAGTAGTATAACCGAAAAAGCAATTAAAAATCGATTAAAGGTCTTATAATATCTTTTGTGAAATACTTTTTTACCGGATTTGTATACCGATAAATCAATATCGTTATGTATTTTGTTATTAGAAATATTAAGCATGATGAACTAAATTATCCGGTTATTTTTCCACTTTTTAAAGTTACCAATGTAGAGCAGCAAGAATTCCATAGTCGATTTTTACTAACAATGACTAATCCCCAAGGGTTTTTCTTATCTATCAAAAAGGTGATTAATCTATTGGCTTCTTCTGCGTCAAACTGATCAAAAGGATCTTCCAAGATGATCAATTTTGGTTTTTGAGCAATTGCTCTGGCTAATACAATTTTCTTTGCGACGGTGTTAGACATTTGTTTTCCTTCTGGATATAAAATTGTATGTAATCCTTTGGGTTGCTCTTTTACAAAATCAATAAGTCCGGTTTTTTCTAACGTCCATAGAACGGTTTCTTCTGTGATTGAAGGATCTCCAAAAGTGATGTTTTCCAGAATACTCCCTTCAAATGGAGTTTCTTCAGATAGTGATAATCCCAGGTTTCCTCTGTAATAATTAAGACTTATTCCATTCAAAGACAAACTGTTTACATACATTTTACCTTTTGTAGGTTCAATAATTCCTGCAATTACCCGGAGTAAGCTCGATTTTCCGGAACCACTTTCTCCCTGAATAAGAATTCTACTTTTAGTGTTTATTTTTAAGTTTATATTCTGTAAAATATGTTCCTCTTTATCAGGAACCAAATAAGATACACTATCTAATTCTACAGAGAAATCCGCAGCAGTAAAGGTTGGTTTTACCCCTTCTTGGTTCTCTAATTCTTTATCTACTACCTGACCGATTTTTTCCAGAGAGGTTAGTACATCATAAAAGGATTCAAGCCCTAAAATAAGTTTCTCTACAGAACTGATGATTAATAGTATTATAATCTCAGCAGCAACAAACTGTCCGATATTCATTTCCTGATTAAGCACCAGAATACCTCCGACAATTAGTAATCCGGCAGTAACTAATACTTTAAAACCAACCATTTGTATAAATTGAATCATCAATATTTTGAAATGGCTTTCTCTGGCTTTTAAATAATCACTGACTAAGCTATCATTTTTGGTAATCGCCAAATTGGTTTTTCCAGAGGATTTAAAACTAATAACAGTTCTGGCTATTTCCTGGATCCAATGTGCGACTTTATATTTGTTTTTAGATTCTTTTAGGCTTGTTTCTAATCCTCTTTGAGCTGTAAGTTTAAATACAATATATACCAAAAAGAGGAGTGATATTCCATAAATAATGAAAAAAGTATGATAGAAGGATAGTAATATAAGACCAAAAGTAATCTGTAAGATGGTCGTAGGAACATCTATTAGTATTTTGGTAAACCCCTTTTGTACAGTTAGTGTATCAAAGAATCGGTTTGCTAACTCCGGAGGATAATAGTTGCGGAGTTCACTCATTTTTATTTTAGGAAAGCGATATGCAAACTCAAAAGATGCTCTGGTAAAAATACGTTGTTGTATGGTTTCAATAATTCGCATTTGCATTAATTGCAGAGCTCCTGCAAATGCCACTCCAATAGTAACCAAAGCGACTAAAACGATCCAGGAAGTACTTATTTGTGCTCCCTGCATCAGGTTAATAATAGCTTGAATTCCCAAAGGAAGGGATAAACTCACCAGCCCGGAAAATACTGCATAATAAAATATCTGAATGATATCTTTTTTTTCTAACTTCATTAAGCCTATTAAGCGTTGCCACGCAGTCATTATTTTTTTATTCATTCGTTATTTTTCTAATGTTTTTAAAGCAAGGTTTGTAAAAAAAATAGTTGGGGATACTTTATCAGAACAATCTGTAAGTGACGCGAAATGCTCCTTTAAAAAATGTTGATGTAAGGCTCCTTCTATAATAGTACTGGCAAGACTGGAAGAAAACTCATACGCTGGGTTTACAGCGGTGATCATGTCTTTTATTCGGGTAACAAGTCTTTTGTATATGACGAAATACCCTTCTTTATTTTCCTCATCAACTTCTTTGGTTAGGTATGATTTAGAATATTCATTAATGACTATTTTGTTTAGAATCACCTCGTTAACATGTGTAAATGATGAATCTTGCCGGGTTGTTTTGGTAACAATTTCTATAGCCTTTTTTAGCTTTTCAATAGGATCTGTAATACTGTGTGTCGCAAATACCAGGTGATACTCAATCCATCCCCAATACCAAGATGTAAGATATAGTAATAACTTATGTTTATTATCGAAATATCTATAAATAGAACTTTCATTCGATCCTATTTTGGTTCCGAGCTTTTTGAAAGTAAAATTATCAAAGCCAATTTCATCAATTAAAAGAATGCTGTGCTCAATAATTCTTTTCCCTAAATCGGAAGATTCAGGGTCTTTACTATATATTTTATCGGCGATACTAATCTTTAAATTAGAAAGTAATTGATCCATAATAATATAATTTGTGGCAAAACTAATAGTATTACTATTAATATAGAAAATATCCATGTTAAATTATACTTAAATACTATTAGTTTTATTTTTTGCACAACATTGTAAATGTTTTAATGTATTGGTTTTTAACTTGTTGACTGGGTGTAAACCTCGTAACGAATCCTAATTACGAGGTTTGATTGGTTGTTAATTGTGTAATAAAAATGGATTCTATCGTTTGATTTTTTCCAACTGTTAGGCAAATCATTGACTTATAACACGTTGATTGGCGATGTTAGCAATAGATGGTTCTTAGTATAAGAAAACCAGAAACCTTACTAGTTATTTTTTTCCAAAATGTGTGTATTGAATATAATCGAACACCTGCCATTGTGAATACATATTTGATGTTCCTTTTTTTTGATAATGTAGTTTCTTCCCCATGAAATTTACATAATGATTAATTGTAATATGATATACTTAGTACTTTCATATAGAACTATGAATCTGCATTTTTCAGATATTACAATCGAATTGGTTTATTATTATGATTGATGATGTTTTTTTATCTGTGATTAACTATTATAATGATTTTTCATTATTGCAATCGTATACAAACATTGTTGTTGTAATATTACAGAGAAAGTGCGTGTTTTTTCTTAAATAAAACACAAAATATTATAAAACTTATGTAATACTCTAGATATAAATAGTCCATTTACTATTACTATGTTTAAAAAAAAATACATTTGAAAAATATTTCGAAAACAATAAATACTAGTAAATTTGAAATGTTAATACTATTGATATTCAGTAGGGGAAGGAGAGTATCCGATAATTGAAAGTTTTTTCATTTGAAGGGCTTAATTCCAAACTATTTTTTAATCTTAGTAGACTAAATATATCACAAAACACCACTTTTATGAAATCTATTTTTAAGTACGTTTTAGTACTCGTTCCTTTAATTTCATTTGCACAAGAAGATATTAAAAGTTACAGTGCCTGGAATTCTCTAATTGTAGATTATATGATCAGTCCTAAATTCTATGTAGAAAATGAGCTTCATTTTCGGAGAACAAACTTTTTTTCTGATTGGCAGCAGTTTATCGCTCGTCCGTCTATACATTATAAAGTAACCAAAGGAGTGAAAATTGGAGGAGGATATTCCTATATTAAAAATTACAGGGAAACAATAGATTTCCAGGAGAATAATGTTTGGGAAGAAGTGGTTTTGTCTAGTGTATATGGAAAGTCTTCAGTAAAACACAGATTTCGTATGGAACATCGTTTTATAGAAACTGTTTTGCAAGATAATACTGGGGGTTTTTCTATCGGTGATACAGAGTTTTCTAATAGATTTCGATACCGATTGAGCTGGACAATTCCTTTAGTGACTGTTACAGAAGATAAAAAGCTTAAGCTTGCCGTTTTTGATGAAGTATGGTTACTTACAGAAAAGGGAATTGTTCCAAGGTCATTGAATCAGAATTGGTTCTACGTAGGATTATCATATCCACTTATTAAAGGAGGAAGTTTAGGGATAGGGTATATGAATGACCATGGACCTATCGGTAATTCAAATCACCGCAGTAATCATATTTTGCAAACAACTTTTAAGTACCGCATTAAGTAAGTTTACTTTTTTAAGATCGATATAATAAACTGAGTCCACCACCTAAAAACAGGTGTAACGGACTCAGTAAATAACCACTTCTCTTTTTCAAAATATGACTAGTGAACCTTATCAAGGGGATCACATTTATTTTATAAATTGTTTGCTATAGCTTCCTGTTTCTGTGTATATTTTTGCTATATAATTCCCTTCGGGAAGTTGGCTAATATCTATTGTTTTTATTGAAGAAGTTAAAAGAAGAAGCCCATTGTGATTATATATTTCTATTTTTTCTAATGTCATATCTGATACCATAATTTCTATGCTATTCTTAGAAGGATTCGGACTAACTTTGATTTCTGGTTGATCAAGCTGTTTAGTAGTTGTTTTTCCAAAAGCATTACCAGAAGTTTCGATAGTACGTGAGGGTAAGGATCCAGGAGCGCAATCTCGTTGCTCTATTCCTGTCCACCGAATTACCCATCCTCTGTTTTTTGCAGCATCTGCTCTTAGTGGATTGGGGAATCCTAGTCCTCCTATTGAAGGTAAATCACTTGGGTGGTCTATCCATCTCAGATATACTCTAAAACCAGTAGGAGTAGGATTATAAATAGCAGGAACTCCACCTGTGTACCAATGATAGCCTGAATTAGTAATAGATTCAATGGTAACCAGGTAGTGAGGAGTTGTTTTGAATTTGCAAGCACTGGTATTTACATCTACGTAAATCCCTAAAGAGGTGTAATCTACCCAGTCATTAGGAGAGGTGACCCCCTGACCGATATGTACTTGAGCATTTGATGGTATAAATGCAAGAATGCATAATAAAATGATAATGGGTTTTAAAGAATTCATAATATGTATGGTTTTAAAAGTGAGTTTATTAGTTTGCTATGATTAATGTAATAATTATATCAAAGAAAACGATATGGTAATTAATTGAAAATTAAATGGTAATCCCCTTAAGGAGTTCTTTTAGTGATACAAAAAAGCAGTGTAAACATCCTGTTTTTGGAGATATACTTAGTAAGTAGAAATCTCTTTATTTCTAGGGGTAAATGATGCTGAAAGTAAACTTAGTGTTGTTTCCTGATTTCAATCCTTTTTATACGGATACATTATTCCTTCTGTTGTTCTTCAAAAAGAAGTAGAAAATCATACTTAGGTGTACCATCTCTATACCATTATTATAAGAAATAACTGCTTTTATGATTAATGATATAGAAATGATACCTTCAACGGGGATGGTTGAGTAATATTAGATATTAAAATAGTGCATTTTTTTCTGAATACAGTGATAAATTTAGGTCAATGAGTTTTCTATTTGGATACGGAGCATAGAAGGTTCAAAAGGTTTATTAATTACAGTATTAATTCCTACTTCCTCAAAGAAGTGTTTGTTTTCTTCCTTGGAGATTGCCGTTAGTGCAATGATAGGGGTATTAATTCCTTTTTTTCTGATTCTACGGGTCGTCTCAAAACCATCGATCCCATCCATCATAATATCCATTAAAATTAGATCGTATGATTCTTGTTCTGTTTTTTCGAGTGCTTCATATCCATTAGAAACCACCTCGCAATAATACCCAAAATTGTTAATTATTTTACAGGTTATTAATTGATTGATACGATTATCTTCTACAATTAGAATTTTAACTCCATCTTTATTAACAATGACTTCCTCTTTCTTTTTTATTTTTTTATCAGGCGATGCAAAATCTACAATAAAAGAGAAAGTACTTCCATTTTCCTTATCCGAAGATAAATCTAGAGAACTGTCGAATTGTAACAATAATTTATTAGCCATTACTAATTCAACTGCAGAATGGTTATGCTTATCTGACAATGCAGTAAAAATGGCAGAATTCCCTTCTGTAAAAGATTTTTTTAATTCCTGAATTCTCTCTTCAGGAAGGTATAAGTTTTTACAGTTAGTACTAAACAGGATTCTGCAATCAGAAGTATCGGTATCGAGACTTTTGATGGCTAACAATATGTTTCCATTTTCAGTGTTTTTTGCGACGTGAGATAATAAGGAAATAATTACTCTAGCTAAAGAATCGGGATCGCTAATAATCGTTTTGGGAAGTGCTTTATCAATGACAAAATCAAAGCTGTTATTGTATTCTCCTGTAATAAAATAACTGATAGATTCTCTAATTGTATTGATGAATTTATTTACATCAATATCTACTTTTTTTAAGGTGGTTTTTTCAGAAGTTTCTGTAGTATTGATATCTATAATATCGTTTACAAAACGAAGCAAATATTTACCAGAAAACTGTAATATCTTCAAGTGTCTCTTATGTTGTTCTCTATTTGTGTTTTCTTGCTCCAGTAAGTGAGCAATACCTGTTATCGCATGAAGAGGGGTTCTTAATTCATGTGTGATATTGTTGACAAACAATGTTTTTTTAGCGTAAGCATCTTCTACTTTCTCTTTTGCTAGCTGTAGTTCCGCATTTTTTTGTTTGAGAAGCTTATTATTCTCTGTTTTTAGCTTAGAGTTGGTGTATTGAAGTAAGATGACAAAGATCAGGGCAATAATAATCCCAATCCCCAAAAATATCAGATATTTATTGAGTTTTAGTTGCGTTTGCTGGTATTGATATTCTACCAACATTTTTTCGCTTTCTTTTTCTCGTAATTGTAGATTTTTATACGATTTCATCATATTGCTATACTTTTCGAGAAAAGCATTATTCTGATGTGCTAATTCTACAAAGTACTTTTGATAAAACTGATTAGCTACTTTATAATCCTTTTTACGATCGTATAAATTTGCTAAACCAGATAGATAAATTACATAATTGGTTTTATTTACTGTTTTTGCTGTATCTATTTCCTGAAGTGCTATTTGCTCTCCTTTCTTATAATAGTCTAATGCTTCATCAAATCTGTCTGTATTGGCGCAAGCTACTCCACAATAGTAATAGAGGCGAACCAGCCGACTGTTTTTGGTGTATTTTTCGGCTAACCGTATCGCTTTTTGAGACATCTTATAGCAGGCATCCCATTCCTTCTTGCTGTATAGTATAGAGGTTAAGTTAAAATAGATATCAATTATTTGTTCTTCATATGCTGGTTTATTTCCCGCTTCTACTGCTTTATTAAAGTATACAATGGCTTGGTCAAGATCCTTTGTTACTTTTTTGTAATAAAGCCCTTTAAGGTTATTGACAAAAACCTCTCCATAAGGATCCTGAACTGTGTCCTGCCAATCAGAAGCTTTATCCAAATATGATTTAAAGGTTTTATAGTCGTTTACATAAAGAGCTACAGCACTTCTCAATCGGTATGCTCTGGCTATAAAATGCTGATTTCTGCTAAGTACAGCAGCACTTTCTACTTTGTCAATTTCTTTTAATGCTCTGGTGATATAATCATTTTCTATCCAATACTCAACAGAGTCTAAAGCCGTAGTTAATTGTTCTTGAGTTAAAGGATCTTTATTTTGGAATCCTTGCATGTTTATGGTAATAAGCAAGAATAAGGTAATAAGATACTTGGTGGGTATTATATTCATATTGTTATGGGTGTAATATGGGAGCTAAAGTAGAAAAAAAGTGAAGATCTCAAAGTTTTAATGTGTTGAAGTTCAATTTTTTTGAAAAAATATTTTGAATATGAAGTTTTTCTACAACGCGAAAACGTTTTCGTACACACTTTTATGATTAAAAAGTAATATTTACGGATAAGATAGTTACACTATTTGAGGTGATAGATGTTAAAAATATCTTTAAAAGTAGTGTGGTGAAGTTAATTGTAACTAATATTGACTGGCTAGAAAAATGTAAAATAAAAAAGAGAGAAGTCTACTATGAAAATGATTAGTGTTATTCTCTCTTCGTTTAGCTATTAAAACAATTAAAAATGATTAATGTTTGTTCAAAGGAAACTAAAAAATTTATTTTTTGCAAATAAATCATTAAAAATCAATAATATAGTTGTTAAAATATGTTAAATGATGCATTTTGTTTTCTTGTTTTAACTTTTTTTAATAAAAATAATTCATTTTAAAAAGATAATAGCTACACTAGATTTAATTCTTATTTTAAATATTATATTTTCCCATTGAATACCATTATACACAGTAATAAAACAGCCTACCCGGTAAGTTCCTCTTCTATTGAATTGTTGACGAGCAAGATGACTAAATTAGAACTTCCCAAGAAACATCTTTTAATTGAGGGAGGGACGTTAGATAAAAACTATTATTTTATAGAAAAAGGACTTACTCGTTCATTTATTATTCTTGATGGAGAAGAAACAACTACCTGGTTTAGTAAAGAAGGGGAACTTGCTTTTTCGATGCTCAGTTGTTATGAAAACAGACCAGGTTTTGAGTATGTAGACTTATTAGAAGATTCTATTATTTATGCAATTCCTGTACAGGAGCTAAATGAATTGTATCATACTAATATAGAAATCGCTAATTGGTCTCGTGTAATCCACCAAAAGGCTTTCTTAGATTTGGAATTACGTCATATCGCATTGGCTACGCAATCCGCTAAGGAACGTTATGATCATTTTG
Source organism: Aquimarina hainanensis (assembly GCF_042684685.1). NCBI lineage: Bacteria > Pseudomonadati > Bacteroidota > Flavobacteriia > Flavobacteriales > Flavobacteriaceae > Aquimarina > Aquimarina hainanensis. The sequence goes on along the minus strand of NZ_JBHULX010000039.1, from coordinate 540,119 downwards.
TAGCGGAAAAATCAGATATTTTTCAGCGAATAAAATTAGGGTATATAGCTTCCTTTTTAGGCGTAACTCAAGTTACATTAAGTAGATTGAGATCCCACCGTACTTTTTAACATAGGTAAAATAAAATGTAAAGAATAGCTTCTATTTTTGCCGTTGTAATATTATATATGAGTAAGTAATGAGTACTACGGAAAAACAAAAAATGTTGGCAGGAAAGATATATAATTCCAGGGATCCGGAATTGTTAGAAATGCATCATAAAGCGAGAAAACTATTATCAAAACTTAACACTCTTGATTCTAGAGATCTGGAAACCCGAAAAGCAATCTTATCAGACTTATTAGGAAACATCTCAGAAGGAGTATGGGTAGAATCTCCTTTTTTCTGTGATTATGGAGAAAATATCAGCTTAGGAGAAAATTCATTAATAAATATGAATTGTGTTTTATTAGATGTTAATAAAATAACCATCGGAAAAAATGTTTTGATAGCCCCGGCGGTTCAGATTTACACGGCAACACATCCAGTGAATCCTGATGAAAGGTTAGTAAAGAACCCAACGAAAGATCAAGCTACATTTACTACTTATGGCAAACCGGTAACAATAGGGGATAATGTCTGGATAGGAGGGAATAGTACTATTTTACCAGGGGTGACCATTGGAAATAATGTTACTATAGGAGCAGGTTCAGTGGTGACCAAAAATATCCCTGATAACACTATAGCTGTAGGAAATCCTTGTAGAATAGTTAAAAAAGTATAAATGAATGAATGTGTTTTATGAAATTCCCGCTTCTGCGTTTGAAGTAATGGGGTTAATAGTTGGTTTTTCTGTTTCGATTATCACCGCAATACAGATTTCTAAAGAATATAAATCGAAAGAAAAAAGTAGCTTATCAGCTGGCTACGTAATAGGTTGGGTATTCGTTTATGGTTTTTGGGCTTTATATGGAGTCCGGTTTAAAGCAGAAGCCCTTTGGATTACTAATGGATTGGCACTAGTATTGCAATTGGTGTTATGCATGATTGTTCTAAGAAAAAGCAAAAGAGCAAAAAGTGTGTAAGAATACTATATCCACGTTTTATAATGTAGCTTAGTTATTAAGTTAAAGATTAATTTAACATAACATTATGAATTTTAATATAAACTTATTTATTTAAGATAAAAAGGTCGTTTATTGTTGATTTACAAGTATTTCTAAATACTTTCATTTTCATTCCTTCATATTACCATTTAGGGCAGAGGCGTAGTCATGATATTTGTCATAAAATAACAAGGATTATGATAATAATTTGGTCAAAAATTAATTTAAAAAATAATACACAATGAAGGAAGTATTGGTAAGTTTATTGGTGGTTGTTACATTTGTTTTTTCTGGATATTCTCAGGAAGATAAGAAAGAAGGATTGGATTATAGTAAGTGGCAGATTAGAGTTAGAGGAGTAGTTGTTAATCCCGATGAAAGTGCAACTATAGAAACTATAGGAGGGAATGTAGATATTTCTACTTCGGTTATTCCAGAAGTGGATATTACTTATTTTTTCACAAAGAATATCGCTGCGGAATTAATATTGGGGACTACAAAACATAATGTAGAAGCTATTTCGACTGCGCCAGGAGATATTGACCTGGGACATGTATGGTTATTACCACCGACATTAACCCTTCAATACCATTTTACAGAATTAGTAGTAAAGCCATATGTAGGTGCCGGGGTTAACTATACTATTTTTTATGGTGTTGATGAAGGAGATGTAGCCAATGACGTTGATTATGATAATAGTTTTGGTTTCGCACTACAAGCAGGTATTGATTACGATCTAACCGATAAATGGTTTCTGAATGTAGATGTAAAGAAAATCTTTTTACAGACAGATGTAACTGTCGATGCAACTTCTGCTCTTGGCGCAACAGTAGGTGCAGATGTTGATATTAATCCCTGGTTGTTTGGTCTTGGAGTGGGATATAAATTTTAATATGTCGACACTAGTAAGACGATCTACTGATTATACATAGTAGAATTTCATAATACGAATGCATATTAGTTAAAAAGGCTTCTCTTTTGAGAAGCCTTTTTTTGATTTTACTCGATAATTGAAATGTAAATGCCTCGTACTTTCACCAAGGTGGTTTACCTAATAATCGAGAGGAACATTTATCTCTAGTATACTGCTTAAGGGGTTTGTTGCGATGCAGTATATTTTTATCAGTAAAATAATATTAGCTGTAAGAAGAACAACCCTAATTAATAAGCTTCATTACTTAGTATGCAAGTTTTGGGGTATACCATGGACTTCTATGAAAACTTTTCTAAGTCGGAACTCAAAAAAAGGGTTGTTTAAAAGCATTATTTTTTGTGTATCTTTTTGGTTGTTCTAATCAGACCATTACTATCCTTTATTTCTAAGAAATAAATTCCAGATCGCATTTGGTCTGTATGAATGGTAAGCTGATTAGCAACTACTCGTTGTGCATTACGATATACTAATTTCCCCTGAAGGTTGTATATAGTTATATGTGCTTTATCAAGTTTCTGAGATATGTATACTGTAAAATTGTTTTTGAATGGGTTAGGATAGATAGATACTCCTTTCTTACCCAGAGAAACAGATGCAGACTTAGTGCGAGCAGCTGTACAAGCTCCTATTTTAGTCCAGGCTTGACTCCAATATTGACCGCTACCAGGACTATATGCCCAGGCGGCACTGGAAGAACACCATCCAGATACCTTACATTCATACTTATCTCCTGAATTTTGTACGATTTCTCCATTGCTATAAGCAGTACCTGCAACATATTGCGGGATTCCACTGCAATTACCTCCTCCTGATCCTGAGGTCGTAACGGATACGGTATTACTATAGCCCGAGGCATTTCCAGCAGCATCAGTTGCTTTTACTTTGAATTGATAAGCAGTACTTGCTGTAAGGTTTCCAACAATAGCAGAAGTACCGCTAACACTGCTAACTTTTGAATTTCCGTTATATACATCATATCCAGTTACCCCAACATTATCTGTAGAAGCATTCCAGTTTAGCGAAACACTAGATGAAGAAACATTTGTACTAGTTAATCCGGTAGGAGCTGATGGAGCTTGAGTATCTCCTCCAGATCCGTTACTGCTAATATTCAAAGTATAGTCTTCTACTTCTCCGTAATCAAAAGTACCACAGTCTGATGGAACAGTATTATACCTCATAATAACACGAGCTCGTGTTTTACCTGTTTTAGCAGTGGCAGGAATTGTAAAGGTACCACTTACAGGAGAGGTCTGAGTGGCAGATTTAGTCCATACTTTTTCTCCAGAGTCTTTGAAATCTCCATCCTGATTATAATCGATCCATACTCCGTATGCCTCACTGTATTTTCTTCCTGCCCAACTCGCTGTAATTTCTATAGAAACAGAAGCTCCTTTTCTTGCAGTAAAAACAGTAGCGGTGTGATCACTATACCCAGTGCCTGCTCCAGAAGATTTGGATACAGTTCCTACTTTGACATTGCTTATATGTTCATCAGAAGTGTTATTACTTTTTGCGGCACAATAAATAGAACCTCCACTATCAGAAGTAGTAGCATTCACCGTATTACTATACCCAGAAGTATTTCCTGCTGCATCTTTTGCCTTTATCTTGAACTGATAAGAGGTGTTAGCAGTAAGACCACTTACAGTTGTTGATGTACCAGTAGCAGTAGCTACTTTTGTACTTCCTTTGTATATGTCATATCCAGTGACACCTACGTTATCTGTAGCGGCTGACCAACTAAGAGAGACACTAGTAGCTGTTACTGATGAAACAGTTAAGTTTCTGGGAGTAGAAGGTGCTTGTGTATCACCTCCTGTTGTGCTTTTTGTGATTGTTACAACACTTCCTGTCGATGGATTCCAGATATCTAGGTTGGCTGGTATTTGGAAAACATTGGCATTAGATACCGAAGAAACAGAAGAGGCGTTGTCTACCTTTATAGTTCTTGTTTCTATTTTTTCGGTATCGACAAAAATCCATTTAAACTGATTGAATCGTGCAGAACTTCGTGTCCAGGACTTGTTATCATTGTTAGTTCTTAAGGGGGCACCCCAACAACCTTCACCAACGTATACTGTACCTTTTTGATCATCTCTAACAAATCCTTCATCATTACCAGAAGCCGTAGTAGGGCGTACTGGCCAGGTAGTTTTTACAGTATGTGAGTCACATTCTACTACCAGTTTTACATTTTTGTCATAAAACAATTTTGCCCAATTGCTATATTGACTATTTCCCTCTGATTTCCCTGCCACATGAGGTCGCATTGGTTTATGGTATTGTGCCATTTTCCAAATTACATTGGGGTTTGCATTCAAGTCCCCTTTTAACCATGTCGTTTGACTTCCAGAAATAGATATCTGAGTATTGAGCGTATAGGCTCTGATTAGGTTATTACCAAATGTAATCGCATAATAGACACTGGATGAAGGCGTATCAAAAAGATTGTAAACACTATTGTTGCTACCTTCGTGATTTCCTCTTGTGGCTATAATAGGAAACATCCTTTTATCACTAGCAATGGTTAATTGCCAATCATCAAACCATTCAACCCACTCTCTGCTACTGTCTCTATTGGTCATATCTCCTCCAAAGAGCACAGCATGAGGTTTTAGTTTGGCAACAAGCCTGTTAGCATTTTTTCTTGGAGTCCTGTTATTTCTGGAATCCCCTCCGGCAATAAAAGATAATCGACTGTTATCAGAAGGTGCCGTTTTGAACCAAAAACGTTCACTGGTTCCCTGGCTATCTCTGATGACAAAATAATATGCAGTATTAGGTTGTAGCCCTGTTAAGCGTGCAAAGTTATTGTTCATACTTTTGTATGAAACAGTTCGGTCAGGTGTTTTGGAATTGGGGTAATTAGCATAATTTGTTCCGTGGTCTGTAGTCCCGTAATAAACTGTAGGGTTACTACCCGAAATCTGGTTCCATCCTATAACAATGGAAGTGGCTGGATTGCCTCTCAATGATAAACGATACTTATCATTAGAAGCTTGCGTTTGTAGTCCTAGTAATACGACTAAAATAAATACGACTTTTTTCATAATTTATAGTTAAGCTTAATTAAAATGAGTTTGTGATTTATCTAATTAGTTTTTTAGAAATAGAGATTCACTTAACATATACTTACTAATGGGTGCAGGATGTTTTTACGATACATTTTTATAATAAACAATGACACCTATTAAGGGGTACGCAATACATATTTTTTGTTTTTGTTTTTCATTTTGATAAATAATTATCAGATATAACAGCCGAAAAAGAAAATACCCTACCCGAAAAATTATTTTTTTTAAAAATAAAGGGTTAATATTTTGTTTTTTATCAATGTTTACAAGCTTTTTGAATACGTAAAACTTTAAAAATAAGGATATTACATATAAAAATTGAGGTTTTGGTGTTTTTAAAATCAAAGAGTTAAGTTTAATTTTATACCTCTTATCATTGAAATAAAGAATTGAACTTTCTTAGTTCGAGACATAGTAAATAAACCTACTTACCTGATAGACATAATTACTCCCCTAATCATGTCTCTATAGCAAGCATATTACTCTACTTAACTTAATATCAATCTGATTTAAGGCGGAATCCGAAAAGCCTTTAATAGAGTAGGAATCACATTTTAAATTTTTTCAATCATGAAAAAAATCAAATCATTTGGGGCTATTGGATTGATAGCCATGGCGTTCATCTTCATGAGCTTTAGTAATGGAGGTGATGATCTTTATGGCTCAGCAGACACTATTACGTATGTTTCTGCTGATGATCAAAATCCTGAGCAAGCAGCGATTCTTGCAGCAGCATTGCGTTTCACGGCGAGAGCTACACGTAGAGCTATTGTGTATACCAGAGAGGTAGCAAGAGTACAATTGCCAGGAATTGAGCAAGTAATCATGCAAGCATCTACTTACATTATGTTTGCATATGATAATGTTAATGATCACAAAAACAATTATGTTAAGGATCTAAAAGTGTTTAAAAAGCAAAAAATCCATTCTTTAGGATAATTTGTTGAAGACTACGACAGGTGGCTGTTTTTTTAACAGCCGCTTGTTTTTACTCAATAGTAAAGATGTGAAATAGTTCGGGATTTCTCTCGAAATTTATATTCATTTCTTATATAATACCTCGTATCATACAACGGGGAAGTTTACTAACAATAATACTCATACGATATGAGACACTTTTTTTCTTACATAGCAATAGGATGTCTTGCAATCTATTGGGGAGTAACCCTTTTATTTGTAGGACCCGATAATTATATAAAAATATCCTTTCTAGAAGGGCAAGAATTTTTTGATACCTTTTTGTATCAAAAGTGGGGGTTCTTTGCTCCCCCGCCAAAGTACAATGATCGGTTGTACTATGTTTTTGAAAATAAATCAGACTCTACAGACACAAAAACATTTGAGGTTATCGCTCCTTTACAGCGAATGAAAACATCTAAAGCACCTTTTAATTCAGCAGAAGATATACTAGATTATGTACTCTCCAGTTCATTGCATAGTGTATCTGATGGATTGGTAGCTGTTAATGAGTCATTGAGTTATCAACAAGATGTAGGAGAGATGGAAGAGGTAACTGATGAAATCAGAATAGAAAAGGGAAGGATTTATACCCAGACAACAACCAATTTTCAAACATTAAAAAACTATGCTGTTTTTGTAGCTGCGAAGAATCATATTGATATCAATAATTATTATGTCAGAATTGAAATGACACAAATTGATATGCCAAAATTCGCAGATAGAAATAAATTGAATTCCCCCACAGGACATGAAGAGAGTTTGGTGTTTAAGAGTGATAAATTTACAATTGAAAGAAAATGAAAAACTTTATAAATCAATTTAGTCAAGAAAATAGATTTAGCTTTTATGCGCCTTTTTTTAGGGTTTTTATAGGGCTTTACTTATTAAAAGACATTATTATTACATGGAATTTTAATGGTCTTTTATATAAAGGAGATTCGTTCTTACATCCTGATCCAGCAGCTATATTAGATTATTTTAATCTAGATACAGGTGTCATGAGGGAATATTTCGAGATCTTTATGTTCTCTTATATTCTGGTTATTCTTCTTTTTCTGTTTGGTATCGGAAAAAGATATACTGCCATTTTACTATTTATCCATTTAGAACTCATTCAAAACTTTGCCTGGTTGACACTTAATGGGGGAGATAATCTTATGAAGTTTGTCGTATTGTACTATATATTTATCGATTCGTATAATCGGTTTAGTATAAAACCATTGCAGTTTAAAAACGAAGAAGCTAAAAAGTTCTCCAATTTTATATCGAATCTGGCTGGATACTCTTTATGTGCTCATTTCTGTTTGGTGTATTTTGTTTCAGCAGTACATAAAATTCATGCGGATGTATGGTTTAATGGAGTGGCTACTTATTACGTATTAGGGTCTGAACGTTTTCAGGGAACTTCCTGGAATTCCATCTTGGTACAAAGCGGAGTATTTGTTACACTGTCTACCTATGGAACTATTTTGATAGAACTGATCTATCCATTCCTTATCTGGTTCAAGAAAACCAAATATCCTATGATGGTATGTTCTATATTATTACACTCGGGGATAGGCATATTTATGATGCTTTATGATTTTCAAATTGTATTTATCTTATTACAAGGATTTTTCTTATCAAATAAGGAGTGGGACAAATTATTAAAGTGGATTGATACTACTATCGAATGGTGTAAGATTAAACTAACAGCTAAACTCAAAACAAATCCTTAAATATTAATGAATATTTTTCTTATCATCCTCTTAGTTATAGCTCTTATAGGGTTATTAATTAGGATATTGTGGGTATACGAACTATATATACCTAAGTTGCTTCATAAAAAAGAAAAAGATGTAGTAGAGGCTATTTCGGATTGGTTGGATTTACTAACTGAAGAAAAGAAATTTAATGGTGCTATATTAATTGTTGATCGAGGAGAGGCATTATTAAGAAAAGCAGTTGGTTTTACATCTTATTTAAAAAAAGAAAAATTACATCTGCATTCCAGGTTTAGGTTAGCTTCTGTATCCAAACAATTTACAGCATTCGGGATTATGGTGTTGATTAAAAAACATGATTTGAGTTATGATACACGTGTAACTCAAATCATTCCTGATTTTCCTTATCCTAAAGTTACTATCAGACATCTTTTGAATCAGACATCAGGGATACGGGCTGATTATATAAAATTAGCAAAGAAAAAGAAAAAAACAGCCTCGTATGTTTTGTCATTAAAAGATGCGGTCGAGTTACTATGTCAATATCCGGATCACATTATAAAAAATCCGCTAGAAGAATATTATTATAACAATACCAATTATATTGTTTTAGCAAGAATAATAGAAATTGTATCCAAACACTCTTTTGAGAAGTACATGAAGCATGTTATTTTTCAGCCATTGGGTTTAGAAGAAACAAGAGTTTGGAATTTACTATCAGAAGCAGATGAACATTTTGAAAAAGATAAAGCAAAAGGATTTGAAGCTTTTCTAAAAAGTAAACCAATAGAGATAACTCCTAATTGGATTGATGGTGTAGCAGGAGATGGGGCCGTTTTTTCCAGTATTTCGGATATGGAAAAATGGAGCACTATCTGGACTAAAAATAACTTGTTGAATTCCTCAGAAATGAAAGAAGCCTTTATTGCTCCTGTACTAGCTAACGGATCCCCATCAAACTACGGCTTCGGTTGGGTATTAGCTGGAGATGTTAGCTGGCATAACGGGAGTTGGTTAGCGTCTAATTCTTTGATTCTTAAGAATCATAAAACCAATGCGTGTGTAGTCGTATTAGATAACTCTACAAATATGAGGTTTGATAAGATCACGAAATCTATTTTAAAAACATTAAACCAAAAAATGACATGAAAAAAAATAAAATCAGTAAACAATTAGTATATGTTATTGAAACAGGAATCCTGGTCGGTGTTTCTTTGTTTTCTCTGACATTTTTAACTACCTTTTTATGGCAAATCAACGGATTAAATACCAGGGAATTAGTCTTGCTGTCTGTTATTGCAGGAGTATATTTAGTAGTCTTAACTGTTTTAATTAATTACGTGCGGTTAAATCCTTTTTTTTACCAGCTCAAGCAACAATTTTCAAAAAGGTGTAAGCGAAGAAATGCAATATTTTTAGTTTTAGGAATTAGTATATTGATCTATTTTATTTTAGATAGTATCGTTTATTTCGTAGATGATAGCTTAGCAGTGGATTATTGGAATTTCTTGATAAGTTTAGATCCGCAAAAAGAAGCAGAGAACATTGTAGCGTATCCATTTGCTATTATTAACTCTGTAGTTACTTTTGTCTTTGGTATATTTGGAGCTTTGGTTTCTTTTTTCTTGGTCAAAAAAGAAGGGAAACTCATTAATTTCAAGCTTTTTAAAAAACGTTAAATAGTTATTAAAAAAAGAATTACATAAAATTTAATTTTATATTTGTACCTACAAATAATGTAGGTATTATGAATGAATATTTCAATGCGGTAATAGAAATTATCAGAACAGGGCATTGGTTTACAGATCAGATTTCCCGGGAACTTAAGGAATATCAGATATATGAGCCTCAGTTTAATGTATTGAGAATATTAAGAGGTGCTGGAGGTACTCCTTTATCAGTGAATCAAATATTAGAAAATATGATCCAACGGTCTAGCAATGTTACAAGAATTGTTGATAAACTAAGTTCTAGAGGTTTAGTCAGAAGAGAATTATGTTCTGAAGATCGAAGAAAAATGGATATTGTTATTACAGAAAAAGGGTTGGCACTTTTGGAAAAGCTCGATAAAAAAGTAAATGATTTTCATATGCCTATGAGTACAAATCTAAGTAAAGAAGAAGCAAATAAGCTAAAAGAGTTAATAATTAAATTAAAAGGAAACTAAATGAAGAATATCATCGCAATAGGAGGAAGTAATAGTAAAAATTCGATAAATAAAACACTGGCAACATACGCAGCTAATTTAATTACATCAGCTACAACTACTGTAGTTGATTTGAATGATTTTGAATTGCCATTATACAGTATTGATACGGAAACAGAACAAGGAATTCCCGAGGAGGCTGTACGTCTGAATAGGACGATAGAATCTGCTGATGCAATAGTAATTTCGCTGGCAGAACACAATGGATCATACGCTGTAGGGTTTAAAAATGCTTTTGACTGGTTATCCAGAATTCATAAAGAAGTATGGAAAAATAAACCGATGTTACTTTTATCAACATCTCCAGGTGGTAGAGGGGGAGCTACAGTATTACAAGCTGCAAAAACTACTTTTCCTCATTTAGGAGGAAATATTATAGCAGATTTAGCAATCCCGTCATTTCATACTAATTTTGTCGATGGAAAAATAATTAACGAAGAAATAATGAGTATTTTAAATACTAAAATCAATGAATTAGAAGCAGCAATAATTTAATGCACATTACATAATTATATATATAGAAGCAGTACTGTTTTAGTACTGCTTTTTTAGTATAAAAAAGCGAATAAAGAAAGTAGTCTACAGAAACAAACCAGGTATTTATACAGAAATATTACACGAAGAATGAATGTTAATTTTGAAATATATTCTGTAGTAAGAACACTCGATTATCGGATTAATATATAAGGTAAAAGTATTTTGAATAGGTCTAAAAATTAATTTAACAAGTAGTGTTTAGTTGAATTCCTACAAAAAATACACTACATTGTATGAGTAATCTATTAATTAATAGATTTTTATAAAACCAACAAACTTCTAAACACTCTTAAAACTATGAAGGCAAAAACACTTTTAGCCGTGTTTGTGTGGCTTACATGCTGTATGTATGTATCAGCACAAACGAACTACAACAAATTAGCCGAAAATTATCTAAGTAAAAAAGGAGAGGTTATCCTGTCTTTTAAAATTAAGGAAAAATCAACACTGAGATCGTATACCAAAGGATTATCTATTGTTCATTTTGATGAAGAAACTAACGTAGTAAAAGTAATGGCAAATCAAAAACAATACGATGCTTTTTTAACAAAGAAAATACAATTTTATGTAACTAAAGCGGATAATGAAATTGGAGAAAGAAAAATGCTTTCCAGTGTTAAGGCCAAAGCAGCAACCTTCCCTCTAACAGCATATCCAACCTATGCAGCTTATGAGGGAATGATGAATAATTTTGCACAAGCGAATCCAAATTTATGTAAGGTTGTTAATATAGGAAGTACTACTGAAGGTGACAAGTCATTATTATTTGTAAAATTATCTGATAATGTCAATGCAAATGAGCAAGAACCCAGAGTAATGTACACTTCTTCTATGCATGGAGATGAAATAGCAGGATATCCAATGATGCTCAATCTTATTGATTTCTTACTACAAGCATATACCGATACTTCACATCCCAGACATGCAGAAATAAAAACATTATTAGATACTACTGAAGTATGGATAAACCCATTAGCGAATCCAGATGGAACATTTAGAAACAGTCCGGATAATTCTTCTGTAGCAAATGCAATTCGGGGGAATGCTAATAATGTTGATCTCAATAGAAATTATCCTGATCCGGAAGATGGTCCTCATCCTGATGGAAATAGTTATCAGACAGAAACCATAGCTTTTATGAATTTTGCAGATTCAAAACATTTTGTCTTATCGGCCAATTTTCATGGAGGAATTGAATTAATTAATTATCCATGGGATACTTATGCCGCCCCACATCCTGACAAAGATTATTTTTTGCATATTTCGGAAGAATATAGAGATCATTGTCAGGCTGATAGTCCGGCTGGTTATTTTGATGATCGCAATAATGGAATAACAAATGGATATAATTGGTATGAAGTACAAGGGGGAAGACAGGATTATCAGATTTATTTCAAAAAAGGGAGAGAGGTAACAGTAGAATTATCTACAAATAAAACACCTCCTGCCAGTCAGTTAGTCAATTTCTGGAATTACAATAAAGAAGCGCTTATCGCTTTTCTAAAACAAGTAACAAATGGAATTCATGGAACTGTAACGGATGTAGTCACCAATGAGCCGATTGCTGCAAAGGTAACTATTATAGGAAAAGAAGGTTTTGATTCCTGGGTTCCGACAGAACTTCCGGGAGGTGATTATTACAGGTTGATAAAAGCAGGTACGTACAGTATATTATATGAAGCTCCGTGCTATGAGTCGCTTACCGTAACAGGAGTTCAGGTTGCAGATGGAAGCAAAACGATCAAAAATGTGCAATTAACCCCTTTAAATGCAACAGCTCCTGATGGGATAACAGTTACTAATATCCAATCCTCAGCTGCTACCATTCAATGGAATGCTTCGTCAGATGCAACATATGACCTGCGTTATAGAAAAGAGGGGACGACGGTCTGGACAATTAAAAATAGTACTGTAGCAGAAATTACAATTACTAATTTACTACCAGAAACTTCTTATGAGGTTCAGGTACGAGTGAATTGCGAGGGAGGAATAAGTTCACCGTATAGTGCTTCTGTCATGTTTATGACTACATCAGTAGCTGCCTGTACAGGTATACATACTTTTCCTTACCAGGAAAGTTTCGAGAATGGATTGGGAGTATGGGAAAATAGCACAGGAGATGATATTGATTGGACAAGAGATTCAGGAGGAACCCCTTCGGCTTCCACGGGACCCTCTGCGGCGCAAGACGGAAATTATTATATGTATACAGAGGCCTCTGTGAATGTTACTCCTCCGGGGAGTCCTAATAAAGTAGCTTTATTGACAAGCCCATGTATAGACCTGTCAACATTAAATGGAGTTTCCTTAGAATTTGGATACCATATGTATGGAGGAGCTATTGGAGATTTGGAATTACTGGTTAGTACAGATGATGGAAGTACCTATTCTTCTCTATGGAGTAAAAATGGAAATCAGGGAAATTCCTGGAAACAAGCTAATATTGACTTAACTTCTTATGCAGGAAGCGTAATTAAAATTCAATTCAGAGGAAAAACAGGTGCCAATTGGCGAAGTGATATTGCGATAGATAATATTAATATAAAATCTGTTACTCCAGATATAACAGCTCCCAGCGTTCCTGCAAATTTATCATCTTCTGCCATTACACATGAATCAGTACAATTAAGCTGGCAGCCCTCTACAGATAATATTGGAGTGACAGGGTATACTATTTTCAAAAATGATGTAGCAGAAGCAACAACAACAAATGTAAATTACAGTATAACTGGTTTATCAGCAAATACTTCATATTCTTTTTATGTAAAAGCGATGGATGCAGCAGGTAATGTTTCAGAAAAAAGCAATACGATATCGGTTACTACCTCAGAACCTTCTTTGATTTATTGCGATGCGAAAGGAAACAATATTAATTATGAATTTATCGATTTAGTACAAATAGGAGGAATTTCTAATGCAACCGGAGCTAATGGAGGGTATGCTTATTTCGAAAATCAAATAGGAACCGTTACAACCGGAGCCAATACAATCGTTCTAAGTGCTGGTTTTACAGGGCGCTCATACAGAGAATACTGGAATGTTTGGATCGATTTTGATCAAAACGGAACATTTGACAACATAGAAGAGATTGTTTCTGCAAATGTATCAGATGGTACAAATCATTCATATAATTTTACCATACCGACCACGGCTTTATTAGGAAATACCAGAATGCGTGTTGCTATGAAATATAATGGACAGGCATCCGCATGCGAAACATTCGCATATGGAGAGGTCGAAGATTATCCGATCACTATTAATTCGGCATCATTAAGTAGTGCTGTAAAGGGAGGAAGTATCCCGGTTGATACAACAGCCGATATTACAATTTACCCGAATCCAATAACTAATAATACATTATATATAAAAACATCTCAGAAACTGGACAGAAATACATCTTATATAATATATAACTCAAGAGGAAAAATAATAAAAAGAGAAAAATTTACGAACTATAAAATTATACTCGAAGCATTCTCGGAAGGAATATACTTCTTAGAAATAACATCAAAAGGGAAAAAAATAATTAAACCCTTTATAATAAAGTAATACTAGTATAAAATTATTAATTAAAAACAGGCTATTTACCATTAATAGTCTGTTTTTGGTTATTAACCGTAGGAACAGTGTTATTTATCTAAAAAACAATAAATTATATATTGTTTTATTTATGGATTTTTTGTATATTTAAATATCACAAAAATCATACGTTTAGGTTCTTAGTTATTGGTACTCCATTTTTTAACATATTTATAGATAGAATAAAACCACGTACATACTAATTACTAATAAACCACATTATGAAAACCTTATTTCACTTCATTTTTTTAAAAGTTGAGATGTTATTTACGTACTCTTTAGATTGTAATTACTCTACATAGTACGATAATTTCTCTAAAATAAATATATCCAAATTACGTACATTTTGAGTCATTGATTTTGAGATGTGTAATTTCCCCAAATGATATATTATTACTTTACATAATACCCCCTCCAATATTTCGTATCCACATTAACAGGATCATTATCAGCTATTGTTTTGTATCATGTCAGCGCATGATATAACAAGGTTGTATAATACGTACGGTCAATTTTAAATACGCAAAAAAAAATATTTTTTGTGGGGACATAGTATTGCCTTCTAGTAAAGTTAAGGGAAAAAGATGTATGGCTATGTTGATGACTGATGACGAATGAGTAAAATTATTATAAGTACAAAATTTTAATCACCATGCCGAAATTTCTATTAACAAGCTTACATTATGAAGACATTATCATTAATTTTTATTGGAATACTATTATTATCATGTAGTAAAGGAGAAGAGAATGTATCAACCACAGAATTGATACAAATGGAGAATATAGAAAACAAATTAATAGTTGATATTATATATGTTCTACCATCAGGAGGGTTTTATACCAATGCAATGTATAAGTTAGATGAAGTCCAGTTTTTGAATTATTTAAACGAAGGGTATTTTCACAAGTATAATATTGAATTGATACAGGGCGAATCAAGAGATTTTATAAATGATGAATTGTTTAACCTCAGAGATAATAGGTATAAAGAAACAGAAGTGTTTTTAGATCAAACCGCTTCTTTTCATAAAAAAGGAAAGCTGAGTATTTTTATTATTAAAAGAGATAACATTCTTGCAATTGCTGGAATAGGAGGAGAGGACAGAGTATTGATAACAGATAAATTTTTGTATACCAATACTACAGCACATGAAATAGGTCATGCGTTAGGATTGTCCCATGTCAGTGAAATTGATAATATAATGAGTACCAAAAAGAATGAGCGTAGATTCTTTAAAGATATTCAGTTGGAGTTACTTAAAGGAAGAATTAATCAACTAAGTAGTTTTTAAAAACAGAAACAAACAGAAGGTTCTATTTTATAAATCATTATACCCTCTTTACTCTCTATGTATAAGTAGCACATAACATACAGTGAATTTTAAAAAACGCACATAGTTTTACTTTTATAGCTATTGGTGTCATCATAGCATCTTTTACACAAAGAACACCATGAGAAAGTAGCTATAAAGTAGCTGTCTATAAGCTTTAGTATACCATTAGGCAACATAAAATCTATAACCGTTCAATAAATTCTATATTAACGATGAGTATTTGTTTATAAAATAGACCTTTCTCGAATATCGATAAATTGATATCGATACACAGAATTACACTCTTTTATATTATAAACATGAATACTTGTTTACTAAAGAAACGTACACATATCAAATAGTGTAGAATACTTATCAAATGTCATAAAAATCCATATACACAAAAAGAAAACAGGTGTTATATCATACATATAACACCTGTTATTAAAAGATAAAGCATTGGGGTAATTAATTAATCCCTGATATTTTTATGATACAATAACAAATCGTTCTTGCATAGGGTTTCTTGGTGCTACCGTTGGTTTAGGGTGTGTAAACTTGATACTGTTAAATGCTATAGTACCCTCTCCTGTTTCCAGAGCAACAAATGTAAATTTTCTAGTTCCCGGAGCTCCTAATAAATGTGAACTAGACGGGAAATATTTATCTTCGATAAGCGCAATATGCGCTGGCAATTTTGTCAAGGCTTGTGTAAATCCTGTAGATGGATTATCTTCCAAAGTAATAGAAAAAGGTTCTCCTACTTTAGTGTGAATTGGAGGCAAAACAAAGGCTTTTTTTTCTTCCTGACTTAAAACAGTTGTAGACATATTATTTTGTGCTTTAAAAAGTTAATGAAAGTTTTAAAAAATTGTATAAATAAGTACCCAAGATATCTTATTACTAGTGTGGTATTTATTTATATTAAATGTATAAAAAATAGTTTGTAAAACCATGATATTTTTAATGTAATTTATTGATTTTCAATAATTAACATTGTAGTAATATAACTTCTCATTTATTAACTTACACAAAGTAAGGTTTTATATTACTTCCTGTTTATTTGATAAAATAAGGTCAGGTTTTGGTTCTATATTTAGAACCAATCCGGCCTACATAATAACTATAAACTGGAGTAGTTATATAGTCTGAAAGAATCTTATTTTTGCTATATCAATTCTCAAAAAACGAACGAACTAATATTTACGTAAATAAATAGTGAAAGTTTATCAAAATACTTTATTAATCGTTTTTGCTTTTTTTGCAGTATATATATGCTGGGGAGCAACCTATATATTAAATAAGGTAATTGTAGAAGAAATTCCACCATTTTATTTAGCAGCATTCCGTTTTATTACTGCGGGTATCTCTTTGTTGTTATTAGCAAAACTCATAGGAGTTTCTCTCGCTATAAGTAAGAAGCAGTTATTACATTGTACGGTGGCTGGTTTCTTATTTCTCACATATGGAAATGGTGTCCTGGTCTGGGCCTTAAAATATGTAGATAGTGGTTTGGCTGCTTTGGAGGTTGCTTCACAACCTTTGGTTGTTTTAATTTTGATGCGGATACTGTACCGTTCAAAAATAAAACCGATGTCATTAATTGGTATTGCAATGGGGATAATAGGTATGTATATTCTGGTAAGCCAGGACCGTTTGACTCAGCAGGAGGGAACATGGATCCCTATTTTTATGATTTTTACCTGTGTGATTAGCTGGAGCTACGGGAGTCTGTACGTCGCTAAGGTCGAATTACCTTCTAATTTCTTGATTAATACAGGATACCAAATGCTTCTAGGTGGAGGCGGATTATTGCTGACAAGCTTCTTTTTTGGAGAATCCTGGACCTCTCCCTTGATCTGGAAACAATCCATAGCCTGGGCGATGTTTGGTCTTATCACATTAGGAAGTATTATAGCCTTTACATCATTTAATTATTTGCTGAAAAATGTATCCGCAGAAAAAGTAGCAACCGCAGCCTATGTCAATCCCGTGATAGCATTATTTCTGGGGTGGTACTTTCTTAACGAACAAATCACTATGCAATCTTCTGTAGCAGCTTTTGTCTTATTAACAGGTGTATATTTTGTCAATAAAAGTAAATAAGCTATTCCGTTATAAATAATTATACCAGGAAGTAGATAAAAAATAAATATTAATTTCTCAGTAAACCTCGGAACACATATACTTGAAGTAATTGAATTGAAGGGTAAATGTTCATCCCATATTATCCTATAATTTCCTTTATATCCACTTCCATATATTCGGCAATTGCCTTTAATCTCTTGAAGTCTCTTTCTAAATCTTTCTTCTTTACAACATAATCACCGGCTTGAGGACTTATCCCCAAAGCTTTTGAAATACCATATACCGTCTTAGCTCCTTTACTCTTTTTAAGGAGCTTTTTTAGCTTCTTATTAATCATAGGATCAAATATACATATAAATTTTTATTAATCAAGTAAATTTTTATTAAAGAAATATTTGAATATTAAAAATATATATGTATATTCGTAGCATACAAATCAAAACATCAACTAAAATGAAACTCCTATTTGTAATTATGCTGTTTTTAGGTTTTTATGCGACTGCAGCTTCAGAAAATAATCGAGTATTAGATACAGAGAAACATGAGATGCTAGAACGAGAAAAAGGGAAGACGAAGAAGGAGAGTAGTTCTAAAAATTTTCATTCTGTAAAACGATGGAAAATGACGATAGAGCATACCAATGGAGATATTATCTCTAAAATAATCACCGTAAAGAAAAATTCTAATTTGAGTGCTATGCAAACAGCTTTTATGGAAGCTGAAAAACACTTAGAAAAATTGAGAAATGTTAAAACCTACAGCGTTTCTCCTGTATCGAGTAATTCATATGTATTACTTGCCGACCATTAAAATCACCTTTTTTTGCCCAAAGTTCGATTTTTAATTATCAGAACATATGTGATATGTTCTCAGTCTATATGGAATATAGATTAGTAAGGATTGAAAAGCCTTTATCTGTGGATAAGGGCTTTTATTTTGTATGTCCATTGTATTTCAGCACTAAAACATGTATGCCGTTGCTATTACATCTATGGTTGTTGGAAAGTTATAGATAGAAATTTATTTATCAGAAGACAATTGAGATAGAACTCGGGTAAGGCTACGAGGAGTGATTCCTAAATAATTGGCAATGTCAGCTTTGGATATTTTACTATCGAATAATGGAAAGTTACTTTGTAACCTTACAATATTGTCAAAAAGGCGATGTGATTGGTGAAAAGAATGCCTATCTGCTTTAAAACTAATTTTTTTAGTCAGGCTTTCGATAATGAGTCGATTAAATGCGCTATTGCGATCTAATAATTCTAAGAAAAGGGATTTAGGAATGCGATATACAGATGTATCTGTAATGGTAATAACAGCACATTTACTAACTGAATTATGGATCAATTCAATCTCTCCATATAACCCTCCAACACCAAAAAAATCCTGAATAAATTCAGTTCCATTCTCTAATAGCTGAACACATTTAGTTATGCCTTCTTTTTGGATAAAAACATTATGCTGCATCCTCCCGGCTTCTATAATATTTTTTTTTGGAGGGATTAAATCCAGACTAATTTCAGTATGTTCTTTCTGTAGTAAGGAGATATATGAAATGAGGTCTTGATTTTCTTGTAACATAGTGTTATCGGACAAATGTCCTTGTTGTAAAAAAGGTTGTATTGTTTTATTTGCAATCAAAAATAAATAAAAACCAAAAAGAATGACACGATTGAAACAGCAGATTGCATTTATTAAGGAAATTGATCAATTAAAATATATTACAAGAAAAACAAAATTATTTGCCAGTAACCGACATGAAAATGATGCAGAGCACAGCTGGCATTTGGCACTTATGACGTTAATACTGGCAGAGCATGCAAATGAAGAAATAGATGTGTTGAAAGTATTAAAAATGGTCTTGATACATGATCTGGTAGAAATTGATGCTGGTGATATTTTTTTATTCGATACTACAAAAAATCACAATAATACAGAAGAAGAATTACGAGCAGCAACTCGAATATTTTCAATATTGCCACGGGATCAGGCATTAGAATTAATAAGCTTATGGAAAGAATTTGAATACGGGCAAACTAAGGAAGCTGCATTTGCAAAAGCAATTGATCGATTGCAGCCAGTCTTACAAAATGAATCTAACGACGGAGGGAGTTGGGTAGAGTACTCGGTTCCTTATGATACCATCTATGCCAAAATTGAACATATGAATACAGGATCTACTACTTTGTGGAACTATGTAGAAGCACTTTTAAATACAATGAAGAAAAAAGAAATATTATGTCAATGATCTCACTAAAATAAAAGAGCGAATGAAAATGAAAGTAGTATTTTTACAACAATAAGAATATATCATATTTTGTATCCATATGTGGGAAAAATTATATAAATATAGATTTGAGAATTTCTTTTTTAGTCAGATTGCAATTTTATTTGGTTCCTTAGTCGTTCCTGCAGTGTTTTTTGAACTCGTATTATCTCCCATATTATTTTTAATTAATCTATCAGCCGGAATCATTTTAATTTCCAAAAGAAAAAAAACGATGTGGTTCTTCCTGATCCTACTTATCGTGACCGGGCTCGTTTTTGGATTTAATATGATAAAAAACCAAAATAGTCAAACGATCAATTTTGTCAGATTAGGAGCATATTTTCTTTTTTATATTGTAGTAACTATAGAAATGATCAAACAGGTATGGAATGCTGCTGTCATTAGTAAAAATGTGATTCTCGGTCTTATTAGCGGTTATATTTCCTTAGGTTTAATAGGTTTTTTTATCTGTTTATCCATAGAGATGGTGATACCAGGATCTTTTAATGATAATATTGCAGGAGAAATAGCTACAAAAACTCTTACAGAAAAAATGATGTATTACAGCTACATCACTTTATTAACTATTGGGTATGGAGATATTGTTCCTTTGACAGAACTGGCCAGAAAAGCAGCTATTTTAATAGGGTTAATGGGACAAATGTATTTGGTCGTCATTACTGCAATCGTAATGGGGAAATATGTAAATCAAATTTCCAAATAGTTTTTTCCCCTTTCTTAATTAAACCTTTGTTTATATCCAAGGTCTTACTCGTATAATAGACAAAAAAAGAGACCTCTATTTAAGAATCATTTTAATTAAGCTCTAAATAGTTGATATATAGTAAAATTGACTTAAATTTATTGAGAAAACTACCCCTGGTTTTTCGGTAAACGATTTGTAAGTTATAAATGTTTCAGCGCTGGAGCTTGATCAGGAGTAGTATTATCTCACCTAGTGAGTCAACCCATGTCTAACTAATATCAATAATTATGAGGAAAATAATTACGCTACTTACGCTTGCCTTTTTTTGTATAAGTGTCACTAATGCACAAAATGCCAGAGAGGCAGCTCAAAATTCAAAGCAAATACAGGAAGGGAAAAAAAATCTGGAAAGAGATATTCAGGAATTAGCAGCTTTTAAGGAAAAACACGAACAATTCAAAACGGCATATGGTGAAAAAGATGCTGCCAGTACAAATAAAGTAATGGGACGTATTATTTCTGATATGAAAAGAGAAGTAAAACAAAGTACGATTAAGGCAAAAAAAGCAAAAAAAGAAATAGCTCAAAGCAGTGCAGAAATACGTACAGAAAGACGAGAGATCCAAAGAGATAAAAAAGATGCGAGTAGAGGGAGATTCGATAGGAGAGATGATAAAAGAGATTTAGCAAGAGACAGAGCTAATTTAAAAGATGATCAACGGGACCGAAGAGATGATGTCAGAGATTTTAAAGAACAAATAGCTAGAACAGAAAGACAAAAACAGATTCTAACAAACTTACAATCGTATAAATTTACCTTTGACGATGCTGATTTTGAATCTGCAATGGTCAATAAAAATCTAGTTTTAGAGTTTATTGATTCCATGCAACAAGATATCGAGGCAACCAAGATAGAATTAGGAGAAGACCGTCAGGAGCGAAGAGAAGATAAAAGAGAACGTAGAGATGATCGCAATGAACGCAATGAACATGACCGTTATAAAAGACGAGGATAAGAAACATTCACTGCCCAGTACGGAATCAGTGGATATTATTAATGAATCAAGAAGCGTAAAATTCAGGATTCATAGTATTAATTAAGCTGTTAGTAAATATAATATACCAGATATCACAGAGCTCCTTTATGAAAATAGAGGAGTTTTTTTATGCTTTAGATCGTGGTCAGAAATAGTTTAATTTCTTATTAGGACACTTCACTATCTGATTTAGACACTTCACTAAAAAATACAATTTTCACAGCTGTGAACCATCATACATTTGTACTATAAATAATTCAAAAATAGCAAACTAAAACAGTGATTTACTATTGAGATTTATGAAATAGATAATGTGAATTTAAAATTTGAAACCATGAAAAAACTAGGAAAATTTTTAGGACTTGTTATAATGATAACTGCATTCGTAGGATGTTCATCAGTAAAAGTAACACACTCATGGAAAGATATAAAAACAGAAAACCTGAAAGGAAAAAATATTTTGGTGATGTGTAAGACAAAAGATGATATTGCCAGAATACAATTTGAGGATGATATTACTGATGAGTTGAATCAAAACGGATATACAGCCCATGTTAGTTATAAGACATTTCCAGACATAAGTACAGATAAAAATGATCTGACAACAGAGGAAATAGAAAATGTAAAAACAAAATTAAAGGGAGAAGGAGTAGATGTTGTAGTAATGACGGTATTAAAAGACATAAAAAAATATACAACCACTACAGCTTCAGGAAGTACAGGATATTATGTTAGCACGTATCCAGGTTTTTACAGAAGAGGATATTATAGAGGATTTTACAGTTATTATGGTTCCGTATATATAGATACTGCTCCCGTAATGTATACAACCTCTTCAGGAAAAAAATACATCCTGGAAACAGTGTTTTATGATCTAAAACAGCCAGAGAAAAATCAATTGATTTCAGTAATCACTACAGAATTAGATAATCCAGAAACTCTGGGAACTACTTCTACTGATTTTTCAAAAAAGATCGTAAAAGAACTATTAGATTAGTTTTATTGTTTTGTTAGCCCCGAAACTGTTAAGGAGCCTATCTCTTTAACAGTTTTTTTATTATTTGATTCTAGGTTTTTGACAATGAGAAAGAAAATCAATTAATCCCTAACAGAACCTTAGCATTAGATCATGATTAATACATCAGAAGTTTGAATAAATATGCTCCCAATGTTATAAATTAGTTTAATTTTGCTTTTAATAGAAAAATATATACTAAGGAAAATCGTACTCAATTTGTGGTTTAAAAAAGTTAAACAATCTGTCATTCTCAGTATTGCATTATCAGTAACATTACTAGTTAATCTATTAAGAATATTATCTTTATTTGGTTTAAATCCGTTTGGAAAATCTTTTAGTACACCTACTATACAAGGAGTTCTGATCCGTATTTTATTTTTCTTTGTTTTCTCTTATTTGATATTACAGTTTAATACGAACTGGAAACTCCGATATCAGTACCTTAATAGAATTGTAAGGGTTTTAGTGTTAATTGCTGGGAATATCGCTGTTTTGAGTATTATTATTTCTGTTTTTATACCGATATATCAATATATAACCAAGATTATATTATCTGATATAGAAAGAGGCTTTTTGTATTTTATCTATTGTATTGTTTTGTTGATTCTCATTTTTATTTCCAGAATTTTGAGATATCAGATTGTACACCAACAGGATTTAGTAGAAAAAGAATTGTTGAAAAGGCAAAGTTTGCAAAATGAATTATCAGCATTAAAGAACCAAATTAATCCGCATTTCCTGTTTAATTCTCTGAATTCGCTAAATTCTTTGATCAGGGATAACAAGGAGGCAACTACATTTGTCAATAAACTATCGTTTATGTATCGGTATATCCTGCAAAGCGGGCAGCAGGATTTGGTAACATTAAAAGAAGAATTAAAGTTTTTAGACAGTTATATCTATTTGATAAAAACGAGATATAGAAATCGTTTCAGTATTACTATTGATATTGATGCTATTTATTTACATATTGGGATTCCGTCTATGGTATTGCAGTTACTGGTAGAAAACGCTGTAAAGCATAATGAAATATCAGAAAATAATCCTCTTCATGTAAGTATTTATATCAAAGAAAACCACATTGTAGTAGAAAATAAAATACGTCCTAGAACCACATTTGTAGATAGTACCGGCCAGGGATTGGCCAATATAGATAAACGATATCTGTTACTAAAAGATCAACATATTAAGATTAGTGATGGAGATGATGTTTTTATGGTACAACTACCCTTAAAATAATAACGCATGAAAGTAGTCATTGTAGAAGATGAAATAGCAGCAAGTGAAAACTTAATTTATTTATTAGAAAGTATTGATGATGGTATAGAAGTCCTTCAGGTATTGGATTCTGTAGCAGCTGCAGTATCATATTTTTCAACTCCTACGGACGCAGAATTGATCTTTATGGATATTCATCTGGCAGATGGGATTTCTTTCGAGATATTTGATCAGGTGCAGTTGACAATTCCGGTAATCTTTACAACAGCTTATGACCAATACGCCATACAGGCGTTTAAGGTCAATAGTATAGATTATCTCTTAAAACCAATCAGTGAAGAGGAATTAGAAGAAGGAATCGACAAGTATAGAAATATGCAAGTAAAACAGCCCCCTTTGGATGATCACATACAGGGAATGTTAGAGTTGATTCAGGCTAAAAACAAAAGTTTTAAAAACACCTATTTGATTCAAAAAAGAGATGAACTCATTCCTCTAAAAGTGCAGGATATAGCATTTTTTTATATAGAGACAGGAATTGTAAAAGCAGTAACTTTTTCTAATCAAAGTCATATCGTTAATAAAAAACTCGAAGATGTAGAGAACGAAATAGACCCTACCATCTTTCACAGAGTAAACAGGCAGTTTATTGTTAATAGGGAAGCAATTGTCAATATTAAGTTTTATTTCAATGGTAAATTGATTATAAATACAAATCCTCCGTTTCAGGAAAGAATAGTTTCAAGTAAGGCCAAAGCAAATGAGGTAAAAAACTGGATGAATCTATAATGTGGTCTTTTCAGGAATTAGCATTGATTACAAAACTATGTTAAAAATTAACTTTTTTTTTAGAATTTATAGTTGCACATCATATTAATACAGTAATACATAATTTATATAAGTTTTAAATAGTTCTTTTTTGATCTGTAAGAAAAAAACGGATAAGAGCAGAAACCATCTTATATGAGATGAATTGAAAGAAATTCATAAGCTTTTCTTTACTACGGTTTTAAAGTATTCGTTTTTTAACCTTCCTTTTTTTCTGATTTTGTAGTGTATATAAAATTGTGAAAATTAGCACAATCAACAAGTAACCAACTTAGATTGTTTAATAAACCAATTTTAATTACACACAAATTTCTTATGGATTTAAAACCATTAGCTATTGGATCTGCTGTATACACAGATCTAAATTTAACGGATGATAGTTTGATTGATAAACTGAAAGACGCTTTGTACAAAAACCGAATTATCGTTATCAAAAATCAGGAACTTTCAGAAGAAGATTTTTGCAACTTAGCGTATAAGCTGGGAGAGCCAATTCCATACATTCAGGAAAATTATAATCATCCGGATCATGAATTAATCTTTGTTTCTTCTAATGTAAAACAAGGAAAAACTCAGAAAATCGGAGTTCCTAGAACAGGAGGTTATTGGCACTCAGACACAGCTTTTGAGCCAGATCCCAAAGCAATTACAATGCTTATGCCTAAGATATTACCTGTAAGTATTCCACGTACAACTCGATTTATAGATATGTCACAGGTGTATAATAAACTACCGAAGCATCTTCTGGATGAAATTGAAAATGCTGAGTTTATGCACAGTGGAAGGTATCGATACAAGGTAAGACCGGATGATGTAGGACTGGATGTTACAGAAATTCTGGAGATGATCGATTATATTCAGGAACCTGTCGCGCATCCTGCCGTATTGACTCATCCTTATACAGGAGAAAAAACAATTTATGGTACCAGAGGTTTTACTATTGGAATTAAAGACAGAGGAATGGATGACTCTGCCCGAATCTTGCAAGAAATTTTCGATTTTGCAGAGACAGAAGAATTTATAAAAGAAGTTCGTTGGGAA
This sequence comes from Aquimarina hainanensis, assembly GCF_042684685.1. NCBI lineage: Bacteria > Pseudomonadati > Bacteroidota > Flavobacteriia > Flavobacteriales > Flavobacteriaceae > Aquimarina > Aquimarina hainanensis. Next base: position 514,517 of record NZ_JBHULX010000039.1, on the reverse strand, counting down.
AAAGGAGATGTTATCATCTGGGATAATCGATTTTTGGCGCATTCTTCCGGGAGAAAAAAAGCACCAACTGAAAACATACATCAAGAGGTAACCAAAGAAGAGGAAACGATGATGTATCGCATTACTTTGAAAGACGGATATCCTTTATCAGAAGAGCATTCAAAAATAAAAGAAGAGGAAACTCAGGCTGTATAATTCATTCACTTATTAATTATTATCAAAAATGAGTAAACTCGTCGCACCCGATAATGTAATAGGAGTGGATCAAGATAGTATACCTATAGACCCTTCTTTTGTGGCAACCGTATTAAAACCCTATATGGAAACCACAACATATCTGAAATCTGCAGAAATTTTGAGTCATAAAAAGACAGCGGTTTCTAAAGATAATTCCGAAAATTTACTAGTAGCAAAAGGAGAATTCACAATTCCTAACAGCTGCTATATAGATGATACTGGGCATTTTAATGCTGTGGAATTTAATATTTGTTTTAATCAATTATCATATGTAATGTTTGCATATGCGTTTAAAAACAGATTGATGCATTCCATGTTCCAGCAATGGGATGATACAGGGCTTAGTTTTGAAACATTCATGAACAATCAATTATCATCCATGCTAATCGTGAAAATTGAAGGAAAGTTTATGAATGCCATCGACTCTGATCAATTTTGGGGAGAACTTATTCTCAGAGAGGTAACCCCCAGAAGTAAAGTAACTTTCTTCTATACCGATATCTTTTTTTATGATAAAAACGGAGGAAGATCCAAAGGATCAGTCGTTCTGGCATATAACCCTAATTTTAACCATGAATAGAAAAAAACAGCAGGCGATAAAGTCTGCAGAATCAGTCGCTGCTCTCAGAGCAGCGGCTTATAAAGAAAAAGATAAAAACCTGCGGTGTTCTGATGATTTGGCCAGTTGTTTTTTAAACACTCCCTATAGATTATTAACATCTATACGACCACATAGACTTCTAAAAAAGATACTGCACAAGATGTCTCCGGGAAGCTATCATTTTGCAATTACCAGAACCAAGCACTTTGATGAAATATTAAAAAAAGAAGCACTAAATGGTATTGAACAGTTGGTTATTTTAGGTGCTGGATATGATACCAGAGCGATTAGGTTTCAGGATCTATTAAAATCAGTTGATGTCTATGAAGTTGACTTTTATGCAACCCAAGAGAACAAGCGGAAAATCTTACACAAAAAAGTTAAAGACATTCCAGAGAATATTCATTTCATACCAGTAGACTTTAATAAAGATTCTTTTGAAGCAGCATTGGAATTTCACGGATTTGAAACCGATAAGAAGACATTATTTTTATGGGAAGGAGTTTCGTACTATTTGCCAGAGGCCGTAGTTAGACATATTTTATGCTTTGTTAGTTCTTGTAAAAACGGAAGTTCTATTGTATTTGATTATGCTTTGGAGAAATTTGTCAAAGGAGACTATTCTACCTTTGGAGGAGAGGAAATTGCAAAATGGCTAAAAAAGATTCAAGAACCATTTTTATTTGGGTTAGAACCAACACAAACAACTACTTTTTTGACAGAATGTAACCTAACGTTATGTTCTGATCTTAGTCCCGAAGAACTGGAACAGAAATACCTAAAAACCCAAAGTGGCGAAATAGCAGGAAAAACATTAGGGCATGTGCATATGGCACATGCTATTGTCTGATTATAAGAACGAATTGTATGAAACATATAGTAGAAAATGATGTGCTTAGGTTCCCTCATCCGGTATTAAAATCAACAAAATTAAGAAAAGGGAAAATTGTAGAAATTACTGTGTCCGGGAAAGTATTTGTTCTGTTTAGAGATAAAAACCAAACTCCCAGAGCAGTTCCGGCTGCTTGTCCGCATCGAGGAGCTAATTTGATTAAAGGAAAACTGAATAAGGAAAGAGAAATTGTTTGTGGATATCATGCATGGACAATAAATGGAGAAGGGCAGGGGTATAGTCCGTCAGTTCCCAAAAGAACATGTAAAGTGCACAGTCTAAAAACCTGGGAAAAACACGGGTTTATATGGATTGCAAATAAAGATGTACCGGATGAGGCATTTCCTGATTTTACAAACAAGGCGTTTAATCTCATTGGGAGCTTTACTCAGAAATTTAATGCCCCGCTAAAGGTGGTATTAGATAATTTTGGAGAGATCGAACACGCATTTCAGGTACACAAATTTATAGGTGCTTCAAAATCAAAATTAGACACTGTTACGTTTTCTGTTAAAATAGAAGAGGAACAAACCAGAGGATTTAGTTCCTGTGAATATAGAAAACAACCATTTTTCTTCAGGTGGAGTTATGGATTAAAGTCAGGAGACTACTATCATAATGACTGGGTTTTTCGTTTTAAACCATTACATGGATCGTATCATAATTATTGGACGGATAAACCGAATACAGTGGTGCGTTCTAATGAGTTTATTATTACCACTTTTATGACTCCGATAACAGCTACTAAAGTAGATCTTCACGTGTTTGTACAGATGAAAATTAAAAATCGAATTCTGAGACTGTTTTCTCCGATCATTCGATTTTTTACCTTATTAGTTACAAAATATGAAATCTGGGAAGATGCCAGAATAGCCAGATTTGCTCCGTTAAATCCAGAAGATGGGAACAATTGGAAGTTGACAAATCTCGACAAACAAATTTTTCATAACAGAAAGAAAACCGATACTATCTATTATGGAAAAAAAGAGTATACAGAAGCTATTTATGAATTTACAGAATAATCAATAAGATGTAAAGTAGTATACTAAACCATCTTTAGGACTGTACTAGTTTAGTATACTACTGCCTTTTTTAATATAAGTGATTATACAGCTACCTGAAAAATTATGAAATAAATCAGGAATAATTAATAATTATAAAGCTTGATTTTGTGATAAACCCGAAGCATTTGAGTCTCAATAATGGGTCAAAGTTTTATTTATACGATTATCTTTGTCCAAATTTTATTTATGAGCATATCATTTTCCAGTTTAGGAATCCAGGAATCACTACAAAAAGGATTGTCAGCACTTCGTATTTCACAGCCCACGGCTATTCAGGAAAAAGCAATTCCTGTAGTATTAGAAAAAACAAATGACATTGTTGGACTGGCAAAAACCGGAACAGGAAAAACACTAGCTTTTGGATTACCTCTATTACAGTTGATTAATACAGGTAAGTCAGAAATACAAGCTATCATCTTGGTGCCAACCAGAGAATTAGGGCAGCAAATTTATACGGAATTGAAAGCTCTAGAGTCATGTGTTCCGGATGTATCACTGGCAGTTATTTGCGGAGGAGTACCGATTAAACCACAAATAGAACTTCTTAAGGAAACAACACATATTGTTATTGCTACTCCGGGAAGACTGCTTGACTTACAAAAAAGGAAGGCAATTGATATTACCACTACAGCATATTTTGTGTTAGATGAAGCAGATGAAATGATAAGCGCTCAAAAAAAGGGAGTAGATCAAATTATAGAAATACTTCCCAAAAAAAGAAGAACGATTTTATTTACCGCTACGATGTCCGGAGCGATAAAGAATTTAGTACATAATTACATGGCTAAAGACGTTGTGGAAATTGCAGTGTCTATGGAGACTATCGGGCATCAGGGAATAGATCATCAGTATGTAGTGGTAGATCCCATAGAGAAACTGGAAGTTTTAATGCATTTTCTAACGAGTAGATATGGAGAACGAGGGATTATATTTTGTAAAACAAAAGCTGCAGTGAATAAGTTAGCTAAAAAACTAGCTATTCATCGTTTTTCTTCGGGAGCCTTACACGGTAGTCTATCTCAGCCCATTCGAGACAGGATCATGGGGCAATTTAGAGAAGGACATATTGATATATTAGTAGCTACTGACCTGGCTGCCAGGGGAATTGATGTTAAAGAAATTTCCTATGTGGTTCATTATCACCTACCAGATTATTATGAAACCTATGTGCACCGTAGTGGAAGAACGGCCAGAGCAGGAAGAAAAGGAACTTCATTAACAGTTCTTCTTAAAGAAGAAAAGGAGGAGATTCCTGATTTTGAAGAAGAACTAGGAATAACTTTTAATGAGATTCAAAAAGCAGATGCTCAGGGAATTGAGGAGAATAATGTGTTTTTATGGGCTAAGAAAATTTTTAAAACAAAACCTAATCGTGAACTCTCTTCAGAGTTTAAAGAAAAAGTACATACTGTATTTCATCATCTGACAAAAGAAGAACTTGTCGAAAAATTAATAGCATATACCTTTGATGAAGAAAAGGTTTCCTCTAAATAAATTCTGATTATATGAGTTTAGAACAACCTAATAACCCTTTACACGGGATTAAATTAATCGATATAGTAGAAACTTTGGTGGCTAAATATGGCTGGGAAACATTAGGAGATAAAATTCCAATTAATTGTTTCCGATCAAATCCATCTATCAAGTCGAGCCTAACTTTTTTACGAAGACATCAATGGGCTAGAGATAAAGTCGAAAAGTTGTATTTGAACAGTGTTAAGTGATTTATTTTGTGAATATTATGCGTATTGTTTAAAGAAAAAATTAAAGTAATGTAAGATATACAAACAATCCGATTCAATTCGAATCGGATTGTGTTTCCTTTTAATTTAAAATTTCCAGAATAGCTCTTTCTATAATTTCATCTTTCGTTCTGTCTTCCCAATTGAATAAAGCATGAATATCAGCAGGTACTCCATTTTCATATTGATTATCTTTAGTAAGATCTAGAGTTTGAGAAACAGAAAAACGATAACGCCATCCATTAGGTAATTGCCCTCCATTAGGAAGACCTAACCCACCACCTGTAGTATCACCAACTAGTAGTATGTTAGGCATTGCTTTGGTTGCTAATGCTGTGAATGACCCTGCACTATATGTTCCTCTATCAATTAACATCATTACTTTTTTAGTATACGTAATACCTCCTGGAGAGATATACATTTCTTCATCATCCGAAAAATCATTATGTCCCGGACCATTTTTTAGACGGGAGTAGCCTACCAGGGTCTTTTTTGTTACAAATCTACTCAGTAAAGAAGAAACATCACTAACAGCGCCCCCTCCATTTTCTCTCAGATCAATAATAAGCCCTTTGGTATTTCGATAGCGTTGTAAAATAAAATCCAAATTAGTATAATCTACAGTTCCGGTAAATGAAGGAAAACGAACATATCCAATTGTTCCGTCGGCGATAAAATCATGAATAAAAGGACCAGACCGGTAATAATTATCACTTAAATAATGCTCTTTTATAATTCGTTCATCATAATTATCCTGACCTAAATATTCTACACCAAACGAAGAGATATTAAAATTAGAAATCAAATTTGTGTGATCATCTTTTAATTCTGTCAACATTTCTCCCATTACTGTAAACAGGGCATCATCTGACATATTCGGATCAATTCGAGCAGCATATGTAGTATAAATGTTATCCCAATCTACTTGCTTTAAATCAAAATAAGCATATTTCTCGTTACACTCTCTCCATAAATAATCAAAATTATCTCTAGGATTCGTACTTGCCATATCTTCTTCGAAGATGGCATTTTCACAAGAACACAGTAAGGGCAAGCATACGATTAGTCTTAATATATTTTTCATGAGATCAGGTTTATTTAGTGTTAAACAAAAAAGCAAAGCGAATACTATGAGTAGCCATTTCTAAGGAGTCAAGATCTCCCCCGGTTTTGTAAGCATCCCATACATATGAGAATTGAAGCGCATTCTTATTTTTTAAATACGATGTATAAGTCAGTGCTGTGTTCATTCTAAAACCAGAAAAGAAAGAGAATTCATGATCGAAGGTTTTAAATGAGGTATAGATATAAGAGTTTCTATAGGAACTGTTTATAATTCCTGTATTTAATAAAAAAGAGAGTTCTTTTTTTCGGGGGAGTAATGTATATGGGATAAAAAGAAATTTCCCGCTTTTAGTTCTGTTTCTGGAAATATCCCGAGTTACCTTGACACTACCAAAGAGATTAATGATTCCTTCTAGACCGGTACTATTATTCTGTAAAGATGGATTATACCTGTAGTTTCCTGTTGCCATTAGGCTTGCCCCAGCTTTAAAATTCCATAAATCATTAGAAATAGATGGGATTTGGTATAATTGGCGATAGTACAAAGAAACCGTTCTAACACTACTAAAGGTTTCATGTGTTCCAGAAGAAGCTCTATTAGATCCAAAGGAATATTGAATTCCATATTCTCCTTCTTTTTTCTCATCAAAACGAAGTCTCGAAATATATAATTCCAGTCCTCCACCAGCATAAAACAGGGGAGAAGTAGCAAAATCTCTAAAATTAGACCGTTGGATGCCCGTTCCTATTTTTATATAGGTAGGTCGTGTTTTTCTCAATTCTTTTTTAGTAAGTTGGGCATAGGAGGTAGTACTCCCTAAAAAAGAAAAAATGACTGCAATGAATGCAATACTTATTTTATTCATATGGTATTGATTATAATTCGAATTGATTTTTAAAAACGAATCTATTCTACAAATGAATGTCGTATAAAAATTGCAAATCCCCTATATAAATCGAAGGCTTTTTTTATCGTATTTTTTAAGCATATAGAATAAGACCAACCCCTAGTAATATTCCGATGAGAGGTATCAGTTTTTTTCGCTTATTTTTTTCTTTAAAAACAAGCCCTCCAATAACAACAGCAATCAATATTTGACTCCGTTTTATAGCGGATAGCAACATGATTAATGCTTCTGGGTCCTGTAAGGCTCTGAAATAGAAATAATCAGCGGTCTGAAGCAAAATCCCTACTGCAGGAATACTCCATTTCCAGATAAAGGCGGTTCTTTTTTCTTTATAGGGAAACCAGGTAATGGTTAAGATAATCAATAATAAAAGGACTACATACCAGCAGAACCAGAATTGTAATGTCTGAGGAGGAAGCGCTTGATACTGAATCAAAAACTTATCATACAATCCACTTGAAGCTCCTAGAAATGTCGCACCTATAATAGCAAATATCCATTTATTACGCTTGAAATGAATTCCTTCTTTCTTTCCAACTTTGGAATAAAGCAATACAGAAAAAATAATAAGAAAAAAACCGATCCATTGCCAGAAATTAGGCTGTTCCTGATAGAGTAGAATGGCTCCTATAAAAGTAAAAAAAGGACCTGCTGACCTGATAGGAGTAACAATGGTTATTGGCAAGTGCTTCAGGGCTTGATATGCCAAAACCCAAGAGGACGCCATAATCGCAGATTTTATAAAAATATAAAAGTGTGTTTCCCATGGAATCTCTGCTATATAGAGATTGATATGCTGCATGTTTTCTGGAGACACTCGGGAGATAATAAATACCGGTAAGAGTAGCAAAAGTCCTGCCCCAGAAGTTCCTAATAATACAGGAAACACCTCATTTCCTTGGACAGCGTGTTTTTTACACAAGTTATGAAGTCCTAAAAATAACGCCGATAATAAGCCTAAATACATCCACATGGGCGCGAAGATACTTTTTTAATAGACCTGAACAAATCTTTCTTTTTTTTAAAAAGATATATAGTGATTATCGTAGCGGATTAGTGTAATAGATCACAAATATTCTTTTTGTAATATTCACCTATAGGAAGCTCAATTGTACCAATCTCGATATCATTTTTAGTATAAGCAGTGACCTTATCTCTATTGACAATATATGAGCGATGAGTTCTTATAAAACGCGCATCCAATTCTTTTTCAAAAGAAGAAATTCCGTATTTGACCACATGATTTTCCTCTGTGGTATGAATTTTAATGTAGTCTTTTAGGCTTTCTATATACAATATGTTATCCAACATGACTTTGAGCTGCTTTCTGTTTTTACGCACATAGACATGTGTGTGTTGAGAAGAAGCAGTTACTGTTGGAGCAGGAACAGCGGTAGATTGTTGGGTAGCCAAAAACTTTTCTATTGCTTTGAAAAAACGTTGAAACACGATCGGTTTTAGTAGATAATCAATTGCATCTAGTTCAAAACCATCTAAGGCGTAATCCCGATATGCAGTGGTAAAAATAACTTTAGGTTTATGAAGTAAGTTTTTGAAAAAATCGGTACCTTTTAATACAGGCATTTCGATATCCAGAAAAAGAAGATCAACATTATGTTGCTGTAATACCTTACTTGCTTCTATAGCACTAGAGCAAGAGGCGATAATTTCGAACTGATCCAATTGTCCGAGGTGAGTAGCGATTAGTTCTCTTGCTAAGTCTTCATCATCAACGATTATACAGCTGTATTTCATTTTGAGGCTAATTTTAGAATAATGGTATAGTGTTCTTTTTCATTAGATATATCCAATTCATACGCATCTGGATATAATAATTCTAATTGCTTCCTTACATTACTTAGACCTATTGATTGCTTATCAGTATTCTGTACACTCTCTAATGGTTTAGAGTTTTTGACAATAAATACAATTAAATCGTTTTCTAGTCGCAAATCAATTTTGATTACTGCCTGTTTGAGTTCTTGAGTAACCCCATGTTTAAACGCATTTTCAATGAAAGTAAGAAGGAGTAGTGGCGCTATTTTTACAGCTTCTGATACCTGATTATCAAAAGAAATTTCAACACGCTTCCCATACCGTATTTTTTCCAGGACAATATAATTCTCTATTAATTCAATTTCTTTTTGAAGAGGAACAAAATTATCCCCGCACCGATATAGCATATAGTCCAGGATGTTCGATAGTTTTTCAATAATTAAAGGCGCCTGATCTGATTTCTTAAGCGTCAACGCATATAGATTATTTAATGTATTAAATAAAAAATGTGGGTTTAACTGTTGTTTTAAAACAGCGAGTTCCGCAATTTTCTTTTGCTCATTTATTTTTAGAAATTGCTGTTGGTTCTTATAAAACCGATACATTAGTAAAATAGCGGTTGGGGTTATAAACTTAATACATTTACTAATAAATGTAGAAAAGTTAAGCAGCTGTTCTAATAAAGGTTGTGTTATGTACTTTAGTTTTCTTTCCGGAAAAAAAGCGAGGTATTTAGTGTTGTAATAACAAGATCGTATGCTCACGTATATAGCGAATACTACAACAAGTGTAGCGAATAACCAACAAAAAAAATGAAGTAATTTATTTTTATCCAGAAATTTAGGAGCTAGGATAAAAAGAGTAATATGAGCCGTCATAAATTGCCCTATTACAATGAGTAAAATACTTTCAAACATCTGAATGTACCCAGCATTATAATATATGATATCTGTGGTAAGAAAGAAATACAAAAAAATACATACCCAGAAAAGTGCATATCGCAGGTAAGAAATATTTGAAAAGGAAAAAGAGTTTTTAGTAATGTCCATATTGACATGCTAAATTACAACTATAATATCGACTTTGACAGTTTAGTATCCTAAATTCGTTTTCCCGATGCCTTATAGGGATTTATAGTAGACAAAACAGGGTTTCTACGTCAATTTACCTTCTGATATCAAAAGAACCCGATTGGTCTATTTTTATAATTTCATGTCAGTATCCAGTATAGATTTATCGACAGAAACGAAAGAGTTCCTTATAAAACAACGATAATATTTACTAAATGGATACAAGACGATCACTATTTTTTTTATTCAGTATTTTTATATGTTATGGGCTATCTGCACAGGAATCGCAGATTACTTTTCTGGAGGAAGAAATAACGATAGATGGGCAATTAGATGAAGTAGTTTGGAATAAGCTCCCCATTCATACCAATTTTACCAATTACCTTCCAGAAAATAATAAGATTGCCAGTAATCAAACAGAAGTAAAAATGTTTTATAATGAAACTTCTCTTTTTGTAGCTGCGATATACCACGATACAACGCCTAAGGTGCAATTAAGCTCTTTAAAACGGGATGACAACTGGAATACTATAGCCATGAGTGATTCTTTCGTAATGGCATTAGATACTTACAATCAACAGCAAAGTGGGTATTATTTTGCTATAAATGGAGGAGGAGCATTGGTTGATGCCTTGATTGAAAGAACAGGTGATAGTTTTAGACTGAATACCAGTTGGAACACCATCTGGAAGGGGAGTAGCAGTGTACAGGGGAATAAAAAAATATATGAAATCGAAATTCCCCTTAAATCATTAGGTTATAAAAAAGAAAATACGAATTGGGGGGTGATGTTTCATGTTCGGGATATCAAAAGAAATGAGTGGACAACCTATACCCATATGGATCGAAATTATCGGATATTCGACCTTCGGTTTTCTAAACAGCTAACAATAGATCAGTTGGCAAGTGCTTCCGCTTCCCGAATTACTTTAATCCCGTCGATAACTGTCGATCATCATGAGAAAACAACAACAGATACAAAAGAGACAACTATAACGCCAAGCCTGGATCTACAGTATAATATCTCATCTTCTTTAAAATTAGATGCAACAATACATCCTGATTTTTCTCAAATAGATGTAGATCAGCAAGTAACTAATCTGACGCGATTTGCAATTAATTTTCCCGAACGCCGTAATTTCTTTTTAGAAAACAGTGATTTGTTTTCTGGATTGGGAATTAATTCGGTAAATCCGTTCTATTCAAGAAGGGTAGGTGCTTTAAGCGATATTATAGCAGGAATGAAAATCTCAGGAAATCTGACCAAAAAGACCAGAATAGGTGTATTAGATGTTATTACCAAAGAAGAAGATAGTATCACTCCCTCTCAAAATTATGGTGCTTTTGTAGCACAGCATCAAATTTCTAATGCGTTTACAGGTACTGCCTTTCTCATCAACCGGCAGGAAATGGACAATTTGCGACTAATAGATGATTATAACAGAGTAGCAGGAATTAACCTTAATTACAAGTCTGCAAATAATAAGTGGACCGGACTTGCCAATTATGGAAAGAGTTTTGGTAATGAGTACTCCGGGGAGAATGAATTCTATCATATGGGAGTATGGTATAGTACAGCAGAAACTACTTTTGATGTTTCTGTACATAAAGTTGGTAGAAATTACATCACTGATGTGGGATTTGTACCAAGGCTTACTAATTATGATGCGACCAATGACGTAGTCGTAAGGGAAGGTTATACACAGGCGAGAGTAAAAGCCGACTTACGACACTTCTCCAAAGAAAGAAAACACATTGATTCATATCGCTATCTCTTATTAGATAATGAGATGAATTGGAATGAAAATGGCAAATTGATTCAGTCTTCTACTTTTTTTAATAATGCACTATGGTTTAAAGATCTATCATCTATGTATTTTAACGTGATTTATGATTATAATGATCTGAAATATGCATTTGATGTTTTGCGAAATGGAAATAGTATTCAGCCAGATGTATATAGATATGTTTCATTTCAAGCGGGATATAATTCTGTAAGAAATAAAAAAGTACAATATGGTGGATCATTACGCCATGGATCGTATTATAATGGAACCCGATCCCGCTTATTTTCTCGTATAGAATACCGATTATTACCTATAGCAAGACTAAGGTTGATATATGAAGTCAATAAAATAGACCTGAAGGCATTAGGAGAACAAACTTTCCACTTGGCAAGATTTACGGGAGAAGTTTTCTTTTCAGAACGATTTAATTGGACAACTTATGTGCAGTACAACACACAGTTGAATAACTTTAACATTAACAGTCGTTTACAATGGGAATACAAACCATTATCATATCTGTACTTAGTAATAACAGATAATTTTGATAAACACATACATAGAAAGAACTGGGGTGTAGCATTAAAACTTAATTATCGATTGGACATATAAATCCACATCAAAATATATTTATAACTAAATTATTAGTTAAAACTAATTAATTAGTTATATTTGTTCATCATTAAAAAACAAATAGTTATGAAATTTATACTTACTACATTATTCGTAGTGTTAGCCATGACTCTGTATGCTCAGGAATCTCAAGAGAAGTATTACAAACATCTTGTCTTTAGAGAAACTCCGTATTCAGCAACCATTGGCAGAATACCAATTAGTAAAGAACGGGCAATGAAAGAAAATCATTACAAGATGTCATATGACAATCGCGGTCGTTTAACGTTGATAGAATATCGAATAGGAAATACATTAATCAGTAGGAGGAGAGTAGGAATACTGGATGGTTTCAGGAATATACATTCCAGAACTAAAATACGTTATGAGGATAATAAAGAAATCAGAACCTTTTATAATCCCAAAGGAAAGCAATGTCGCAATAGTATGAATGTATATGAAGAAGTATATACCTATAACGATTTGGGGCAGCGTACAGGGGTTCATTTTTATGATGAAGAAGGAATACTTGTTAATAACACTTGGAATATAGCTACTTATGAGTGGGAACATGTAGATGATCATACGATTGTAGAAAAAAGAAAAGATACCAAAGGGACCTACGTAACCATGAGACCATATTATCATTTTTTGATCACTCTGTATAAGTTCAATAAAGAAGGAATATTGCAATCGATGAATCATATCAATGATAAGAGGCAATTGATTAATGATTTTAATGGAGAAAATGGAATTGCGATCGATAAACCGGTCTATGATGAAGCGTTAAACCTGACTGGTTTTACATTTTACAACGCTAATAATGAAGCGGTCATTGGTTCTTTTTTAGCATGTGCAGGAGGGGTTGTTACATATGACACTAATGGTAATTGTATTAAATACGCAACTATTGACCTGAAGGGGCGTATTATGTTAGATGATAGGGGAAGAGCATATGACACCTATACCTTTAATAAACAGGGAAGTTTGACAGAAATTGCTCATTACGGAATTAATAATGAGTTCGTAGAAATAAGAGGTGCAACTAGAATTGTTTTTGAATATGATAAGGATGACCCCTCTAAGTTTATTAAAACACGACATTTTGTTATTGAAAATACGAATAAACAATAGTAAGATATGATATACATAAAGATTAGATCCTATGCTGTATTGATAAGTATGTTGTTATCCGGGATAACAGGAAGTACACAGCAACTTCCTGATACCAGTTATGATCCTGTAATCAGTTCAAAAAAATATGAGCAAGATGATGGTCCTACCATTTATATCGATCGTGGACACCGCAATTTTCATACGAGGAGCAACAGATATCTCCCTTTTGCGCATATATTAAAAAAGGATGGTTATCAGGTAGCAGATTATGATGGTACATTTACCATAGATAAATTATCTGATGTCGATATTTTGGTAATTTCCAATGCACTACATCACGATGCAAATCCGCCATTTGTTCGTCCAACTAAAAGTGCCTTTTCGACTAAAGAGATTAAAACCTTAAAGAAATGGGTAGCTGCTGGAGGAAACCTGTTTTTAATTGCTGATCATATGCCATTTGCCGGAGCTGCAGCAGATTTGGCCAGCGCATTTGGATTTCAGTTTTACGACGGTTTTGTTTTTGATAAAGAGGGAAGTGGGCGTATTTATTTTACAAAAAAAGAGAAAATGCTTAGACTATCTTCTATTGTTGATACACATATTGATAGTATTCAGACATTCACAGGACAAGGATTCAAAATACCTCAAAATGCAACTTCTATTTTAGATCTAACAAAGGAACAACAAGTATTTATGGCAGATACAATGTGGGTTTTTAATGATCAAACCCGGAAATTTTCTGCAGAAAAATTATCTCAGGGGGCCTATATGAATTTCAAAAAGGGAAAAATTGTTGTCTTTGGTGAGGCTGCAATGTTTACTGCACAATTGGCAGGTCCTCAACGTAGAAAAATAGGAATGAATGCAGAAACAGCACATCAAAATTACAAATTACTACTTAATATTATTCACTGGTTAGATGATTGAAAGGAATAAGAAGAACCATAAAGACGAAAAGAAAGAGGTGTTAGTCCGGTATGTCGTTTAAAATTTCGGCTAAAAGCACTGTGATTTTTATACCCAATAGCTATGGAAATCTCATCAATTGTTTTGGAAGAATTCTTTAATAAGTAACAAGCTTTTTTTAACCGTTCCTGCATAATAAACTGATGGGGAGTTTTCTTATAAACAGCTTTAAATAACCTCAAAAAATGAAAAGAAGACAAGGCTGCTGTGTATCCAATATCATCCAGTAAGAGGTCTTTTTCTATATTAGCGAGTATATAATCCTTAGCGATGCCTAGTCGCCTGAATAATTCCTTTTGTAGCGAGCTGTTCTTGACAGGAATCCTGTTGTGTATTAGTTCGGTATGTAAATGTTTATGAAAAAGAGCTTCTAACAATGTAAACTTTAGTTCCTTAAAAAACAATGCATCATTAGTCTGTCGAAGAATTCCTTTTTTAAACTGTAAAAACAATTGTCTGAGAAAGAGATCATTTTCATATGTATGTTCGAAAAAAGTAAGAGACTCAGCAGCCATATTATATGGGTTATCGAGTAATGCCCTGGTACTGGCCTTAGAAGCATATATAAATTGCTTACAGAGTGTAGGGTGAAAAGCTATGGTCAATCCCTCTACTTCTTTTTCTGAATCTATCTCACTATTCCATTCTTGTCCGGGATTAATGATCAGGTAATTTCTATCGGTAAGCATGGTATCATGTTTACCGAGTTTTAGGTATTGATAACCATTGAATACCATTTTTACAGTAAGTCTCCCTATATGTTTTCCAGAAAAGAGCTTATTGCTTTTATAATAAAAAGCATTACTTTTTATGATATCTGCATTTAGATTTGACTTAGAACAATATACTTCATCCTCTAAGGCACTATGCATGCTCTGACAAAAAGGACATACTTGTACTCGTGATTTTTTCATTGTATTGATAACACTGAGATACGATCAAATATAATACGTTTCTTAGGATTTCTATAAGAAAGCTGTTCTATTGGTGATATTTAGCAAGATGTGCACAATACGATTTCATAAAATACTATAAGTTTATCTCAACAATATCTTTGTAAGAGAAAAGTATCCTATTTCAAAGAAAATTAACCAAATGTAATCGTATTATATCAATGACAAAAAAAGAACGAATAACGATTTGCGGAGCAGGAATTGCAGGAGTAGCCACTGCTTATTATTTATTGCAAAAAAGTAGAAACCTGGAAGTTTTACTAATAGATAAACAACAACCTCTTTCCTTTACGACCAGTAAATCCGGAGAAAACTTTCGGGATTATTGGCCACAAGAATGCATGCGATTACTCTGCAATAGGAGCATTGCACTGATGGAATCATTGTTAGAAACCCATGGGGAAGCTTCATTTGAAATGAAAAAAACGGGATATCAGTTTGTATCCCATCATCAAGATGCCCCGATTTTTGATGCTAGCGGTAAGAACCATGCGAAAAATCATGTACAATTGCTGACCGATCAGAAAGAAATAAAGAACCGTCACTCATATCTGGATTCCGGAATAGAAAAAGTTGTAACTATTGTCAATGCAGGTGCTATAGATGTATATGCGATGGGAAGTCTGCTGATCAAAGAAATCAACAAAAGGGGAGGGATATTTTATTCGGGCGAAATACAGCGTATCGTTAAAACACGCGGAACATATGATATCCATTTAGATACAAATGAAGTCATTGCAACTGATAAAATTATCATTGCAGCAGGACCATTTATCAACCATATAGCAGCTATGTTAGGCATGAGCTTTCCAATATCCAATACAATGCAACATAAGTTTGTGATTCCCGATCCATATCATTGCATTCCTGAAGATATGCCATTTACTATTTATGCAGACGCGCAACACCTTAGCTGGACAGATGAAGAAAAACGTTTTTTCTCTGCTGAAGAACAATTTAAGTGGTTATTGCAGAAATTTCCGGGAGGACTACATATCAAACCAGATGGAGGAGGGCGTATTAAAATGGGATGGGCATTCCAAACGAGAAAAGAACATCCTCATTGGACTCCTCAGTATACATTTTCGCATTTTCCAAATGTAGTACTAAAGGGAGCCAGTCGTTTTATACCTGCATTATCCGAATATGAAAATCAATTACCAACACCTCTGACACAATATTCCGGATATTATACCCGAACCGAGGAAAACTGGCCCTTAATTGGTCCAACAGAGAGAACCAATGTATTTGTAGTAGGAGCACTAGCAGGTTTTGGTACCATGACAGCCTGTGGAGCAGGGGAGTTATGTGCCAATCATGTGTTAGGTGAGACATCACTGCCAGTATATAGTGATTATTTTCACCCCAGTCGATATCATAACTCTTCCATGATCAGAGAAATGAAACTCAGTATGAGTGATGGTCAATTATAACACACTAAATCTCATTTCGGTATTGTGCAGGGGTTAGCTGTAGTAAAGATTTAAATTTTTTATAAAACAATGGGATTGAAACAAATCCACTTTCAGTAGCAATGTTCTCAATAGTCATAGAAGATTCTTTTAATAAATAACAAGCATGTTGTAGTCGTGCTTCCAGAATTAGTTCTTTATATGTTTTACCGGTTGTTTTCTTGATATACCTGCAAAAAGAAGAAGGAGTCATTCCTATTTTCAATGCCATTGCCGAAGAAGAAAGGTTCTTTTTATAATGTACAGCTATATAGTTTTTGATTTGATGCAATATAGGAGCATTTTTAGAACTAGTAGTTTTGTATTCCCCCGCTAATGGAATATGAGTTGATGCGCTAAGAATATGCATTATTTTGAAAAAAAATATGATGCGCTCAAAATGAGTTACCGATTTCATTTGTTCCATTAATGAGCCAATCGTTTGTTTTGTGCTTGTGTCAAAAACGATGGCAGAATCAATTGTATATAAAAAACGGTGGATCGTCTCAAACTCTTTAAATCCTGCCGCTATTTTCTGAAAACTGCGAATATCAAAGAGAATGACATATTGCTCAAATTTACGTGCTCCCTGATATTCCTTATACAATGTATTATGCGGAATATAAGGAGGTAATAAAACGAGATCCCCATTTTCATAATGGCTAACATGATTATTGATAAATCGCTTGCCAGTCCCGAAAGGGATAAAAACCAATTCGTACATATCATGAAAATGCCAGTAATTATCCGGGAGAGCCTCCTCTTCTTTTTGATGCGTATAATAAATGGAAGAAGATAAATTAGGAGTAATATTTTCTAGATAAGCTCTATTCATAAGCTAAATATAAGCAATAAGACAATTCAGATAATAAAAAAGACAATTAAGCATATAATTTATTAATAAAATCCCAGCATATTTGTTATTATTAGTAACCATGAATACCTACCTATGTTTGAATACATTGATCAAGTACAAAGATTGATAGACCATTTGAGATCAGATCAGGAAGAATCTATTAAAGCAGCAGCTACTGTATTAACAAAAGCAATAAAAGAAGATCGAATTATCCATACACTGGGGACTGGACATTCTCAGATGATCGCTATGGAGTTATTCGGTAGGGCTTCTGGTATTGCGAATGTAAGTGCAATGCTGGATGAGCTACTATTATTAAGTAACGGAGCAAGAAGATCGGCAGCAATAGAGCAGGTAAGTGGTCTGGCATCCATATTATGGGATAAGTATAATATAGAGACTTCAGATGTGTTGATTATTATTTCCAATTCAGGAAGAAATGCAATTCCAATAGAGATGGCACAAATCGCAAAAGCTGCAGGCGTAAAAATTATAGCAATTACTTCCTTAGAACAATCCAAAAAATATAATTCCAGGCACAAGAGCGGGCAAAAATTATATCAATTGGCTGATATTGTAATCGATAATTGCGTTCCTTCTGGAGATGGAGTTATGCATATGAATAATGAATTATTCGGTCCAGTGTCTTCCATTATGGGAATGGTGATCGTTAATACGATTGTAACTGAAGCGATCAAAGAATGCCATCGACAAAATATTCCTGTAACGATCTACCAGAGTCAAAATATCGATCATACTGATAATGATCGGATTTATAAACAATTCGAATCAAGAATACCACATTTATAAAATACTGTAATAATATGAAGGGAGGAATCATACATCTATATTATATTTTTAATACATATTGGTAACATATGTTATAGTTATGACATTAAATAGGGAATAATAGATTAAAAAAAAAACAGTATATAGTTGTTATAATGAGAGTTATAATGCTGTATGTTTTGGCGAGCGAATGATTTTTTATAATTTCGCGAGGATTTTTTTAAACCCCTATCAACATTTTTATGAAAAAAAATATTTTTATCTTTTTATGTACCCTTACTTCTGTACTGGGGTATGTTTCATGTTCTGGAGATGATGCTACTGTTGTAGACCCCCCTTTAAGTAATCAGAATGATATCATTTCTTTTTTATTTACAATTAATGAGGTAACGACTCCTCTATCTTTCGAAAATAGAGAGGCTTCTATTTTGTTACCGGCATTTACGGATGTTACGAAGTTGACTCCAACAATCGAGATATCTGATAAAGCTACAGTTAAGCCTGCTTCAGGAACTCCTCAGGATTTCACCAATCCGGTAACCTATACTGTGACTGCAGAAAATGGAGATACCAAAAAATTTACAATTCGAGTTTCCCTTGAGGATCCCAGCTCAGATAATAAAATCCATTTGTTTGAATTTATCAATTTAGCAGGAAATACCACCAGTAATGGATATGGGTTCCGGGGGCAAGACCCTTCAGATATCGACACTTTGAGTTTTAAGGTGCCCTATTTATCTCCAATAGAAGGATTAAAATCGCGAATTTCTATCAATGAGACTGCAACAATTGTTCCTGCTTCTGGAGAGGAATTAGATTATTCTACTCCTGTAAAATATACGGTTACTGCACAGAATGGAGAAACCAAAGATTATTTGGTAATGGTGGATAACAGTCTTGATAAAATAAAGATTGAAGGATTTCATATAGATTCTTTCAGAGATAAAAAACCAGGAGATTTGATTCAGTTTGATGTCAATGAAGTAAATCCAATACAAGATCGTATTCAATTATATCTTGTAGATATGGTTACACAATCTAAAATAGCATTGCCGATACAAGATATCAAGGAAGTCGATGATACTAAATATACCATTACGTCTCAATTACCAGATACGTACACGAATAGTAATTATCAAATAGAGATATCCATTGAGGCTGATAACAGTGATCTTAGTGATGGATTCCGATTAGATAAAGGAACTCCTAATTTTGTACATGTAAAACAAGAATTTAACAACGGAGATTCATTTACGATTAAAAAGTTATTTTCTATGGAAGAAAATGGAGCTGTTCAGGTAAATGATTTTACCGCCCAACTGTATGTAGAAGAGGCCCGATTTGATGCTTATAAGTTTTATTTAAAGCAAAACGGAAACGAATACAGTATCACTTCCAGAGGACATGATATGCATTTTCCAGAAGCATATTTTACAATGATACAAGATTTAGGTACTCAGGGAGCAACCGATGGTAGTGATTATACCTTTGTTATTGAAATAGATGGGGTGAAACATGAATTTCCGTTTATAAATGATCAGAAAAATCCGATTGAGGTAATTATTCCTGGGGCTCCGTCAATTACAAGTACTGATAAAGCAAGCTATATAAAAGGAGAAGTAATCACCCTGCAAGGAGAAAACTTATATGTAGATGCTGAATTCAGTAATATTGTTCCTATTGATAGTAATTTATCCCTATTCAATATTTCAGAGCCTAGTATTTATTACTCTTTACATGCTACTAGTACTTCATCTCAGCAAATCAGTTTTACAACTCCTGCTACTATGCAGAGTGGAGACCCTTATAGAGTAGGTTTCAGAAATAATATCGGACAATCACTTCCTACTTCCATTAATGTAGCTATTGAACAACCAGCTTCTGAGCACCCTTCTATTACAATTACAGAAGCAGTACTGTATTATAATGCTTCTCAACCGCTACATAAGCAAGTAAGAATTTCTTTTAGTGAAAATATAGAAACGGTATCTATTGATAATTTGGTACTACATGTAGATCAATTAGAAGTTGGAAATTATTTTACGAACCCGACATCTATTCTCACAGGTCAATTATCGGATGATAATGCCAGTAAGGCTACTAAGTACAAAGATGGATATGTAATCATTGATGGGTATAAAATCCCGTTTACTTTAGAAATACGATCTTAAAATAGATCAGCTTCAGATAGCTGTGAACAAGATATACAGATCATATATAAAAAGAGGGCGGTTACCGCCCTCTTTTTATGTATACTCATGAACTGAGGTATAAATGCTCCGCACTTGTGTCGTATTATTTTATGATAATTTCCTTTGAATGCCTTATGGATATACTCAAAGACCATCGATATATAAAAAACAAATTTTTATAACTATATTATCGATCCGAAAATAAGAAGAATGGAAGCACATAGTCACCTCAGTAATCAAGAATTCGAAAGACAGTTTGCCACTTGTTCCTTAGATCCCTCATTGTTTAGTCATGAAGCACATCTTAGACTGGCTTGGATTCATATTAAAAAATATGGTCTTGCAAAGGCAGAAGAAAATATCCAAAAACAACTACAAGACTTTGTAGCATATGTAGGGGCTATGGATAAATACCATGTTACAATTACAATTATGGCTATCCGGGCAGTAGATCACTTTATGAAACAGTCCAATACTGATAATTTTCAGGATTTTATAAATGAATCGCCTCAATTAAAAACAGATTTTAAGGCATTGGTTCGGAGTCATTATACCAATGATATTTTTACAGTAGCGAAAGCACGAACAGAATTTGTCGCTCCGGATATTGTATAATTCGTTACGTACTAGATCTAGAGAACTTGCTTTGTCAAAGATAAAATCCTAAATACAATTTATTTATTAACCTTCTGGGCGTATATTTAATTTCTAAAAGAAATATGGCTTTCTCTTCGCTTTTTTTATTTTTTTTTGGAGCTATCGGAATCTTTAATAGCTTCCTGATCAGTTTCTATTTCTTATTGTATAAAAAACCAAAACAAATTTCGAATGTCTTATTTGGGTGGTTTCTATTATTTATCAGCGAGCGTGCATTGCGTTCTTTAATTTATTTTTTTAGTGAGATTAGTCCCAATGCCTATTCTACCTTTGGTCCCGTTACATTTTTATGTATAGGTCCCTTTTTCTTTCTATACATCATATCTGTGATACGCCCCGAAAGTTCTATCATTACTTATTGGAAATATCATATTCTATGTTGGGTACTCGTGGCTATTAGTATGCATATTATTTTTCCTTTTAGAAGCGATCCTATTTTTTATAAAAAATACATTCTAAAAGCAATCAATATACAGTGGGCTATATATGTACTTATCGCCACTATATCATATATAAAACACCTACGGAAAGATACTGAAGCAGCTCGTGAAAAAAACCGTAGCATTCACTGGTGGCTGGGGAGCTTATTAATTGCTGTTTACATACAATGGATCATTTATTTTTTTATTAGTTATACCTATTTTGTAGTTGGCTCAATTGTTTTTTCAGTTTTATTTTATATGTTTTATCTATTTCTTTTAAAGAGGAAAAAGGAACGCAATCATATTTTTGAACCCAATAGTAAGTATAACAAAAAGAAAATAGAAGACGAAACAGCATCCACATTGATCACCACGCTTACTAGTATAATGACCGATCAGCAATTATATAAGAATTCAGGGTTAAAATCTTCGGATATTGCAATGCAATTAGGCATATCAACACATCAATTCTCACAATTATTAAATGATAATCTAGACAAAAGTTTTGCTGCCTTTATCAATGCCTATAGAGTTGAAGAAGCAAAGCGGTTAATTAAAGAAAATACCAAGTATACCCTGGAAGCCATCGGAAAGGAGTCTGGTTTTAATTCTAAATCAACATTTTACAACAGTTTTAAACGAGTTGTAGGGATGACACCTTCTGTATATAGGGATCAGTTTTTGCGTTCAGAATTATAAATCTGAACAAAAACGAGGGGTATTTGTGAGTCTTTTTTAGCAAAAGCCTTGTTTTTTTGCAGTATCAATTTTAAAACAACAGTTATGAATCGATACAACAAGATCCGATCATTTTTGAGTATATGTTTATTCATTTGTATGAGTAGTTGTATTTCTCAAAACAAGAAAGCAACTCCTCAGGAAACTAAAAAATCTATTGCCGAAGCATTAGCCATTTTACCCAATGCTTCAGTTTCAGAAATGATCACGCAGTATCATACCCTTAAAGAGCAACATCCAGAAGCATATAATTTTGATGATGAGATGGAGCTCAATAAATTAGGGTATCAGTTTTTGAATAACGGAAAAATAAAAGAAGCTATAGAAATTTTTAAACTTTTGGTAGCAGAATTTCCGGACGCCTATAATCCTTATGACAGCTTAGGGGAAGCCTATTTAGCAGATGGTAATATTCTTTTGGGAATTAAGAATTACGAAAAATCTCTGGCATTAAACCCTAAGAATATTCATGCAGAAGATGTCATTAATAAAACCAAATATGCAGATTATGATGCGACCCGATTTCATAAAACTTATTCGGTTACTCAATATATCAATGATCTTGATGAATTAGCCCGTCGTTTAACCGAAATACATCCGAATGTATATAAATTTATCAGTAAACAAGCATTTTGGGAGGGAGTAGAGGCTCAGAAAAAGACTATTACACCACAGACAACTTTTAGTGAATTCATTTGGCTGTGCAGTGAGATTATAGCCAGTATTAATTGTGGTCATACTTCAATGGGATACTTTCATCAAGAACGAAATATGATTCCCATGGAGCTTCGTTTTCCTATGGAACTAAGAATCATTGATGACAAAGCCTATGTTTCAAATCCGTTGGCTAACAAAGATAAGATTGAAGTCAAACAAGAAATAGTACGTATTAATGGTATTCCTTTTGATACGATTAAAGAAAAGATATATAAGCATATTTCTTCTCAGGGAGCAATTCAAACGTATAAAAAGAACTTTTTTAATGCCCATTCTACAGCCATCATAGCATATGCATTATCCTTTCCAAAAACATATCAGGTAACGGTTAAAGGTAGTAAAACACCAATTGCATTAGTTCCATTAGAAGAATACACCAATAACTTTGAATCCTCTATGGTGAATGCATCATGTTCAGCCCCTCTTTGTCTGGAATATATTGAAGGAGGAAAAGTAGCCAGAATGCGTATTCGCAGTTTTGCTTATTATGGAAATAAATTTCCGGAATTCAAAACCTTTATGGATACTAGTTTTAAGGAATTAAAAGAAAAAAATAGTAGTGATTTAATTATTGATCTTAGAGGAAATGGAGGAGGACCTTCTGATGCTGGGATTCTTTTTTTACAATATATATCCAAGCAACCTTTTACCTATTTCTCTAAATCTCAGTTCAATGAAAAATTAGAGGAGAATCAGCTAAAAGAGAATGCATTCTCAGGTCGTATATATATAACAATGGATGGGAATGGAAACTCTACCACAGGACATGTGATCTCTTTGGTCAAAAAGTTGAAATTGGCCACATTGGTAGGAGAGGAGTTAGGAGCTAACCAATTTTGTACCGGGGGGCAAAAACGATTGCGATTATCCAATACTGGAATTCAATTTTCGGTCGCCAGAAATACCTATGTTACTACGGCTACTTCGTATCCCGATGATAAAGGCATTCTTCCGGATTATCCGGTATTTCAGTCTATTGAAGATTATTTAGATAATAAAGATACTGTTATGGAATATACATTAGAACTGATCAGAAAATCCAACTAACATATCAAGACCATATGATCTGATGTCCTCTCAATCTTAGAGGGCATCTTTTTTTGATTACTGACAGTTATGCTTATTCTTATGTACAATATGTAATATTGTAACCTTGTCTTTTTTTCCTAATTGGTGGGGTCAAATAGTTAATGCGAGTTCAGAGATGCTATTTCTTTTTTTATTTTTTGTACTTTAGAAACATCCGAAAATCGAACATAAGCGTCTTTTTTCGTGGCTTTTGCTATACTTTTCTATTAGTTCAGTATTCAATTGTTCAAAAAACCGAATCAGTAAGAATCACATAATCAATTCTTTATCTGTAATAGATAATGAGGGAATGACCATTGAACAATTAGGGGCATATATGATGAAAACAATACCCATCATACACTATAGAATACATTATTTAGAGGAAATAGCAGGTCATAATTACAAATCAACTTAATAATAGTAATGTTAACATGAAATTAATTTTAAGACTAGGAGTCTTGTGGAGTGTTCTGATGATTCTAAGTACTTCTCTACAAGCTCAAAAAATGAACAGTGACACCTTTACAGGGTTAAAACTTAGAAATGTTGGACCGGCATTTACATCTGGAAGAATAGCAGATATTGCCATTCACCCAAAGAATGAAAATGTCTGGTATGTGGCTGTCGGTTCAGGAGGCGTCTGGAAAACTACAAATTCTGGAACCACCTGGAAACCAATTTTTGACAGTCAGCCATCTTTTTCTATAGGGGCTATTGCAATTGACCCTTCCAATCCACATACGATATGGGTAGGTACCGGAGAAAATGTAGGAGGACGTCATGTAGCTATAGGAGATGGGATTTACGTCAGTCACGATGATGGCGCTACCTGGAAAAATAGCGGTCTCAAAAAATCGGAACACTTATCAAAGATCATTGTTCATCCAAAGGACTCTAATATCATTTGGGTCGTTTCTCAGGGGCCTTTATGGAATTCCGGAGGAGAACGAGGTGTGTATAAATCTACCGATGGAGGAGGGTCATGGAAACGAACCCTGGGAGATGACGAATGGATTGGCGCTACTGATATGGTAATAGACCCAAGAAATCCAGATGTTTTATATGCTGCTACCTGGCAGCGACATCGTACTGTAGCTGCTTATGTCGGGGGAGGTCCCGGTTCAGGAATTCATAAGAGTACTGATGGAGGAGAAACCTGGACGAAATTAACCAGCGGACTTCCCGGATCTAATATGGGAAAAATAGGATTGGCAATTTCTCCTTTTAACCCGGATATTATTTATGCAGCTATTGAATTGGATCGTAGAAAGGGAGGAGTTTTTATGTCAGCAAACAGAGGGGCTTCCTGGAAAAAACAATCCGATGCTATTTCTGGAGGAACCGGTCCTCATTACTATCAGGAACTTTATGCATCTCCTCATCATGAAGGGAAATTATTTTTTATGAATAATCGGGTATTAATCTCTGATGATCATGGAAAAACCTTCTATACTATGAATGAACGTAATAAGCATGTAGATAGTCATGCGATGGCATTCAAAGCCTCTGATCCTAATTATGTATTATTCGGTACTGATGGAGGACTCTATGAAAGTTTTGATTTGACCAAAAGCTGGAAGTTTGTTAGGAATTTACCTATTACACAATACTTTAAAGTAGCAGTAGATGATTCCAAACCTTTTTATAAAATTTATGGAGGGACTCAGGATAATGGATCTCATGGCGGGCCTTCACAAACAACAGCATATAGTGGAATATCAAATTCCGATTGGTGGAAAACCTTAGGAGCAGATGGGCATCAATCCGCAACGGAACCAGGAAATCCTAATATCACATATGGAGAATTTCAGCAAGGAGCATTATGGCGGATCGATCAGACCACCAGAGAAACCGTATTTATCCAACCACAAGCAAGAGAAGGGGAGCCGTACGAACGTTTTAACTGGGATGCTCCAATTTTAATCAGCCCCCATAATCCGAAACGCTTGTATTTTGCGTCGCAACGTGTATGGCGTTCAGAAAACAGAGGTGATGACTGGCAGCCAATTTCTAATGATTTAACACTCAATCAGGAACGTATTACCCTTCCTGTATATGGAAAACAGCAAAGCTGGGACAATGCCTGGGATGTATTTGCTATGTCTAATTATAATACCATTACCTCTTTGGCGGAATCTCCTAAACAAGAAGGTCTTCTATATGCAGGAACAGATGATGGATTAATTCAGGTAACTGAAGATGGAGGAAAAACATGGCGTAAATATACATTGAGCTCTATAAAAGGGCTTGATCATGTGCCTTTTGTCAATGATGTACGGGCGGATCTATTCGATGCTAATACGGTCTATGCGGCAGTAGATAATCATAAATATGGAGATTATAAACCTTATATACTCAAAAGTACTGATAAAGGAAGAAACTGGTCTGTTATCAATGGAGATTTACCGAATCGCCTTTTGATATGGAGATTAGTTCAGGATCACGTCAATCCAAATTTGTTATTTGCCGCTACTGAATATGGAATTTATTTCACATATAACGGAGGTACGAATTGGGTACAATTAAAAGGGGGGGTACCTACCATCTCTTTTAGAGACATTACCATTCAGCGTAGAGAAAATGACCTGGTAGGTGCTTCTTTTGGGCGAGGTTTTTTCATATTGGATGATATTACTCCTTTACGTAATTTTAAAACATCCATGCTTACAGAGGAAGCTACTTTATTCCCTATAAAAGACGCGTATTGGTATCGCCGCTACAGCAGAGTGGGGAGTCAGGGAGATGCAGAGTACACGGCTCCGAATGCTCCTTTTGGTGCCCGGTTTACGTATTTCTTAGCTGATAATATAAAATCCTTAGCAGATACCCGTAAAAAGAAAGAAAAAGACAATACTGATTTTCCCGGATGGGAAGCACTGGAAAAAGAGAAAAACCAGGAAAAACCAGCTATCTTACTCATCATAAAAGATGCAAATGGGCATACAGTAAATACCGTATTAGGAACCAACAAAAAAGGATTTAACCGAGTAAACTGGGGATTGAATTACCCGAGCAAACGAGGAGAAAGACTTGAGGATAAAGGGAATGGTTTTGATGGGAGTAATATGTTAGTGACTCCGGGGGTATATTCTATAACCTTGGCAAAGCGCATCGATGGAGTAACCAGTATCTTACAGGGACCAACGCAATTTAAGGTAGTTCCTTTATACGACGGAGCTTTACCAAGAAAATCATTTGATGAGATGAACCAGTTTAGAAAAGAAGTGGTGGACTTCCAGCAAGATCTTACGGCTACCAATATGATGATGAAACAAATGGTACAAAAAATTGCAGTGATGAAGCGAGCTGCTAATAAAACAACAGCTCCCAATGATGGATTGGTACAGCAGATAAATGATACCAGATTACAGCTGTTGACCATTGAAAAAGAATTGAGCGGGAACCCGATAAAAGGTGAAATAGGAGAGCGTTCGAACCCTACAGCTAATGATGGAAATCGCATTTCCTGGAGTGCTTTCACCAATACGTACGGACCTACCGGAACTCATAAGGCATTCTTAAATCGTTCAAAAAAGCAATTGCAGCAAGTAAAAGCAAGCTTGACAAAAGTGATAGAAAATACCTTTCCTGATATTGAAAACAAGCTAAGACAAGCTGGTGCTCCATGGATAGAAGGGCAAGGGCTTATCAAAAATTAATCCCTGTATTTCTTAACGATAAAAAAGGTGACTGCATGATTGCAGTCACCTTTTTTATAATAGTTATATTCTTATTCTGATATCCTCTGTCTCTGCTATAAAAGTTTATGAATAGTCGCATACGAAATGGCTTCATATATATTAGAGACTCCCAGTTTTTCAAAAAGTTTTTTTCTGTGAAATTTTATCGTATCCGGAGAGATATAAATCTTTTCTGAAATTTCATGTATGGTATAGCCGCGAATTGAATATTGCAGAATTTCTTTTTCCCTGGTGGATAGCTCTATTTTTTCCATAGGTTTCCAGCAATCATTTGCGAGATCATAGGTGATCTTTTTACTGCCGTCTTTTTTAGAGATAATAATATTTCCTGATTGTTGCTGTGTGGATAATGATACAAAACAAATGGCCTTCCAGATTTTTCCTTTTTCATTTAGAAATAAAGGCGTAAGCTTTTGGTTGATCAGAATTGTTTTTCCTTCTTCATTTTTTAAGTGAAAATCATACGAAATACTATATTCTTTTCGCTCTTCCAAGGGGGTTTGTTCATAAAAATCAAATCCGACAGTATTTATTTTTACGAGTAATTCCAAATCTTCTTTAGGGACGTATTTAAAATAAAAATCATACCCCATTTCTTTGACTTCGGTGGCAGAGTTTCCACATAAGAACAAAGGATTATCCGAAACGTACTCAAAGCCTTTTGTATTATAATCAATTACATATACACTCTTGTAGGTAGTTCTTGTAAACGCTTCTATAACCTCCAGATAATTTGTTGTTTGATGAATATCCTTAGCGGTTAGGTCTCTAATTGTATTTTTTAATGAAAAAAAAGAGTTGATGTCAGTCATACAAAGTAAAATAAATCCCATACAAATATAAGATTTAAAAAAAACTACCCGATCGGGTAGTTATATGTACAAAAAGAAGTTGTATAGGAATAACAAAACTACGCTGTAGTGTAGTGTATCAGTTGTTTACGAACTATAATTTTGTTCTCGGTAAAAACACTAAAACAAAAAAAGATGGTAAAATTAGTATTGACACTTATTACATTTTTATTTTTTTGTCTATCAACTATCTTTGGTCAAACAACCAAGGAAATTGTTTCTATTCATATAACGATAGCGCAAAAAACGGATAAAATTTGTGGTAATTCGGAACGGTTCCAAAAGGATCTCCACAAACATCTCTACGTAACAAAACAACAACAATCAGCTTTTCAGAAAACACAGGAGTATCTGTTAACCCTCGGCTCAAAAATCAGTAAAAAAATTGATACATCTGGCATTATTGAAATCTTAACAGGAACTACAAATGGACATGGAAGAATTCTTGATTATTTTCAGAAACAAGCTTCTGAGGTTTATTATTTTCTGGGGGGTGTACACTATGTCACGTCTTTACTTTATAAACAAACCATTATCTGCTAAAAATGAACCGTATACACCTAACAAAAGATATTGTGCGTATAGTCGAAAACATCAAGATCAAGATCAAGATCATCAATCAAATTCCGAACACCTAATCATAGATCATACGCAAGATCCAAGCCTATTCTGGTTATTTTACCCCATTCATTGGGTTATACTACAAAGTCGGCAGTACGGTCGACTTTGTTTTGTAATTAAAAACACAGCAGGAGAGGAGTATTCAATATAACATACACTAAAAATCTCAAAAATTAATTCAAGGAATGTTCTTTAATATAGGCTTTGGGACTCATGCCTACTTTCTTTTTAAAAACCCGGGTAAAATATTGTGGATATTCAAACCCTAATTTATACGCAGTTTCAGAGATGGATGCATTAGGGTTTAATAGCATACTCTTGGCCTCTTCGACAATAAATAAATTGATTTGATCAATGGCTGTTTTGCCAGTTTCTGCCTTGATCGTATCACTCATATAGCGATGACTTACCTGTAATTGAGCAGCCATCCAATCTACTGTTGGAATTCCTTCTTTAGCAAATAAATTTTGCTCGAAATATGCATTGAGAACATCCTTGAATCGGGTAATCAAAATCTTATTATCATCTGTTCTATTGATAAATTGTCTTTTGTAGAACCTATCTGCATATTTCAATAAGGTATCTAATTGAGAAATGATAATTTCTTTGCTAAACTCATCTTGATTGTTGTGATATTCTACTTTTATATTTTCGAAAATACTTTTTATAATCTGTTCTTCTTTTGGTGATAAGTGCAATGCTTCATTCACATTATAATTAAAGAAATTGTACTTTTTAATTTTGTTATATATATCTGAGGAACGAATGTAATCTTTATGAAGTGCTATGTGATAGCTTTCTGAGCTAAACACCATTTCTTTGAATGATAATGTCTGATTGGGGGCTGTGAATAGGAGAGTTCCGTTGGTACAATCATATTTGGTACGCCCGTATATCAGTTCTCCAGCGATAATGTTCTTAAAACTGATCGTATAAAACTGGCAATTCAATACTATAGGTCCATCAAAGGTATAGGTCTCACAACTAGCCTGTTCATCTTCCTCTAATTCGTTATGGACTACACTAAACAAAGGGTTTTCTGGCTTTCCTAAGTTAAAGTGATCATGAAATTCGGATATATTGCTAAACGTAAAATTGGATGTTTTCATTAGTCAAATGCATTATTGAACCCTTTATTTATTACATGGCTTTCCACCATTGATTTGAAGTTGAATCTTCCTGGTCAATATATGTTAATTTTCCGATTTCAGGAATAAGAACATCTATATTTATTTCTTCGGCCTTTTTCAGCACTCGTTGTACCGGGTCTGTCCAGCTGTGTTGTGCTAATTTAAAAGCTCCCCAATGAATAGGCATAATCTTTTTAGCTTTTACATCTACTCCAGCCTGTGCTGTTTCTTCCGGAAACATATGAACACTAGGCCATAGTGTATTGTATTGCCCACATTCCATAAAGGCAATATCAAATGGTCCATATGTATCTCCAATAGTTTTAAAATGCGATGCATATCCGCTATCTCCGCTAAAAAATATCTTTTCCGTTGGCGATTGTATGATCCAGGAACACCAAAGTGTCGTATCTCTATCAGATACACCACGACCAGAAAAATGTTGTGCAGGAGTGCTGATAAAAGTCAGCTCATTGAATGAAGCCTTTTGTCCCCAATCTAATTCCACGATTTTTTCCTTTGGAACTCCCCATGCTATCAGATGTTTTCCAATCCCTAAAGGGGTAAAAAAACGGCGGACCTTATCTTTTAATTGAATAATAGATTCATAATCCAGATGATCGTAGTGATCATGAGAGATCAAAACTGCATCAATCTGAGGGATTTGTGCTATTTCGATTGGTAAGCTATCGCTAAAACGTTTACCTCCTAACCAGGGATGTGGAGCTGGCACCTCACTCAACATCGGATCGATAAGGATATTTTGACCCTGTGTCTGCATTAAAAAAGCAGAATGTCCAAACCACATAAAACGAGTTTTTTCATGTGCATATGCCGCTATATTTATAGAATCCACCTTTTGTACCATAAGATCAGAGGCTGGGCGTGATTCCGGAATGCTTTTAAACATTCCTCCAATTGCTTTCAGCATATCTTTTCCGCTCATATCCATTTTGACACCACCTAAATTACTGAATTTTCCATCTTTATAATTTTCTGATTTTGCATATTCTTTTTGCTGTTCTTTTGTCGCTTTTCCACCAAACTGTGGACTCATCGTTACAAATAACAGCCCTACAATGGTCATAACACCCATTACAATTCCTATGGTTATTAACATCTTTTTTATAATTTTTACAATTCTTTTCATTAATTATTACAAATCATTTTCAACGCCTTTATAAGCTCAATATAGCAAAGACTAATATTGAGGAGAAACCATTTACCCAAAAGTACCTATTGTCAGAAGAGAATTTCTATTAACCAGTTCCCTGGATTCCCGTTTCTCAAAAAAGCCGTTCATTACTATGTGTATAAGTTTTATACTTTGATTACAAAATTACAGCAATCATCTCCTCACAAACGTATACATTTTCGTAAGAAACGTATACATTTTGGAGGTATGTTTTTATGTGTCAGAGAGCTTACAGTTTTGAAACTACTCTTGCGGGTAGCATAAAAACATTGAGATACCCTTAGTTTTGACAGTAGAAAACAAATATTAATAAATGGAAAAATTGGTATACTACTTCTTTTTACATGCTAAATCATTCTCATGAAAAACATACTTTTTATACTATCGATGTTGCTGTTTCTTCACGTATCAGCACAAGAACCTCTAGAAGCTACTCAGTGGCAGGAAGACCTTCGTTTTTTGCAAAATACCATTCATAAGGACTATCCCTTTCTTTTTGTAAAAACCACCAAAGAAGATTTTGATGCAGCAGTAACCACCTTATACAATGACATTCCGAATTTACAAACACACGAAATTATTGTGGGAATGTCCCGAATCATATCTTTATTCAAATACGGACATACCTATGTTAGTTTTCATCAAAAACCATATGAATTTTCACAACTCCCGTTTAATTTATATGCATTTAACGATGGAATTTATATTCAGGGAGCACATAAGAACTACTCCAAAGCAGTTGGTGCCAAAGTCATTGCAATAGAAGGGAAGCCAATCGCAGCAGTTCTAAAAGCAATTGAACCGACTGTAGAAGTAGAGAATTCGCAGTACTTTAAAGCTTATGGAATTAATAATATGCGTTATCCTGAAATCTTACATGCTCAAAAAATTACCAAAACCCTACAAAATACGATTACATTCACGTTAGAAAAAAATGGGAAGGAATTCACACAATCTTTTACCACATTGCCCAAAGGAGAGCGGGTACCTACCCACCGGGGTTATGTGCATCAAAAAGGCGATTGGTTAGATTCCAGGGATCAATCTACCACACCTTTATACCTGCAACAGCTGGATAAGGTCTATTTCTCTGAATATTTAACCAAAGAAAAGGCGATGTATGTTCGACATAGCCGAATTAAAGATGAAGCCGAAGAGAGTACCAAGGATTTTTATACCCGCGTTCTTAATGAAGTAGTAACAAAGGGGGCAGAGAAATTAATCATTGATCTGCGTTTAAACGGGGGAGGAAACAACTATTTGAACAAAGAGGTTATAAAAACACTTATTAAAGCTGAAAAAATCAATACAATAGGAAAGTTGTTTGTTATTATTGGAAAACGAACCTTTTCTGCCTGTCAGAATCTAGTTAATGAGATTGACAATTATACCAATGTTATTTTCGTAGGAGAACCCACAGCAGAGAACATCAATTTCTGGGGAGATAATCGCCCTGTATCATTGCCTAACAGTGGGATTAATGTCTCCTTATCATATTTGTGGTGGCAGGATAAACCAGCATTAGAGAATGCTCCCTGGATAGCTCCTAGTATTCCGGTGACCATGAGTTTTGAGGAGTATGCCCATAATCAGGATCCTGTGCTGGAAGCCGCATTACGATTTGAGGTAGCAGATTTTAAACCGAAGCCGATGGACTATGTTATCCATTTATACTTATCCGGACAAACACAAAAACTAGCAGAAGAACTTCCTAAAATGATCCAGGACCCACTTTATGCATTTTTTGATTTTGAAAACGGATTACTCAAGGTAGGAAACATTTTGCTGCAGAGTGGCCGTGCTCCACAAATTCAGGCATCTATTCAAGTATTTTCTATGGTGTTAGGGTTGTTTCCAGATTCTGCAAGTGCACATACTTATCTAGGACGCTCCTATATAGCCTTGGGACAACCCGAAAAAGCAGCAGCAGTACTTCATAAAGCAATTTCTCTAGATACTGATGGAGAAATCAGGAAGGTGGCTACAACTCTTTTATCCGAACTCTCCAATGACTAACATAGCATTTTGATGTTTTTATAATTAGGTTGGAATGTTTCCCCAGGCATTCCAACATTAAAAACGGGAATCGTTTAGATACTGTTAGTTTTAGCGTATACTGTTGAATGATATCAGGTTGCTTTGATTAGAAGCAGCCTGTTTTGTGTTATAGTTTATTCTCTTATTTAGAATTTCGAATCAGAAGTAAAGTACTTCGATTCATGGAATTATTTTGTATAATTTTTATTCAATTGTGGAATCCCACAAGGTATTAGTTCTACGATCTATTATTTTTAAATAAGAAAAAATTAAAGTTCATTATATAATCGAGATGCTCTTTCTAATTTTAGAGCGATTCTTTTTCTTAGTTTTTCTGGTTTAAGGACTTCAATTGAGTCTCCAAATCCCAAAATCATACGTTCTAGTTCAAAATTGATCTGGACAAGAATATTAAAAATAACACCATTTTCAGTTGTTTTTATAATCCGTTGTGAACTATGAAAAGGCTTGGTAATGACATAAGGCGCATTTTGTTTATCTATCCAAAATTGAATGCGTTGGGCTCTAGAATTAGCTACTGTTACACCAATAATATCTTTGTAATATGTATCTCCATCAAATTTCTCATTCATGTAAGGAATAGTAGTGTCAAAATCAATGTCGATAATTCTATCTAATGCCAAATTTACAACAGCTTTCTTTGCAGAAGATTTACCTACTAAAAACCAACGATTATTAAATTCTTTTAGAATAAATGGATGAAAAACAATTTCTGATGCTTGTTGCGCTTTGAAAGACTGATATTTTATTTTTAAAACGAGCTTCTTCAGAATAGCTTGGTATAAAATATCTAGATGTTCTAATCCTTTTAATTTTTCATTTTTATCTAGATGAATTATAGAAGCTTGTTGTGTTTTTTCTGTATAGATTTTATCTTCCAACCGCTGAATGATACCGCCAAGCTCAGTGAATAAAGAGAAATCTTTAAATTGTTTCAACATTTCTACGGTTTCAGAAAGTACATTCATATCATTTTCTGTCAAAGGGATATCTGTAATGGAATAGTCCTCGTTAGCATATCTATAATACTTCTTATCATAAACTTCAATAGGTGCATTATACCCCAATTTATCACTACGCATCATTTGAATATCCAGCTGCACAGTTCGTTTACCAACGTTAACATCTCTACCTTCATATTCGTACAAAGCATCAGAACAAGCTTCAATTAGATCATCAAGCGTCCATTGTCGATTGTTGTTTTGTAAGCATTTATCAATGGTTTTATATCGTATTAGTGCATTCTTATTCTGTGCCATATTGGAATATTTTTCGAAAAAATACATATTATCTTTTTTCTACGCAAATTGATTGCGTACTTAAAAAAGATATTTGTACCAGAATCATAAATAAGCTATTAAACATTGGCTTAAAGTAACGCTCCGTCGAACAGGGAGTCGGCGGAGTTTCAGAAAAAAGAATTATGAAAAATAAAACAAACATAACAGGGAAAACATTAATCGAATTAGGTTTTAGATCCGGTAAATGGTTTCCAGAAGCAATTGATCATATCAATACGAATAAATTAGAAGGAGCAGCCATGCATAACTATCTGGAACAGTTTAAATCTCCACCTATGGTAGATTTACATACTGAAGCTGCTCCATTTGCTATTAACATAAAAGCTGAAAATGAGTCAGAGAAAACCAATGTGAATTCGGTTGTAGAATCAATGAATACATTAATGAAAACACCAACACTGGTGAATGGAGCTATAATGCCAGATGCTTGTCCCACAGGGCCTAATGGAACTATCCCTGTAGGAGGGGTAGTAGTAGCTAAAAATGCTATTCATCCGGGAATGCATAGTGCAGATATTTGTTGTTCTGTAATGCTAACAGATTTTGGAACAATGAATCCTAAAAAAGTTTTAGACGCTGCACATCAAAATACCCATTTTGGACCTGGCGGTAGAGATAGAAATACACAATATAGGTTTCCAGAGGAATTATTAAAAGATTTTCAAGGAAATTATCTGTTGAATAATGAAAAGATGATTCAGGCAGCTAGATCTCATTTAGGAACGCAAGGAGATGGAAATCACTTCCTCTTTGTTGGTAAATCTAGAAAGACAGGTAATACGATGATGATTACGCATCACGGATCCAGAGGTCCTGGGGCTAATTTGTATACCAAGGGGATGAAAATTGCAGAACGTTTCAGAAAAGAGTTATCTCCAGAAACATTAAAACAAAATGCCTGGATACCTTTTGATACTGAAGAAGGGCAAATGTATTGGGAAGCATTACAAATCATAAGAAAGTGGACAAAAACAAATCATGAAGTAATTCATAACGCAACACTAGATGCTTTACAAGTTGAAGCTCAAGATCGATATTGGAATGAGCATAACTTTGTATTTAAAGATAAAGATTTATTCTATCATGCAAAAGGAGCGACCCCTCTTGATGCTAAGTTTATGCCAGATATTACAGGACCAAGATTAATTCCATTAAATATGTCTGAACCAGTTTTAATTGTTAGTGGAGAGACTACAGCAAGTAACCTTGGTTTTGCTCCTCATGGAGCAGGACGTAATGTGAGTAGAACCCAGCACAGAAGAAGTAAAGAGGGGAGAACTAATGAAGAAGTGTTTCAGGAAGAAACTAATGGTTTGGATATTCGTTTCTTTTCTAATGAAATTGATGTTACTGAGCTACCGAGCGCTTATAAAAATGCTGAAACAGTAAGAAAGCAAATGGATGAATATGGTCTAGGTAAAGTAATTGATGAAGTGCTCCCTTATGGGTGTGTTATGGCGGGTGATTGGAAGAAGAATGCTCCTTGGAGGAGGAAAAAAAGGAGATAAAACACGAAAAACTTTTTGCATATATTGATATACAATCACAAAAAATCACGTAGTATACATATGGATTGAAGAACTTTTCAATCCATATGTATTTATTGTTACACCTAGACCTATTTGATACTACTGATTTTTAGAACTTATTTTATGTATGATCGTGGTAAATCCATTTTGACTAAAAGTTAAGCCACTACTATTATCTTCAATTTTGGTTAATGTAGCTCCAACTGCCGTATCATAAAGCGTGTTTTTGTCTTTTTGCATCAATTCACTTTTTATTCCCTGAGCTTCAACAATCAAAAATAGTTTATTCTTTTCTCGCTTAATTTCAAATGTTAAGTTAGCCTCTTTTAATACGTATTTCCCTGGTATTTCTTTGAAGTCTGCAATGTTTATTACCTTAAAATCTTCAATGTTTTCATTATTTAAATAAGCAAACAAGTCGTTTTTTAATGATTTCTCAAAAGGTATTCTATGAGAGTTTGTAAATAATAGAAATAGATTATTAGTTTCAGGGATATAGGCATTTCTAAAAGCATATCCAACATTGTTTCCTCCATGACTAACATAGGGGATCCCTTTATACTCAGACTTAAATAAACCTAACCCATATATTTCATTTCCAGATTCCATCATAAGGGTAACCGTTTCTTTTTTGAGTAGTTTTTCAGTTTCAAAAAGAGCGTTGTAAAAAACGGCCATATCAGATAAGGTAGAAGCAATACTTCCTGCCGAATAAGCTATATTCGCATAAAATTTATAATCCAAATATTCTGTAACGTCTTTTTCTTTGTGATATGGCGGAGCCAGATTTGGTAAATTCTTATGTACATAAGGATAAGAATGTTTCATCTGTAAAGGTTCAATAATACGTTCTCTAACTAAATCAAAATAACTTTTATCCGTTATTTTTTCCAGAATTCTTCCGAGTAAAAAATAGTTGGTATTACAATAATCAAACTTACCTACCATATCAGGAGTATTCTTTTTAACCAGGTTTAACAGGTTTTCGTTATAGAGGGAATCTTTTTTTGCATAAAAAATAGTATAGATGTTTTTGCCAATAACTTCATCTAACCCGCTTTCATGCGTTAATAATTGTTTAATTGTCAAAGAAGCATCTACGTTTTGTATTGGTTTTACATATTTTCCAATAGTATCGGTTAATGTTAGATTTCCTTTTTCGACTTCCTGTAATAAAAGAACAGCCGTAAAAGTTTTAGTAGCACTTCCAATATTAAAAACATTGTTTTCGTGTAGATCAAAATTACCTAGACTGATCGTTTTTATTTTCTCATTCTTTTTAACAAGGACAGCAATCCCTTTGTTTTGTTCTTTTAATAAAGCATCAAATTTTTGCTTAATACGATTTAGTGTACTGTCTTGTGCAAATGATAGACTCTGTATTAATAATAGTAGCGTAATTATAGTGTACTTTCCTATTTTCATGATGAGATTGTTTTTAAATGACCTTCCAAAACTCTCTCAATAAATAAGTATTACAAAATAAGAATGACAAACAACCAGAATAAAGTGATAACTGTAAAAAGGTCGTATTATCATTAAAAAAAGCATGTTGAACCCCAACTCAAGCATCCTTATCCGTAAAATCGAAAAATAGGTTTCTTTGGTAGAAAGTAAAAGTTGGACATAATCTTAAAAATTATGAGTGCGCTGTAAGAGTTTATGCAGTATTATTTTATCTATAAAAGACAAAAACTCTATTTCTGTTTATGTTCTAATGATAATGGAAATACTGCGGAAAACTTTACCATAATCAAGATATTAATAAGCGATTATGACAAGCGTTAAATTATAAAAACGTCAGAATCCAATAATAATCTAACCCCCACAACCAGCAATAATACTGCGAATGCTTTTTTTAATGTTGCTGCGGGTAATGTATGGGCTAGTTTTGCTCCGATACGAGCGGTAAAAAAGCTAGCCAAACTCACACAAATAAATGCATAAATGTGCACAAAACCCAATACCCCATTAGGTAATGCTTCTTTTACATCGGCATCAACAAATTGCCCAAAAAAAAGAAATCCGACAGCCCCAGCAACAGCAATAGGTAAGCCACAGGCAGCCGATGTACCCACTGCATTTTGAATTTTTAAACCGTAATAACTCAAAAACGGAACAGTTAATGTACCTCCACCAATACCAAAAATAGCAGAAACAAGACCGATAAAACCTCCTAAACCAGTTTGCCCAATAGGCGATGGAAGTTTGCTAAAATCATTTTCTTCTAAGGCTTTATTTTTCATAAACAACATTTTTATTCCTACCAAAAACGCACCTACTCCAATTATTGCCTGAAGTGATTTACCATTAATAATAGATGCAACACCTGCACCGATCAATGAACCAATTACTAATCCCGGCGCCATACGCTTCCACACACTCCAATTTACTGCACCTTCACTATTGTGCGCCCGAAGTGAACTAATAGAGGTAACAATAATAGTAGCAAGAGATGTCCCAATACCAACATGTGTAAGTGCAGCTTCTGGGATGCCTTGTGCTGCAAAAATGTAAATTAATGCGGATACAATTATCATTCCACCACCGATACCAAACAAGCCTGCAAGTATGCCAGCAAATGCACCTGCAGCGAGATAGTAAAGAATAAATATATTCATAAATAAATTAAATTTTTTAATAGGTTCATTTGTATGAATGCAGATCTCCTATGATTTTATTTCATCAAATCTACGTTTAATGAAGTAAAATCATCA
Organism: Aquimarina hainanensis; assembly: GCF_042684685.1. Lineage (NCBI taxonomy): Bacteria > Pseudomonadati > Bacteroidota > Flavobacteriia > Flavobacteriales > Flavobacteriaceae > Aquimarina > Aquimarina hainanensis. The sequence goes on along the minus strand of NZ_JBHULX010000039.1, from coordinate 475,732 downwards.
AACTAAATATCAAAAATAGAAACCATTTTCTAATTAATATATCAAGGGGGCTAAATTCCAAATTCTTTGCGTATAATTTCTGCTCCTGCACTTAGGGCACTTAACTTATCTCTTGCTACGTTTCGAGATAAAGGAGCCATCCCACAGTTTGTACAAGGGTAAAGATTTTCGACATCTACAAATTCAAGAGCTTTACGTAGCGTATCAGCTACTTCTTCTGGTGTTTCAATAATATTGGTAGCCACATCAATTGCTCCGACCATTACTTTTTTACCACGAACAAGTTCAATTAAATTAAACGGTACACGTGAGCCATGACATTCTAATGACACCATATCAATAGTAGAATTTTGAATTCTAGGAAGAATTTCTTCGTATTGACGCCACTCTGATCCCAATGTTTTTTTCCAATCATTATTGGCTTTTATTCCATAACCGTAACAAATATGTACCCCAGTTTCACACTCTACCCCTTCGATGGCTCTTTCTAGGGTTGCCATTCCCCAATCGTTTACTTCTTCAAAGAAAACATTAAATGCGGGTTCATCAAACTGGATAATATCTACTCCTGCATCTTGCAATTCCCTTGCTTCTTCATTGAGTACTTTCGCAAATTCCCATGCTAATTTTTCTCGACTTTTGTAATGGTTATCATACAGTGTATCTACCATTGTCATCGGTCCGGGTAATGCCCATTTTATAGGCTTATCAGTTTGTGTACGTAAAAATTTAGCATCATCAACAAAAACTGCTTTTTGACGTGCAATCTCATCTATCACAACAGGAACACTCGCATCATAACGGTCACGAATTTTTACAATTTTACGGTTTTCAAAATCTACACCACTCAAATGCTCAATAAAAGTCGTTACAAAATGTTGACGTGTTTGCTCACCATCACTAATTATATCGACTCCTGCTAATTGTTGTTCATGTAAAGAAATTCGTAATGCATCTTGTTTCCCTTCAAGTAAATGATCACCTTCCAATTTCCAAGGTGACCAAAGTTTTTCGGGGGGTGCAAGCCAAGCAGGCTTGGGTAAACTCCCAACAGTAGAGGTTGGTAATAATTTCTTCATTGTAAAATATTTTAATAGGTTGTGTTAATTAAATAGTGAGATTAGAAGACCACCGCTCCAGGATACTTTGGTAGGGCTTAATAAAATGTTTTTCGGCAAATTTACCTTGCTCAATTGCTAATTGAGTACGTTCTTCCCGATCGTATACAATTTTTGTTAAAGAATGATCTTGATTTTTCAAACTAGGTTTATAGCAATGACCTGCGACAGCATTTGCATTATAAATTTCAGGCCTATAAATCTTTTGGAACGTTTCCATTGTACTAATGGTACTTATTAGTTCCAGATTTGTATAATCAGCTAGTAAGTCGCCAAAGAAATAAAACGCCAGAGGAGCAACACTATTAGGTGGCATAAAATAACGAACCTGCAAGCCCATTTTTTTGAAGTATTGTTCTGTTAAAGAAGATTTGTTGGGTTCGTATTCAAAACCTACTATTGGGTGGTGGTTTCCTGTTCGGTGATACGTTTTATTGTCTGATACACTCAAGCATATGACAGGTAGTTTCACAAAGTGTTTTTTGTAATTTTCTGAATTTATAAAACACTTAAATATATTACCGTGCAATGCTCCAAAATTATCAGGGGTACTAAAACCATCTGTATACTTGTTATGTTCTAAAAGCAACACGCTAAAATCATAATCGCGGACATATGAAGAAAAGTTATTCCCCACAATGCCTTCAATGCATTTGCTTGTTTTATGATCGATAATATGTGTTTTTAAAATCTCAATCGCTGGGAATGTCTTACCATTACCATTAATATCTAAGTCGACAGAAACAATTTCTAATTCAACCGAGTAGCGATCTTTATCAGGATTGTCCCAGTTCGCCAGGGTATTAAAACGATTGTTAATCATATTAATCGTGTTGTGTAAGTTTTCTTGACGACTTGCTCCTCTTGCCAGGTTCGCAAAGTTGGTGGTTGTACGAGTGCTGTTGGACGGAATATAGTTTTCATCAAAACAAATACTCTTTAGTGTGAACCTAATATCATTCTTCATTGTATTCCCGATAGTTTCAATAGCTTCCTGTATCATCGATTTCATCTTATTCATATAGTTTTTATACCCTGCAAATATCAAAATAAAAGATTATTTAATTACAATTAGATTATAAATAGGATAAAATATCTTTATATTGGAAACTATTAGATAAAATATCTTTTCTTTGTAGAGATTTAATTCACCAAAAGAAAATTTATCTATGTCCGATTTAGACCAAACTGATTTGAAATTATTAAAGTTGCTTCAACAAAGCGGAAAATTAACCACAAAAGAAATTGCGCAACAGGTTAATCTATCGCCAACTCCTGTTTATGAAAGAATCAGGCGTTTGGAAAAGGAAGGCATCATCAAAAAATACGTCGCATTGGTTGAAGCCGAAAAAGTAGGGAAGGGGCTTATCGTTTTCTGTGATATTACGTTAAAAGAGCATACTAAAGAAATAGGTCATCAATTTGTACAGGATATTATGTCTTCTGAGTATGTCTGCGAGTGTTATAATATTTCGGGGGATTATGATTTTAGATTAAAGGTGATGGTAAGGGATATGAAACATTATCAAGATTTTGTTCTCAATAGTTTAGGTTCAATTAAAAATATTGGGAGTGCTCATAGTACATTTGTTATGGGAGTTATAAAACATGACTATGCTGTACCGATATAAATTGTAATATCTGGCTAGGGAATATTCAATGTATAGAAAGTCATAATTTTTCTAAGTAAAAGCGCTGTTTTATATAATGCCCCTTCGTTATGTGATTTTACTTTGGTGAAAAGCGAAAGTTGTTACCTCAAACTTTCTTTAATTTTTTTCTTCTCAAAAGTTTCTTTAAAAATGTAATGGAATACTCTTTTTGCTGAAGGGGTAGAGTAGTGGAGGCAAAATGTGTATGGAATGGCTTTATTTCTTACCAGTTGAATAATTAACTCTCTTTTTAAAATCAATAATCTCATCTTTTAATTTCTTATTAGCGTTCTCGATTAATTCATTTTGAAGTTTCATAACTCTTAGTAAATCGTGGATTGCATTTAAATTGTCAAGTTGTGTATATACTACTTGTTCTAAATCTGCTTTGGTATATTTTGGACTTAGCATAGAATATGTATTAAAGTTATCAACAATAAAAACATAAGTTTAAATTAACTTTACATAATTAAAACTTACATAAAATCAATTTAAACTTAAATAAAATATTTTCAAAACACAAGTTAGAGTTAATTAAACAAAAGTTCAAATTACATTTTAATAAGTATGAATTATATATTAGCGATTATAAATCAGCATTATGGCAGACAGAATTAATAGAATAAAAGAAGTATTAGTAATCCAGGGCAAATCACAAGTTTGGCTTGCAGAGCAGCTTGGAAAAAGTACAACATCTATAACTGCAATTTGCAATAACAAATCACAACCACACTTAAAAGATTTAAAAAAGATGGCAGAATATTTAGATGTTGATATTAGAGAGCTCTTAGTTTCAACCAAGAAATAGAATTAAATTGGCATACATCATTACACATACAAAAGAGGAAGGACTAGCTCAAATTAAGAAATTAGTTCGCAAGTTTCATGATGGAATTAAAGATTTTAAGGAAGCAAAATATAATGAAACTCTTTTAAGAAGTGACTTCTTAGACCCATTGTTAATGTCTTTAGGTTGGGATGTATTTAATCAAGAAGGAAAATCTCAATTTTTAAGATATGTAATTCAAGAAGAGTCAATTGAAGTTGATGATTCAGATTCAAAAAAGAGTCCAGATTACACTTTAAGAGTAGAAAGAGGGGAGAGGAAATTATTTGTTGAAGCAAAAAAACCATCCGTAAAAATTTCAGAATCTTCTAAAGCTGCATTTCAAACAAAACGCTATGGTTGGAATGGAAACCTTGGTATTTCTGTGTTGTCAAATTTTGACGAGCTAATAATTTATGATTGTAGAAATAAACCTAACAATGAGGATAATGAACATGTAGGTAGAGTACGAGTTTTTAAATACTCGGAATTCATATCTGCTTTTGATGAATTATATGATTTAATTTCATTTGATTCAGCTTGTAATGGTAGAATTGATGAGCTTTTCTCTACATACGAACGAACTGGAGAGGCATTTGATGATTACTTCTTACAGCAGATTGAAAATTGGCGTTCAGAACTAGCTGAATCAGCAATTAAGAAGAATAATGAATTAACCAGTGAGGACATAAATTTTCTAATTCAACGATTATTGAATAGGATCGTTTTTTTGAGAATATGTGAGGATAGAACAATAGAAAAATTTGAAACGCTTAAGAATATAAGTGACTACGAAGAGCTCAAAGAATTATTTATTCAATCTGATAAGAAATATAATTCAGGGCTTTTTGATTTCATTGAGGATAGTCTATCTCTGGTCATAGATATAGAAACAGAAACGTTGTTAAAAATATTTAATGAACTATATTTTCCACAAAGCCCCTTCAATTTTTCAGTAGTTGACCCTACAATATTGAGTCAGATATATGAGCGTTTTTTGGGGAGCAGAGTTGAAATTACGAATACTAGGCAACTATCGATTGTCTCTGAACCAGAAGTTAGTGCTTCAAATGGTGTAGTTCCTACTCCTAAAATAATAGTTGAAAATATAGTAACTGAGACATTACTACCACTTTTCGAGGACAAAAGTTTGGATGAACTTAAAAACTTGAAGGTTGCGGATATCTGTTGTGGATCAGGAACGTTTTTAATTTCTGTCTTTGATTTTTTTATACAACAATATAGTAATAGAGTTGAAGAAGAAGGTATTGAAAATAATGAACTAACACACAAATTAAGTGATGGCACTCACATATTAACACTTAAAACAAAAAGAGAAATTCTCACTAATAATATTCACGGTGTAGATGTCAATCCTTATGCTGTTGAAGTAACTGAGTTTAGTTTATTACTTAAATTACTAGAAGGAGAAAATGAGAAATCAATTGATGATTTTATTTCAACTTATAAAGAAAAAATATTACCTAGTTTATCCAATAATTTGAAATGTGGAAACTCTCTTGTTGATGAAAAGTTTTATGAGTTTTTACCTTCTGCACTAGAAGATGATAATATACTTTTCCGGGTTAAGCCGTTTGATTGGAATACCGAATTTCCTTTTTTAAATGAATCTAATGGGTTTGATGCTATTATTGGAAATCCACCTTATGTTCGAATTCAAAACCTTGTTAAATACTCTCCAGAAGAAGTTCTATATTATCAATCTACTACTTCAGATTATAGTGTAGCAAAAAAAGATTCCATTGATAAATATTACGTTTTCATACAGAGAGCTATTGAATTACTCAATCCTAAGGGTTATTTAGGGTATATAATCCCTAATAAATTCTTCATAATTAAAGCAGGAAAGGCTCTTAGAAAGTTTATAAAAGAGAATTCTTATTTATCAAAAATTGTTCATTTTGGTGTCACTCAAGTATTTCCTGATAAGCTAACCTACACAGCGATATTAATATTGCAGAAAGAGGAATTGGATCAGTTCGATTTTAAAAGAGTACAACATATTAGTTCAAGTTCTCTTACATCAGATGTTGGAGTTAGAAAATATGAACAAGCCGAGTTTAGCCAAGAACCATGGGTGTTTTTATCTGAAGAAACAGAAGTTGTTTTAAAAAAAATGTATTCTGATGATACTGCTGAATTAGGTTCATTAGCCGATTTAACAGTGGGATTACAAACCAGCGCTGATAAAATATACATATTTAAACCAACAGAAGAAACCGAAAGCACTTATAAATTTGAACAAACCGGACAAGTTTGGGAAATTGAAAAAGATATTTGTCAATCATGTATCTATGGATTAACTCTTAGACTTTTTGATACGATTAGCGAGAATGCAAAAATGATATTTCCATATTCCATTTCTGATGGTAAAGCAGAAATAATCCAGGAGGAAGTATTACAAGAGAATTTCCCTCTAGCTTGGAAATATTTAAATCATCATAAAGCGAAATTAGAACAACGTAGTATTAATGGTTCCAAAGATCCAAAATGGTATCAATTTGGAAGATCTCAGAGTTTGACAAAGTTCCATAGTGGAGAAAAATTAATTTGGTCTGTAATAGCTAATCAACCTACATATGTGTTAGACAATCAAAATTTACAATTCACAGGTGGAGGTAATGGACCTTATTATTCCTTAATAAATCAATCTGACCTATCAATATTGTACTTCCTAGCTATTTTGGGACATCCGATAGTTGAACGTATGGTTCAAGCTGGTGCAAGTGAATTTCAAGGAAACTATTATTCTCATGGGAAACAATTTCTGGAAAGAATTCCTATTAAGTTAATCAGTTCAGATACAGACAAGGAGAAGTATGAAGAAATAATTAAAACAGTAAAAGAGTTGATAAAAGCTAAGAGTAAATTCAATTCTCTCTATGGAGCGAAAAGGATAGTTTACCAAAGAAAGTTGGATACACTGAATAGTAAACTGATTACTATTATAAACGAGCTTTATGGGATTTCATCTTCAGACTATGACACTGTTATTAATGATGAGATGTTTAGTAATGAATTAATAGCAGAAGAATAATATGGGAACGACTAAAGAAAAAATAGATTCTCAAAAATTTAGAGGTGGATATTATACTCCTAAAGAGATAGCTAAATTTATTAGTGATTGGGCGATTCAAAATGGTACTGAGAATGTTTTGGAACCAAGTTGTGGTGATGGGAATTTTATTGAATCAGCTATCCTTAGGTTTAATGAATTAGGTGTCGATGAAACAGAACTTGCAGGACGAATCAGGGGAGTAGAGCTTATGCAAGAAGAAGCTCAAAAAGCACGAGAAAGAGCAGCTAATTTGGGATTAAATGGGAGAACAATTATAAACTCAGATTTCTTCCATTATGTTCAATCGAATGAGGCTACAAATTATGATGTTATACTTGGAAATCCGCCATTTATAAGGTATCAGAGTTTTCCTGAAGAGCATAGATCGATTGCTATAAAAATGATGCAGGAAATGGGGCTAAAGCCAAATAAGCTAACAAATATATGGGTGCCCTTTCTTGTCATTTCAGCTTCTTTACTGAACGAGAATGGAAAATTGGGGATGGTTATTCCCGCTGAATTATTTCAGGTTAAATATGCAGCAGAAACGAGAGTGTTTTTATCCAATTTTTTTCAAAGAATAACAATAATAACCTTCAAAAAGCTCGTTTTTAAAGGCATACAACAAGAAGTAGTAATCCTATTATGTGAAAAGCAAGTAGATGAATCAGAAGGGATTAGAGTGATCGAATGCGAAAACATGGAGGAGCTTGAGGAAATAAACTTTGAGCGTGTTAATCAAGAAGAATTAAGAACTGTTGATCATTCAACAGAGAAATGGACGAAGTATTTTTTAACTGAAGATGAAATACAATTCATGCGAAACCTTAGGCGGGATGAAAGAATTACCAAATGTCAAGAATATTTTGATGTTGATGTGGGAATTGTTACTGGAAGAAATGATTTTTTCATGATGAAAGATTCTCAAGTACGAGAATGGAAAGTAACGAAACATATACAACCTGTTACCAGTAAATCTAACCAACTAAAGGGTGTTTCGTTCTCCGAGGAAGATTATCGAGAAAATGGGGCAAGTGGTTATGCTGTGAACTTGTTCATTCCTCCTAATGTAGAGTTTGATGAATTATCTACAGAGGCAAAGAATTATATCAAATATGGAGAAGAACAAAATTACCACACCGGTTATAAATGTAGAATTAGGAAGAGGTGGTATATTACACCATCACTATGGACTCCTGATGCCTTTGCATTAAGACAAGTAGCAGGTTATCCAAAAATTATTTTAAATAATTCGGGAGCTTCTTCAACAGATACTATTCATAGAGTTCGTTTTAAAGAAGGTGTAGATTATAGAACAGCTACTATTTCTTTTCTTAATTCATTATCGTTCGCTTTCTCTGAAATTACTGGCAGAAGTTATGGAGGTGGTGTAATGACATTTGAACCAACAGAAATTGAAGAAATTCAAATTCCAACTCTATTAGATTTAGATGTTGATTTCGATAATATAGATGAATTAATAAGAGAAAAAAGAATTGAAGAAGTGCTGGATATTATTGATGAAGCATTCTTAATTCAAGGACACGGTTTTTCAAGAGAAGAAGTTAGTTTACTAAGAAGTATATGGAAGAAACTCTCTCAAAGAAGGCTAACAAGAAACAAATCAAAGAAAAAAATATCAAGTTGAAATCTATAATTAACGAATATTGGATGGAAAACCAAATAAAATTTAATAGAGAGATTAATGCGTGGAAAAATGCAGAAGCTTTTTTAAAAAATCAGTATCAACAAACTTCAACATCTAATGATTATAGGCATTTTTTAGAATATAAAGAAGAATACCTGAAAACATAATTATGCGTATGCTTATGCGGCAACGCCACGAGAACTGCGATAGCAATCTTGAGCTCATCTAAAAGAATAATAACCTTGCGAAAAATCGCGTAAAAACTTTTATAAAGTGTTTGCTTTTTTGGCGTTTCAGAAATTTGGTCCAATAATTTTGTGCAACATGATATCATAGCCATAAATCCCAATCGCTGAGAATAGCATATTTAAAAATTTCTGTGCCTTGGTACAGAATATTCAATTTATAAAACACCTGTTATTTTTTAAAAGTTTAAGTCGATACCTGACAATCGTGTATTAAAAAAATAAATTTTAATAGTATTACACATTATAACTTTGCGTGTCGTAAAACGGCTGTGACATAATATCTATCGATATAATACGCTGGTGCGTAGTTATATCTGATATTATATCAAATACGTGGTATTCGCCGTTTTGCTTTCATAAATATATTTGTACTATAATTTATATTATGTAAAATAGAATATTTTAAGAACTACCCGATTACTACAATTGTGACTAAAAATAATATCCCATAAAAAAGCATCCTATACGTACAGGATGCTTTTCTTTTGTTCCATATAACTTTATGTCTTATAATTTTTAAATCCTTATATCATCATCAATACAACTTATTTACTATTGTCCTGATATTAGCAATGATAAATAGATTTCTTTCTTATTTTAATACAATCCCAATTTTTTTTGTAGCGGCTTTAAATGATTTATCACCTCATTTCTCGTGGTTGCATCTAATTCTTTGCTTTTTTTATCCATGGCCTGTATCATTAGACTCGAACGCATTTTCATTTCGCATACTTCCATTTCACCAGTGTCTACATAACACTGTGCACATGCGAGCATTTCTTTTTTTAATTTTTTAATCATTTCAGTAAGTGCTGTGTCTTCTGATTCAAAATCTACTTCTTTATAGGTCGCTATTTCATGGCTTATATGCATTCTATCACAGTGTAATCGCGCATTTTTTCTAAACTTTTCTTCTTCTGACGGTACTAATGTCAATAAAGAAAGACTTCGCGTTACTGCTACTTCACGTAATTTGACAAATGATTTTTTACTTAATTCTATAGTGACTATTCCTCCCTGTAACTTTTTAGGATTCGGATAGCCTAAAAATTCCAGCAAAGGCATGATGTTTCGTTGTTCTTTATCAATCACCAAACTAAAGTCTTCTTTCTTATAACCATTATCCATCGTTAAGGAAACTTTTTGAGTCGTTCCCCCCGCAGTTGTAATCGCATTGGTAGTGATCTCTTTTCTAAATGTTTTATATATTTTTCTGATCATCACAGTATCTTTCTTATAATATTGGCCATCGCTGTGTATAATTTCTTTCCTGTTCAGATCAAAAATTGTTTCAGCATTACTGCCGATTATAGAAAATACATTATCCCCAATAAAAAGATGTAATAATTTTTCTCTGTCTTTTCGTTTTTCTACATAGGTATGTTGATACGTAAAGGTATAAGATCTGGTTTCCTGAGCTATAGTAAGGCTCCCTTTTAATAGTAATAGCATCAGAATAATTAGACTGATATTCCTCATAATGTGTTTTTATTTTAAGGTATAAAATAAAAGCTTCTGGTTTTTTATATAAAATCTATTTGTTAAATGTGTCTTATAATTTATTATTCGCTTTCCGAATATTGTCACAGCTATTATTCTTAGGCGTCTTTCTTATCATACATGGTATGTTTACAATTGTAAACAGTTGTTTTATGTGCCTTTTTTAGTATATTCATTCCTATGATTTACAGATTGTTATACATGTTCGTCTTTTTCTCTCTTTCTTCTGCGTATGCACAGTTTGAGGTAGATCATTTTAATGGGACAGATCTTATTAATGATATCAGTAAATTGGAATTTGATAGAGAAAAGTCCTCAGTTAGGTTCTTTTTTGAAAATGATTCTATCTACGGACGTATCAAAAATTTTGAATACGATATCTCTTTTCAACCGACTGCTCCGGAAAATTCATATATCCGTGGTACAGCTTCAGTTGCCAGCCTGACGACTCAAAATATATTAAGAGATCATCATTTAATGTGGGAATCTTATTTTTATAAACGAAAACACCCCTATATAACTTTCAACAGTAGTCAGATTATTGATTTTGGATCGCAAGTTTATAAGGTTATTGGATGGTTAACCATAAAGGGAATTACCAAAGAAGTGATTTTTCACTGTACTCTGCAAGAGCACTCCCTGGAAGGCAAAACGGTGATCTATACCAGTGATTACAATATAAGCATACATGATACCCGGGAAAAAAATAAGCTCCTCCTCACCTTTTCTTTTCCGTTTATTTCCTTTCCCCGATAGAAGATTAATCGTCTGTAGTAACCCCTGATGGCAACCGTATCAACTGCACATGGGCGTACTGCTCCTCATATACAGAAGTAATAGTTACTGAAACTTCTTTGGGATAATAAGAAGTCGCCATGATCAATATATCAAAGGTTCCTACGGGCAACCCTTTCCAGATAAAATGTCCCTGATCGTCCGGGTATTGAACAATATCAGCCAATTCCATGTCCTTGCTACTGATCGTAATAGTAGCATCATGAATAGGCGTTTCATAGATCATATCTGTGATTAAGCCTTGAATACATCCCATTCTTTCTTCTTTTGATGTCGTTTGATTGCATGAAAAAAAGGACATCCCTATGCTAATAAGAATGCACTTCGTAAATATGTGTTTCATTTTCCCCTATACTTGTCATCAACAGGAAGACCTGTGTCGAAATTAAGGGGACAATATAGTGTCTGTTTTAAGAGTAAAACAGAGGCTAAAAACGGTATTTACTTCAGGGGGTTTTCCCCTATATTCTATTCATATTGCTGAATTACAGTAGGTATTATCAAAACAAAAATGATTAAAGCTTTACTTTATATGTTTATTGTAAATTATTAAAAACAAGATGTTTATTATTTTGTTCTGTAATATGTTTGAATGCATGTTTAAGGGGTTAGCTTAGCGGTAATGGTTCCTTTGGCAATTAGATTTTGTTTGCTATCATACATCACCATTTTGCACTTGAGAATATTAAATTTAAAATATTCCTTATCAGATATTACAGTTACTTTTTCACCAGGAAGTACCGATGTATAAAAATGAATATTCGTATCTGTTATCGCTACTTCCAGAGGTTCATCTCTCAATTCATTCCTAAACAAATAAATTCCTAATGATACCAAACCAATCTGAGACATACATTCTATCAGAATAAAGCCAGGAGTTACCGGTTCTTTTTTTTGATGTCCTTTATAAAAATATTCATCTTCCAAAAAAGTATAGGTCCCTGTTATTTGTTGTTCATTGACATGAATGATTCTGTCTACAAATAAAAACGGTTTTTGGTAGGGTAATTCCTTAAGTATAGATAATGTGGTCAATGGTTTATTATGCTTTTAGTTGATGATCTTTCCTCCTCTCGTTATTAGTAATACGACAATTAATTCAAAAAAAATGCCTGTACTTTTATTAAAAAGCTCTAAAATATAACACTTTTTTGAGATATTAATACATTCGTGTATTTTTTGAAGATGTTAAAAATAACGAATACATGAGTTTCCATGTAGTTTTTAAGTAATTTATAACATCCTTAGTAAGAATCGATGGTATCGAGGAGCATTGTATACACAAAAATCCTGGTCGTTAGACCAGGATCCCCCTCATATAGTACACGGATTTTTATAATAATTTGTCTGTTATCAACAAAGATTATTATTTGCCCCCGTTAAAAATCACGTGTACTTGTTTTTGCTTCTTCTACTAATTCTTTACTAGGTGAGATAGTTACCTCTACCCGTCTGTTTTTGGCACGTCCTTCTGGAGTGTCATTGTCAAATTTTGGAACGGCTTCCCCATGCCATTGTACAGTGAATCGTTCTTTACGGACACCTTGTGAGATGATGTATTTGGCCACAGACTCTGCCCTGTTTTTGGACAATATATAATTGCTGTTTTCATTCCCCACACTATCAGTATGCCCGGCTACGAGAATATTCGATTTTGGATACTCCTGCAAAACAGCTATAAGCTTATCAATAGTTTCTCTGGAGCTTTCATTAAGACTGTATTGATTCGTCTTAAAATACACCCCGCTATTCTCGTCAAATACAATATGGATATCCTGTGCTACACGTTCTACATGAACCGTTGGAATTTCTTCCTGGATTTTTTTTGCCTGCTTATCCATTTGATTTCCTATAAAACCTCCTACAGCTCCTCCAATCATCCCTCCTAATACGGCGCCTAGTTCACCTCCGTCATCACCGATATTGTTTCCGATAACGCCTCCGATGACTGCTCCCCCTGCGGCACCAATGATTCCTCCTAACTGAGAGTTACTGGCATTTTTAATGGCATTACAACTGGTGAACTGTACCGATACAAAAAGCGCTACTACTACGCTTAGATATTTTAATTTGTGTGAATTCATACGTTTGTTATTTTGTTTATGTTCTTATAGTAAGTATTCGTTTACAAAGGTATTATCCAAGCAGTCTGTAAGAATCCCTGAAAACAGGGAAATCTTCATTCCCTTTTTCAGGTTAGCGCATAAAAAAACAGCTTCTAGTTTTTAGAAGCTGTTTCAATCTATAAGTATATCAACAAATTATCTTCTTGTGAAATGTAATTTTATCGTTACTTTTTCTCCATCACCTGGTACTTCATAGGTCCATAACATTGCATTTTCCTTTACTTCGGTAAGTGACATTCGATATGCTTTATTATTGATTTCGCTTTTGTATTTAGCATTTACAGGTTTGACCATAATACTGTAATCGTATCCATACATCTCATCTGGCACCGTCCAGATAAAATTATTTGGTCCGGCAACATTAGCACAGCTCCCATCGGTAATAAGATAGTTTCCTCTATTGTTATTGGATACAAATGTCCATTGAGAACCTTCTACACATTTAGCAGGAATTCCTCCAAATAACGTAATATTATACGTCCCCTCAGCATCGTAATCTAATTGATTCAACGTCCATTGCCCATTAATTGCTTTGGTGGTTTGCTGAACAGCAATACTCGTTCCTTTACAGGAGGTTAATACCATAGCGCTTACCGCTATAAAAAATAATAATCTCATTCGTGTTTATTTCTATAATATATATACTTGTATAAGGACAACCTTATTGTTTTGCGTCTTCAATCATTTTTTCATTAGCAACAATCCCCAGTTCTACGCGTCTGTTTTTTGCTCTTCCTTCTGCTGTTGCATTATCGTATTTTGGTTGTGTTTCTCCATGCCAGTAGGTAGTAAATCTTCCGGCGCTTAATCCCTGAGAGATTAAATAATTTGTTACAGACTTCGCTCTTTTTTCTGACAGGGTCATGTTATAAGCATCATTTCCTGAACTATCTGTATGACCTTCTACCACAATATTTGTATCTGGATATTCCTTAAAGATACCTATCAGTTTATTAAGGGTCTCTTTAGACTTCGCGTTGATATTATGCTTATTGGTATCAAAATACACACCACTGGTTTCGTCGAATACTACATCAATTCCTTCTCCTACCCGCGTTACTTCTGCTCCCGGTATTTCTGATTCGATACGCTCGGCCTGCTTATCCATTTGTTTTCCTATAACACCTCCGGCAACACCACCAACAACACCACCAATAATCGCTCCCAATGCAGAGTTCTTTTTACTCCCTACATTATTTCCGATAATCCCTCCCAGAACAGCTCCGGTAGTCGTACCAATAACCGCTCCTTTTTGTGTGTTATTTGCATTTTTGATAGCATCACAACTGGATAAACTGGATACTACACCTACTGCTACTAATAAAATGATTCCTTTTTTTAAATGTGTTATCATGATTCTAAAATATATTTTAGTTACGTTACTTTTCTATATAAGAAAGACAATAGTATATAACGGGTGTTGCATGCCCCTAGTATCTTTCTGCCCATTTTTGAGAATATCATTATTTACCCTGCCTTTTATACAATACCTGCTAAAAAATTAACAGCATAGGCACTAAATTTATTTCTCTTTTTTAGGAACTCTACATAAAAGGAGAATTCCTAATACGAAAAACACTACTAAAAAAAGTACAGCATTTCTCATACTTCCGGTTATTAAATCAACCGTTGCGTATATCCCCATACCAATAACTATTCCAACTTTCTCTGCGACGTCATAAAAACTAAAATAAGAAGTTGTATCTTCTGTTTCGGGCAAAAACTTGGAGTAGGTAGATCGGGACAATGCCTGAATTCCTCCCATGACTAATCCTACCACAGCTGCCGTCCCATAAAACTGAATAGATTCGGTAATAAAATATGCATATACACAGATCCCAACCCAAATGATATTAATCCCGATAAGGGTGTATACATTGCCATACTTATCAGAGCACCTGGAGGTGATAATTGCTCCTCCTACCGCTACCAGCTGAATGATGAGAATACTGATAATTAATCCCATGGTTTTTTCTCCATCGGTTCCCCAGTTGATTTCCTGTTCTCCAAAATAAGTAGCGACCAGCATAACAGTTTGTACCGCCATACTATAAATAAAGAAAGCTCCTAAATACCGTTTCAGGCGTATGTTTTCTGTCATGCCCTTCCACACTCCATGAAGCTCTTTAAATCCTTTAAACAATACTCCTTTTGTAATTTTATGCCCGGTACTGGTTCCTTTGGGTAAGAAATAATAAGAGTATTGACTAAATCCTATCCACCAGATTCCTACCAAAATAAAAGAAAACTTCATTGAAGCGACTTTTTCAGCTCCTGACGGAGCCCCCATAATCATTGCCAGATTAACAACTAATAGAATAACACTTCCTATATATCCCATGGAATACCCTTTGGCACTAATCTTATCGTGTTGCTCCGGATAGGCAATATCCGGCAAGTAAGAATTGTAAAAAACAATACTCCCCCAAAAACCAACCAATGCCGTAATATAACAGAACAAACTGAGGTAAATGGTTTCTTTGCTAAACCAGTAAAGCCCTATACATGAAAGCGCCCCGATATAGTTAAAAAATTTCATGAATATTTTCTTGTTACCGATATAATCAGCCACTCCGGATAAGATGGGAGAACAGACGGCTACGATAATAAAACCAATTGCTGTAGCGTAATTAATCAAAGGGGTACTTCGGATCTCCCCGCCAAAGATGGAAATAGTCTCATCTGCTTCAAACAGGGTGCCGTAAAAAATAGGAAATACAGCCGAAACAATTGTAAGGCTATATACGGAATTTGCCCAATCATAAAAAGCCCAGGCATTTAGTAATTTCTTATGTCCTTTTGGTAGTGTTTGCATTTGTCTCAATTAAAAAAAGCTGCCCTGAGGAATTTCAGAACAGCTTCTAATGTAAGTATTATCTTTTTTAATGAGACTATTTTTTTGTTATTTAAATGTTGTAACACCAAATTTTCTTGCCTCTGCTTTTGCTGAAGGAGCCCATTTTGTCAGATTGGCAATTCGCGTATCATTAGAGGGGTGTGTACTCATAAACTCCGGTGGTGCCTGTCCTCCGCTATTAGCCTTCATACGTCTCCATAAATTAGCGGCTTCATCCGGGTTATACCCTGCTATCGCCATTAATTGTAATCCTATTTTATCTGCTTCTGTTTCGTGGCTTCTACTAAATGGAAGCATTACTCCGAACTGTGTTCCTAATCCAAAAGCAGTTCCTATAATTTGTTGTGTCTCCTGACTTTTTCCACTCATAGCCACCGATGTAGCAACCCCAGCTACTTGCTGAATTTGCCCGGCACTCATACGTTGCTGTCCGTGATTCGCTAATGCATGTGCTACCTCATGTCCCATGATAGCAGCTATTCCTGTTTCATTTTGTGCAATCGGAAGGATTCCTGTATAAAAAACAATCTTTCCTCCTGGCATACACCAGGCATTTACGGTTTTATCTTCTACTAAGTTATATTCCCATTTATAATCTTTTAAATAACCGGAATACCCATTGGCGTTTAACCATCGCTCAGATGCTTTGGCAATACGCTGCCCTACTGTCTTTATCAATTGTGCATCTCTGGTTCCTGTCACTACTTTATTATCCCCCAAAAACTGATTGTATTGCTGAAATGCCATTGGCAAAATTTGAGAATTCGGAACTAATGCCAGTGTTTTTTTTCCTGTAAAAGGATTGGTAGCACAAGAGGCTAATAAAAGTATTGCGGCACCCCATGCCAGTACTCTTTTTCTCGTATTCATAATGGTTTACTTATTTTATTTATAAAGTTACCAAAAACTTTGAAGGAAAACCTCGCTACTCCTGCCTTTTTTATCAAATATGTCGATAAAAAGCACAAAAGTATAGCTAAAGTGTTTTACAGAGGGTAGATATGATTCTTTTTTTTTAGACGAATTACCGCCTACTCTTCTGAATCGCTTTGATCTTCTTCGGGTGCCTCCTCTTCCGTTTCAGGAAGTATTTCTTCATCTATTTCTTCTTCCATAACCGTAGCCGCCAGACGTTCTATCTTTTTATTATTAATCATTCCTCCAGTCATTATCAAGCTGGTACCTATGATTACAAAGAGAAGAATTCCCGGTTCAAAACCTGCTACAGTAACTGCTTCGGGAATGGCATAAAATAATAATACCGTGATCAGCCCTCTTGGAGCAATGAATAATTGCGGGAGAATATCTTTTCCCATAAATATTTTTAGCAAGGCATAGCGAATTACATAAATTGATACAATAATCAGAATACTGATCAAGGCCACTTTTAGATTCAGTAAGGAAGAGAGTGTGATCGTAATTCCAAAAATGACGAAAAATAATGTACGTACCACAAAGGCTGTTTCTGCTGTAATTACGTGCAACTCGTGATAGATAGATTTTGCTTTTTCAAAATGGAGTAACCCTTTGAGTTTTCCCTGAAAAAACAATTTCATGTTCGCGATCACCAATCCGAAAATCAATATTATAATCAAGGAGGATAGGTGCATCTTTTTTCCCAATGCATACAACAGTAACAATACCGCTATTAAAAGGAATAGTTTTACCGAGCTTTTAATTTTCTGAAAAATAAGAATGATCCCGTAACTGACAACTAATGAGATGACGATCGTAAGAATCAGGTTAATACTAAATCCAACAACTCCGGAATCTTCTGCCGGGTTTAGACGTCCTGTAAGAAAGTAAAACATCATAATTCCCAAAATATCCGAAAATGTACTCTCGTAGATATGAAATTCCTTTTTTTCATTTTTTAACCCTGTTACACTCGGAATAATAATCGCACTGGAAAGGATTGATAAAGGAGTAGCATACAACCAGGCCGATTGCATACTCATACCATCAATCAAAGTGTTTAGTATCAGTGCCGCCACATATGTAGAAGCGACAAGTCCTACTAATGCAATGACAAAAGATTTGAGAATAGGAATCAGTTTTTCCTGTTTGAGTTCCAATTCCAGGGCAGCCTCCAATACAATCATAATCAATCCCACAATGCCCAGCACCTCCAGAATTGGAAAAAAGTTGATGCTATCACTAGCGCCAATAAACTTCATTCCATACTGAATAAAAACACCTAGTACAATGAGGAGTAACACAGCCGGAATACTTGTTTTTTTGGCAATACCATTAAATATAAAAGAGAGAATGATAATCAGAGAAATACCGATGATCAGATTATAGGAAGTAAATATATCCATGGGGGTCGGTTTGAAATGGGTCTTACTGGTTAAAATAAATGAAAGATAGGAATTATAGCCGACTCCCCATACCTCTAATTCATAATAAAATGATAAATTCTGTGAATTTGTAGTTATCTATAGGCTGTATACAGTACTACGAGTCCTTCATTATTGATATCTGTAGGCAATACATTTTGAGCGGCATTGGTAATGGTTCCGTTTGTATAGGTGACATTCAGTGTAAATCCATTGGCTGTAAAAGCAGTAACAGCTCCGGTAATGATTCCCAGTGAGTTTCCGTTTTGATCCCCGTAGCGAACACCTATAGCCTGTGTATTAGAAGCAAAACGGGAAATATCATTAATCGAGTTCCCATGACCTCCTACATAAATACATTGCTGTGCAATAGCACCACCATCATCTCGGGCAAATCCATTCATCGTACCAAATGAATTCCTGATGCCCCGGTCATTATTAGTACTGCCGTTATCTGCATTGATCGTAAAATCTTCTACATTCGCATGTGCCACTAAAGTAATAGAGGTAGGTCTGAAAGGAACATCCGTAATCGTAACAACCCCTGCGGTAGTAATACGAAATACTCCTGTAAATACATTGCGAGAGGTCAACATCTCTACCCAACCTGTATCCGTAAATTCGAATAAGCGGTTCTCATCCGTATCATATACGATGGCTCCCTCCTGCACTCCTGTAATACCTTTTCGTTCTGCCGTAGTAGCAGATGGAATCACCAAAAGAGAATTCGCATCTATCTGAGCAATTCCCTGGAAATTACAAATCATGCTAAATACAAATCCACAAATAAAATACTTCATCGACATACTTCTATATTTTAGCATATACAACGTTAAAAATACTAGAAATATATCTGAAAGACCATTAAAAAGTCTAAGAAAATTGTACGTAGCTGATTCTTAAGCCAGTTCTTTTCTCAACTCATTAAGGCTAATATCTGAATTGATTAACCGGGTCACTACTTCTTTTCTGAATTCATCAATATCATCGTGTTCGTAATACTTGGCCCATTTATACGTATCGAGTAGATTTTTTATCTGTTTGATTAGTTTTCTGGTAGCATCAGCAGATCGCAAAACAGCTACCTGATCATAAGAAGGGTCATCCTTGTGATTATAACTTACCTTTTTTGTTTCAAAATCTACACTAATATAATAAGCATCTACGTGTTCAGCCAGATTTTCTCTAAAGTCTACCCATTCTGCAAACCCCAGTCGCAGATCATCAATTTCTGCCGGAAAATCCGAAATCAAACGCCATTGGCATTTGGCTGCTCTTCCCCAGTGATTGGACAAACGATATACACCTTTAGTGGTATAATAATAAGTACTACCCGATTCACTTCGATAATGGGGTTTTCGCTTGGCTATTTTATACAAAGGTGCCCCTTGAAATACACAGTAGGTACTTTTATAAAAATTATTTCTGTTATATGTCTTTTTTTTCTTTTGCTCTAAGACTAGTGTTTCCAATGATTTGTGATATTTACGCTTTTTCCTCTGGGGCAAAGAAATCATTATTTGTTTTAAAAAAGAAAACAAGTTTTTAACACCGAAGACCTCCTTTGATTCTACTGATCTCATAAACCAGCAGCAATTATTTCATATCAGCGGAATTAGCCTTCTAATTAAGAATCAATATAAATTAATAATAAATAACGGGTTTTAAAGAGATTATAGATCACTATTTTTGGAATATTATGGTTTTTCCGTAATTTTAGGGTGCCTCAAATTTTAAAATAAATACTTATGCAAGAAAATATAACCTTAGAGCAGTTCAATGCTCAGGACTTGTCTCAGAAATATAATGACGTATGGAACAGAGGAATTCACCTCTTTACCAAAAATGACAGGAATAGGGATTTCTATTATAGTATTTTCTATGTAGATTTCTTATTTGCCGAAGTAGTCTATAACAAACTAAATGGAGAAGTAATTGCCATTAAAAGCTTTAAAGACAGAGACAAGCTCATGTTTTATTTATGGGAGGATTTCTCATAAATCAGGAAATGTGTAGATAATTACCGAACGTTTTACTATATACTCTCAAAAGTTAATCGAGACCTACCATTGGATTTACTTTTGAGAGTATTTTTTTTGAAATAAAACAAATACCTTGTTATTATTGAGGGATTTACCCGTGTACCAAACAATATTTTTGGTATAAACAGGGTTACTGAATACATAAGATGTATTATTTTAGTATTTTGATATTTCAAAAGCCCCAAGCTCCTAAAAATGAAAAAACGCTCTGACCTACTTTTACTTATCGCCCTACTCTGTGTACAATTACACTGGGGGCAACAATATTACACCATAAAAGACGCTGATGATAAGACAGCCGTATCTTATGCTACTATTTCTTTTGGAAATGGAAATGGTATTTTTGCCGATGCGCAGGGACGCTTTATATTTTCCAAAAAAATATATAAAGACATTGATTCTCTCTATATATCAGCTATTGGTTATAAAGATTTAAAAATAAGTACGCAAAACATTCCCGCTTCTTTGGTAATCCAAAAGGATATTGCACAATTACAAGAGGTGATTGTCACTACCGAAAAATACAGAAAATATAAGGTGAGAAAAAAAGGAGCTATCCTTCATGATAACTATTTTACTTCCTGGTTGCCTACGGTAGAATCAGAAATAGCCGTATTCTTCGCTAAAGAATATAACAAACCGACCAAAATAGCAGCCGTATATCTTCCGCTCTTATTAGATGAAGCCAGAAAAGGAGGGAAAAAAACACAATTCTCCACCCTTTTTAAAATGCAATTTTACGAAAACCTGAAGGGTGCTCCGGGAAAACGACTATTTTATGACGACATTATTTTCAGAGTGACTCATGATGACAAAGCTACCTTTGAGCTCAATATAGAAGAACACAAAGTATTTATGCCTCCTAATGGGTTCTTTATTGCTATACAGGTATTAGGATATACTGATAAAAAAGGAGGGTTGCAACACACGAAAAAATACCATGAAGTAGAAACCCGAAAAGGCCTGGTAAAAATATCGACCACCTTCCGACCACTACTCCCCTTTACTAATAAAATAGCAGGTCATACGACCTTTACTCGTCGTATCTTTTATAAAAACAAAACCTGGCAGCGTTTTGACAAAAACTATAGTGATACGAACGGCTTAATCAATAAAGGCTTTATGAATTACGGAATGGGGCTCAAATTACATGTAATGGAGCCTTTATAGCAGCATATAATTCATTGAAGTGAAAAAAGTCTCAATCACTACATTATTAATCCAGAAACGATCTTCTGGTATTATACTGAATGGCTGCAGTATGAAGATGCTTGTGATTTGTACCTTTTTCCGCATAAGTAACGGCATCTGTAATACTCATAAAATAATGCTCTTTTCCCATTTTATCCATAAAGTGAGAACGTTGCAGAAAATCCCGGACAGGTCCTATAGTTCCTGAGATCAGTAATTGAATTCGGAGTTCTTCCAGATACAAGTGAATATCCTCCAAAACGTGAATTCCTGTACTATCGATATCGTGCATATTCGTCGTATCCAGAATTAAAAACTTAGGCATTACAGTCCGCTTATTGAGATATCCGAGAATTTCATCCTTGAAATAGCCTGCATTCCCGAAATACAGCTGATCATCAAAACGAATGATCAGATAATCTTCTGACCGAACCGCATTCGGAAATCGGTTAATATTCCGATAGTATACGGTATCAGGAATACGTACCAATTCAGCCACATGCGGTCTGGAACTGTAATATTGCAAAAAGATAAAAGATAAGACCACTCCTATAAAAATTCCTTTTTCTACCCCTACGATCAAGGTACTAAAAAAGGTAATCAGCATCACAATAAAATCCCTTCGTCGTACTGCCATCAGGTATTTAGCCTCTTTAAAATCAATCAGACCCAACACAGAAACTAAAATAATAGCCGCTAATACAGCCTTGGGAATATAGTAAAACAAAGATGTCAAAAACAGCAGAGAGCAAACAATCATAACCACAGAAATCAATGATGAAATAGTGGTCTTCCCTCCTGCTTCATCATTAATCGCAGAACGGCTATAACTCCCGGAAGAAGGTACTGCCTGAAAAAATGCTCCGATTATCTTTCCTATTCCCAATGCAAACAATTCTTGATTCGGTCGCACTACATGATCTCTATTCTTCATTTCCAGAGACTTTGCAATCCCGATACTTCCTACATATCCTATAAATGAAATAGTCAATACAGATGGGAATAAGGCTTCTAATGAAGCAAAACTCATGGGAGGAACTATCATTGATGGCAATCCACTGGGAACATCCGCAATTACAGAAATTCCATGGGTCCTGAAATCAAAAAAGTAAGTACACAAGGTAGTAATTACCATTACAAACAACGCTCCGGGAAAGGAACGCTTCCATTTTTTAAGCAATAGAATGGCAACAATCGAAAAGATACACATCAAAAAAGTAATCCCATTAATATCACTTATATGGGTAAGGATATACCATATTTTGTCATGTGGATATTCGAAGGAAGGAATTGCTAATCCCAAGGCTTCTTCAAACTGAGAAATAATAATAATGATAGCAGCCGCTGATATAAACCCGGCAATAACCGGTTGTGAGATCAGATTGACCAAAAATCCCATTCGCAGGGCACTGAGCAGCAATTGAAAAATTCCGATCAACAAACCACAAAAAACAACCAACTGTATGTATTCTTCTGTAAAAGGAGTCGCGATACTACTCACCCCACTATTTACCAAAATAGCCGTTACTGCCACCGGACCGATACTCAATTGTCTGGAAGTTCCGAAGACAGCATATAATAAAAGAGGAATCAGACAAGCATAGAGCCCGTAAATAGAAGGAACACCCATTAACAAAGCATAGGCCATTCCCTGAGGAATTAAGATCACCCCAACAGTAATACCGGCAATAATATCCGCTTTAAAAGTGGCGGATGTGTAGGTTTCTAAAGAGGCGAGGATCGGAAGTATTTTATGTAGTTTTTTGACGGCTAATCGTTTTTTTAGGTTTATACGTGTAAAATTACAATAATACTTTCAAAAATAAAGACTGTATCGCTTCTAAACAAATCTCATATATACACGATTGATTGTTACTATTATAGCTGTAAATTCCTATGTTTTTTAAACAAATCCGAGGGATTTATTACCTACATCAGCACTTTTACAGAGGTTTTATTCAGACTGGAATCGGAATTTTAATTTTATTAGCACTCAGCAGTATCCTAGAAACCTGATCTGGTTAAAGAACCGTATCAAAAGGAACCTCAGACAGGAAGCTATTACAAAAGAATATTAATTATCTTAGTGATCCAATACGAAACCAAAATGCGATATATACTACCCCTGCTTATACTATTAGGATGCCTGATTGGCTGTCAGCAAACAAAGAAATCCCCTGTGACTACTATAAACCCTTCCACTGAGACTACGGATACAGTCATTGCACAACTATTGACCGATCTACACATTACCCCCATTCATCATGCTTCCTTTATCATTCAATGGAAAGAGACCACTATTTTTATCGATCCGGTCAATGCAGCTGCTTTTAATCAACATCTTGATCCGGATATCATTCTCATTACGGATATTCATGGAGATCATATGCATATAGAAACACTGGATAGTTTACACCTGGAAAAAACACAACTGATCGCACCTCAAGCCGTGGCAGAAAAACTCCCTGCCGCATATACGGATTATCTGGTTGTGTTAAATAATGGAGAAAAAAAAGAAGTCGGTCCAGTTATTGTCGAGGGAATCCCTATGTATAACCTAAGAGAAGAAGCGCTGCAATATCACCCTAAAGGAAGAGGAAATGGGTATGTGCTTACTCTGGGGTCCAAAAAGATCTATATTTCTGGAGATACCGAAGACATTCCCGAAATGAAAGCACTTACTGATATAGATATTGCTTTTGTATGTATGAATCAACCCTGGACCATGACAGTGGATCGCGCCATACCCGCAGTGATGAGTTTTAAACCAAAACTGGTATACCCCTATCATTACCGGGGTAAAGAAAAAGATAGTGATGTGGTCCGCTTTAAAAATAAATTGCAACAAAAAAATCCGGAAATTAACGTAGTTCTATTGGATTGGTACCCGAATTCCTAGGCCTTTTTAAGCCATCGTTTTGGCTATACAGACTATTTTTCTTTTCAATCCATCTAATAACACACATATAGATTATTTTTCTTTATTAAATTAAAATATAGAATTAAAATCTAATTTTATTTAAATAAAAAGAATTATAATCCTTACTTCTTATCTTTGAGCAGGGAAACTTGTACTGTAAAACCAGGAATGTATGCAGCTTTCTTGATATGTATCAATAAAGTGAAAACGAAACGTGTGACGGAATCAACGCATACACAATGAAATAACGATGTGAAACGTCAAGGATGTCACTTGTCTTCCCTAACTAGAACCCTAAACATATACTGATGAAATTACATACATTAGAACAAAATCAGCTCGAAGCATTATACAAAAATATAGAGGAAACCACGCAGAATTTTCTAGGATATCCGGTATCTAAAGATTTTGACTATTCCGATCTTTTACCTTTTTTAAAATTTCCACTCAATAACCTTGGAGATCCTTTTGGAGAATCTACCTATCGGGTAGATTCCCGGGCGATGGAACGAGAAGTAGTTCATTTTTTTGCAGAACAGTTCAGAGCAGATCCGGATAATTTCTGGGGGTATGTTACTAATGGAGGATCAGAAGGAAACCTGTATGGGTTATATCTTGCCAGAGAACTGTACCCTAAGGGGATGGTATATTTTTCTGAGGCTACCCATTATAGTGTACAAAAGAATATTACTTTACTCAATATGGATTTTGTCAAAGTGCGGGCACAGGAAAATGGAGAGCTTGATTATCAGGATCTTCGCGAAGCTATTGGTTATAACAGACATCGTCCTGTGATTGTTATAGCCAATATAGGAACCACCATGACCGAGGCCAAAGATAACCCTGCCAGGATAGCGTCTATAATACAAGATATGGCAATAAGTGGTCATTACATTCATGCAGATGCTGCATTAGCAGGAGGGTTTGCTCCTTTTATCGATCCACGACCAATCTTTGATTTTCAGGATGGAGTAGATAGTATTTCGGTCAGTGGTCATAAGTTTATTGGATCTCCTATGCCATCAGGAGTTGTGATTGTCAAGAAAGATAACCGGGATCGTATTGCCAGGAATATCGCCTATATTGGTAGTGCCGATGCGACTATCACCGGTTCCAGAAACGGACATAGTCCTTTATTTTTATGGTATGCTATCAAGAAATTGGGAGTGGAAGGTTTTACACAACGTACGCGTCACAGTCTTGCTGTAGCCGCTTATACCCTCAAGAAATTACAGACACTGGGGATAGATGCCTGGAGGAATCCCAATGCTATTACCGTTGTGTTTCCGGCTCCTCCTGTAGCCATTATTGACAAATGGCAATTGGCCACAGAAAACGGACAATCACATATTATTTGTATGCCTAATGTAAGTTTTGATCAGATCGACCTACTAATACAAGATCTAAAAGAAACCATGATCATACCCGCATAAGAATACGTATTAATTAGCTTTAGACAAGCTCTTCATTTTATGAGGACCTTGTTTCTTATATAAACGCATAGATACGTATTAAGATGGGCAATGGCAGCAATTATGAGCTAATAATGATTTAAAAAATAAATAATATCGTAAATATAGGTGAAGGTATGATGACAAGAGGCTAAAAATATATCTAAAGAGTTATATATCACATACCCTCACCTATCCATCAAAAAACAGGCATTATATCTTACTCATCTCGACATACCTGCGATCAAGATGTTCATTTTTTATCGGTATAAAGCGCGCAATACTGCAAGATCACCATGACTAAATCGGGGAGAACGACTATCCGTAGCAGATCTAAAAGGCTGTCCATCAGATCGTCTGACAAAAGACCAGTTCCCATTGCTTAGTTTTATGGAACCATATAACATAATAGAGTTAAAGTCAAAAGCTCCATAGCTATATCCGTAGAAAGGTTTGTCCCAAAATTTATCATCTACCACCAGGTACTGATCCCGATCACTTCTACTGTGTTCATGTGCTAACCCCAGCGCATGCCCAAACTCATGAATCGCAATTCCTAAACTGGCAGAGGATAGTGATAACTCTTGTCTTCCTCCTGTCATTCCAATATCAGAACTATTATCCCCGTAAATATTAGAAGTGATGTCGATGTAATTTCCAGTCCCTGTAGAGTTTACAAAACGAATCCCTGTCTGTTGTGTTATAATCTGCATGGCATTGTTTATAATTCCACGATGACGCAATCTCGGATTGATTTGATAATAGACCGTTTTATTAGGCCAAATATTACGCCATTGGATCTGCCCGATATTGGCCTTATGCGCATCTGGTTTATAATATTGTTCCATTTGAGATATATCCATCAGAATATCATTCTCTACCAGATACTTTCCTTCTGTGGCTGTTTTCTTTACATGGATTTTCTGCCCGTTAATCATCAGTACTTCTTTTGGAGCACTTACAATTTCATCAGATAAATGAGTTTCCTCTTTTTGGAAATCTCCCTCATTTTCGCATGACACGTACATACTACTGCTTACAATTGTTAAACTAATTGCCAACAGGCTCTTAAATTTTCTTTTCATGTTACTTAAATTAAAATGATTTGTGTGTAAGCAAAATTATCTCACTTAATAACATTAAAATCAAGTATAATTATTTTTAACAACTATTTATCGGTGTTGTAAGAAATATAGCTTTCAATTTAAAACATATGGTTTTTCATCAAAAACAAACAGTTTATACATCATTTCTATCTGTTTGTATCAAAAAACCGATAGATCATACAAGAGATTCTGCTCATAATCAACACACTAGCGTAGGAATAGAAATAAGCGTGTGTAAATAATATATTAACAAATAGTTAAGAAAAAGTAATCTTTTCTTACGGCGTCATCAGCACAAAATAGTACATAAAAGGACTAAAAACGACAATACACCTATTATATAAAGGGTAAAACCTTAATGATTGATTTGTAAATTGCGGGTGACAAGTACTGTATAGCGTAGCAATAATGGACAGTAATTCCAATTGAAATTCCGTAGCTTTCCGCCTGCCAGTATATAAAAAGGGTTATAAATAGGCTAAAATTTCCCTTGCTTGTGCAAAGGTTTTAAAAGATGGATGTGTAATTTCCTCTTCGATCATTTCATGCACCCAGGTGGTCTCATACGGAATGTGAAATGCATGGCCGCCCATAGCGAGTACCGGTACAATATCAGATTTCAGGGAGTTCCCTACCATCAGAAATTCATGAGGCTGGATGTCTAGATGCCGTACCAGTTGTGTATATTGTTTTTCGGTTTTATCAGATACAATTTCTATATGGTGAAAAAAGTGCTGTAAACCTGATTTGATCAGTTTGCGTTCCTGATCCAATAAATCCCCCTTTGTAGCCATGACCAGCCGATACTTTGTTGCCAATACTGCCAGGGTTTCTTCTATCCCTTCTAACAATACCACAGGGGTTTCTAACATTTCTTTTCCTTTCTGCAATAGTTGAGCAACAATGTCGCCATCTAACTGCCCTCCGGTAATATCCATGGCCGTTTCTATCAGTGATAAAGTAAACGGTTTAATCCCATAACCATATAAGGGGAGGTTTTTCATCTGCGTAGAAAAGAGCATCTCATTTACCTGATCTTTAGGTAAATGAGATGCAAATATATCGCAAAAATCTTGTTCTGCTTTCCTAAAAAAAGGTTCATTAACCCACAGGGTATCATCTGCATCAAAAGCAATTACTTTGATGTGCTCCAATCCCATTAGCGAATTAATTTTTTATACTTAATACGTTTTGGCATTAAGTCACCTCCTAATCGTTTTTTCTTGTTTTCTTCATAATCAGAGAAACTACCTTCGAAGAAATATACCTGAGAATCTCCCTCAAAAGCCAGGATATGGGTACAGATTCTGTCTAAGAACCAGCGGTCGTGAGAAATCACCACGGCACAACCTGCGAAATTCTCTAACCCTTCTTCCAAGGCTCTAAGAGTATTCACATCCAGATCGTTGGTCGGCTCATCCAGAAGTAGTACGTTTCCTTCTTCCTTCAATGTCATGGCCAGATGCAGTCGGTTGCGTTCTCCTCCTGATAGGGTAGACACTTTTTTATTCTGTTCACTTCCTCCAAAGTTAAAACGACTTAGATAAGCTCGGGAATTCACCTGTCTTCCTCCCATCATAACCAATTCCTGACCTTCACTAAAGTTTTCCCAAATCGATTTTTCGGGATCGATATTGCTATGGCTTTGGTCTACATATGCAAGCTTGGCCGTCTCTCCTACCGTAAATGTTCCGGCATCCGGAGTTTCTTCTCCCATAATCATTTTGAAAATGGTCGTTTTTCCAGCCCCATTAGGACCAATAATCCCCACAATACCTGCTTGTGGAAGTTTAAAATTCAGGTCTTCATATAAGAGTTTATCTCCAAAAGCCTTGCTTACTCCCGCTGCTTCAATCACATTGGTTCCTAATCGGGGACCATTGGGGATATAGATTTCCAGTTTCTCATCTACCTGTTTCGAATCCTGATTCAATAATTTGTCATAATTATTCAAACGTGCTTTTTGTTTGGCCTGTCTTCCTTTAGGTGCCATCTTCACCCATTCCAGCTCTCGCTCGAGTGTTTTTTGTCGCTTAGAAGCTTGTTTTTGTTCCTGTGCCAATCGTTTGGCTTTCTGATCCAACCAGGAAGAATAATTTCCTTTCCATGGAATTCCTTCTCCTCTGTCCAGCTCCAAAATCCATCCCGCAACATTATCCAGGAAATAACGGTCGTGCGTTACGGCAATCACCGTTCCTTTATACTGCTGTAAATGATGTTCTAACCAGTGTACTGATTCTGCATCCAGGTGGTTGGTTGGCTCGTCCAGTAGTAATACATCCGGTTCCTGTAATAACAAGCGACATAAGGCAACTCTTCTGCGTTCCCCTCCTGATAGGACACCAATCTTTTTATCAGAATCCGGAGTACGTAAGGCATCCATGGCGATTTCTAATTTGGTATCCAATTCCCAGGCATTACTGGCATCAATCTGATCCTGTAACTTGGCCTGCTTATCCATCAGTTGCTGCATCTTATCAGCATCTTCATAGACCTCTGGCAACCCAAACATATCGTTGATTTTATTGTATTCATCCAATATCGCTACGGTCTCTGCAACACCTTCCTTAACCACTTCTAACACGGTTTTATCAGGATCTAATTGTGGTTCTTGTTCCAGATATCCAACAGAGTATCCAGAAGAAAATACCACATCACCCTGATAGTTTTTATCAACTCCAGCAATGATTTTTAATAAGGTTGATTTTCCAGAACCATTTAATCCGAGAATACCGATTTTAGCCCCGTAGAAAAAACTGAGATATATATTTTTTAATACCGGAGTATTCGCGCTTTTATACGTTTTAGTCACCCCGGACATCGAAAAAATTACTTTTTTATCGTCTGACATAAAAAACTAACTATTTTGTGATTTATTTTTAGATAATTGTTTTAATAAAGCCTACTAGACTCTTCCTTTTAAAGCATTAAAAACCCATGCAATAGCAAAAAAACCAGCGCCTACTGCTGCAAAACCATATCCTGATACATCGCGATATCTAAACACCCCTAATCCTATCAGTAATAATCCAACAATAATCATTATAAATGTCGCCCACGCTAAAACCGTGTTTTTATTCATTCCCATATGTGTAGTTTAGTCTGTTTGTTAACTTTGATTTGCAAATATCGGTTTTTTATCGATAAAATACACTTTTTAATGCTGTAAGTAGCTGAAGACGCTCTCAAATAAAGTGTATATATGAGCAGTTTCTCTTGTAGTGCTTTGGCGACAAAGCGGGAGGTATCCCTGATTATTTTTGGGATAGTAATGCTCTTAAACTTTATGAGTATTTAACATTTCGCTTCGCTAAAATTTCTATTTGCCCCCTCTATCAGATTTTTAATCTTCAAAAATATTCTTTGCGATACATGCCGTTAGTTTTTGAATCGTAATATGGATCTTGTAAACTCTCTAAGAGAACGTATAGTTAGCATTCTATTTCGAAATGATGTAATCGAAAGTTCAGCCTTAGTCCATTTTTCCTTCAATCAAAAACAGCTTTGACCTGCTTCTGTAAAGGCGGTAAAAATATCGTTGAATTTTGTTATTTTCGTGCAAACAAATAACACACATGGATATAAACTTCAATAAAAACGAAGATCACAATAAGCTCCTGGTTTCGTCCCTCCGTCATAAACTGGCGAAAGTAAAATTAGGAGGAGGTCAAAAAAGAATTGATAAACTACATGCCAAAGGCAAATTATCGGCTCGGGAGCGGATTTCGTATTTATTGGATGACAATGCCCCTGTTATTGAGATTGGAGCCTTTGCCGGTGAGGGAATGTATGAAGAACATGGAGGGTGTCCCAGTGGTGGAGTGGTTGTAAAAATCGGATATATTGAAGGAAAACAATGCATTGTTGTAGCGAATGACGCTACGGTAAAAGCGGGAGCCTGGTTTCCGATTACCGGAAAGAAAAATCTAAGAGCTCAGGAAATCGCTATTGAGAATCGCCTGCCAATTATATATTTGGTGGATAGTGCCGGGGTATACCTGCCTATGCAGGATGAAATATTCCCTGATAAAGAGCATTTCGGAAGAATTTTCAGAAACAATGCCGTAATGAGTAGTATGGGAATTACTCAAATTGCCGCAGTAATGGGTAGCTGTGTCGCCGGAGGAGCCTATCTGCCTATTATGAGTGATGAGGCATTAATTGTAGATAAAACAGGAAGTATCTTTTTAGCGGGGAGTTATCTGGTAAAAGCTGCTATCGGAGAAACTATTGATAATGAAACGCTGGGAGGAGCAACTACACATTGCGAAATATCAGGGGTTACCGACTATAAATCCAAAGATGATAAGGAAGCGCTGGATACTATTAAAAATATAGTTTCAAAAATCGGAGCCTATACCAAAGCTGGGTATAACCGAAGTACTCCTGCCCTTCCCAAAGAAAACCCTGAGGAGATTTATGGAATTCTTCCAAAAGCCAGAAATGAACAATACGATATGATGGAAATCATCAAGCGTCTGGTAGATGATTCTGATTTTGAAGAGTACAAAGCTGGATATGGTCAGACCATTATTACCGGATATGCACGTATCGATGGCTGGGCTGTAGGGATTGTAGCTAATCAACGTACCATTGTCAAAACCAAAAAAGGAGAAATGCAGTTTGGAGGAGTGATTTATTCGGATTCTGCTGATAAAGCTACTCGATTTATTGCCAATTGTAATCAAAAGAAAATTCCTCTGGTATTCTTACAGGATGTCACTGGGTTTATGGTAGGAAGTAAAAGTGAACATGGAGGAATTATAAAAGACGGAGCCAAGATGGTGAATGCCGTAAGCAACAGTGTTGTTCCTAAATTTACGGTAGTTATAGGAAACTCCTATGGAGCCGGAAATTATGCTATGTGCGGAAAAGCTTATGATCCGCGACTGATTTGTGCCTGGCCAAGTGCCGAACTCGCCGTTATGGGAGGAGCACAAGCAGCCAAGGTATTATTGCAAATCGAAACTGCTTCCCTAAAGAAAAAAGGAGAAGAAATTAGTGAAGCGGATGAAAAGGCATTATTTGATAAGATCAAAGCCAAATACGATGCGCAAATTTCTCCTTACTATGCTGCCGCCAGAATATGGACAGATGGAATTATTGATCCATTGGATACGCGAACCTGGATATCTATGGGGATCGAAGCTGCAGATCACGCTCCGATTGAAAAACCATTTAACCTTGGAGTTATTCAGGTATAAACAAAGATAACTAATGAAATAGTAGTCATCACCTGAGAAACATTCATAAGATATACAGAGGAAACGACTATCTATACCCCAATAGAACATTTACATCTCACCTTAGTAAGGTATCATATAAAAAAGGCTTTGCATATAGCAAAGCCTTTACTGATGTAGTAAGTAATCAACTATCTCATAGGGTTATTAGTGGTATATCATTGCTGTTTTTTCTACTTAAAAAAGCAGCTTCTTCTTCTGTAACTCTGGTAATATCCTTCCATTTGTTTCGGCTTCCCTGAGTCTCCGGAGTACTATTGCGTAGCCCATCTTGCAAAGCCCTGTATATTCTCCCTTTATAAACCATATAATCTCCCCGCTGATAATTTCTGGTAGCGGTATACGCTTTAATATCATCAACAGGAGGGTATATTTTACTAATATGAAGTTTATCCATATCAGACAGTACATAATTATATGCTATAGAAAAACAATCTGTCGTATGAGCTTGTCGTACGGGATAGTGCATAATAGAAGTAGGATCATAACTCGTATAAAATACTCGGTCTACAGGATTTTTTTCAAACAAATTTTCTTCAATCTCTTTTTTACTCCATTCTTGTTCATCCATATAAAAACGGTATACGGCATCTTTATTCCAGTTGATATTCGCTTCGGGATGCTGATGTTCATGTATCAGTCCCAGTGCATGACCAAATTCATGAAGAATTGTACTTTTAATCCCCCTGAGATTATCTTTATATTTAGGATCCAGATTCATACTTTGCGTCCTCAGGTGAGCACCTCTCCCTAATAAAGACCAATGCCCAGCTCCTTCTTTAAAACCAACTTTTATCTGAGCAGTTTCTGTACTCGATACAAACTTA
Organism: Aquimarina hainanensis; assembly: GCF_042684685.1. NCBI lineage: Bacteria > Pseudomonadati > Bacteroidota > Flavobacteriia > Flavobacteriales > Flavobacteriaceae > Aquimarina > Aquimarina hainanensis. Next base: position 442,764 of record NZ_JBHULX010000039.1, on the reverse strand, counting down.
AATCTGATACTGGCATAAGCTTCCCATTGCTTGGCATATTCTTTTACCAATGCATGTAGTTGATACTTATCTTCCGGATCGATAAATTTTACACGAATAGTTTGCCCCGGAGCCCATAGTACTGAATTGGTTTGATTTGTAACTAATAACGAAGCCGATTTGGCAACTGGGAACTGTGAGATTCGAAATCCATGACATAGTTTTCCCTCATATATAATACTTTTTTTGTTCCCTTCAGGACATGGTTTTTCCATAGTATCTACAGCTGATTCTTCCGGGGGACTTGTAGGAGCATGCACTGTGTCTTTTTCACAACTACATAGGAGAACCATTGCTAATAGCAATAATAACAACTGATTTGAGGGGTATACGATATTTTGTTTTTTCATAAACTTATTTATTTTATGCGGTTCTCTATAAGTCGAATTAAAAACAAATTTCCCACTATTAAAGCTTCGTTAATATCGTATTAATGATTCCTTAAATATGTAAAAAACAGTCTATTCTATGTACGGACCCTTTTAGTGATAACAGCTGCTACCCCTCACTCCCATTCTCAATGAATCACAGGATAACTTCTGACCAAGCGGATAAACTCTGCCCGATATCCCAATCGGTCTTCTCCTCTGTTAGCAGCTGCCAGGGATGCAATTGCATCCAGGTTTTTATTAGGAAGCAGCATAGATTTTCTGAGAAGCATTCCATACCAAGCTACAGAAGCTGCAAAATGAAAATCTACTGAGGGAGTACTGGTTTCCGATAGCTGAACCACATGCGTCAATTCACGACTTTTGTGTTCGGAAGGGTTTTTATATCTGAATCTAATCGTAAGCAGTTCATCTGTGGAATTTGTTATCCCTTCCTCTTTTCGATACTTTAATTCGGGAACAGGTCGTACCCAAGGATGCTGCTCTCCTTTGGGGATAATCTCATAAAGTGCTGTAACGGTATGACCACTTCCCAACTCCCCGGCGTCTTTAGTATCATCTATAAAATCCTCATCAGCCAGTAATCTGTTTTCATAACCGATAAGCCGGTATGCCTGCACATGTTCTGGATTAAATTCTACCTGAATTTTTACATCCTTGGCGATTGTATATAAAGTACTTCCAAATTCATCTCCCAGAACTTTTCTGGCTTCCTGCATGCTATCTATATATGCGTGATTCCCATTTCCTGTGTCCGCCAGGATCTCCAGTTTGCTATCCTTATAGTTTCCCATCCCAAATCCAAGGCAGGTAAGAAATACACCACTGTTTCTTTTTTCTGTAATTAATGTTTCCATAGCCTGATCACTGTGCATCCCTACATTAAAATCGCCATCGGTAGCCAGAATAACCCGATTATTTCCTCCTTTGATAAAATTCTCCTCTGCTATGCGATATGCTAATTCTATTCCTTCTCCCCCGGCAGTTGACCCTCCTGCTTCTAATCCATCCAATGCCTGAATAATCTGTTGTTTATATGCTCCAGAAGTTGGCGGTAGTACAAGACCTGCAGCCCCGGCATATACCACGATAGAAATCACATCTTTCTCCCGCAACTGTTGTACCAGTAATGAAAAGGCTTTTTTTAGCAATTGCAGCTTATCCGGGCTATCCATAGAACCGGAGACATCCAATAAGAAGACCAGATTAGACGCCGGTATTGCCGCTTTGGTCATTTCTTTTCCTTTAATCCCTATTTTTACCAATTGACTTTCCGGATTCCAGGGGGTTCTTCCATATTCCGTATGAATTCCAAAAGGGTGTACTCCTGTTGGTTGTGGGTAATCATACGCAAAATAATTCACCATTTCCTCGATTTTTACCGCGTCTCTGGGGATGGGAATCCCCGCATTGATCTTTTTTCGGATGTTACTATAGGAAGCCTTATCTACATCGATAGAAAAAGTAGATAACGGATCATACACTGTCTGTAGAAATTGATTTTCTGTAATCTTTCGATAGGATTCTTCATCTTCGATTCGGTATGTCCCTGAATGAGTCGTAATCACCACGCAGCCATATCGGGCTTGCTTACCAAAAATCGCTTGAGCTTCTCCTCTTTTGTACTTTTTTTGTTTAGAAATCCTGTTTTTATTCATTCCTAATACACAGGAAATAGCTTGTGCAGGAATTACATTTCCATCAACAATATATAACGGCTGTTTTTTAGAGGGATACACTGCCGGATTCCCCCCTTTTGAAGTTGTCTTTTCTTTCTTTTGAAATGTCAATCGACTGTTAACTCGTTTTTTTCTTTGGACACGAGATGGTGCCCTATTGCGATAAGATCCTGTAGCATATCCAGTGATCACCACTTCTTCCAGTTCCTCATTATCTTCTTTAAGTATTACATTAATAGTTTTATATAAATCACTCACAATCAACTCTTCATAAACGTATCCTATGTATGAAAAAGAAAGAGTATCCCCCAGAGATGCCAATGCTGTGAAGTACCCGTCAAAATCGGTGGTACTTCCTTGATTGGTACGCGTATTTATAATGGAAACTCCCGGTAATGGAAGGCCATTTTCATCTGTAACGATCCCGTTTAAACGAGGCGTCTGAGCTTGTAATAAAAAACAAAAACTGTATAGTAAGCATAGTAATAAGTATCTCATAATGGTACGATTTTATAGATGTATACCATTAAAGTTATAGGTCTTCTATGCGTCTTGCAATCAATGATGAGTAAACACCCTTTTTGGATGAGGCAAGAGGCTTTATCATATAGATAATCATACCAATCTGATTTCTAAAACGGCGTATAAAAAGATAACGTGAATAAGGGAGCTTTTCCATTATTCACGTTATCTATACTATTGGAGCGCGAGTGTTTGCTGCTTACTCTTATTCGATACTTATTATTGTATCAGTAGTTGTCTGACAGTTTCTTTATTAGCCGTATCGATTACTTTTATAAAATACACCCCTTTTTTGAGTGCTGTCTTTATATGAAGTTTTGTTTGTGTACGATTCTGTATGACCTCTAACGGAATATGAGCTCCGGACATATCCAGTAAATATACTTTTTTGATCTGCACATCTTCTGAACTGTCAATATGAATCGTCTCATAAGCATAAGCCGGATTGGGATATACACTAATTGAGGAGGCTCTTCTTTCCTGATCTCTTCTCATCATAATATTATCTTCAATGATGGCTCCTGATATAATAGCAGCATTCATTTGTGCTAAATAAGCAGTAGAAGGAGAGAAATCAAGAGGATGAATTTCTGAATAATATTCAGAAGGATGCTGACCAGAAGGCTCCTGACCAAACCAAAATTCTGTTCTGGATTCTTTCCATCCCATACAATCATTCCAAATTCCATGTTTGATATAGTATTTTTTATTAAGTTGTCCTGCAAAAGAGAAACCAGGCTTTATCGTTCCACAACACTCTATAGGTGTTATCTGCGCATTTGTCGCACTATCATAGATTGCCCACCAATGATTGACAAATACCGAATTCGACTGCGCTAATGCACTTATATGGATAGTTCCATTACTAAAACTCCTAGAAGTAATCGAAAAATCACTGGTTCTCGGAGACCAGCTAACATCTCCATCCGTGGCTTTTCTTGCTTCGGTCCAGGGATAACAACTATTCCAAACTCCATGTTTGATATAATAATTCTTATAAGTACTTAGCCCACTGAAGGTAACAGTAGTTCCTGACTGCACTGTTCCAATCAGACCAACTGTATCCGTATCAGAAATACTCCCAGACTGGGTTGTTTCATAAAGTCCCCACCAGTGTGTACCATTAGGGTCAGCAGCATTGGCTACAACTGTAATGGTACCATCACTATCACAGTGATACTGTACAGAAAATGCTGTATCTACCTTATTCTCTTCTTGCATAGTAAAACGCTTGATAAGAGGTTCCCAGTTGGTACAATCATTTTGTAATGCCACTTTGATTTCATACTCATACCCATTTTCAATAACTACTCCCTGATGCTGAAAAACATTCGTGAGGTTGACGCGTCCTATTGGTCCTGAAATCCATCCTGTGGTTCCTGCCCATTGAAAACTTCCTGTGGATCCCAACGGTCTTTTGCTGATATAAATGATGTATCGATCCTCTCCTTCAGAGGCTGTTCCATTAAGAAATACAGTTTCCTGACAATAAAACTGATGTGTGCTGGCAGTTGTAACATCCTCAAAACCGAATGTATTCGTAATATTTCTTTCCTCAATAACGATACCATCAATGCTCATTTCTGCCTGTCTTCCTGAACCGGCATAATAAGGATTAATCAGTAGAGTTTCATAATCTCTGGTTGGAGTAAATGTAACTTGTACCGTTCTGTAATTATTCAGGTAATTTCCGATATTATCCGTAAAGATGTCCTCTTCATTCTGTATTCCCCCTGTAGATCGTATGTTTACCGCTCGTAAGTTTATCGTACTTCCTGCATTGGTATTGGTATCCCCGTGATCATTAGTTCTTACGCTAAAAGATACCGTATAACAAACTCCTTGCTTAAAAGCAACAGAAGTTCTAATTGATTCAAACGATCTACCACGTGACCACATCCAGGCATACGGGTTCGTTGGGGTTCCGTGTAATGATGGACTCCCTGAATATGACGTCCAATCATCAACACAACTGGTGGATGAGTTATTGGTAAAAGCATCACTAAAACTCAAACTGCAATTGGTGTTATAATTAGAGAAATCTCCATTTCGAACCAGATTTTGAGCAGTACTGTGATAAACCACGAAGGCAAGCAATATTGTAAATAGTTTATATTTATTTCTCATTTGATATGTTTTTAAGAGTTACCTACTCGTACGCTTTTCGGTTTCCGCGAACTATAAGAATGAGGGGGATCAGCCCTGTAGCAATTGCTATACACACAAGAGTACTGATTAATCAATAAACAGTTCTAAAGAACTTTACGAAGGAAGAATTGAGTTTATAAATTGTTTGCTCTAAAACAAGCAATATTCTTAATAAACAGGAACGCTACATTTCATAAAACACAGATTAACATATAATTAAGGAATTCAAGGCTGTTTTACAACAACAAGCCTAATAGTTTTGTATACATCACACAAAGCATTGCAATTATGAAACGTCTAAAAAGTTATATGTTATTATTACTACTTGGCATTACAGGAGCAAAAACAGTATATACGCAGACCTCCTTTATTTCTAATGAGAAAAAACATACTGTAGCCCAGCTAAAGGAAGAAATACAGCTTCTGAGAAAAAACCTGGAAACAATCCACACAGGATTATATACATATACCGATTCATTGCGCTTTGCTACTGTTTTTGATGCCTTAGAAACATCAATTACTACTCCCCTTTCTTCTATTGAACTATATAGGAAACTTTTAGTACTCAATCAGCATATCAAAAATGGACATACTGCTATCAAACCCGAAGTAGCCTATGAGCGCTATATAAAAACGAAAGCTCCTTTATTCCCTTTGGAACTGTATTTTGATCGGGATACATTATATATTCTAAAGAACTATTCGCATAATGATGCCATAAAAGAAGGGAGTATTCTCAATACCATCAATGGAGAAAATGCGGCTGCCGTTTTTACTACTTTACGAAATCAATTACCCAGAGACGGTTATAATACTACCTTTCCAGAAAAAGTTATTACAGATACTTTTCGTAGGTATTATGCTTACCTAAAAGGAATTCCCGAGGTATATGAACTAGAATTAAAAACTCCAGAGGGAGTAAAGCAGCAGTTGCGTATTCGGGGGCTAAGCGGAGAGGAAATCAAAAAAGTAAAATGGGAACGATATCGCGATAACAAACAATGGTGGGGGTTTACCGGTGAACCCCTAATGACTCTGGATATAAAAGACAGTATTGCCGTTATGAAACTCAAAACCTTTTCTATCTATTACCTAAAAAAAGCAAAACAGAATTTCAGAAAATTCTTTTCGAATGCCTTTGATCAGATAGCAGCCAATAATGTACAACAATTAATAATAGACCTACGGGATAACGGAGGGGGCGATGAGATGCCTACACTACAATTATTCGCCCATCTGAGCAAGACTCCTTTTACCTTTTATGAAACTATGTATACCAAATCCAACAGGGTTCCGAATCCTAAACTGTATAATTACGGAGGCTTTTTGATGAACTTTTTATATCCTACTTTTAAATTAAAAAGGAAAGGAGATGTATATGAAATCAAGGGAATTCCCGGATTAAAAGAGTTCCCTCCTGCCACCACAGTTTTTAACGGAGATGTATATATTCTCACCAATGGCTATTCATTTTCGGCTACGGGAGAAATTACCGCATTTATCAAACATGCTCGGCGGGCTACTTTTATAGGTGAAGAAGTTGGTGGTAATGCCAAGCAACATGTTAGTGGTACCACATTTACCCTTACCCTGCCATATTCCCAAATTCGTATTCAGATTCCCGTAGAATTATTTCGTCTGCGAGTTGCTCATAAAAATACCGGTCATGGGGTCATTCCAGATTACTATATCAAACCTTCGATTACAGACAAATTAAACGGAAAGGATGTAGAAATGGAATTTGCAATGGAATTAATCGCAAAGAAAAAGAAAATCAACAATAACAAATCAGTTTTTAAATGATAGCAACCAGCTTTTATTCGTTGCTGTGGGAACCGTAATATTTTCTTAGGTTTGACCAAGTGTGAACAGGAGTATCATTTATAAATAATGTTTGGTATTATGGAACATAAATTCAGGCTGTCAATTACAGCAAATTATCACAAAGTTATTGTACAACTGCTATTGCTGATTGCATGTTTTATACTAATTGGAATCGCGATAGTCGTGTTCCTGGAAAAAACAGAGATATCCCTGAATTCCATTCCCTTAGAATTTATCATCCCTATATTGGTAGTAACCATGATTGCAGTACTCTTTCTTTTTATCAGAGTTACCTATATTATAGACGAATTATGGTTTACCGAGCATTATATCGCCTCAGAAAAAATAGACAAAATCTATTATGCCGATATCAAAAAATGTAGCCTCCTGACCAGTAGAGGAAATTCTTCATATATGATCACACTGGAAAATGGAAAGAAAATAGCCCTTGGAGCAACCAATCAGCATTCAGAAGCCTCTAAAAAAATATTCTTTGACTTTATAGAAATACTTGAAGATAAAATCAACTCCCTTCCTCCTTCTCCATAAGAACACCACAATAAATCGTTGTTTAACAAATATTTATGATCAAAAAAAGAGTTTGGAACACTCCTTGTACTATACCCTATAAAATAAACATCATGAGAACTACATATTCTTCTCGAAAAACTGCTCCTACCAATACTAATATAGTTGAAGCTATACCTATTGAGTATGCAATTGTGAGAGAAATATATAGAAATGATGTTTCTACACCTTTTGGGTATGGATTAGTAACCTATAAAAACGAATAGCAACCCAGCTAAAAATGGGACAAACCCACTTCCAGCCTCAAACTGAGAAACTCAGTATTTGAGGCTTTTTTTTTCCTAAAAAAGACGAATTTCTTCTAAGAATAAACTTTCATTTGCTCTAGAACAAAAAAAATGAACTAAGAACACTTTTTTTTGTTATACAACACTTGATCAACTGCCGTACATCACTTTTTCTAACAAAAAAACAAGAAGTAACCTACAAAAAACAATGATTTTATTTTCCTTTTTAGGGCTAAAATAGCTGTGAAAAAAGTTATTTATAATATGATTTTTATTGCATAAAATTATGACTTCAAATTTCTGTAGTTGCAATAGATTTTACTTTTACTCATATTGAAAAACGCTAATTTTGTAAATATATATTATAAAAATTGTAGCCACTATTATTCAGTTTTCAAATAAAAAATTAAACAAATGAAAAAAAGCATATTTACTTTATTAATTTCAATAGTAGTTCTTCTAGGTTGTGAAAATGACACTAGCTTTAATAATGACACTAAAGCACATGATTATGAATATGTTAACGCATTATCAAAAGGAGCAAAAGGAAATGGGATTAATGATGATACGGAAGCTATCCAGAAATTACTTGACGATAAATCTATCAAGACTATATATTTACAGGAAAATCATACTTTTTTAGTAAAATCATTAATAGTTCCATCAAATAAAACGTTAATAATTGATGGTACTTTAAAAGTTAATGAAAAAAACACATATAGTTCTAGTTTTAATAATTTAATCTATGGAAATAATGTTGAAAACATAATTATTTCTGGTAATGGAATTATCGACGGAAATAAAGATTTATTGCAACAAGGTTATTTTTCTTTAATTAAATTTGAAAACAGTAACAATATTGAAGTTTCAATAAAAAGAATTCAAAACAATAGACTTCCTAATGCTAAACCGAGTAATATTACCTTAGGTTGTCTTTACTTCGTTAAATGTGAAAATGTTAAGATAAATGATATTCAACTCTCTAACTGGAGCAGAGAAGGAATCTGGTTAAAAAACACAAATAATTCTATAATTAGTAATATTCAATGTTTAGGAGATAAAGACTCTTGGTCTGGAATCCAGGTAAGTGGAGAAAACAATACTATAAACTCTAGTATTGTTGAAAATGCAGGAGCTAGCGGAATAAGTTTTGACTCTAAATATTCTTTGATAAGCAATTGCATAGTTAAAAACAATAGATTTTATCATGGATTCAATTTTGGGCACAAAGGAATCCCCACGGAAAACACCCAAATAATTAATTGTGTATCTAGAAACTCAGCCGAAAATGGATTTACATTTGGTTTCAGTTCAAAAGATAATTATATCATTAATAGTCATTCAGATAATGCGTCTAAAGCAGGTTTCCTAGTTTCAAACGGAGCAACAAACATTACTTTTAATAATATAAGTGCAAAAAAAAGTGGGTTTGGTTTGGCTATTTATGGAGCTACTATAAAAGTTAGTAATGCTGATTTTATTGAAAATACTGTCCCTTTCAAAATTTTTACAGGAACACTTGGTAGTCAATACGAGTTTGATAATGTAAAATTATCATCTGATTTAATGAATTCTTCTATAAACCTAATCGATTTGAACCATGCAAATAGTTATAAACCTGTAGAAAAATATGTTGACAATTTAACTGGATTTCAATATTATAAAGTCTTTAATAAAAATGTTCGTCCTTTATCACATATACGACTGGAACCAGCTCATGGAAACACAACTCTTGCTGGACCATTTCTTAAAGAAGTTAACAGCAATTACTTTGTTATTGGATTGGTAAACAAGCCTGAAAACCCAGCTTGGTTGAGATTTTACATTCAATAATATATCTAAATTGTAAGTTAAAACCCTATCGTTACTAAAAAACGTAAACAATAGTAACATTTTTTATTCCTAATACATATATAGCAGATAAACTATGTATTTTACCAAACAGATTATCATTCAAATGAGTAAAAATCATTCAAAAGCATATTATGATGAGAAGAAATGACATTTCAATGCATCTCAGAGGGAATACAAAACTCCCGGTTTTCTTAAGTATTATTTTTTTGGTATTCCTATCAAACCAACTAGATGCGCAATCATCAGAGGCTATCAAAACAAAGGATGTTACTTTTAAAAGTAAAGGAATCCAATTGGCAGGAACAATCTATACGCCACAAAATCCCTATGCAGGTCTTGTTATTGTACACGGATCTGATCAGGTTCCCCGAATGACCGAATTTGCAAAACGTTTATCAAAGAGTGGAATTTCTGTACTGACCTATGATAAGCGAGGAGTTGGTGAATCCGAAGGCGTATATGCGGGACCTGAGGTAGGAACAAACAATATTAGTACTGATAACCTTACTCTATTAGCCGAGGATGTGAGTGCTGCCGTAAACACCTTGCACGAACAGCATCAAAAAATCCCCATAGGTCTGATTGGTTTTAGCCAGGCTGGATGGATTATACCGATTGCTGCAAACAAAAATCCGATCGTATCATTTATGGTCTTATTCAGCTGCCCTACGATTACTACACTAGAACAACTTCGGTTTCAGTTTTATACCAATGGGAATACTGAATTTTGGGAAAATCATACAGAAGCAGAAGCGCGTGCACATATTAAGAATGATCCGGACCGCTATCAGTTTACAGCCACGGATCCAAAAGTTGCATTACAAACACTTTCTATCCCAGGCTTGTGGATTTTTGGAGAGAAAGACATACAAATCCCTGTAAAATTAGGGATAGAGCATCTTAATACCTTTAAGGCCAAAGGGAAACCATTCGAGTACTGTATATTCTCTGCATTGGGACACAATACAGCATTTGCAGAGACCACAGAACCTGTAGATATTGCTCTTCAATGGATAAAAAAAGAAACTAAAAAAACCGGAGTACCCAAACTGCAGAAATAAACTACCAACAGTAGTATATGCATTGACGGTATCAATAAACACATAAAATATAAGCCAATAAAACGTCACCGGATAAAACCGAAAAACATAGCAAATGTACCTTCTCATTAAAAAAATATCCATACTACTCAAATGTTTAGGTACATTTATGCATAAAATCAATAACGAATACAGCGACTTACAATCAAGATGTTGTTAGTCACAAGAAAAATGGGGAAAATAAAAAAGAAAGACATTTATGCATACTTGATTGAAATCGTAATCATCGTTATCGGGGTTTTAATTGCTTTTTATTTAACGAACTGGGGCGAAGAAATTAAAGAACGAAAAACAGAAAAAGAGATTATTGCGCAAATCTACTTTGAATTAAATGACAATTTAGCGGATCTAAAGAATGATGTCGAAATCCATAAAAATGCCCTTTCGAGTCAATTAAAAGTTCAGGAGTTTATCAATACTGATACAATAACGAGTGATTCGCTGTTAATGGATTTTTATTGGATTACAAGGGAAGAATATATTTTTCCGAACACATCTGCTTTTGAAAACCTGAAGAACACAGGCATGCGTATCATTAAAAATGATTCTTTGAGGGATTTAATCACATTGGTTTATAATAATTATTTCCCAAGAATATCCAAAGGAAATAACCTGAATCCGGATATTAATGAGTATCTCATCCCCTATTTTAAAAAGAACTTTAAGGTAAACAGAAATGCAGAAATAACCTATGACTTATACCTGGGAGATTCCCTGAAAATCACTTACCCAAGAGACTTTGGAAATGGTATTAAACAGATCATAGGATATATTCCTTTGGATGAAAACTCCTTAAAAAAAGACGAAGAATTCAGGTTTCTGATATCCGAGGTATTATGGTACAGGATATATAAAGTCCGATATTATCAAATCGCTATAATCAATGTAAAAAAAATACTGAAACTCATCGAAGATAAATACCCAAAAGCCATTGCCAGCAAACAATAATATAACGCGTAGCTACTCGCTAAACTAAAACTTTTTGTTGATCACAAATGATTCTTAAAAACATCTTAGATACGACAGCTCATAGACCCTGGGAATTGCCTGCAGAAAGTTGGAAATTCTATCAGGAGTGGAATGAAGTTGTATTTCTTCATTATCCGGTTACCTTGACCGAATTAAAAAAACATGTTCCAAAAGAATTAGAAATTGATCTTTTTGATGGAACTCCTTGGGTTTCTATCGTTGCATTTACAATGGAAAAAATACGTCCAAAAAACGTACCTGCTTTCTCTCCTATATCAGATTTTGATGAAATCAATATTCGTACATATGTCCGTTCAGGTAACAAGACAGGTGTCTATTTTTTGAGTATTGAAGCAGGGAAAAAACTGTCCTGTGCAATCGCCAGAAGAATTTCTGAACTTCCTTATCGATTCTCTAAAATTGAACGGACTGACCAAAAATATCAGGCACAAAACCCCAAATTTAATGACCTTCTAAATATCGAATTTACTATTGGAAAGAAATTAAGAAAAAAAACAAGACTGGATATATGGCTAACTGAAAGATATGCCCTTTTTCAGGATTCAGAACAAGCCATAAATGAATTCGATATTCATCATCTAGAATGGTGCATCCATGAACTTACTTTAGAAAAATTAGAGGTAAAGTACCCGAGATTTGAAAAACTAATAAACAATACTCCTGCAAAAATTCACTATTCAAAAGGCGTTAAGGTGATTGCCTGGAATAAAAAGAAAAAACAGGATATCAAAAATAAGTAACAGCTGTCTCGAGTGACTTTAATAGCTCCTCATACTTATATTAGTTTTTTTTATATTTGTAGTCTGTTACTCTATTTATAACATATCAATCTCGGTCTTTCTTATAAAAAGACAGTCTCGACCAAACGAGAAATTACAGCATTTAAAATAAGTTCATTTTTAAATGCGTAATTAATTACATCCATATTTTATTCAATTTTAAACAACACGACAATTGATCCTCAAATCAATTGGAACATCGCCTTTGAGGTCTTTCTTAACACCTCTATGGGATTCGTATTTTATATAAAATGAACCGTAAAAAATTAATAAGCAGAAACATAGAACGTTTTTATAATCAGGCATCTGAAGAAACCCGACTTGATAAAGGTATGGGAGTTTTTGAGTTTGAAAGAGTAAAAACACTTATCCATAAATATATTCCTAATACCCCTTCAAAAATAATTGATGTCGGTGGAGGAACAGGAAAATATTCAGCATGGCTTGCCCAGAAAGGACATACAGTCCACTTAGTAGAGCCTGTTCCCAAGCACATACAAATAGCTATAAACAGAGCTAACAAACTAAAAAACAAATTTTTCGTTCATCTGGGAGAATCCAGACAATTAACATTGCCAAACAACTATGCTGATCTGGTGATACTTCATGGTCCTTTGTATCATTTACAAAATAAAGAAGACAGAATCGCTACCATTATAGAAGCTAAACGGGTTGTAAAAAATAATGGAATCATTCTGGCTTTTGCCATTAATTATACCGCCTCTACTTTGGTAGGTCTATTGCATGGCTTGCTTCATAAAAAATCATTTTTTGAAATGTGTCAAAGAGAATTAACAACAGGAGTGCATACCCCTCCCGATGATTTTCCCTGGCTTTTGGCCGAAGCCTATTATCATAAACCAGAGGAGTTAAAAAATGAATTTGTAAAACAAGAATTGACATATCTGAATACCTATGCCGTTGAAGGAATGGCTTGGTTAGATAAAGATTTCTTAAGTAATCTATCCAATAAAAAAAGGAAAAAGACATTATCAGCACTAATAGCGATCACCGAAAACGACCCTTATCTTTTATCGTTTAGTCCACACATGATGATTGCTACTCAAAAACAGAAAACCTATGAAAAATAAAGATCGATATTACCTCGCATTAAAAGAAAATAAAAACCAGCTTAATGAAATTGACCTGGGAGCGACAATAGGACTTGATGCCAATGAAACAAGAACCATTATTGCGATCCTATTAGCCGAACATAAAATCAATTATGTAGCAAGCAGCTGTTGCCATTATAGTGTGAAAAAAAAGATAACAAGGAAAAAGAAAAATGATTATTGATTGTTCTTTTTGAGGTGCAATCAAAACAGAAAACCTGGGACAGGTCTCTCCTGTCCTGGTTTCTGTTTATGTTTCGAGCTGGTTTCTCACAAAAAAGGAAGAAACATTTACACAACATAAATAACTTATATTAAAATAGATAGAATAGCTCAGTATATGATGAGCAGGTACTACCGATAATATTTTGATCCCTTTAAACAAAAAAGCAGCTCTTTTGGACAAACAACTGAAATGTTGTATTTTATATGACAGAAATCCATAATCAAGAATAGTATGCAGGAACAAATTATCTTCAAAAAAAATCCAAGAATTGAATTCCGGTTTCAGACCAATGGATTTCAGCTTATTGACCAGCAAACGGTACAAAACTCAGGTTTCTATTCATATCGTGATATAGAATCGATACGCTTGAATAAAGTATGGTTTCCAAAACTGGCAAAATGGTTGCGAATTGTTACAGCCCTGTGTAATGGGGTTCCTTTTTTTCCGGATGCCGCATCCTGTAAAAAAGCAACTGTTATTATTCATTTCAGAAATACAAAACTTGGAATGTGGTTAACAGATCCTTATATGGCTGATAAAGCAAGAGTATTAAAAAAAGAGCTGGATCACAGAACAAAAAAGACCACCCCTGGTCTCGACTAGGTCTATTCTCTCTATTTGGAAGATACAAATTAAACATTACCTATAATGGATACAGCCAGTAGCAGGGAAATAAGCATCGACAGATTATTAATATTAAAACCCGCAGCAACCAAGTTAATTTTAGATCCTAAAGCAGATTTATCAGAGCTTATCAAGCTAACACTACTTGATTTACTGATAAAACAAGTATTGACCCTAAAAAAGGTGATGCAACCATCTCACGCAAGAGATCCGTATCTGAGAACATATTTTATCGTGGAAACCGGAAAGAATTTTCTCAGCTATCAACCCAATAGATTCGAAACATATTTTACAGATAGAATTGATAAAGACAGTTACTTTCTTCTAAAATCCTTCTTTAGAGCAATTTATAAAGAGATCACATCAGTATACCGGTATAAAATAAAGATCATCGTAGATTTAAAAATGACCGATCTCTTTAATAAAAACTTATTTTTAGGCATTTTATCTATTCTGAAAACCAATCATAAAGGGGATAAACTAAAATCTGAAATCACTCAATACTTACATAAAATTGATGAAGAACTAGAGGCTCTTATTAAAAATACCCCGCAAAAAGCACTTGAAATACTTGGATTTCTTCAAGGGCACATTTTTTTACTTAATACGCTAAAATTTGAGCTTTTAGAAACACTGAAAACACCTCACAAATCTGTCAAAGCACATAAAATAACATACGAACAGGATTGGTATTGGTCAGATTATTTGAATGATACAACGGCAAAACTCTCCGATATCATCTCCGAGGTATCTGATGTCCTGGATTCAATAGAAGACTATAGTACGACTGATACTGACGGAAATTGGGAAGGTGACCATTCAGATGTTTACTTTAATTAAGAAACAACTCTACTAACATTATCTTTTTACATAGTTCTGTCGGTAACCACTTGATTATCTGACATAAAAACACTTAGATAAAATAACACACTTTAGCGCATTGCTTAATCAGAAATTCACTACTTTTAGTACCCCTCAAAATGTACCCGTTCACAGGGTATACATTACGAAATCAACAATCAAAACATCAAATGAAATTAGCATCCATTGACAATCAAACAAGAGACGGCCAATTAGTAGTAGTCAATAAAGAACTTACCAAAGCCATCAAAGTACCTCATATCTCAGAAACCCTTCAGCAAGCGTTAGATAACTGGTCTGAAACAGAACCTAAATTAAAAGAAGTATATACTTCATTAAATGCAAATCAATTAGAATCGGCCTTTAATTTTTCAGAAGTAAAAGTAATAGCACCTATTCCCAGAGCATTTCACTGGGCTGATGGAAGTGCTTATGTCACTCATGTAGAACTGGTACGAAAAGCCAGAAATGCCGAATTACCGGAATCCTTTTGGACAGATCCTTTAATGTATATGGGAGCTTCTGATGCTTTTATTGGAGCAAACGATCCCATTGAAATTGAAAAAGAAGAATGGGGAATAGATTTTGAATCTGAAGTAGTGGTATTTACCGATGATGTTCCTGCCGGAGTAAATGCTGAAACGGCCTTATCGCATATTAAACTAATATCAATTATTAATGATGTTTCTTTAAGAAATCTAATTCCGAATGAACTGTCTAAACAGTTTGGTTTTTATCAATCAAAACCCTGGACTTCTTTTGCTCCTGTAGTGGTTACTCCTGATGAATTAACTGAGGATTGGAAAGATGGAAAGCTTCATTTACCCTTGTACTCTACCTTAAACGGAACAGTAATAGGTGCTCCGAATGCAGGAGTTGATATGACCTTTAATTTTGGGCAATTAGTTGCTCATGCTGCAAAAACCCGTTCTCTTATGGCCGGAACTGTGATTGGTTCAGGAACTGTTGCAAATCAGGGAAGTCCAAATGGTTCGAGTTGCCTGGCAGAAGTACGCTGCTTAGAAATTATCAAAGAAGGAAAAGCAAGTACTCCCTTCATGAAATATGGGGACAGAATCGAAATAGAAATGAAAGACAAGGAAGGTCAAACCATTTTTGGAAAAATAAATCAGGTCGTTACGGAGTATCAACCGTAACAAGATTATTATAAATGGGAAGAGAATATGCCCCTTTCTCTTCTTTTTCATAAAACAAATCACCTATATATGGGAATCATTATTATCGGATCTGTTATAGGATATATAAGTATCATGTTGGCTGTGTCCTATGGGCTTGTCTCCTTTGCTAAAAAAAATATCTCTAAACGAAAGCGAATCCTCAATACCTCCCTCTTTTTTTTATATAGTACTGCCTGGGTAATTTTTGCTGTCGGATTTTCGGTAAATTCATATCAATATGATGTTCCCATTGATCCGGTTGACGATGGGTATACTCCCCTGTCTACAAACCATCTTCTTTCTTATTGCATATTTTTAGTGCTCAGTTTATGGGGTATGTTTCAGATTTGGAGACATGGTAAAAAACAACCACCACTACTGTTGGTGCTCTACCTGTCCTTTCTTATAATTGGTATGGTGATTAATGTATTTCTGGCGATACAGCTTTCGTCGAGATCAGATGGGAATAATTATATAGATCCGTTGACGGGATATATGATGATGGCAGCACCTGTACTTCATATACTCTATTCTGTATGGCAATTAATAATGGTTATCAAAGAAGAAGCAGGAGTTGCTGAGACAAGAACTTTTAAAAACAAATTCCTGCACCAACTCAATACTAAGCTTCTAAATTCCAAATTACTGCCTCTTTGGACATTGATAATGTTACTTCCGATATATCTGACAATTACACTTATATTAGTGTTATTCGGACAAGAATACGATTCATTAACGAGGGTATTTACAGAAACAACCACCTGGCACTTTTCACAAAAAACGCATCCTCCCTATCTGGATCACAGAGGTCATTACTTATGCACTGTGGCTGCATGTGGTTCTCCTACTATCGTTAAACCATTACGATTAGGAATCAGAAATGGTCAGGAAATTATTGTCAACCGCCAGTTATTAGTCGCCAATGCTTTTGAGGATATTATCATGAAAAAATTCCCAGCTCTTCATCGCTATATTCGAAGAAATTATGACCGATATGGTTACCCGATATCGAAAGATATCAATACTACATTTGGATCAAATGTTACGTATATAATGATGAAACCTCTGGAATGGTTCTTTTTGTGTTGTATTTATGTAACTACTGAAAAACCTGAAAAACTAATTCAGCAACAATATCAGCCATCTGCCCCGGTAACACCTAACAATAATACTGATGATTGAGTTGATAAAAAACTTTCTATAGGTACAATGGATAACTAATTAATCTCCCATATAGATTCCTGTAAAAAAGTACCTGTAAAGCGAACCTGATAATTCCTTCTGATTAACCGGTAACATTTTGCATTGCCAGGACATGTATAGTAAATTATTCCATGTTAGCTCATGGAAGCATTTAGTTAGAGAATAAATAGTATATTAGGTCTAGGAATACGTTTAACGAACATTTGACTCTTAACATTGATTTTAACAACACTTCTTAATATTGCTGTTTTTCAGGGAATTGTTCTGGGAATTATCATTCTAAAGTCTCCTCTGTTTAAGAGTCGTGCCAATAATTATCTGGCCTTTGCTATTTTTTCACTTTCCAATTCATTATTGAGTTTAGTGCTGGAAATCACCGAATTAACAAATAAAATTCCACTTCTACGCATTTTTGACATCATAGATTCCGGAGTAATTTTTCCCATCTTTATTTTTCTATTCGTAGTGCATCAGGTACATCACCCGATACGACACTCAAAAAAATTGTGGTGGTTACTCCTTCCCTATCTCTGTGAAGTAGTCAGTAGCGTTATTAATGAGTTTATCGATTTATATCCATCGGCAGGAATGCTTCAATGGTGGGGAGTTGTTTTCGATCTTATACAGCTTTTTATTTCCTTATGTTTTATTCCTACTATTCTAGTATGTACCTATCTATTTATTACATACTCCAAGAATAAACAGGAGAAAAAATGGCTGACCCATTTGTGGCTGTTAACCTTTATATTGTTTGTATCCTGGGTGGTTATCATTTTATTTTCACTTGTTTTTTCCTATGATGTAACCCCGGTAATGCGAATGCTTTCATTATTTGGAACATTCTTAATCCACTGGATAGCCTATTCTGGTATTTTTAAGTTTAGATTAGCAAAAGATCAAGAGGAAATTAATGCCCTTATCAATAAGCGAAAACCTGCACATACAGAACATACAGATTCGATTATTGCGGCAGTTCATAGCCCCAAGGATACTATTGAGAAAAAAAATACGTCTCTTACCAAAGAGAATCCCTACTTCCAAAAATTAGAAATCCTTTGTATACAGCAACAACTGTATAGAGACCCTACATTAGACAGGGATAAAGTAGCTGAAAAACTGGGTATTAGCAGTGGCTATGTTTCGCAATTGGTAAATACCGTTACAGGAAAAAACTTTACTTCCTATATCAATCACTACCGGGTAGAAGCTGTTAAAGAAATCATGTTAGACCCTCAATTTGATCATTATAGTCTATTAGCTATTGGATTAGAATGTGGATTTTCTTCAAAAACTACATTTCACAGTGCCTTCAAAAAAATTACAGGTCTCACACCAAATGCATACCGGAAAAAACATCGGTAAGCATTGTTCCTATTGGTTTCTTTTCTCCGAATGGCATATAAAAATCGCTCTTCCTGTAACATTTCTAGTTGTTATAACATTTATAATAAATCCTTATATGTAATAGCATACATCCTTCATTATTTTACCGTTGGCTGTAACATTTTACTACGATAATCGTGTAGATAATAAACAGATGCTGGGCAAACCATCACGATAATCGAGGAGCTCTCCGGGGAAATATAGATGAGGTACTATCTAACTAATAGTCTTACCTTAGAATAGGAAAAGCTAGATATACGAATAAACTACAGTACTATGAAATCAACATTCTGGAATCAACTTGCATTATTTACAGGCTCTCTTCTCCTTATTTTAGTAGCCAGAGATATTGTATCTTCCTGTATTGAATCAAATAAATAAACGATTCTAATGCTCTTAAAAAAACGTGATCTCCCGGCAAATGGCTGTATTAGTTTATTAGTACTTCCTTTTTTACTCATAGGAATGGTATCTCTCTACCTCAGTGTGAGTCCCATTTATTTTCAATTCAAGGCAAGAAACTGGATTCCTGTCAATGCTCAATTAATCGATGTTACGCTAATTAAAACACCACATGGTGATGGTCCGGGCTATTCCTACGAGACTCAGTGTAATTACACATATACCTATAAACACAACACGTATACCAACCAAACAATTTCTTTTGGTTATGGGAATAACAATACCGAAAACCACGAAGAGTTGTACGATATGTTGAAATATACTACCGAAGTAGTTGCCTATATTAATCCCAAAAACCCACAGGATGCGATACTTGCTAAAGGTATCAACTCATCCACTATCTCATTATTGGTATTTGCTATTTTGTGGAATGGAATGTTAGGTATATTTGTTGCTCGTTTTTTTATAAACCACAAAAGCCACATAATATATACCTGGGTTTTTATTTTTGTTTTTATCAGTGGTTTTATATTGATATCTTCTCAAGTGCTGCACACCGATTTCGAAGAAAAAATAAAAATTGTCACCCAAAAAACGAAGGAAGAAATAGAACAAATGAAACAACAACAAATAGAGAATGCTATTAAACTATTTGAAAACCAACAGCCTTAGTAGGTCACAAACAATATCTTATATATTTTAATGCCCACATTCATACACTATCCCCTAATATTGAACTTCGAAACATCATGAATGACTTTATAAAAAAGATCAACAGTATCAACAAACTAAACACCTCTGAAACCTCTGAACTGGTCGCTATTACGCATGTAAAATCCTTTTCGAAAGGAGATACTATTTTAAAAATAGATCAGATAAATAAGGAATTGTATTTTATAAATAGTGGGTTGGTCAAGCTTTCTTTTTATAAAGAAGACAAAGAATTTATCCTTAAATTCTTTAGTGAAGGTAATTTTTGTGCGGCACTTGATAGTTATGTTACCCAAACCCCTTCTCTTTATTCTATTACCGCTATTGAAGAAACACATTTATTGGCTGTAGACTATCAGCAACTAGACGTATTAGCAAAGAAATACCATGCAATAGAAAGGGTTTTTAGAAAAATTGTTTCTATGGCTACGGTTAATATGATGCACAGAATTAGTGAAATGCTGGAAACCAATGGAACAGAGCGTTATGAAAAATTCTTAAAAGAAAATTCTCCCTTGATCAACCGGATTCGCTTAGGGGATTTATCAGGTTATCTGGGAATCTCTCAAGTATCATTGAGCAGGATCCGTGCAAAAAAATAATCTTTTTTAACAAATGTAAAAAAGAAATATGCCCTCTATCAAGACCTTTGTAGAAAAGAATAGTTACCATGGAATTACTACTTTTATACGTGATCAGCGGGATTGCACTACTTATAGGAACCGCAGCAATTTACATGACATTAATTGAAGGGGTTTCTATCCGCTGGATCTACTATCATTACTTTATCAGAAAGCCCATAAACTGGCTTTTTATGATCAGTATTTTAGGATGGACCACTTATACATATATACAGACAGGTATATTTCCAATCAGCTATACGATCCCTACACTGATATCAGTATTGGCATTGGTGCTCTCGTATAAAATGCACCAGGAGCATGCCTTTCCTGCCGTCTTTTTTCCTGATATAACCAACAATATTGATCGTTTACCATTAAAAGACGATATGGAAATGGCAGTCATCGAATACAATGGAATTACGAAATCATACCCCCTCGATTATGTGATCCATCATCATATTATCAATGATCACTTTCATTCCAAAACTGTCGCCTTAACCTATTGTGCCATGTGTAGAAGCATTATCCCTTTTGATGTAACAGAAATAGGTCCTTTATTCGTGGGCTCCTTTAAAAATGCTAATATGATCGTAGCAGATAAACGAACCAAAACATTTTTTCAACAGGCGACTTTTCAATCTGTTATTGGTCCATTACATCCTTATGAATTAACTATGATTCCTTTTCAAATACTCTCCTGGAAAGAAGTGAAACAAACCATCTCTGCTCCTACGGTGGTTTCCATAACGGAAAAAGATTGTAAATCCTTTGAATTACCTGTTCCCGGTCTTTGGAAAAAAATTAGCAACTCCGAAACGACTCCTGGTCTTTCTGGTAAAAATCGCGATAAAACTTTTCCTTCCCGTACGCGTGTTATTGGCATCATTGATGCTACACCCCCCTATTCAATAGTTTACTTAAAAAAGGAAATCCTGGCTGCAAAAGTGGTAGTGAATAAAGAACATGGAATTATCCTTATCGGTACAGGAAAAACGGTGACAGCTTTTAGAAATACAATAGGAACAACCCCCATAACACTAGAATTCTCGATGGATACATTATATGATTCAAAAAACAATACCCGATGGGATCGCAGAGGCAAATACCTCTCAGGAGAGATCATAAGGGATTTAGAAATCATTGCTATCTCAGATGAATACTGGTTTTCGTGGATTAAATTCCATAAACAATCAAGCCTTATTCGCTTATAAGTAATATATATACTGAACGTGTGTAAAAAATGTTTTACTTCTTTATAAACAACTCAATACAGACGGTAAAAGACTTTAAGTTGGTCAACGAACTTTAATCGGAACCCACATTGAATACTTCCGAAATTTCCTTAACGGTTTGTCGGGCTGTTTTACCAACACCATAAATAGTCGCTGAAGCAAAACCAGTCCAACTCCCATATCCTACTAGCCATAAATTGGGTTCTTGTACAGATCGGGTATAATTTGTTTCTATCCGGTTATTTTTAATAATACCCAGTGATTGGAGGTGTTCCAGATTTGCTTTAAAACCAGTACACCATATCACGAGGTCGAATTCTTCTTGGATGTTATCTCGCCATATGACCCCCTTTTCATAAAAGGAGATAAAAGGACGTTTGGCATGCAATACATTTCTATCTCTGGCATCTTTTACGCTGTTCACCATTACGATATTGCGTAACGATGTTTTTACCCCTGAAGAAGTATTGACTGGTTTATCCAGGAATTTTTGCGTAGCAGCATTAAACAAATAACGACCATCGATATCATCGGGTAAAAACTGAGGCGCATCTAAAGTGACCCATTCAGTTTGAGCTACCTTAGAAACTTCTGCCAAAATTTGTGCCCCTGAATTTCCTCCTCCTACAATTAATACTTTTTTATGAATCAGCTCATCGGCATTTCGATAATCTAAAGAATGTAATTGATTGCCCTGAAATAGCTCTTGGTTGGGATAATTTGGAACAAATGGTTGTCCGGCTGTTCCTGTTGCACTGACTAAGGTCTTACTATACCAAATAGCTTGATTCGTTTCTACTTTAAAAATACCCCTCTCTTTTGTTACAGAAATGACTTTAGTGTTTCTTCTTACAGGAAAATTATAGCGTTTCTCATATGCCTGTAAATAGCGTATAAATTCTGTTTTTGTCGGGTATTCTTCTTGACTTTTAGACATCATCCATCCAGATAGAGAACTAAATTGTGTAGGGGAAAATAAGCGTAAGCTATCCCATGTCTGTAACCAGGAACCTCCTGCCTGATCCTGATCATCCAAGATTACATAGTCTAATTTCCGACGTCGTAAAAAATACGCAACGGATACCCCTGCTTGTCCTCCGCCAATTATAAGTGTATCATATATCTTCATTATTAATCACAAGATGTTTTTTTCTCACAACCAGATTTGGATGTAACATCCATAATACTACCTTTTCCTCCCTGGAGCACTACACAACAGCCTTCAAAAAGCTGTTTTAGTTTTTTTCGCCCACGCTGTACTTTAGAGCGAACCGTAACATAGTTCATGTTGAGCTGTGCTGCAATTTCCTTTTGCGGAACCTCTTTAAGTTCAGATAATATCAATAACTCTCTATACTCTTCTGGTAATTGCTGTACAAATGCTCCTATACAATTACTCAGTTCTTGTCCGGGATTTTCTGTAGTCTCTTCCTTAAAAAAGGAAGCTTCTTCAATACGATCAGTTCGTAAGTGTTTCTTCCTATAATAGTCGGTGATAGTATTTTTGGCAATTGTATATACCCAACTTTTGAGGTTATCAATCCCATCATTATTAGATTTAGCCAATTTAAAAAACACATCTTGTGTCAGGTCTTCGGCATCTTCAATATTTCTTACACGTTTTTTAATATACCCTAAAAGTGGATTATATAATTGAGTTATTTGTACATCCATAAAAATCATTATCCTAAGTTAGTATAATAAATAATGCTGCAACGCTTACAAAGTTAACTGAATTTAAAACACAAAAAACAGTACGCTAGTTTTAAAAAAACATTCACTGATCTTCCGGCAAAAGTCATCACAGCTACGGTGCAATAAGAGCACCCCTAAACGAGGTGCTCATTCTTAGTGCTTAGAGTGATTACTAACAACATCCGCTTCCTGTTTGAGCTGATTCTTCCTGTGAGGATTCTCCACAACAAGAACTCTGTATTCTTTCTGTTTTGATCGGGATCACTGGTATTGAACCACAACATCCACCAGCTGCTTCTTGTAGCTGATTATTTTTGATAGTAAGGTTGTTAGGTGTTTTCATTTTATCTGTTTTTAAAATTACTAATTCGTTTGTTACGGCTACCTTGTAAGACGCGCATTAAAAAAAATGATGCACTTTTTATCTACATTCCACAGTACTGCACTCTGAACTATTCACTTTAGCCGTTTCAGATACATTTGCACAACATTCTGAACTTTGGGTATTCTCAATCCCTGAACTACAAACACCTGTTTCTGGGAGTTTGAGTTCCACTCGTTTGGCGGCTTCTTTATCCCCTGCTAAGTAGGCTATAACTGAGCGTACCTGCTCATAGCCTGTTGCCATTAAAAAAGTGGGGACTCTACCATAACTTTTGGAGCCTACTATATAAAAATCTTTTTCTGGATGACGCAATTCTTTTTCTCCGTGAGGTCGTACTGTTCCACAACTATGAATATTCGGATCTATGAGTTCTGCTAAATCAAAAACAGCCTCTAATGACGAGTCTAAATCTACCCGAACCTCCCGAATTATATCTAAATTGGGGCGAGAACCCGTATTACTGATAATTTCATCAATCCCGGAAATCGTTTTGAAATTCCCGTTTAAATCCCCAATAATTTGAAGTCCTGTTTCTTTTTTTTGAAGTTTTAAAACATGAAAAGGAGTATACACATTTAATTTTCCACTATTAACTAATTCCTCGATACGAATACCTAAAGCGCCCCGAGCTGTCAAAGCATCATCTTTCCTGCCTCCATACACTTTTTCTATAGTGTCTTTTCGCAATATCCAATTGAGTTTCGTATCAGGATACTTTTTTTGAATTTCTGCCAAATCCAATAATACATTAATAGCTGAGTGTCCTCCTCCGACAACTGCGATATTCTTGTTTTTATAACGTTCTAAATGATTTGATCTAACATTAGGAATTCCATAAAAAATATGATCGGTCAATGCTTGTTCTCCTTCTGCAAAAACGCCTCCGGAACCAATTGGATTTTGTTGATTCCAGGTTCCTGTTGCATCAATTATTGCTTTTGCCTGGTAATAACGAATGATTCCATTTTCCTCAACTTTTATTTGAAACGGTTTCTCTTCACGCCCTCGTGTTTTCATTTTATCTAAGCCTTTTCTCCCCATAGAAATCACCCTAGCATGTAAGTGAATATGAGGTTTTATTTGTGGAAGGCTTGCCAGGGGAACAAAGTACTTTTCTACCAGTTCTTTTCCCGTCGGTAGTGCTTCTTCATCTGGAGCTATCCAATTAATTTGTAATAGGAGTTCTTTGGCTATTATATCTATATTGTAACGCCAAGGAGAAAAGACACGAACATGACTCCAGGACAATATATTCTGTCCTACAGAACTTCCTGCTTCAAACAAAATAAACGGGAGTTCTTTTTTTGTTAGATGAGCAGCAGCGGCAAGACCTATAGGACCTCCTCCAATAATTGCTATGGGTAACTTAGTATTTTCCATCATTTTTCAACGTTTAATTTTCTCCTGTTAAGACGGAGTGTTTTAAAAATGATGCAGGTAAACAAAAATTAATTACCATATCTATTTGATATAACATTCTGTTTCTAATCTCATAGCCATAATCATAAAAAATATTAAGGTTGCTCAGGTTATAGAAAATAATGCATTATACAGGGTAACATTTTTGTTTAGCAGGGTACTCACAATAAACATTTAAAATATCATGATACGAAAGTACTTTCTATTACCCGTTTTATTTTTAACATTCACCCTTGTAACATCCTGTGGCGCTATTATAAAATTAAAAGGAAATAAATATTTAACCGAAGAAAGAGGAGCGATACCTCCTGAGTTTGGAAATGCAAACAATATATTATTGTTTATTACACATCATCGTAGCTACAATAGATATTTAAAAAGAAATGTGAAAAAGAAGTTTACGGGGACTTATGAATTCGTTTCAGAAAAAGAATTTACTACAAATGATAAGTACAAAGATATAGACACTTACCGATTTATTTTTGATTATAGTTATCGCCCGGTTGGATATAATCATGCTAAAGAACGTAATTATCTGTATAGTGTCAAAAGATTCTCTATTCTGGATAGAAAAACACAAAAAATATATAAAAGCCGCATTACTTCTAGCTTTTGGAGTAAACTTCAAAAAGTATATTTAAAAAAACTAAATGAGAAAATGATACAACAACAAACGCTAAACTAATCCCTACAAACGATCTTCCTTTAGATGACAAAGCCCCACCTATAATCAATCTCTGAAGCGTTTGTGTATATTCCTATAGAATTAAGAAGTTCGGAGTCATCATGCTAGCACAACAGATATTAGCTAACGAAGTGAGTGAAGGGTTCGAGGTACGCTTTAAAACATCTAAAACCTTGAATCTATAAAAAAATAAGAGAGATCCTCCTACGATATATTTTAGTCAAAATATCCTGTATCTTTATAGAAAACAAAATATGATCTCCGACTTGCCAATTTCCATTTCCTTGTTTTTTGGGGTGACTACGCTCCTCACCTTTCTACTGTTTATACGGGTTATACGAAGGGCATCACAAGAAGGTATCCGAAAAAAAGCGATCCCCATCGCCATAGGCTTACTGTTTTGGTTACTTCTGCAAGCCGTATTGATGCTACAAGGTATATATAACACAGACCGCGAATCATTTCCTCCCAATATTATGTTGTATGGACTGTTTCCTGCAATATTGGGGATACTTCTCCTGTTTGTTACCCCCCGTGGTCGGTGGTTTACTGACAATCTACCTTTAAAAAACATAACATACCTTCATTTGGTACGAATCCCTGTAGAACTTATTTTATACGGGCTTTTTATCTATGGAACTATTCCTGAACTCATGACCTTTGAAGGACGAAATTTTGATATTCTGGCAGGAATCACCGCCCCTTTTATAGCCTATTATGGGGTACACAAAAATAAGTTACCCCGATCTCTGATCGTAATCTGGAACCTGATATGTCTGGCTCTTTTGATCAATATTGTAATCAATGCCTTATTATCTGCTCCTTTTCCATTACAGCAATTTGCTTTTGAACAGCCTAATATTGCTGTGTTAAACTTTCCATTTAGCTGGTTACCCACTTTTATTGTTCCTGTCGTTCTTCTAATGCACCTTATTGCTTTACGACAATTATTACTACAGAAAAAAAACTTTCCAGACAAAACTGCCCTTAAATAATATCCCATTAGTTATCCTATATTTGTGATACCAGCATCTAGTAAAGAACTCCTATTATGAATTTTAAAAACTTTTTTCATTATATAAGCTATTTACAATACCCGTTACTGATGATAGCACTATATTTTGCTTTTACTCCTTATTTTCAGGGAATAGAAAACGTAAAAGAAAATCCGGAATTGTTTTTTAAAAGTGTGAATTCTACTCTTATATTTATGGGATTAGGAATTAGTTTCTCCTCCTTACAGGATACGACTAAAACACAAAATAAACTCTCCAAAAAAATCTGGGAACATCCTGTAAAAGGGAAGATGATGATTCTATTTATGTGTTTTATGATTGTGTTTCTCCTTCTTTTCGGGCTTATTGGATATTACAAAGCAACACAGGGAGTCATCAAAGATATTTCAATTGGAACCATTGTCTTAGGCTTGGGAATGCTAGGGCTTTTAAAAGCAGCTGTAGAGATGTTTGAACATCATAGAAAAGACAAGAATAAAGATTGATCATGCAAAATTTACTTCAGGAAATAGCAAGTCGATCATTTGTGGCTCCAGAGCTGGAACAACGAATTAAAACTGATTTTAAAATAAAAGAAATCCCCAAAGGAACTATTTTACTCCCTCAGGAAACCCGGGCGAATTACCTCTATTTTATAGAAAAAGGCATGCTTCATAATTATTATTACCACGATGGAAAACAAATATCTTCCTGGTTTTATAAAGAAGGACAATTTGCTACTTCCTGGTATAGCTTTTACACTCGCAAATACAGTTATGAAGCTATCGAAAGCCTGGAGGACTGCATCGTATATCAGATCAGTTATCATCAGTATCAAGAGTTGATCACTGATTTTGCTTCTTTTGGGAATTTTGCCCGTTTGCTAGCAGAAGAAATGCTCGGATTTCTGGATCAATTTTCTAAAGGCTGGTCTTTTCTGACTGCCAGAGAGAAATATCAACTACTTACCTCCTATTTTCCCGATATAGAACTACGGGTAAAACTAGGATTTATTGCTTCATTTCTGGGGATTTCTCAGGA
Organism: Aquimarina hainanensis; assembly: GCF_042684685.1. Lineage (NCBI taxonomy): Bacteria > Pseudomonadati > Bacteroidota > Flavobacteriia > Flavobacteriales > Flavobacteriaceae > Aquimarina > Aquimarina hainanensis. The sequence continues at coordinate 414,850 of NZ_JBHULX010000039.1, read as the reverse complement.
AACTCTGAGCAGATTACGGGCCAAACAGTGATTTTTTGATCCAGATCAAAAGAATAGCTCTGACGACGATAGATCTTTGATACAAATAAAAAAGTATGAAAAATTCAACCCTATTGTTCAGAAGCCTCTTCTTTATTACTCTAATAGCCGGAGGCGCACACTTAGTTAGTTATGCGACAGACCTTCCTGTAAAAAAGACTGTAACTACTCTAACAGAGGTACCATCTTCTGTATCAGAAAGCAGAACCTCTTCTACATTTACAGAAGAACTACCTGAAACTTCATTAACAGATTATATACTGGGACGATGGAGAGTACAATACAACAGTAAAGACTTTACCGGAGCAATACAATACCTGCTGACAAAAGAAGGTAGTGAATTCCATGCATATACCGACCGCTATGAGGACAAGCATGGAAATACACAAAAAGCACCAAAGGTAAAAACTCTGGTAATTACTGTTTTTGATGGCTATAAAGGTAGCGGGCGTTATACCCTAACGTACCAAGAAAAAACCTATACAATAGATTGTCAAATACATATGGTGGACAAAACCACCTTACAACTGAGTTATGACTACTATGGATATAGTGATGTAGAAACCTGGAAAAAACTGTAAATATGATTTCTTTATTATCAAAAAAAATAGACTGGATAGATCTTCAATATTGGTTTTATATCTTCAATGATCTCAGTTTTGTATATATTATTGTTCCTTTTTTTATAGTGGAACTTATTCGGTATGCATATCAAAAGCGACTCAATAAAACTTTAGTACTGGACAGCATTGCCAATGTAATTACATTCGGAGCTTTTTATTTGATCGAGATGGTGCTAGGGGTACTAGCTATTACCAAAGTTTACTTCTGGGTGTATACGAATTATAGCCTCCCTCATCTCGAACTGAATTGGATAACGGTAATTAGCTGCATACTCCTTGCTGATTTTGCATATTATTGGGAACATCGCATGATGCATCGTATTGGAATTGGATGGGCTACTCATACAGTACACCATAGCTCTCCTCATTTCAACATGTCAGTCGCTTATCGTTTTGGTCCTCTGGATGCTATACTACCTATCGTATTTTCCCTACCATTGGTAATGCTGGGATATGATCCTGTATTGGTGTTGTTGTCTGAGGTATTTGTACAGGTATTCCAAACCTTATTACATACTGAAATTGTTGGAAAACTAACCAAACCGATAGAATTTATCTGTAACACTCCTTCTCATCATCGGGTACATCATGGATCAAATCGACAATATTGGGATAAAAACTATGGAGGAATCCTCATTATATGGGATCGAATGCTGGGAACTTTTGAACCAGAACAAGAAAAAGTAGTATACGGTATTTCAGAACCACTCAATAGTGTCAATCCTGTGATTGTTTTTTTCCATGGATTAAACCGTTTCATCAACAAACTAAAAAAAATCAAAGGATGTAGAAATAAATTTCTGGCTTTTGTCAAACCACCTGACTGGCTACCGAATCACCAGGATTAGAATTCTCGCTTCACACAATCAATCATCAGATAAGTCTGATGTACCATACAAAAATACAACCTAGGGGCTTTATTTTGTTCTTGCATTATCGTTTTATTAAAACGTTCCCTGAAATCACTTTAATTATACCTTTCTCCCATTCCTTTTTATTTTAATAAAAAAACTTATCCTACATCCGTTAATTTCGAATAAATCAGATTTAACGGATAGTAGTCTACACCAAAGAAAAATTCATTTTACTGAAACTACTACAGTAAATAGGGGAAAATTCCCGATTGACAAGAAAGATATTTCATATAATTTTGTACTCCCACCCCTCTTAGGATCAAGCAATCACTTTTCTGTACACAATTAATATTTAAAAGAATATATAACGATTAAACAATTATGATGTATGAATTCGAATTCAAGAACTGAAATCAACACCAAAAAGAGCAAAAAAGTTATTTTTTTTGATGGGGTGTGTAACTTATGTAATGGCTTTATTGATTTTGTAATTGTAAGAGATTTACAAAAAAGAATTTACTATTGTTCATTGCAATCAGTTACAGCTAAAGAAATAGTAGCGCATAAGGAACAACTGATTAATCATCCTTTTTCTACTATTTATTATTATGATCAGGACCAACTGTATAGTAAATCAACGGCAATCTTAAAAATTCTACAGGAATTGCCTAAATATAGGTTTATAAGTTCCGTACTACTATACATTCCTCCCGTGATAAGAGATCGCTGCTATCATTTAATAGCTAAAAACAGATACTTCTTTTTAGGTAAGAAAAACACGTGCCGTATCCCATCGGTAAAAGAACAATCTCAATTTTTATACTAATCCTACACTGTTAGAACAATGAAAAAAATATATACAAGACTAATGACTTACTTCACTTCTGTTCTCATGATTTTCTTTTTCTGCAGGAATATCATTTTGGTACAAACAAAAGAAATGGATAGCTGGATGGAGGTTTATTTTACTACCATTAAATTATATGCCTTTTTCGAGATTATTTAATCTGCTTTGAGGTAGTACGCCTCTTACTCCTGCAAACAACTACTTTATCCCCTGTTCAAGATTTAACAAAAGAAAGAATGACTGATATTTTTTTCTTAGTATTCTCTTATTTTCTAATAAAAACAGATTACTCATCTCGAATAATCTGATGATTTACACAATGACTTTATCCAAGGTTTTGGTGCGCTGTACTTTACCGGTAGGAGTTTCTTCAAAAGTAGTTACAAAATAAATTTCTTTGGGAACTTCGTATTTGGAAAGAATCTTTAGGTTGACAATAGCTTCTTTCAGAAATTCCTCTATAGTTTCATCATAGGTTTGCTCCACCACAAGAACAACCTTATCTCCCAATGCATCATCCGGAACAGAAGAGACAAAGAATCGCTTGGTGATCAATAATTGTAATTTAGTTTCTATCTCTTCAGGATACAACTTGATGCCTCCGCTGTTAATGACATTGTCATAACGACCTTTCCAGGTGAATTTCTTATAACTGTTTAGTTCGATGACATCATTCGTAATAATTACTGCCTCATTACTTAATCTAGGAGCTTTAATTGTCAGGCAGTTACGATCATCTATTCCCAGTGTTATTCCTGGCAATGCTTTAAAAAAACGGGCAACATCTTTCTTCTTTTTTGGATTCACACGTCTGGCTGCGATATGAGACACTGTTTCTGTCATTCCATAGGTCTCATAAATTTTTGTTTTAACTCCCTGAATTAATTCTTTGAGGTTCTCTGAGATGGCTCCTCCTCCGACAATTAACTTTTTTACTAAATGAAGTCTGTTTAAGGAGTTATCGAGCTGTAAGGGCACCATTGCACAAAAGTCATATTGCTTGTATACCGTATCTAATGGGTTGGTCTTTGGAGGAACAATATCAAGTTTCCATCCCAATACCATAGCGCGAACCAACATCATCTTACCTGCAATATAAGTAGCCGATAAACACAGTAAAGCAGTAGTTCCCTCACCTACCTTAAAAAACTTCCCCGTAGCTAATGCACTTTGGATCATGTGTAGTTTAAATACTTTGATAGCCTTGGGAGTACCGGTAGAACCCGAAGTGTATACTATGATGTATTCATTGCTGTCCAGCCATTCTAATAAGAACTTACCAACCTCCTGTTCATACACTTCTCCTTCCTTTATGAACAAATGCGCTTGTTCTTTTAAACTGTCATTAGTAAATAACTGTTTATTAATGGAAAATTCTTTATGGATTTGGGGGGTAGAAAAATAATTCACTGTCTCCATAATCAAATGTCAATATTATTATACAGGTTTATGTTATGACAGTATGAAAAGATTATTATGTTTCTAATACCTTTTATGAAACTTTTCCCATAAGTTTCTCTTTCCATCCTGTCCATTGGTATTTTTTTGCTAAAATCCCTATAAAAATAGGAAAGACCACAAAAACAGGCAATAATACTTCAAAACTCTTATCAGGTTCTGACATATCTATAAACAAAGAATCGGTTTGAAAAGCAGTCCAATTGGCTGTAATTAATAAGGCCGTAACCAGATTATTAGCCAGATGAAATCCTAAAGCCAATTCTAGTCCTTCATCCATCAACGTAATAATACCTAAAAAGAATCCGGTTCCGATGTAGTACACTAAAATAATAAGTCCTATTTTATCAACTTCTGGGTTTGCCAGATGCATTAACCCAAATAATACAGAAGTCACCACCAATGGCACCCATCGATTTCTGGCTGCCAATCCAATCCCCTGCATCATATACCCTCTAAACAGGTATTCTTCAAAACTGGTTTGAAAAGGAATTAACAATACACTCAGTAAAAATAGGATTGCGAATTTTTCTGCATCGAAATTCCAAATAAACTGCGATGGGTCAATAAAATAACTAATCGTTACGGATACAACCACAAAAAGTCCCATGAGGATAAACATGAAAAGAATACGCTTCCAGTCAATTTTTTTTCTGCTGGTCGTTAAAGATCTGATTCCCTGACGGTGAACAAATTTGACCCAAAAGAACAATCCCCCTAAAAAGATGACAAATGTGAGGAGGTTTTCTGCAAAAAAACGATTCTTTCCTTTCTCGGTGATTTGTTGTTCGAACATGGCTGCTACATCGACATCAAATGTAGTTACAAACCAATAATTAGCCGCCATTAAACCTAAAAATGCAAGTGGTAGTGGAATATATTTCCACATTCCCAAACTTCCTTCTTTTCCTTTTTCTATATACATTTATAATTGTGTGTGTATTAATTGATCAAATTCCCAATGTTGTTCCGGATCATACCGCAGCCCTCCCTCACTTACAACTAGAGGAGACGGTATATTATTCGTATATAAACCTCCTGTTCCAAGTCCCTGAGGCAAGTCATTTTCCAAGGTATATGTAAACTGACTAATCGCATTTAATCCGATATTACTCTCTAATGCGCTGGTAATCCACCAGCCGATATTCATGGATTCAGCAAGACGAATCCATTCCATACTTCCTCTAAACCCTCCTATAAGACTCGGTTTTAGTATTATATATTGAGGTCGAATCGTTTCTAATAGTTTCTTCTTTTCTTCATAAGCAAAAATCCCTATAAGTTCCTCGTCTAATGCAATTGGTAATGGAGTCTGTTTACATAGCGATTTCATTTCTGTCGTCTGTCCCTGCTTAATCGGTTGCTCTATACTATGAAGCGAGAATTCCTGTAACTGAGTTAGCTTGGTCAGGGCTTCTGAAGGAGAAAAAGCACCGTTAGCATCTACTCGTAATGTAATCACGTCACTAGAAAACTGCGATCTGATATACGCTAATAGCGATAACTCGGTATCAAAATCTATCGCTCCTATTTTCATTTTGATACACTGAAAACCTGCTGCCAGTTTTTGAGTGATCTGCTCCTTCATAAAATCTTTCTCCCCCATCCAGATCAAACCATTAATAGGAATATCCTGAATGCCTTTGGTAAAATCAGAAGGAAATAAAATAAACGGATCTCTTGCTCGCAATGACTTAAAAGCCATTTCTACACCAAATTGAATACTGGGAAATGCTGTCAGCTCATTATAAAGGGCTTCTTCTCCCAGATGGATGTGCTCACATACCCATTGTAATTTTTGCTCATAATCTGGTCGGTCATCTATGCTGAGGGTTCTGAGAATACCACACTCTCCAATACCAATGGCAGTACCGTCCTGTAATAGCAAAAACCAGGTTTCCTTAGTAGTCAATACTCCTCTAGAGGTACCACTAGGTCGTTTAAATTCTAAAATATACTGTTGATAAGAAGCTGTCATACGTTAAGAGTTCCTCCTATTTCTAATAGTAGCAATTCTTTATCTTTTGTTACAAATGCTTCACGTGCTTTTTCATGATCAATTTCTATATACCCAAAAGTATCATAATGTACTCCTAATACACGATCACAGGCTACAAAATCACTGGCAATAACAGCATCATCTATTCCCATCGTAAAATTATCCCCAATTGGAAGGATTGCCAGGTCTAACTGCGTATGCAGTGGAATCAATTTCATATCCATGGTCAGGGCTGTATCTCCTGCGATATAAATGTTTTTATCTGCTTCTATAACAAATCCTCCTGGTTGTCCTCCATTGCTTCCATCGGCAAAACTACTGGTATGAATCGCATGTACGTATTTTACCTTTCCAAAATCAAATGTCCAGCTCCCTCCATGATTCATCGGATGCACTTCGATTCCTTTGCTTTGATAATGCATCGCAATCTCATAATTAGAAACAATGATAGCATTAGTGTTTTTGGCAATAGCCTCTGCATCCAATACATGATCTTGATGAGCGTGTGTCAATAAAATGTAATCTGCTTTTATAGCATCAATTGCAATGGCATCTTTTGATAAAGGGTTTCCTGAAATAAATGGATCGACAACAATCGTCTTTCCATTTGTCTCTATAAGTAACGTATTTTGTCCGTAAAAAGTAATATTCATGTCGAATAGTATTTTAATTATTTCAAAAACTTATATAGCATACCCTAAACTAATTAATATAGCTAATAAAAAAGTACTTAAAGCGACTTTTTTTAATTCGGGATCTAATTGCTGAGGTATTGAAGTGTTCCTTACTGTATTAAAATGAATTCCTAACGGAATAAAAGCAATCAGGAAAAGCGCATGTATCCACCGTTCATAAGTCAATCCTAAAAATAACAATAACGTACCTGTTGCTAAGATGAGTAAGCCATAATGGTATTTTTTTCCTTTAGAAAATCCCATTTTAACCACTAATGTATTCTTTCCTGCGGTTTTATCTCCATCGTGATCTCTGAGGTTGTTTAGATTCAGTACCGCAGTACTTAATGCTCCTATACTAATGGCTGGCAGAAAAATATGCAGGGATAACGACTTAGTATATAAAAAATAACATCCTACCACACTAACCAGCCCAAAAAAAATAAATACAAATACATCTCCTAAGCCTTTATACCCATATGCAGAACTCCCCATAGTATACTTCATCGCTGCTGCTATACAAAAAACACCTAAAATCAAATAAAAGACAGAGAAGATCAGGTGCTTACTTCCAAATGAAAGATAAATAAGGTACGTGGCTAATAAAAATGAAATAATAGCAGTAAGAATGATACCATTAAGAAGTTCTTTTTTACTAAGCATTCCAGATTGTAAAGCTCTGGCCGGACCAATTCTTGATTCATTATCTGTTCCTTTCACACCATCTCCATAATCATTGGCAAAATTGGATAAAATCTGTAATCCCAAAGTAGTCAATATCGCAAACCAAAAGACAGGTGATTGAAATAGACCTCCATCCACTTCTCTTATGGTGTTGAGTTCTTTAAACCCCAAAGAGGCTCCTACTATAATACCAGAAACAGAAAGTGGCAACGTTCTCAATCTGGCTGCCATAACCCAGGCTTTTACTTTTGACATCGTATATCGCATTCTAATTATCATTCAAAGGAACAGTAAATTCATCAAAAAAAAAATAAAATTCACATCCAGATATAATCACATAGGTATAAAAAAGAACTTACCTCCTGTATCCGAGGAGGTAAGTGTTGGGGAAAACAAAAAAAGTAAGGGAAAAATTGTAATTGGAATACATGACAAATATAAAACGCTTTGTAGATAAGTAGGTTACGGTTAAACCTCAAACTTTAGCAGGAATACGGGTAAATCATCTTGCACCATGCATATACACTATTGTTATACAGTTATTTATTATAAAAATACACCTATTATTAAAGTGCTGAAAAGTGTGTTTTTTTTAAAAAATACTTCAGTATCGCCAAAAAAAGATTTTATAGAACAATTAAAACGACTAAATTTGTCAGAATTTAAATGTAAACCCTAAAATTTATATTCCTTGAAAAGTAAAAAGGCTGTCAAATTAATCGATAAAATTCTGGGAGATCTTGAAAGAGTTGGAATTATAACCAATACACTTATAGAAGATTTAAAAACACTTCGTCCCTTTGCAATTGAAGAAGAAGTTCCGTTGGTTGTAAAAACCTTACGTCTTACGTATGAACACATAGAGGAGAATGACACTTTTTTAATACCAATCCCTGATGATGATCCTATTGAGGAAGATGAGCTGGTATCAGAAAACAATACAACGGTAGAAACAGAAGTAAATCCCGTCGAAAGTTTACAATACCTAATAGCTTTAATGAAAGATCTGGATAATAAAATGAATATTGCAGACCTTAGAGAATACAGCAAAGCATTACGCGATTTCTCTAACTAAGTATCTAGCATAAAATAGCAATAGTTCCCTTTATAAAGTAATTTTTATAAAGGGATTTTTTATTATGCATACATAATTAATTGATTATCAATCCGCCTTTTTTCCACTAAAATAAAAAAACACTAAAAACACAAAGTACTGACAAACAGCAGTATACACATAAAAAAACCGTAATTTTCCTACTCAATAGCAGTATTTACCTACAATTTTTGTATTTATATCAACTTCTCCTCTTTCAAACGCACTCTTTACAGAGAAAACTCTTCATTTTAACGTTTTTTAAGATATAAATTTTAACAGTTTAATTTCTTTATTAATCTTTGTACTTGTCAATTATGAACGATACTCTTAAACCTACATGTTCATTAACCCATTTTTTTTAATCATACCCTAATATTAAATACTATTAAATTTTAAAGAAAGTGATTAGTCATTTTGCTAATCCATTTTATATGAATCAGTTTAATAATTTTTTAATTTTTCAAAACCAATCTTTATGATTAAAACTACTTTTAATAAAAATGGCAATGGGTCGTTTTTATTTTCAAACAAATTCATCTTACTCCTGACATGCTTGTTCATGTTTTCAGGAGCTGTTATGAGCGCTAAAAGTGCTATTCCAACAAGCACTACTGAAGAAATTGCACTAACTTCTGAAAATAACAGTGAAGATTACGCTTGGTCCAGAAAATGTGTAACTTTCAAAAACACAGGAAAATGTGCTACCGACATTTACATATACGACGGTTGGTACTGCCGATTCAAAAAAAGATTGGCTCCAGGACAAACATGGACTACATATGCATATGCAGGAAATGTATTTAGAGCTGTTGAAGCTGATGCCGGAAGTTTTAATAACCTGAAGTATGACAAAAGATACAAGGTTACTTATTCCAATTATCAAGTAGTGCACTTATGTCCTGAGTACTGTATAGATCCATGTGATGATCTTACAGTAGATGCAGGAGAGGATGTAGAAGTTTGTAACGAAGAAGAAGTAACTCTTTCTGCAACAGTAGCAGGTACTACTACATGTACTACAGATGCAGAGTCTGACTGTAATCATACGTTATATAAGCACGGAGGATACTGTAGCTGGTACTACCCTCCTTCTAATGCAGCATACTGTGGTAGTGGACATGGTGCTAAGCTATGGACTGCCGGAGGATATGGTACTTCTTTTGTAACAATAGATTTTGGTAAGGTAGTTCCTGCAGGAACAAAAATCCATACCAAAATGAAATTAAAGCACTGTTCTAATACATATTCTAATAAAGCAAGTGCTACTATCAAGGCTTCCTTAAACGGAGATAATGGATTTACTTCTCTTGGAACCGTTAAGTTCTCTTCTCAATATTATGCTGAGTACACATATACATTAGATGCACCAGCGAGATACATAAAAGTAAAAGATAATGGACAATGTTCTTTCCTAGTTGACTACGTGCGTTATGAAATCGAAGCAACTACTAATGATACTGTAGAGTACGAATGGTCAGGACCTGGTATCGTTGGAGCAAATAATACAAAAGATATCACTGTAAATAAAGCTGGAAACTATACCGTAAAAGTAAAAAGCTGTGACGGATGTGAAGCAACTGATACTGTAAAAGTAAAAATCAACAACTCTCCTGACGTACAGGTAACGTCTGTAGATGCTACTTGCGAAAATGCTACTGGTTCTATCACATTTACATATGAAGATACACCAAACAGAACAAACATTGAACTTTCTATTGATGGAGGAAACAACTTTACAAATGTAAAAGACGATTCTGGTTCTTATACTTTTGATAACCTTGCTCCTGATACGTATGATATCGTAGTAAGATGGGGGAATGACGATTGTCCTATCGAGCTGGATTCTGTAACTATTATCGAAAAAGAAGTAATTACTGTGGATGCAGGAGATGATCAAACAGTATGCAAAGGTGATGAAGTAGTTCTTACCGCTTCTGTAACAGGAGAAGGACAGTGTGAAGAGTGTGTTGAGTATGAATTACTAAACACTGATTACTGTAGAGGATCACAACATCAGTTTGTTGTATTTATTAACGACAACGGAACCAGAAGATGGTTTAGAAATGTTGATATGACATGGACTCTTAATGCAGATGGAACTGCAACTGTAAAAGGGACTGTGTTAGAATATAACAATACTCCAAATACTGAATTTGAAGTAGATGCTACCTACTCTGGGTATACAACAACTGCTCCTGACGGAAGTCCTAAAGGAAATGACTGTCATCAGGAAGAAGATTCTTCTGGGTGGGCATATTATACACAGTTAACTGGTACTATCACACAAGTTGGTGGTGGATTAAGCTACTCTATCGGAAGAAGAGGACCTTCTTTCCAATTAGGTATCGACGCTAATAACTTCGAAGCTACTCCAGGTACAAACGGTGGATCTGGATGGTTTACAATAGACGGAGCACCAGATTCATTTGGTGACTTTAACTTCAACTTCGGAGAATGTATCACTAACAATACTAATGGAGTACAGTATCAGTGGTCTACAGGAGAAACAACACCAAGTATTGTAGTATCTCCATCTGAAGATACTACATATACAGTAACTGTTAATAACTGTGGAGATTGTACTACAGAGGATTCTGTTACTGTATTTGTATCTGATACAAACGTAAGTGCTGGGGATGATGCAAATATTATCGAGGGAGAATCTACTACCTTAACTGCTACCAGCGATAATGCTGTAAGCTATGAGTGGTCTAATGGAGCTACTACAGCATCTATTGATGTTTCTCCAACAACTACCACTACATATACAGTGACTGCTACCAATGCAAACGGATGTACTGCTACGGATACTGTAGTAGTAACAGTAGAGCCAGATCCTTGTACAACTAAGGAATACGATGTTAAAGCATATCCTATTCCAGTAGAAGCAACGGGAATTCTAACAGTGGACATCGCTGTAGATCAGGATCAGGAAGTTACTTATGAAACCTTTAAAATGGATGGTAACAGAACCGGACCTGCTGTGAAGAAGCAAATAAACAGAGGTTGTAATACATTTACTATCGACCTAGATAAGCATTGTAACTTCTTACCAGGTACAACATATATCTTAAAAATTACTGGTGGAAACTGGACAGAATCAATTCAGTTCATGACAAAACAGTAGTTTTTTTAAAAAACCTATAAATATAAACCCTGCAAGAGTAAATCTTGCAGGGTTTTTTATACGTATCTGTAAATAAAAGCGTTTATAATTTGTAATGATTTTGGGATTAAAACGTCCTAATTTATAGTCAGAAAAAATTATTGAAATTTTATGATTTTTTAATCCTGACGTAGTTTCAAAAATAGTATTTTTACGAACTTTTATTTAAAGAACGCGAATGAAGAGTAATTCAAAATCTGTTAAAAAGACAAGGCTACAACTATTACATCAGTACTATAGTTATACAGGTTTTTATAAGTTTTTGGGAAAGAGTTTAAAAAAAGCCCTTCCTCCTATTCTACTATTTATTGCAGCGCTGTTATTTATAAATTACTTTGTTGTCAATATTAATGATTTACTTATTTATGTAACTGAGAATTATTCTGACTATACTGTTTTTGGTATCTTCTTTGCTTCGGAATCAATTTTGGGATTGATTCCCCCAGAAATATTTATTGCCTGGAGTGATAAAGCATCCAGCCCTATAACCTATCTTTCTATTTTGGCACTATTGTCTTATCTGGGTGGGGTGGTTTCTTATTTTTCGGGAATTGCTATAGCCAAAATCCCTACGATGAAGAATTACCTGGAAGTAAAAATGGCAAAACATATTAAAAATACCAGAAAATGGGGAGGATTTTTAATTATTGTAGGAGCATTACTTCCTATTCCATTTGCTATTACCAGTATTGCAGCAGGGATTATAGGATATCCACTTACTAATTACCTACTGTTTGGTTTATTGCGTTTTCTTAGATTTTATCTCTATGCAGCTGCTATTTTTAGTTTAATATAGATATACTACTTATACATAATGAAAGAACTAACTCGGTATTTTTATAAGTTACTTATCAAAAATAACGTCTCGCCGGAATTGGCAGAATATCTCAATGTTATTATCGGTGTTATTGTTCTTTTACTTGCTATTTTTATCATAGACCTGATCTTACGCAGAGTTATTCTGGGCATATTTCAGAATTATGCCAAACGCTCCAAAAATATTTTTGATGACTTCTTGGTTAAGAATAAAACCTTTAACTATTTAGCACATATAGGTCCTCTATCGATTATAATCTGGGTAGTCCCCAAATTATTTATAGCCTTTCCAAAAGCAGAAAAAGTGTTGGAAGTACTATTCGATATGCTTGTTATCGTACTGACCATATGGATTGTACGTAGTGTCCTCAGAACCTTTCGGGATTTTTTAAAAACACTCCCATCTTTTAAGGACAAACCTATTGATAGTTATATTCAGGTATTTATGATATTTGCCTGGTCCATTGGAGCTATTCTTATTTTTTCATCTATTACCGGTAAATCCATCTGGACATTTCTAACCGCATTAGGAGCTATGTCAGCGGTGATATTGTTAATATTCAAAGATACCATCCTCGGGTTTGTCGCCAGTATACAAGTAGCTGTTAATGATACCGTTCGTATTGGTGACTGGATTACAATGAGCAAATACGGAGCTGACGGAGATGTTATAGAAATCAATCTATCCTCAGTAAAGGTCCAGAACTTTGATAAAACCATCACCACTATACCAACCTATCACCTAACCTCTGAATCTTTTAAAAACTGGAGGGGGATGCTTGACTCTGGTGGAAGAAGAATTAAACGTTCTATCCTTATCAAAACATCTTCTATTAAATTTCTTTCTGATGAGGACCTGAAAAAACTGGCAGATATCGAATTGCTTAGTGATTATATCGATACCTCCAGAAAAGAAATTAACGAATTCAATAAGAAACACGCGGTCAACAAGAAGCTTCTTATCAACGGTCGAAACTTATCCAATCTGGGGGTCTACAGAAAATATGTAGAAAAATACCTGGAAAACCACTCATATATTAATAAAGAGATGACAATTATGAGTCGCCAGTTAGCCCCAACTGCTCAAGGTACTCCTATTGAAATCTATGCATTTAGCAATGATAAAGTGTGGAAAAATTATGAAATTATCGTAGCTGATATGTTTGACCATTTTCTAGCGGCTATCCCATACTTTGACCTGGAAACATTCGAGCTACAATTTTCTGTTAATTCCTGATTAATTCTAGTGCTATTTTATGCCCAGTACGTACCTTTGCAGCTAGCTAAACTATAAATTACTGTCGTATGCTAAAAGCATTTAAAATTATAAGTTATCTAGAAGGTATTTCCTTTTTATTGATATTGTTTGTGACCATGCCACTTAAGTATCTCTTTGATTCTCCGCAACCCAATCAAGTGATCGGAATGGCACATGGGTTATTATTTCTCCTTTATGTGGTTTTTGCCATTATGATGAAAGAAGAAAGAAAATGGAATGGAAAAACCTTATTCATCGTTCTTATATGTTCCATTATTCCTTTCGGAACTTTCTGGATGGACAAAAAATACCTGAAATAAACTACCTCGTGACGAGTCCGCGAGATACTCATTGGAAATAAATTTTCAATTTCAAGGCAAGCCTTTAGGTATTACACTCTTTGGCCATGCCAATAAAATAGTTTATTCCGGATACTCTATCCTTAGATGATAGATATTAGTAAGTTTTCGTTTGAATACTTTTTTGATCTGCTGAATTTCTTTGAAAGTAATATTAGCATTTAGAAACTGACCGTTTTCCATTTGCTTATTGATAATTTTCTCTACAAAAGAATCAATCAGGCTACTGGTCGGGTTTTTCAAACTCTTGGAAGCAGCTTCTACACTATCGCTCATCATAAGGATAGCAGTTTCTTTAGAAAAAGGTTTCGGTCCCGGATATTGAAAATCTTCAATGGCTACATTTTCATTGTTTTCTTTTTCTTTGGCATAAAAATAATAGACTACATTAGTACCATGATGGGTTCTGATAAAATCAATAACCCGATCTGGTAATTTATGTTTTTTAGCAATCTCTACTCCTCTGATTACATGATTGATTATTACAGTGGCACTTTCTTTGGGCGATAAGGTATCATGTGCATTTCCGGAACTGGTTTGGTTTTCAGTAAAAAAAGTTGGATTTGCCATCTTTCCTATATCGTGATATAAAGCCCCTACCCGCACTAACATCGCATTTGCTCCAATTTCATTTGCTGCTGCTTCTGCAATATTAGCTACATTGAGAGAATGATGAAAAGTTCCCGGAGCTCGGTCAGATAACTCTTTTAGCAAAAAAGAATTCGTATCACTTAACTCTAAGAGTGATACATCAGAGATTAAACCAAATACTTTTTCATATACATAAATAAGAGGATGTACAATTAAAGCTGCTAAACCACTTAAGATAAACAATGAAATAGTGGACCAGTCAATATTCGTTACAATTCCTTCATGTATGATATGAAAAGCAATATACACCAAAATATAAATAAAGGTTATTTTCATAACCGTGATAAAAAGATTGGCCCGCTTAAATGATTCAGAAACAGTCAGAATAGTTACAATCCCTATAATAATCTGCGAAAAGGTATACTCATAACTATTAGGAACAATAAATCCCAAAATCAAAACCGTCACAATATGCGTGAATAACCCCAAACGAGAATCAAAAAACGCCTTTAACACCAATGGGAGAATACACATAGGAACCACATAGATATATTCTGATTTATACTTGACCACCAAAGTGGTTATAAGTACCATGATAAATATATTAAACGCAATAAAGGTTAATTGTGTGTTATTGTCAAAGATATCTGCTCGATATTTTTTTATAAACAACAACAACATTAACAGTACCAATCCAATTAACAGGGTATAACCAAATACAATCCAGTAAAAATTCTTGTCACTCCATACCTGTGATTCATATTCTGCCTTTAATGAATTCAATATCTGTAGCGTATCTCCTTCCACCACTTCTCCTTTGGCAATAATCCTGCTATCTTTGGATACACTTCCACGAGTGGTCAACACCTGGTTTAATTCTTCTTCCAAAATTCGTTCGGTAAAATCCGTATTGAGACGAACATTGGATTTTACCAGATCGTAAAACAATGAAACCAACTGACTTCTATAGTCGGTAAATTCGCTATTGCTAATCGAAGAGTTAATAAAATTAGCCAGTTCTCTATTGTTCAGCAATTGTCCATAGGTAATTGCTTCAGCTTTATTTCCTTTATTTAAAAAGATTTGCTTTTTATTCGAATAGCCGTAATTCTCCTCTAATACTCCATATTTATATATTTCATCCAACAATGTCTTCCCAAATTTCAAAATGCCTCTACGATCTTCTTTCGAGCTTTCATTTTCTTTACTGAAATAGGAAGAAAAATTAGTTAAATAGTTTTTCCTGACATTTTGAGAGATGATCGTATCGTACTGAAAATAAGGAATCAGATTATCTTCTATTGTTTTTTTCTCTTTCTTTATTTCCTCTGCTGTTTTGGAAATAGCAAAATCAAAAGGCGCATACAGGTTTTCATACTGCCATGGTTTTCCTTTTGTAAATTCGTATTTAAACAAACCTCCCTTAGGAAATAAGTAAACGATAAGAAAAGTCGTTATCGCAAAGAGAAAAACCTTGTAAATAAATGATTGGTTACGATATAGGCTATCTAAAAACTTTTTCACAAATATAGTTTTATTGATATCTCAAAAGTACTAAAAAATAAGAGACTAAGACATCTTAATACTGTTGGTAACTTCCTTATATATTTCCTTTAAAAATCCTTAAATTCGCAAAAAACTATACACACATTTTTAAATACATATATAAATGAGTAAAGAAGTTGTCATCGTATCAGCTGCGCGCACACCAATTGGAAGTTTTATGGGAAGTTTATCTACTGTCCCGGCAGTACAATTAGGGGCGACAGCGATCAAAGGAGCCTTAGATAAAATCAATTTAGATCCAAAACTGGTTGAAGAAGTGATCATGGGTAACGTAGTACAGGCAGGAAACGGTCAGGCACCTGCCCGACAAGCTGCTCTGGCTGCTGGGATTGATCAAAATGTACCTTGCACAACTATCAATAAAGTGTGTGCCAGTGGAATGAAAGCTGTCATGCAGGCTGCGCAAACAATTGCTTTGGGAGATGCTGATATTGTTGTTGCAGGAGGAATGGAAAATATGAGCTTGATCCCACATTATGTTCGATTGAGATCAGGACATAAGTTTGGACCTCAAACTTTTGAAGATGGAATGCAAAAAGATGGACTGGTAGATGCCTATGATAATAATGCAATGGGAGTATGTGCGGATCTATGCGCTAAAGAATACGAATTTAGCCGAGAAGACCAGGATGCTTTCGCTATACAATCATATGAGCGTTCGGCAGCAGCATGGGAAAGTGGAAAGTTTGATAATGAGGTAGTGCCTGTAGCAGTTCCACAACGAAGAGGGGAACCTGTTATGGTTACAAAAGATGAAGAATATACCAATGTAAAAATGGAGAAGATTCCAGCATTGCGTCCTGCTTTTACAAAAGAAGGTACCGTAACTGCCGCGAATGCTTCGACTATTAATGACGGAGCGGGTGCTGTTATTGTTATGAGTGCTGATAAAGCTAAAGAATTAGGATTACAACCACTGGTAAAAATTACAGGGTATGCAGATGCTGCACAAGAACCACAATGGTTCACCACTGCACCAGCAAAAGCGTTGCCTAAAGCCCTATCTAAAGCTGGAGTAGCCATAGAAGATGTAGACTTTTTTGAGTTTAATGAAGCTTTTTCTGTAGTAGGCTTAGCCAATCTAAAAATATTAGGACTTAGCGACGAGAATACTAACGTTAACGGAGGAGCCGTTTCATTAGGACATCCACTGGGATGCTCAGGAGTCCGAATTATAATAACTTTAATAAACGTTTTAGAACAAAATAATGCAAAAACTGGAGCTGCAGCCATATGTAATGGTGGTGGTGGTGCCTCAGCGATGGTCATTGAACGTCTGTAAGTAATAATAATCCAGTAGTAATTAAAATCTTTGCATGCAATACGGTATTTGTAATTTAAGTATTGTTCCACTTCGAGCTGAACCAAAGGATACTAGTGAATTAACCTCACAAGTACTTTATGGAGAACATTTCAAAGTATTAGAACAGCGAAAAAAATGGAGTCGTATCCGTCTGGCTTTTGATAAGTATGAAGGCTGGATTGATAATAAGCAGTATTTAGAAATTACCGAGGACGATTATAAAGACTTTGATCAAAAATCTCCTGCTCTTGTAGGAGATCTTATCGAATTTGTATGTTCTGACGAAAATCAATTAACCCCAGTGCCAATGGGGGCCTCGTTAACCGCTCTTGAGTACTTTGGTCATTCTTTCGAAGGTCAAAGAATTGAAGATAAACAAGAAAAGAGCAAATTGATCGAAACTGCTTTCTTATTTCTTAACGCTCCTTATATGTGGGGAGGGAAAACCAATTTTGGAATTGACTGTAGTGGTTTTACTCAAATGGTTTATAAAATTAATGGGTATAAACTAAAGAGAGATGCTTCACAACAAGCTACACAGGGAGATCCGCTAAGTTTTATAGAAGAAAGTGAACCTGGAGACTTGGCTTTTTTTGATAATGAAGAAGGGCTTATAACGCATGTTGGAATCATAATGAAAGATAATTATATCATTCATGCACATGGAAAAGTACGAGTAGACAGAATTGATCACACAGGTATTTTTAATGCTGAAAAAAGAACACATACACATAAGCTCAGAGTAATCAAACGAATTATATAAGAGTTTAGATTCTTATCTAACAGACTAAAAAAAGGACAAATTCCGATAGAGGGTATTTGTCCTTTTTTTATACTTCGTTTTTTATAAAAAGAAACTTTTATCACATACACAAACACCTAAAAACAAAAACATTACAATAAAACACCCTCCTCTACAAACGATATCGCACCAATTGTTTTTATATATAATTAGAAGAAGTTGTGCAGAAAATATAGGTGGCTTTTGACAAAAATGTACACCTGTAATCAGGCAAACATCCGCATCTTTGGATCAACAAAATAACATTATTATGAAAAACACAATACTCAACTTAGTTATAATTACGCTCTGTAATATAACTTTTGCTCAGAACTCTGCACCATCATCTCATCTTACAGCCAAGGACAAAGTAGCTGGAGATATTCTTATGAAAACAGTTCGTTCTACTATTACTACCGATGCTACCTATTACTGTACAATGCAATGGAATGGTGGAGCTGAAGGAGGTGCCTACTGTGGTTTCCAGGACTCTCCGGATAAGGGACATACATTTATCTATTCGATATGGGATCCCAGCAATGGGAAAACCATTACAGCTGATTTTGTTGGAGAGGGAACCAAAGTAGAAAACTTCGGTGGAGAAGGAACCGGTCTCAAATCCATGAATAATACGATTGGCTGGAGCCTTAATGAATGGAATACTGTAGTAACACGTCGTTGGGATGTTGGAACTCATTCTTATTTCGGATTTTGGGTTCGAAGAGATTCTCAAAACAAATGGTATCATATGGTAACAATGAATTATCCGGTCGCGAATGTTACCTTTAACAGTGATACCAATGCATTCTTAGAAGATTGGCTCAGTACCGGTTCAAAGAAAAGGCGTTTTGAGATGAAAGATGGGTTCAAAAGAAAATTGGATGGAAACTGGGTATCCATGAATGAAGCTGTATACAAAAGAAATGATGAACCCAGGTCAGAAAATTACACAAATGCCGTAGATGCAGGTGTAAGTAACGGCGTTTATTTTATGCAATCCGGAGGAAACTCCTCTCCTAGTTTCCCCGGAACTCCACCTATTACATTACGTACTAATACGAATGCTCAGCCATCAAATCCAGCAATTTCCTTTTCTATAAGTACACTTTCCTCTTCAAAAATAACTTGGGAAGTCCCTACTTCCGCCACTCCTCAGTTTAAATACACTATTAAGATCAATAATAACACAGTACAATCTAAAATTGCTCCGGAAACAAGAACCGCTGCGATAAGCGCAACTCCTGGCAGTATTGTAGAGTTAACGCTTGAGGATATTCTTGGAAGAACTACAACACAAACCAAAACAATCACTACTAATAGCGTACTTCCTAATGGGGTATATAAAGTAACTTTTGAAAATAGTCAAAAATCGTTAGATGCTTTCGGGATGAATAATGGATCGAATATTGGTCTATATGAATCCCATGGTGGTCCTAATCAACAATGGGAAGTAATCAATCTGGGAAACAACATCTATAAAATTACGAATATTAAAAATGGAAAAAGCATTGATGCTTTTGGACAAAACAACGGAGACAATATTGGATCGTATGAATATCACGGAGGTCCTAATCAAAAATGGGAAATTAATATCGTAAGCAATGGAGTCTATCAGGTAACTGATTACCGAAGTAAAAAATGTATAGACGCATTTGGTACAAGTAATGGATCGAATATAGGATTATACGAGTGTCATGGAGGAAGTAACCAAAACATACGATTCACACTGGTGTCGACAAGAAAAAATAGCAAAGAGATCACATCAGACCTTTCTTCATACATCTATCAAAATGCAGGTGTCTTATATATCAATATCAATGACGCAACGAGAAAAAAAGCGAAAGTTTCTGTCTTCTCTATCCAGGGATCAGAGGTAATCAAGAAAGAAATCTACACAGGAAAACCACAACAAATAAACCTAATAAATTTAGCGAAAGGACTTTACATTTTAAAAACAGATGGAAATCTGGTAAAAAAGATTACTGTACAATAAGTACAAAAACTTATTAGGATATAACAAAGGAGAATACAACTTTATTCTCCTTTGTTATTATGCTATGAAAGATAAGATGATACATTTTCCGAAGTCACAATATCAATAGGAAGTAACCTTTTATACCTCATTTCTTTTTTGAATAAGAAAAACTCAACCAACTTAGATACCCCCAGATACACCTGACGTTCCGGATTCTGATGAATAAGGAAATCAACAAAATCTTTTTCTAGTAAAGAAACATTTTCTTTAAGTAAATCGTATCCGATAATCGCTATTTCTTTATTGACATCTCTAATAATATCAGCCACTTGAAATACTTTTGAAGTTGTGATAAAACACCCATTTATATCTTTATTATCGGTTAAAATTTCGACAAGTTCTTTTCTAACCTCGCTTTTAGAAACTGTGATGGTTTTAACATCTTCCGAAGCAACGTATTCCTTATAATAAGTTCTAAACCCCTTTTCTTTTTCTTGCATATGTATTGCATTACTAAACTGCTCATCTACATGAACAACAAGAGGCACTCCTTCGCCTTTTGTTACCATATGCATTAGTTTAGCTCCTACCCGTCCACTCTGGTATAAATCCTGTCCTACAAAATTCTTCACTTTAGGATTGTCTATAAAAGTATTAAAGACGCTAATAACCGTCGTATCAGGATATTCTTCAACAGCCTGAATACTTTCTTTATAAAATAATGAAGCTAACAGAACAGCATCTGGTTTTAATGATAACACCTGAGCATGTATTTCCAAAAAAGAAGCAGTTTTATTAGGATCAAAGTAAAAAGGCTCTATCGCAAAACCAAACGATTTAAATTCCATGATAGCAGTCTCAATTCCAGGAACACATGGAGACCAATACGGATCTATTTCGGGATCAGGAAGCAAAATACAAATATGATATACTTTATTATTTTTTAGATTTCTGGCAATCAAGTTCGGTTGATAATCTATTTTCTGCAATACCTCATTTACTTTATCCAGTGAAGCCTGAGACACTTTTCCCCTATTATGCAATACTCTATCAACAGTTCCTTTAGAAACATTAGCCAGTTTGGCTATATCCTTTATTGTATATTTCTTTTTCATCGCAAACAAATATAATACTTAATTTTTTTTACAGTGTGCTCGAGCACATTTTAACACTTAAAACTTCTTTTTATTGAATTAAATGAATATATTCGCCTCAGCATTACGTAAATAGACACAGTTACACATGCAAACAAAACAACACTAAACACCTTATACACAAACGTTTACATTTTGAAAAACAAAATTATATCCATTGCTCCTGCCCGCACCTGTTTATTCGGGGATCATCAGGATTATTTAGAGTTACCCATTATAGCTTGTGCGATTAACAGACACATTCGATTAGAAGCAGAGGAAAACGACACAGAAACTTTACATTTATTTATGCCAGATATCCAGCAACAACGAAGTATTCCGCTGGATACTCCCCTGGATAACATTGCCAGTGACGATCATTTCTTATCTGCTATTAAAGTATTAAAACAATACGGTTGTGTTCCTAACAGTGGCTATGATATAAAAATTACCGGTAATATCCCTATCAATGCAGGAACTTCCAGCTCTTCTGCTGTAGTGGTTGCCTGGGTTCAATTTTTACTAGAGGCATTTGGAGCTTCTATTACAATAAATAAAGAATATATCGCTCAGATTGCTTATGAAGCAGAAGTAGTCGCTCACGGAGCTCCTGGTGGCAGAATGGATCAATTCAGTATCGGTTTGGGGAACATCATCTATCTGGAAACCGGTACTCCTTATACTTTTGACATTATTCATACCCCGCTGGATTCTATTATTATCGGAGAATCAGGAGTTCCTAAAAAAACAATAGGAGTATTAAGCCAACTCAAAGAGAAAGCACTTTTAGCAATACACTCTGTAAAAGAAAAGCTTCATGATTTTGAGATTAAAGAAGCAAAACGTGAGGACATCAAAAAATATCTGAACTATATTCCGGATACATTACACCCGTATCTGTATGCTGCAATTGTCAATCACGACATTACCCAAAAGGCAATCAGAGCATTCAGAAAGAAAAAAATTGATTTAAAAGAAATTGGAGTGCTGATGGATCAGCATCACGAAATACTCAAAGACACCTTAGGGATTACCATTCCGAGAATTGACGATATGATTACAGCTGCTAAACAAGCCGGAGCATATGGAGCTAAAATAGTAGGTTCAGGAGGAGGTGGTAGTATTGTTGTTTTGGCTCCCAAAGGAAAGGAAACAGCAATCATAGAAGCAATTAAAAATGCTGGTGCTAAAGATGCATATCAGGTGTCTGTAGATCCCGGTGCCAGAATACTACAAAATTAACACAACTATACTATGCATGAGAATTTGGTTATTTTAGCAGGGGGTGCTTCTTCCAGAATGAAGAAACCATCCTCCTCAAAACACTTGAATCAGGAAGAGATCAATCAAGCTAATGAGAGAAGTAAAGGTCTCATAGGTCTGGGAGGAGAAGGAAGACCCCTACTCGACTATTTGCTTTTTAACGCAAAAAAAGCAGGATATAAAACTGTTTATTTGATAATCAGTGAAAAAGGAGCGCTTTTCAAAGAGTGTTACGGACCTGATGATACAGGAAATGACTTTCACGGTCTTACGATTAATTATGCAGTTCAGTATATAGAAAAAGGTCGGATAAAACCTTTGGGAACAGCAGATGCATTATACCAGGCAATAGAACAATACCCTGAACTTTCGACTGCTTACTATACCGTTTGTAATAGTGACAACCTATACTCTGTAGCAGCACTGAAAGCACTCAGAGAAACAACAGCACCAAATGCTTTTATCAGCTATGACCGCAATGCACTGGATTTTCCCAAAGAACGAATTGCTCGCTTTGCAGTTGCTAAATTAGATTCACAAAACTTTTTATTAGATATCATAGAAAAGCCTACTGAGCAAGATATTGAAAATTGTAAGGATCAAAATGGAATATTACGGGTGAGTATGAATGCTTTTAAGTTCAAAGGAGAAACGCTTGCTACGCCATTAAAAGAATGTCCTATTCATCCGGAAAGAAACGAAAAAGAGTTGCCAACTGTTTTTCTTAACATGCTGAAAACACACCCTAAAACAGCTATTGGAATTCCTTTTTCAGAACATGTTCCGGATCTAACTGCTAAAGATGATATTCATACTGTCAAACAATTTTTAGCCAAAAATTATCCAACCACCTTAGAGTGGTAAAAAAAGGCAGGATGATATCCTGCCTTTTTCTTTTAAATCATTATGGTATGAAATAGTTTATTTTATTTCTTTTATTTCTTTTATTTGCCGTATCATTTGATTCGTGAATCCCCATTCATTATCATACCATATCATAATTTTCACTAAATCTCCATCTACTACTCTAGTCATGGAAGCATCCACTGTAGATGCATATGAATTCATCTGAATATCAGAAGACACAATAGGATCATGTGTTACTTTAATAACTTTATTATAACGAGTTGTCTGAGCTTCTTTCTCTAAGATTTCATTAATCTCTTCGGGAGTAGTTGCTCTTTCTGCAATAAAAGTAACATCACTCAAGGAGCCTACAGGTACCGGTGTTCTCACTGCAATTCCATCAAACTTACCTTCGTACTGTGGCAATACTTTTGTCGTAGCAATAGCTGCTCCGGTACTGGTTGGTGTCAGGTTTATGGCAGCAGCTCTTCCCATTCTAAAGTTTTTCTTAGAAGGGGCATCTACTAATTGCTGAGAGGCTGTATACGCATGAATTGTATTGAGAATCGCCTTCTTTATACCGATAGTACGTCCTAATATTTCTACTACAGGGCTGATATTATTAGTAGTACAACTAGCACATGAAAATATGGCCGCATGACCATCTTCTGTATTTACACCATGTACAACCGTAGGAGCATCCGGGCTTTTTGTAGGTCCGGAAATTACAACTGTTTTGGCACCTGCTTTGATGTGTTTTTCTGCATCTTCTCTTTTGGTAAAAAAACCTGTGCTCTCCACCACAATATCTACCCGCTCTTCTTTCCATGGTAGCTCCTCAGGATCTCTCTGCGTAAAGTACTTTATTCGCTTTCCTCCTACTAATAAATAACCTTCCTCCGTACTAACTTCTTTCTCATATATACCATATACACTGTCGTATTTCAGCAAGTATTCTATATTAGACAATGGCATTAAGTCATTAATAGCAACTATCTCCAAATCAGATTCTTCCATAATCAACTTTAATGCAGCCCTTCCTATTCTTCCGAACCCGTTTATAGCTATTCTTTTCATATAATTTTATTAAAAATTTTATTCTGTTTATATAGTGTTATTTGATAATCGGCACTTGTATACTTTATATAGAAATTACCCCAAAAAGTATTCGCCTAAATAAAAATCAATCTTCTAATAGTGATACCCCGTTAAGGTCTGTTGTAAGCACATCACTCATGTAATCAAAAAATGGTCTTAACAATTCAAAGTGAAACACAACCTTATCCAGAAAATCAGGAGCACAAACTTCTTTATTAGTAAAAGAATGCACCACAATAAAAGATTTGTTTTTAATTAAATCTATAGCAGAATGTTCTTTACTAAAACCTTTTGGAGCTGTTTTTACCTGATTATCAGTAGTGAAACCACCAAATGCTTTTTTAAAATCAGGGGTATCCAAAATATCTCTTATTTCCTGATCATCCATTTCAAACTCTTTCCTTATCCGTAATAAATCTGTAGGATTAGGACTAAAAAAACCTCCGGCCAGTTTTGAATTTCCTGATTCTATCCTCAAATAATACCCTCCTCTTCTA
This sequence comes from Aquimarina hainanensis, assembly GCF_042684685.1. Classification (NCBI taxonomy): domain Bacteria; kingdom Pseudomonadati; phylum Bacteroidota; class Flavobacteriia; order Flavobacteriales; family Flavobacteriaceae; genus Aquimarina; species Aquimarina hainanensis. Next base: position 389,924 of record NZ_JBHULX010000039.1, on the reverse strand, counting down.
TGAGCTCCTGCTCTACTAAAACCTACACTTCTGTGTATGTTATACGGGGTCTTATCTTTGCTAAATCGAATATCTCTATTGATTCTATATATTTTAGTGTTATCAATTTCATCTGATTCGTTGAGTCTCTCTGCAACTGATGAATAAAAAAGCTTCAGTTTTTTTTCATTTTCCTGATATCTTTTTTTATGCTCCTGCATCCAATCTCTGTTATTATTTACTTTTAAATCATCTAAAAAACCAAATATATCTTTTGATAGCTTGCTCATACGTACGTTGTATTCTTAGTCCCTAAAAATACTAAAATCTATTAAATCATGTGGCTATTAAAAACGAGAGTTATGTTAATCTTTTTATTGTTGTTTACCGCAGCAGCCTTTTATTTCACAACTTACTCGAATCTGATAAATTAGTTCGTGCACGTTGGTCGATTGGGTACAAAATCATAACTAAATCTATTTGAAATGCTATTTTTTTTATAAAAAAAGGAAGTATTTCATTCTATTCAGGACTAATCTCATATTATTCTATATATTTACTGGACTTTTTATAATTAGCTATGGATAAAGAGAAAGAATTGATCATTTCTAAGATTGAGGAACAAAAGAAAAATCCCAATCTTAGACTGAAATTAAAGGAAAAAACAGAGTACTTTACGAATCTTTTGTTTTATACATTATTTGATTCGGATACAGAAGTTGCCAAAAACATTGACAAATTAGAAGAACTTTTTCAGGAGTTAGTCGATCTGGCCTGCTGGGAAACTGAAAAACCCTGCTCTAAAGTTTGGCAATCTTATTTAGAGAAATTACCAGAAATATTACAAAAACTAAATCTGGATGCACAGGCATTTATAAAAAGTGATCCTGCTGCTAATTCTATTGAAGAAGTATATATGGCATATCCCGGCTTTTATGCCATTGCTATTTACCGCCTAAGTCACGAATTACTAAAATTCGGCTTGCCACTGGTTCCCCGATTGATGACGGAATACTCGCATAGATTAACCGGTACAGACATCAACCCTGGTGCAGAAATAGGAGAATCTTTCTTTATTGATCACGCTACGGGAATTGTTATCGGTGAAACAGTGATTATAAAAAACAATGTCAAAATGTATCAGGGAGTTACCCTGGGAGGATTGTATGTAGATCGAAAACTGAGAAGTGTAAAACGTCACCCAACCGTAGAAGATAATGTAACCATATATGCTAATGCTACTATTTTGGGAGGGAGTACTGTGATTGGTGCCAATAGTACTATTGGGGGAAATACATGGATCACCTCTTCTGTTCCTAAAAACTCCATCATCTCAAATACTTCTGAAATTAAAATAAAAAAAGTGGTCTGATGTCACATCATATTTTAGAACTTATAGGAAATACGCCTCTGGTGAAGGCTACTTCTATTATAGATAACCCAGATATCACCTTATTTCTAAAACTGGAAGGAAATAATCCAGGAGGAAGTGTCAAAGACCGTGCAGCATATAATATGATCCGATCCGCTCTGGATAGAGGAACAATCGATCAAGATGCTAAGTTAATCGAAGCAACCAGTGGTAATACAGGTATTGCATTAGCTATGATTGCAGGTATTTTCGGACTTTCTATAGAATTGGTAATGCCGGAAAACTCCACCAAAGAACGTGTACAGACTATGCGCGCCTATGGCGCAAAAGTTACACTCACTCCTGCTGATAGCGGAATTGAAGGTGCCAGAGATTATGCAGAAAAAAAAGTTGCTGAAGAAGGTTTCTTTATGCTGAATCAATTTGCAAATGAAGATAATTGGAAAGCACACTATACCACTACTGGTCCCGAAATATGGAGAGATACCGAAAAATCCATTACTCATTTTGTTTCTTCAATGGGAACCACCGGTACCATTATGGGAACTTCTACTTTTCTGAAAGAACAATCCTCTGAAGTACAGATTGTAGGAGTACAACCTACGGATGAATCCAGAATTCCGGGAATCAGAAAATGGCCTAAAGAGTACTTACCCAAAATCTTTAATCCGGACAAAGTAGATCAAGTCATAGAAGTTAGCCAGGAAGAGGCTACCAATATGACAAAACGATTAGCTAAAGAAGAGGGAATTTTTTGTGGAATGAGTAGTGGAGGTGCTGTAACAGCAGCACTAAAATTGTCTAAAACAATCAAAAAAGGAGTAATCGTAGCAATTATCTGTGACCGAGGTGATCGATACCTGAGTTCCGAACTATTTGAATAAGAATAAAAATATATAAAAAACGAGTCTGAGAGAGGTGAAAATTCATCTCTCTTTTTTTATGCAATACAAGCATTATTTTGTTTTTTTGTGTGATGCAGGATACAAAAAAAATAGCCGCTACTCTCAAAGAGTATTTTGGATACGACACATTCAGACCCTTACAGGAAAAAATCGTAACCTCTGTATTAAATGGACATGATAACCTGGTTATTATGCCGACTGGCGGGGGAAAATCAATATGTTATCAACTTCCCGCTTTATTATTAGAGGGAATAACATTAGTCATTTCCCCACTAATTGCATTAATGAAAGATCAAGTAGACGGTCTGAATGCAAATGGGATTCCCGCTTCTTTTTTTAACAGTAGTCAAACAGTTGAAGAACAACAGGAACTCTTCGGACAACTGGCAGAGGGCGCTATAAAAATTCTTTATCTGGCACCTGAGAGCCTATCGTTATTTGAAGGAGCACTATCTACACTCTCTATTAGTTTAATCGCTATTGATGAAGCGCATTGTATCTCTTCATGGGGGCATGATTTTCGACCTGCATATACCCGACTCGGGTATCTAAAAGAACGCTTCCCTTCTACTCCTATGATTGCGCTTACCGCAACCGCAGATAAAGCTACCCGAAAAGATATATGTGATCAATTACGCATTCCTGAGGCTACAGTACACCTGGCTTCGTTCGATAGAGAAAATCTAAGCCTGGAAGTACGAGCCGGAACCAAAAGAATCGAACAGATCATTCGTTTTCTGAATCAACATCCTGAAGAGAGTGGTATCATTTATTGTTTAAGTAGAAAAACCACAGAAGCCATCGCTGATCGTCTGACAAGTACTGGTTTTTCTGTTGCTGCATATCATGCTGGTTTAGCCCATGATCAACGTTCAAAGATCCAAGAACAGTTTATCAATGATACTATTCAGATTGTTTGTGCCACCATTGCTTTTGGAATGGGGATAGATAAATCAAATGTACGATGGGTTATTCACTATAACTTACCGAAAAACATAGAAAGTTATTATCAGGAAATCGGAAGAGCCGGAAGAGACGGACTTCCCTCTACCACCCTCTTGTTTCATAGCTACTCAGATGTCATTCAGCTCCAAAAATTCGCAGATCAATCAGGTAATAAAGAGGTACAACTGGCCAAACTGGAGCGAATGAAGCAATATGCAGATGCGCTGAGCTGCCGAAGAAAAATATTATTGAGTTATTTTGGAGAAATTATAGAAGAAGACTGTGGCAACTGTGATGTATGTAAGAACCCACCGCAATTTATAGATGGAACCATTATCGCTCAAAAAGCCCTTTCTACCATATATCGGGTCAAAGAACAAGAGCCTATTGGTACGATAATAGATATTATGAGGGGAGCGCAAAATGCTTCAGTATATGATAAAAATTATCAGCAACTAAAAACCTATGGAATTGCCAGGGATATTTCTTGGAAAGACTGGCAACAATACCTTATACAATTGATTAATCAAGGGTATATAGAAATAGCTTTTGACCAGCATAATAAATTAAGGCTAACAGCGCGATCCCGTAAAGTACTATTCGAGAAAGAAACAGTACTGCTAGCGCATCTCCAAGAACTGGAAAAAGCAAAAGAAAAACTCCCGGTTACTCCTCTGCAAACAGCTCGTACCTTATTCGAAAAACTACGCCAATTACGACTATCACTTGCCAAAGAAGCAGGCATTCCAGCCTACCAGATCTTTAATGATGCTACGCTTAAAGAAATGGAAAAAGAAAAACCAACCACTGATGAAATGTTTATGCAGATCAACGGTGTCGGTAAACAAAAAATGAAAGATTATGGATATGTCTTTATTAAGGAGATCCGGAATTTTGTAAATGAAAAGCCTGTAAAAAAGAAGACATCAAAAAACAAGGGAAATACCCATAAGGTTACTTTAGAAGCATATGAAAGAGGGCTTTCCATAGCAGAGATTGCTATAGAAAGACAATTAGCCGAAGCTACTATTATGTCTCACTTATTAAAACTCCATGAAGAAGGAGCCTCAATAGATCTTCATCAATTTATAGACAAAAATGACCTCGAAGCGATCAAAAAGGCAAAAGAAACCTTAAATACCCCTGATGGTCTAAAAGTCTATTATGAATACTTTGAAGAGGCGATTAGTTATAATCACATCAAAATAGGATTAGCAATTCTAAACAAAGAATAAATAAGGGAACTTATTGATCTATAACCGGGCTGATTGTCACTTCAAAACGGTTCTGTTGTTCTATGGTATCAAATCCTTTATGTAACGCATCAGAGGCAACACTTAGCGGATAAAATGTTATCGGTTCTATACATACCATTTCACGAACTTCTGTCCATAACATCATGTGTCTGAACCCTGTCGTTTGAACTCGTACTCCAACAGCAGCTGAATTCTTTAATATTACTTCATTACAATTATAAATAGGTAATGCTGGACCTCCTGCTTCTATAACCTGTTCCAATGAATATTCTTGCCCTCCTGCCAAAAAACGTTGGTTGTCCCCATAAGTCTTAAATGCCGGATGAAACCCCAGCATATACGGCATTGCTTTTTCTCCTTTAATCTGAAATGAAACCACCACGGCATCGTCCTGTAGCTGAATCGTTTTTTCGAATTCAAAATCATACGGCCAATAGAGAAACTCTTGTGCAGATCGATTCGGAAACTTAGGATTTATAATCTGTTCTCCTGCCGTATATTTCTTTGTTAAAACAAGCCTGTTTTTATTAACAGTCACCATGGTATAAGCTAATGTTCTAAGAATGCCATGCTGATCCATTTTGGCAACTCCTTTAGGAGTTAACACAGCATAATTATTCATTTTTGTAGCTCCAATCACCGGAAACATTTCTATTTCAGTACTTCCCCAACCCGGTTCTCCTTTTTGGTGCATTAACTCATGATTATCATAAGAATAACTAATAATTTCTCCGTCTAATACTGTAACTGATGACTTTCCATCTTTACTATATAATATATGCTTTGCTGCTTCCAATGTTATAAGAATTAAGTAAACTCCGAATCAAATTCCGGAGCATATTTCGCTTTCATCGATAGATTCCTTCAAAATGTATTTAGAAGGTGCCTATAGGTATCTTTTAATTTTTTAAAGAGTCCCTTAAGTAATAGCTATCTCAATCTGTAAATGCTACAGCATTCAAAATTAAGCCAGACCCCGGGACAATATGCTCTAATGTTATTTTCTCTAAACTAGGATCTAAGGTTTTTTTTATAAAATCAATATCGATATTCCCCTTTCCTACATCTAATAGTGCCCCCATCATTAACCGTATCTGGTTTCTTTTAAACCCTGCGCCTTTCACTCGTAAAAGATAACTATCTTTTGGAAAAAAATTAGCTGTATACAACTCATTTTTTACTATCTCACAACAAAAAATTTCTCCTTCTACAATTGTTTTTTCTGTAGGGCGATGACAATAGGAACGAAAATTGTGTTTTCCTTCGAAAAGAGAAGCTGCTTTTTTCATAGCTTCAATATCCAGTTCTTCTGAGATATTATACATAAAAGGTGCACAAAATGGATGAAACTTTGCCCCGAATGAAAACAAATAAACGTATTCCTTTATTTTAGGATGTTGGATTATATTAAACTTTTCATCTGTTTCTTCTATTTTTAACCCTCGAATATCCTGAGGTAAATTCTTGTTAAATAAATAAAAAAAATCATCTAGATCCAAAGGCGTATTTTCTACAAATAACTCTATATATGTTTCATTAGCAGATACCTTTGCATCGGTACGCCCACTGGCTAATATTTTAAAATCTTTATGTCCTAAAACATAGGCTATGGTACGTTCTGTCATGCGCTGTAATGTATTTACGTCAGGTTGTTTCTGCCATCCGTGAAACCGAAAGCCTAAATATTGTAACTGGATGATATAATAGTACCTTTTCCGAAACATTTAACTTGTATATTTATTTACCGAATATAGATAAATTATGCATTTCACCGATATTTTTTCAATATTTAAGGTAAAAAAAATTTTAATCCACTCTTTTAAGTTATATATTTGAGTAGCAAATGATTTTACACAATTAAAAAGAAATTAAATTATGGTTAGAGCAAAATATCAGGAAGTTTTAGACTTAGGAGAACAATTAAATGTGCAGAATGGAGATGTAACAGAGGAAAATGGAATACTGAAAATAGCTGGAACAACGAATACACAATATGAAAAAAACTTATTATGGGATAAAATCAAAGAAATCGGTGGTGATTCACCTGCTGATCTAGAAGCAGATATCAAAGTTTCTGATACTTCAGTATACCACAGACATGTGGTTAAGGGGGGAGAATCTCTAAGTAAAATTGCTAAGCATTATTATGGAGATCCAATGAAGTACAAACAAATCTTTGAAGCTAACACAAATATTTTGTCTAATCCAGACGTAATACACCCAGATCAAGAATTGGTTATCCCAAATTTGTAATTGGTTTAATACATTTTAATTAAAAACGTCTTATGCTTTATTAGTTTAAGGCGTTTTTTGTTATTATGCCCTTCCCTTTCAGAAGAAAAACTTTTTCACTTCCAAACATTACTTTTTACACATAAATAAACAACTGTTTTACCTTATTTCTCTCTTAAAACATTCATAAAAGACTGTTTTATAACAATATATTTCATATTTAAGATAGGTTTTGAGTATTTTTACAGCACACAAACTCAAACTTAATATAACATGAAAACTCATTTTTTATGGTTAGCATGCCTATTCTTTATTGGCATCAGTTATTCTCAAACTAATAACTACTGGACCCCAGCTACAATTTCAAAAAGTAATATTGTACAGCCCTCTAAAAAAGAATTGTCCAACAACACTATTTTAGGTCTCAATCTGGAGGGAATAAAAAAAGCCTTGCAAAAGGCTCCGCTTAAAAGCAAAACAACAGCTTCTTCATTAACCATTCAATTTCCTGATAAAAACGGGGAATTAAAAACGTATCGTATTTTCGAAAGAACAGTTTTGCACCCGGAGCTCGCTAAAGAATTTCCTGATATAAAATCGTATACAGGTATCAATGTGAATGATAAGGCAACACTAATACATTTTAGTATCGCTTCGGATGGTTTCCACGGAATGATAACTTCCCCAAACAAAATTGCTACTTATATTGATCCATACACAAAAAACAATGCTTCGTATGTTCTTTATTCAAAAAGTGATTTATCTGCAAGAAGTAATTTTGCCTGCGCAGTAGAGGATCAAGTGTCTACAAAACAAGTAAGCAACCCACTTCTTAAAAATGCAAATGATGGTAAATTAAGAACCTACCGTCTGGCAATTGCCTGTACTGGGGAATATTCACAATTTCACCTAAATAATCAAGGAGTTCCTTCCAGTGCTTCTGATGCAACAAAAAAGGCAGCAGTTCTTTCTGCCATGAATACAACAATGACCCGTGTAAATGGTATTTATGAAAGAGATCTTGGTGTAACCATGCAATTGGTACCCAATAACACAAAAATCATATACTTAAATGCTAGTACTGATGGTCTGTCTAATAATAATGCCGGAGCGCTTATCGGAGAAAGTCAGCGAGTATGCGACAGAGAAATTGGAAGTAGTAATTACGACATTGGACACACATTTAGTACTGGTGGAGGTGGTCTTGCTGGACTTGGTGTTGTATGCCGTAACGGTAGTAAAGGAAGAGGAATCACCGGTTCGAGTAACCCGATTTCTGATCCATATGATATTGACTATGTCGCACATGAAATAGGACATCAATTTGGTGCCAATCACACTTTTAATAATGCTTGTGGAGGAAATAGAAATAGCTCTACTGCCATGGAACCAGGTAGTGGAAATACAATTATGAGTTATGCGGGAATCTGTTCTCCAAACGTTCGTAATAATAGTGATGATCACTTTCATGCAATTAGTATTCAAGAGATGTGGAATCATGTATCCAGCACTTCCTGTGCAGTAAGTAGCAATACAGGAAACAATGCTCCAACAGCCAATGCAGGTGCTAATTATACAATCCCAAAATCAACTCCCTTTATCCTGAAAGGTAGTGCTACTGATGCAGATGGAGATGCTCTTACCTATAACTGGGAACAAATGGATAATCAAATAGCAACCATGCCTCCTAATAGTTCCTCTTCTTCTGGACCTGCTTTTCGTTCTTATCCATCAAGCAGTTCTCCGGATCGCTATATGCCTAAATTATCAACTGTAATCGGCGGAAGTACTTCTTCTACCTGGGAAGTTGTTCCTTCTGTTGCCCGAACAATGAAATTCAGACTTACTGTAAGGGATAATCATGCCGGTGGAGGAAATTCGGCATCTGATAACATGACGGTTAGCGTAAGTGGTAATGCTGGTCCTTTTGTGATCAATAGCCCTAATACCAATGTCAGCTGGTCTGCCAACTCTTCTCAGACGGTAACATGGAATGTAGCTGGAACTACAGCTAATGGTATTAATGCTGCTAATGTAGATATTCTATTATCTACTGATGGAGGAAACACCTACCCTATTACATTAGCTAGTAATGTTACAAACGATGGATCACATACGATAACAGTACCTAATAATCAGGGAAGTCAAAACCGAATCATGGTTAGAGGAAGTAACCATATATTCTATGATATATCTAACGCCAACTTTACCATCACAGGAGGTGGTTCCGGCGATACACAAGCTCCTAGTACACCAACTGCATTAGCAGCTTCTAACGCTACTCAAACCACTATTGATTTGAACTGGACTGCTTCAACAGATAATGTAGGAGTAACGGGTTATGACGTCTATGCAGGAAATACAATGATTGGGACTGCTACCGCTACATCTTATACAGCTACAGGATTAACTCCGGATACTTCGTATACTTTTAAAGTTAAAGCAAAAGATGCTGCCGGTAATATGTCACAATTCAGTAATACTGCCACTTTATCTACATTACCTGGTACTGGAGGAGACGGTTGTACTAATGGTATTTCTTCTTTCCCTTATAAACAAGGTTTTGAAAATACAATAGGTAACTGGATACAGTCAACGAATGACAACCTAAATTGGACAGTGGATGCTAACGGAACCCCTTCTAGAAATACAGGTCCTTCAAATGCAGCACAAGGAACGTATTACTTATATATAGAAGCTTCTGGATCTGGATTCCCTAGAAAAAGAGCTATTATTACTTCTCCTTGCCTTGATCTTACCAATATAAATCAAGCAAGTTTTGCCTTTAAATATCATATGTACGGAGCAAGCTCTATGGGAAGTCTCCATTTAGAAATTAGTAAGGACGGAGGAACCACATGGACTTCTATCTGGAATAAATCAGGTAATCAAGGAAATTCATGGAAATCCGCTACTATTGATCTAGGCTCCTATATTGGCAGTGGAGTTCAATTACGATTTAATGGGTTAACAGGAAATACCTGGCAAAGTGACATTGCAATAGATGATGTAGTACTCAGTTCTAATACTACTGACCCAACATGTACAGATGTTAATCTAACGATTAAGTTAGACAATTACCCTCGTGAAACCTCCTGGGAGATCAAAGACACGAATAATCAGACAGTTGCCAGCGGAGGTCCTTATACATCTGAACCAAGGGGAGCTACTGTAACCGCTACTAAATGTTTAGCTGCGGGGTCTTATACGTTTACTATTAAAGACACTTATGGTGATGGGATTTGCTGTAGCTATGGAAATGGTAATTACAAGTTAACTGCCGGAACAACCACTTTGGCTTCTGGAGGGCAATTTGCCGGAAGTGAATCCACCACCTTTACCATAGGGAATTTTGCCAAAGGAGTTGAAGTTGATTCTTTTGAAACTACTACTCAAAACAGTCTTGAGTTGTTTCCTAATCCTATAAAAGGAAATGAAATGTTAACGGTTATCCACTCTGGAAAAAAGGCATCTTTTATCCTTAGAGATATTGTTGGCAGAACGATTAAAAAAGGAACTATCAACAATAATACGATATCCTTCAAAGAGGTTAATAGCGGTGCATATCTATTGTCATTAATTATAGATGAAAAACACTCAACCCATCGGGTTATAAAAAAGTAATACCCCGTTTTGTGGGAAAAAGCAGGTATCGATCGGTACCTGCTTTTTTTATATCCAACTGCCCTGCTTCTTAGTACCATCTATTCCTGTAAAATATTACTGAAAAACCGTAATAAAACAATAGACTAACCACATAAATAATAAATTTTATTCAATTAATTAACATTTATGTTAAAAATATTTCAAAAAAACCTAAGAATTTCTACATTTGATTAACACAAATTTAAAACAAACCAAAAATTATGAAAAAACAATTATCATGGCTTCTATGCCTATGTTGTATTGGTATTGGGTACTCACAAACCAATAACTACTGGAAAAAGACCACGGTCAAATCCCAAACTAGTATCATTACAACTAAGAGAAATCTACCTAATAAAACAGTATTTGGATTAGATATAGAAGGCTTGAAAAAAGTTTTGAAAGGCTCTCCGTCAAGAGAAAAATCTGCTGGAAAATCGAACGTCATAGTTCAATTCCCGAATGCTAATGGAGATATGGAATCTTTCAAAATTTTTGAAGCCCCTGTAATGCATCCTGATCTGGCTGCCAAATATCCATCTATCAAATCATATGCAGGACAAGGTATCGATGATCCTACCGCAATCATCAGGTTTAGTATTGCTCCATCAGGCTTACAAAGTATGAAACTATCTGCTTCTGAAGGTTCGGTATTTATTGAGCCTTATACTACAGATGGAAGTTATACAATCTATAAAAGGTCAGAAAAGACCGCTACAGAAAGTAAATTACGTTGTTTAGTAGAAGAGAAAACTTCACATAAGAACTTTTCTGGTACAACCAAAAGAAATGCTGATGATGGTATTCTTCGCACTTTTAGGCTTGCAGTTTCTACCAACGGAGAGTATACGCAGTTTCATGGAGGAACAAAAGCAGGAGCAATGGCTGCTATCAATGCAACCATGACACGTGTAAATGGAGTCTATGAAAATGATTTTGGAATTACTATGGTATTAATTGCTAATAATGATGATGTTATTTATACCAATGCTAGTACAGACCCTTACTCTAATGGAAGTTTTAACAGCCAATTACAGTCTACCTTAACCAGTGTAATTGGAGAGGCTAATTACGATGTTGGGCATTTGTTTGCAAAAGCAGGAGACAACGGAAATGCAGGATGTATCGGTTGTGTATGTGTCAATAACCGTAAAGGGAGTGCTTTTACTTCCAGAGGAACTCCTGAAGGAGATGCTTTTGATATCGATTATGTAGCACACGAATTAGGACATCAATTTGGAGCAAATCACACTTTTACCATTAGAAACGAAGGAACGAATGCTCATTATGAACCTGGTAGTGGTAGTACTATTATGGGATATGCAGGAATTACAGGAGCCACTGATGTACAGCAAAACAGTGATCCGTACTTTCACTTTTTCTCAATTCAGCAGGTAACCAATTATGTAAAATCTACCAACTGTCAGACAAATACAAATACAGGGAATGCTGTTCCTACAGTAAATGCAGGAGCGGACTACACCATTCCGAAAGGAACTCCATTCGTACTTACAGGGCAGGCAAATGATACAGACGGAGATACATTAACATACTGCTGGGAACAAGCGGATGAAAATGACGCTTCATCTACATATCCAAGTGCTACAGGAACCTCTGGAGTAACTTTTAGGTCCTATAACCCTACTACAGATAACAAACGATATTTCCCAAGATTAGAAACGATCAAAACAGGAGCTACTTCCTGGCAATGGGAAGCAGTGCCTACTGTAGCTAGAACACTTAATTTCAGATTAACTGTACGAGATAATAAAGCTGGTGGAGCGGCTAATAACAGTGATGATATGAGAGTTACCGTTAATGGAACAGCAGGACCATTTGTTGTAAATGCTCCCAATACCAATGTATCTTGGCAGGCTGGAACATCTCAAAACGTTACCTGGGATGTAGCAGGAACAACTGGAAATGGAGTAAATGCAGCTACTGTAGATATTTTACTATCTACCGATGGAGGTGATACCTACCCTATTTCACTAGCCAGCGGAGTAACCAATGACGGATCACATTCAATTACAGTGCCGAATCAACCGGGAACACAAAACCGAATTATGGTAAAAGGAACAGCTCATATCTTTTTTGATATTTCTAATGCTAATTTTACGATAACAGGTAGTACTGGAGGAGATACACAAGCTCCTACAGTACCTGGTAATTTGACTGCATCAAACGCGACACAAACTACAATTGATTTAAGCTGGGATGCTTCAACCGATAACGTAGGTGTAACAGGTTATGAAATCTACCAGGGAAATACGCTGATAGAAACTGTTACTGGTACTTCATATACGGCAACTGGTTTATCTCCTGACACTTCTTATTCGTTCAAAATAAAAGCAAAAGATGCGGCTGGAAATACTTCTGGTTTTAGTAATACTGCTACTCTATCAACTCTTCCTGGTAATACAGGTACATGTGATGGAGGAGTGTCTTCATTCCCTTATAACGAAGGCTTTGAAAACACAATCGGAGCATGGACTCAAAACACAGATGATAATCGCAACTGGACTGTAGATGCTAATGGAACACCATCTAATAATACAGGACCTGCCAGTGCTGCACAAGGGACTTATTATGTATATATCGAAGCTTCTGGGAATGGAACAGGATACCCTAACAAAAGAGCCATCCTGACCTCTCCATGTTTTGATTTATCCGCTACAACACAAGCGACTTTTACCTTTCAGTATCATATGTATGGAGCCTCTTCTATGGGAAGTCTTGCAATTGAAGCCAGTAGTGATAATGGTGCTAGCTGGACATCAGTTTGGTCCAAATCAGGAAACCAAGGAAATTCATGGCAGTCTGCTACTATAGACCTATCCTCTTATACCGGAGGAGCTCTACAACTAAGGTTAAATGGAGTAACAGGTACAACCTGGAGAAGTGATATCGCAGTGGATGATGTAAAACTCTCTACAGGAACTATTACAAATCCATGTACAGATGTTAACTTATCAATCAAATTAGACAATTATCCAGAAGAAACTAGCTGGGAAATACTAAATAGTAACAATCAGGTAGTAGCTTCAGGAGGAACTTATGGTTCGCAACCTGATGGATCTACTGTTACAGAAACAGCTTGTTTAGAACCTGGTTCTTATACATTCAAGATTCTTGACAGCTATGGAGATGGTATCTGCTGTAGCTATGGAAACGGTTCTTATTCATTAACTTCTGGATCAACAACATTAGCTTCTGGAGGATCATTTGGTGCCTCAGAGTCTACTTCTTTTACTATCAGCAGTACTGCGAGAGGTATTAGCATTGATGACTTTAAAACAACAGAAGCTCCTAAAATATCAATATTACCGAATCCTTCTGCCAGTCATAGCATGCTATCAGTTATCACTCCTTATAAAAATGTAAACTATGAAATCCGTGATCTATTAGGTAGAAAAGTAGACTCCGGAGTTGTTTTAGAAAAATCAATACAATTAAAAAGTTTAAAATCAGGATATTACATTGTAAAGCTTAATGTGAATAATAAAATATCTAATCACAGACTTATTATCCAAAACAACTAAAAATAAAATATAACGTTTTTGTGTTAAAGCCACTAGATAGTATAACTATCTAGTGGTTTTTTAATGTAAAAAACCGCTCTGGAACCAAATAATCTTCCTCTAAAAAATGATCAAAAACCATTTTATAAAAAAACAATGCGTTTCATCGATTAAAGAGAATAAAATTTAAAATAAAGCTAGATCAGAATACGGTTAAACCGTAAATTTGCAGTCTAATTTAGCACTATGAAGAAAATTTTACTTGTACTTATTTTATTTTCTACCCTTTCCCATTATGGTCAGACCTTGTCAGAAACACATATTATATATGGTTATAAAAACATTATCATAATGGATAACGGGCAAAAATTTACCATTGTTAATGAAACTCCTTTTTATGAAGTTCACGACAATTCTATCCCTCAATTATATGAATTACAGGATCATGTATTACGCCTTAACAGAGTTATTGTTATGAGGGACGATGAAGGAACTTATAAAAAGCTGATCGAATGGGTAAAGCATCAAATGACTTTTTATGAATTGCGAAAAATAGACAGTTCACTTTATAAAGAGAATAAGATTACCAATTTAGATTCCATGATGGAATAACAATCTCAAAAAGAATATACGAGAAATTGTTATAATTCTAAGAAATGAAACTTAATTTCTGAATAAGTTGCTTAATACTCCCTATTCTTTATTATATCTATTGATCGTACTGCGTGATAATGTAAGGATTTGATTAAACTGATCTTCCAAGGTCAAATTAGAGTTATCTATTTCAATAGCCCCTTCTGCTTTCTTTAAGGGAGAATCTTTTCTGGTACTATCGATATGATCTCTATTCACTACATTTTTCAACACATCTTCATAGGTAACCTGATCTCCTCTTTTTATCAATTCTTTATACCTGCGTTCTGCTCGATCTTTAGCTGTTGCTGTCATAAACAATTTTAATTCAGCATCCGGAAATACAACAGTTCCAATATCCCTTCCATCCATAACTACACCTTTATCTCTTCCCATTAATTGCTGCTGCTCTACAAGTTTTTTTCGAACTTCAGATATAGCGGCAACCTGACTCACATGCCTAGATACTGATAGGTTTCTAATTTCTTTTTCTACATTTTCTTCATTCAATAAAACTTCAGCTAACCTAGTGGTTTGATTTACTTCGAATTTTATATGTATATCCGGTAAAGAATTAATGAGACGATCTACATCAAAATGTGTTTGATCTATTATTTTATTTCTCATTGCATATAAGGTTACCGATCGGTACATGGCGCCAGTATCTACATAAATGTACCCCAAGGTTTTTGCTAATTGCTTTGCTACAGTGCTTTTCCCTGTTGATGAAAATCCATCAATAGCTATAATTATTTTCTTATCAGACACGCTTTGTTTATTATTTAAATAGTAGAAACTAAAAACAGGCTAATTTACGTATTAGATACCAAATCCATCACAGATTTTACATAAAAAAACCGGAATACTCCAAGAGTACTCCGGTTTTTATTCATTGAATCTCTTTGATTACTTTATGATCAAACTATCTATCTCGGGACATCCCGAATTAAGAGCTATTTTCTATATCATGTTTTCCCTGCTTGCTTACAGCTAGGCTTTGCCTTAAAACTTTTTAGCGTTTTTTACTTTACTTTTTGTCAGCGCAATATCCAAAACTTCACTCATTTCTGTTACGTAATGAAATTTTAAACCTTTGAGATATTCCTGCTTAATCTCATCAATATCTCTTTTGTTTTCTGCACAAAGTAAAATTTCTTTTATACTAGCTCTTTTAGCAGCTAAAATTTTCTCTTTAATTCCACCAACTGGTAGTACTTTTCCTCTAAGGGTAATTTCCCCGGTCATAGCTATTCCTTTTTTCACTTTTTGCTGTGTAAACAAAGAAACCAAAGAAGTAAGCATCGTTACCCCGGCACTAGGACCGTCTTTAGGAGTAGCTCCTTCCGGTACATGAATATGAACATTGTATTTTTCAAAAATAGTAGGATTAATTCCTAGTTCTTCTGCATTTGCTTTGATATATTCCATAGCAATGGTAGAAGATTCTTTCATTACCTTCCCCAAGTTACCCGTAATTGTCAGGTTTCCTTTTCCTTTGGATATAATTGATTCTATGAATAAGATATCTCCTCCTACACTAGTCCACGCTAAACCGGTTACAACTCCAGCTACATCATTATTCTCATATTTATCCCGTTCTAATTTAGGAGCTCCCAATATCTCGACGATGTCTTCATTGGTAATTTTGACATTATACTCCTCCTCCATCGCAATATTTTTAGCCGCATAACGGACTACTTTTGCTATTTGTTTTTCCAACCCTCTTACTCCGGATTCTCTGGTATAGCCTTCTACAATTTTTTCTAACTGTACTTTTCCTATTTTTAGATGTTTAGTATCTAGCCCATGCTCTACTAACTGTTTTGGCAATAAGTGCTGTTTAGCAATTTCTACCTTTTCTTCTATGGTATACCCTGTCACATTAATAATCTCCATACGATCTCTTAGTGCTGGTTGTATGGTATTTAGACTATTAGATGTCGCAACAAACATTACCTTGGACAGGTCAAATCCTACTTCTAAGAAATTGTCATAAAACTCTGAATTTTGCTCAGGATCCAATACTTCTAACAAGGCAGAAGACGGGTCTCCCTGATTCCCCACGGATAGCTTATCAATTTCATCCAGCACAAATACCGGATTACTAGTTCCTGCTTTCTTAAGACTCTGAATAATTCTTCCTGGCATAGCTCCTATATAGGTCTTTCTATGTCCTCTGATCTCTGCTTCATCTCTAAGCCCTCCCAGAGAAATTCTTACGTACTCTCTCCCTAAGGCTTCTGCTATCGATTTCCCTAAAGAAGTTTTTCCTACTCCCGGAGGTCCATACAGACATAAAATAGGAGATTTCATATCATTGCGCAGTTTTAATACGGCCAGATACTCTATAATTCGTTCTTTTACTTTATCAAGTCCATAGTGATCCCGATCCAAAATTTCTTTTGCTTTCTTCAGGTCAAATTTATCAGTACTATACTCTTCCCACGGAAGGTCCAGAAACAAATCGAGGTAATTTCGCTGAATAGAATATTCCGCCACCTGAGGATTCATTCGCTGGATTTTTGACAATTCTTTGTCAAAGTGTTTTTTTACATCCTCATTCCATTTTTTATCTTTACTACGCTGGCGCATTTCCTCTATTTCATCTTCATGAGAAACCCCTCCTAGCTCTTCCTGAATGGTTTTCATTTGTTGATGTAGAAAATACTCTCGTTGCTGCTGGCTCATATCATGTTGAACCTTATTCTGAATGTCATTTCTAAGTTCTAATTTCTGAAACTCTACATTCATATAACGAAGGGTAACCAGCGCTCGTTCACTTAAGTCATTAATTTCTAGTATTTTTTGTTTTTCATCAACTGGCAAATTGAGGTTTGATGATACAAAATTTATTAGAAATGAGCTACTCTCTATATTTTTAATCGCAAATGATGCTTCAGAAGGAATATTGGGACTCTCTTTGATAATTTCTAATGCCAGATCTTTAATTGAGTCTATAATTGCCTTGAATTCCTGATTATCATTTGCAGGTCTTTCTTCGGCTACCTCCTTAATCTTAGCTTTGATATATGGTTCTTCCTCTACAAACTCATCAATCTCAAATCTCTTTTTCCCCTGAAGAATAACTGTCGTATTTCCATCAGGCATTTTTAAAACCCTTAGAATTCTTGCGACAACTCCTATCCTATTTATATCATTTACTGAAGGATTTTCAATCTCTTCTTCTTTTTGAGAAACTACCCCAATAGTTTTATCTCCGTTATTAGCTTCATTAATTAGCTTGATCGACTTATCCCTTCCTGCAGTTATAGGAATAACTACTCCGGGAAATAATACAGTATTTCGCAATGGTAAAATAGGAATACAATCTGGTAAGTCTTCTTTATTAATTTCCTCTTCATCCTCAGGTGTCATTAAAGGGATCAATTCTGCATCTTCATTAATTCCTTGAAATGACAAACTGTCAACTGTTATAAATTTGGATTTAGTCATATGTATATATCAAAAGCCATTTTGTCACAAAAACAAAATAAGACTTCTATTTATTTTTTTGTTTAAAGCTCATAATAAGGAACATACAAAATAATCATATCAATTATTTAACTTCCTTTATCCGTGTAAGTCAATTGTTATGCCAGAAAATAAAAAAAAAATTTCCTAAACTGTAACAAAAAGTGACATTACATATCTTTAATGTAAAAATAACCTGATTTTTTGAAACTAACCCAACTAAATACAGAACAACTTGTAAATAAATGTCGGAATAAAGATCAACATGCTCAGATGGAGATCTATAGGCGATATTATAAAGCAATGTATAATACTGCATATAGAATTCTAAAAAATGGTATGGACGCGGAAGACATCATGCAAGAGGCATTTTTAAATGCATTTACGAAACTAGAAAAATTAGAAAATGATAAATTATTTGGACCCTGGCTAAAAAGAATTGTAATTAATTTAAGCCTGTCACATATTAAAAAAAGTAAACCGAATGACGAATTAGATTGGGATCGTGTAGAACATACTTTACACGATGATGATCAAGGTGTATCGGAAGAAGACACATCAACTACTTCTATTACATCTAAAATAGTACAGACCCTGCATACCCTAAAACAGAACTATAGTACTATTTTATCTTTACATCTTATCGAGGGATATGATTATGACGAGATCTGTGATATTATGGATATTACTCCTGCTAATTGTAGAACAATGATCTCCAGAGCTAAAGAAAGTTTACGAAAAAAAATTGAAATCGCATGAAAGAAGATGAATTAGACAAGCTTTTTGACTCTATAGAAGATTCCTTTGATATCTATGAGCCTTCTGAGAATCACGAAGCTAAATTTTTGAAAAAATTAAAACAGCAATCCGACGTCAAAGTAGTACCTATTGCTCCTAAAAAAAGAAACTGGGTATCTATAGTCAGTATTGCCGCTTCTATCGCCATTCTTATGGGAATTTTTATCCCCAAAATGATGACGACAGAAGAAGAAACTGCTGATTTAGCAACTATTTCTCCCAAAATGGAAGAAACGCAAGATTTCTTTACCAAAGCAATTGCTTATCAATTAGAAGAAATAGAACAACTGAGCTCAGAAAACACAGAAGACCTTGTCAAAGATGCCATGAGTCAACTGCGTAAACTGGAAAAAAATTACGATAAATTAAAAATTGATCTTGTTCAAAGCGGCTATAATAAAAAAGTGATTAGCGCTATGATTAAAAACTTTCAAAAAAGAAGCTCACTATTAGAACAAGTTCTAGAAAAAATAGAAGAAATTAACGAATTAAAATTGCAAGAAAATGAAACTGATATTCTCTAAAATCCTCTGGGTATTATTCTGTATCCCTACCCTATTACTCGCGAATGGTCCTACGTTTAAAAACGGGAAATACACCAAAGAAAAAGCAATAAAAAAAGAGTTCTCAGTTTCTAATGACGCCTTATTAGTAATAAACAACTCTTATGGAAATCTTGACATCACATCCTGGGATCAGGATAAAATCGTTATCGATGTCGTTGTCAAGGTTAGCGGAAATGACAAAGAAAAAGTGCTTGAAAAACTAGATAACATTAGCATTTCTTTTGAGAGTTATAATAAAAGTCAGGTAAAAGCAAGAACCATTTTCAAAAAGAATACTTCTTCTTGGTGGAGTAAACTCATGACAAACTGGAAAAATAGTCAGGTGAACATGCAAATTAACTATGTTGTAAAAATCCCTGCTACTAATAGTGTTAATCTGACCAATGACTATGGAACAATCACACTGGATACCATTGAAGGAGATGCCAAAATAAATTGTGATTACGGTCAGGTATTACTAAACAATCTTCTGGGAGATAACAACACTATCAATATAGATTATACGCATAACAGCGTCATAAAATACATGAAAAATGGAACTATCAATGCCGATTATTCTGATTTTGATTTAGAAAAAGCCGGAACCGTAAAGCTTGTTGCTGATTATTCTCAATCTCATATAACCACAATTGACGACCTGACATACAGTTGCGATTATGGAAGTCTGAAAATAAAAAAAGGAAATACTATAAACGGAAACGGAGATTATCTAAATACAAAAATAACCAGTGTGAGCAATAGTCTTAAGATTAACTCTGACTACGGATCTCTAAAAATATATAACCTGGAACCAACGATTAATGAAGTAGCTATCAAAACGAGTTATGTAGGAGTAGATGTTGGTTTTGATCCAACTTGTAATTTTGACTTTTCGATCAAAACATCCTATGGCGGTATCAAATTAGATGAAGATATTACACTCAACGTCAAAGATCGAAGCTCACATTCCAAACACTATCAGGGATTCTATGGGACATCGGATACTAATAACAACATCACCATTACTTCCAGTTATGGTGGAGTAAGCTTAAAGAAAAAATAAACAATAACTAATTATAATATTCATCATCAATCATGCGAACAGTAACAACCATAATCACATTAACACTGTTAACAGTGTTTACATCTGCCAATGCTCAGTTTTTTGGGAATAAAAAAGTAAAAGGAAACAGAGATATTACCACTACTCACCGAACAACGGGTTCCTACGATAAAATCAGTGCAAGAGGAAATATTGACGTATTACTCATCGAAGGGAAAGAAGGTGATATCACGATCAAAGCCGAAAGTAATTTTATGGAATATATCGTTACCGAAACTCGTGAAAACACATTGGTTATAAAGGTAAAGAATGGGGTTTCTTTAAGACCTTCCAGAAACAAGAACATTGAAGTTACTGTTCCATACAGGGACATTACAGCAGTATCAGTATCTGGTTCCGGAAAAGTTGAAGGAGAAAGTGCTATCAAAAGTGATACTTTTAAAACTAAAGTTTCTGGATCTGGAGATGTTATCCTATCGATAAATGCCAATGTAGTAGAAGCAGCTGTATCAGGATCAGGAGATATTTCACTGACAGGAACGACTACTATCTTCAAAGCCAAAGTATCTGGATCTGGAGATGTAGAAGCGGATAGTCTAAAAGCAAAAGAAGTGTATGCTGCTGTATCCGGATCAGGAGACATCAGTGCGAATGCCACGAATCTGATTAATGGCAAAGTAATGGGGTCTGGAGATATAACTTATTCAGGTTCACCACAGAAGAGAGATACTAAAGTATCCGGATCTGGAAGCATCAGGTCGAAATAATCGTCTTTTCGTCTAAAAAAGCGCATTGTATATCATATAATGCGCTTTTTTTTGTTTTTATTTATATAATTTTCGAATTAATCGTAAATTAAAGACTATTATTTACCCCAAAATACATAACTGTGTTATTTTTACCTAAAAAAGAAATACCATTGAGGGATTTTATTCCTCATAATTATATCGACATACATTCGCATATTCTACCTGGAATAGACGATGGTGTCAAAACAATTTATGAAGCTGCTTTCTTAATTGAAAAATTCGCAAGTTTAGGAATCAAAAAAATAATCACTACTCCACATATCATGCAGCAGGTATGGCCAAATACCAGTGAAATTATAACTCAAAAATTATCAGAGATTCAGGCTCTGGTCAATACACTCGACATCCCATCAATAGAAATACTCGCAGGAGCTGAATATATGCTGGATGATTTATTTCAGCAACGGTTAAAAAACAAAGATATTCTCCCCATAGCAAATACCTACGTTCTTATAGAGATGTCTACATTTAGTGCTCCTCTAAACCTTAATGAGTTATTGTTCGAAATTAAACTTGCTGGTTACACCCCTTTATTGGCACACCCAGAACGTTATACTTTTTATAACTCTATAAAAGAATTCGAAGCATTAAAAAGACAAGGGGTATTATTCCAAATGAACTTACTTTCATTATCCGGGTATTACGGGGCAAAAGTAAAGGAAACAGCTATCAAATTGATGAATGCCGGATTTATGGATTTTACCGGATCCGATATTCATAACAATCATCAGTTCGAGACATTAGAAAAAGGGTTTCCATCCAAGTTAATCAAGAAATTGCTTCCTATTATGCAACGAAATCGATTCTTTAATCGATAAAGTACGATTTCTCTACCTATCCTTTTATACATCCCAAAAGAATTCTTTGCTCGAATTATAAAAAAGCGCTTAACTTCGATTACTTTCCATATCCATATCCATAACTATAGCCCAGTTTATTTCTGGAAGCATTCAATAATACAGCCATATTAGGCAACCTTTTATTCTGGTACAGGTTTTCTGGAATTTCTAAAATACGTTTGTCTGAGTAATTTTCTCTTACAACATAGATACATATATCTGCAAGCGCACTGATGAGTAAGGTATCTGTAACTAAACTCACTGGTGCAGTATCTACTACCACATAATCATAGTTTTTCTCCAAATACTCAAACATTACTTTTACTTTGTCTTGCATAAGTAATTCTGCAGGGTTTGGAGGGATCACTCCTGAGCATAAAATATCAAATGGATCTTCAGTTTCCTGATGTAGAATAACATCCTCAGGACTCAGGTCAGGTGTCATTATATAATTCGTAAATCCTACCGTTTCTTTTCCATTGGGAAGCTTTACAAATTCATGAAACTTAGGATCTCTAAAGTCAGTTCCTACAAAGATTACTTTCTTTCCGGAAATCGCTAATGTTTTTGCCAGGTTACAAGAAATCAATGTCTTTCCTTCTCCAGAAATTGTAGACGTTACAAAAACAACTTTTCCTGTTTTCTTTGCATTTCCAGCCATCAGGAAATCCAGATTGGTTCTCAATATTCTGAATGCCTCAGAAATACCGGATCTACTTGTTCTGGAGATAACAATCTTTGCTTTATTTTTTATAATGGGTATCGTTCCTAACATCGGCATAGAAGTATTCTTCTCCAGCTCTTCTTTAGAACTTACTCTAATGTTTAGTAAATCGGATAAATAAATAATCACAAACGGAATTAATAACCCTGCTAATAATGCAACGAGATATGTCATCTTTTTATTAGGGGATACTAATCTGGCACTCAATACAGAAGCCTTGTCAATTACCTTGGTATTTGATAAAGTAATATGACTGGTTATTTCTGCTTCTTCTCTCTTTTGCAATAAATAGAGATACAATTGTTCTTTTATGGTTTGCTCTCTTTCTATGACTCTAAGATCCTTTTGCCTTTTTGGCGCATTGTATAGTTTCCCACTAAAATATCGATCTTGCGTCTGAAGACTTCCTAATTGAATTTTAATGGTGCTTTTAAGACTGTTCAAACTACCGATAAGTACTTGCCGTAGTCCATCAATCTGCTCATCAATATTAACAACTACAGGGTTCTGAACACTGGATGTTTTTAACAATCGTTTCCTCTGTAATGTCAATGCATTATACTTTCCTACATTATTGGTAATTGTTATATCATCAAACCCTAGATTAGATGGAATTAAATCATATCTTCCTTCCTGACTTAATATGAATCGTCTCATGGATTCTATCAAACTTAATTTGGTATTCAAACGCGAAATTTCCTGTACATTTCTGGAATCAATGTCTGCAACACGCTCAGTCTGAGTTTCAATATTATTAGTTAACCCAAATTTTGACTTATACCCTGCAGCTTCGTCATCTACTTCTGATAAGTCTCCTGAGATTAGATCCAATCGATTATTGATGAAATCAGCTGTTCTTGCAGAAACTGTTTTTTTATTACCAATAGTAAATTTATTGTATTCTTCTACTAAATTATTCAGAATATCAGTTGCTTTTTGCTTTACACCATCACTTAGTGATATTCTGACGATAGAAGATCCTCTTCTGGCAATCCCTACAGATATTTTTTCTCTATATCGTTCTACCGTATTCGCTACGGGAGAGATTTTAATTTTAATAATTTTACCAATATTGGCTTTGATTACATCCACATTAGGAGTAATTACCACATCCCCTATTGATGTATTAATTGTCTTTCCAAAGGAATGTTCGTTGATAACATTACCATCCTTATCAACTAATGAAAAAGAAGTCTCTGAATTAACGAGTACATTAAAATGTTTAAACCTGTTTTTAACAATCGAATCCTCCGATAAAAAATTAATCTCTACTGCAGCTTTGGGATAGCTTTCAACTTCCAGAATTCTCCCATCTGTAAAATACTGAACATTTAATTTCAGATTATCTACAACGTTGGAAATAATTCTTCGGGATTTTATAATTTGCAGTTCGTTTTCAATAGCATTTCTAGTGTCATCAAGAATCCCTAAGTCTTTGAACGCTGATAATTCTGATTGTCCAATATTATCATCCTGGGAGATCAATACTGTAGAAGACACACTATACTGAGGAATTGTATAACGTATTTTCAAAAAAGCAATAGATACACAAATTACTGCTCCTAATAAGAACCAATACCATTTTTTTAAATACCTAATGATTTGCTCTCGTATGTAATACCCTGTTATAGAAGTAGTACTTTTCCCATTAGTGTTGAACGCATTCTTCAATGCATCATTATCCTCTGTTTTTTCTATATTAGAAAACATAACTTATTCTATCTTAAAAGTATCGCCAAACCGGATAGTGCTACCCCGACAATACTCATAATAATTCCAAATGTATTTGTATCTCTGTTTGCTTTTGAACTTCTTACTCTGGCCTTATTAGGTTCTACATACAGCACATCATTTTGTGCCAAATAATAAACTGGTGAATTAAAGAGCTCTTTGGAAGTTAAATTCACTTTGTGATACACATTTACACCATCTTTTTCTCTTATCACACTAATATTTTCCCTTTTTCCTAAGATAGTCAAATCACCTGCGAGTCCTAATGCTTCTATTATTGTAATTCGCTCATTTGGTATCGTATACGATCCTGGTCTGTTTACTTCTCCTATAACCGTAATTTTAAAATTCATTAAACGAACATTAACAATCGGTTCTTTTATATAGATACGAAGTTTTTCTTTTATTAATTCTTTTACCTGGATTCTGGTTAGTCCTGCTACTTTTAATTCTCCCAGTACCGGGAAATCAATTAAACCATTCTCGTCAATAAGATAGGTAGGATTCGCTGCTTGTCCTCCTACAGCAGGTGGCTGTCCCGAAGCACCAGTGGAAGTCCCCTGTGTCATATTAAAAGGTCTTGCTGCTTCCATATCCGTAGCCGAAACCAATACACTGATAATATCATCTACCTTAAAAACTGGAGTGAATGAATTTTTAGAAACAATTTCTTCGAGATTATCAGAATTTTGGAAATAGACTACATCTGTAGGTGTTTTACAAGAAAAAACTGATACTACAATAGATATGAGGGCGAATAACCTTAAATGTGGCATAAAATAGATGCTTTTGTGAAATTACTAACAAGTACAAAAATATATAATATTATACTAAATTGTAATTTGTTTTTAAAATCAATATAAAAGTGATATTACAGATGAATGTATACCTAAGAATATATTAGTTAACCTGTACTAATGGTTTACTTTTTTCGTTTTCTTTATCGATACTTTCAAAAGTAGAATTATTAGAGATATATTCAGGAACAATCTCTTTAATCTTACTCACAATCAAATGATCTTGATTAATTAAATTCAAAATACTTAAATCATCTATTTTTTCCTTTAGGTTCTCACTATTGTGATCCGCTAATCTACTAATCATTATTTTCTTATGATAGGTAGGCAATGTATTCTCAGTATCCGCCAATAACTCTTCATATAGTTTTTCTCCTGGTCGTAATCCAGTGATCTCAATATCGATATCATCCGGATATTGCAGGCCTGATAATCGAATCATTTTCTTAGCTAGATCAAATATTTTTACGGACTCTCCCATATCAAAAATAAAGATCTCTCCTCCATTCCCCATCGTTCCTGCTTCAATCACTAATTGAGAAGCTTCAGGGATCGTCATAAAGAATCGCGTAACATCTTTATGTGTTACAGTTAACGGTCCTCCTCTTTCTATTTGTTTTTTGAATAAAGGAATTACAGATCCATTAGATCCAAGGACATTTCCAAAACGCGTGGTTATAAACTTAGTTTTACTCGTTTTTTGTAAGCACTTAATATACATCTCAGCTACTCTTTTAGTAGCTCCCATTACATTGGTAGGATTAACTGCCTTGTCTGTCGAAACAAAAACAAATTTACCTACATTATACTTAGATGCCAGATTGGCAACACTTCTTGTTCCCAATACATTTATTTTCAACGCCTCGCATGGATTTGCTTCCATTAATGGCACATGCTTATATGCTGCTGCATGAAATACCATATTAGGTTTGTATTTTTCAAAAATAGCTTCTGTACGATGATAATCTCTGATATCGGCTACTATTGGTGTAAAATTAGTCGTTCCTTTTCTTAAGAGTTCTTGCTGTAAATCATATAAAGGAGATTCTGCCTGATCTACCAAAACCAAATGCTTATAGTTATAATAAGATGCCTGACGTACAATTTCACTTCCTATAGAACCTGCAGCTCCGGTAATCAAAATAACTTTTCCTTCTAATTCTCTCTTGATATTTTGATTTTCTAAAGAAATTGGATTTCTCTCCAATAAATCTTCAATTTGAATTTGTTTAATCTGAGAAGCTTCTAATCTTCCATCAATCCAATCCTCTACAGCTGGAACGATTCTCAATTTTACTCTCAATTTTAAAAATCGATCTGAAATTTTAGACAAACGTTTCTTACTTATTTGTGGCATCGAAACGATTACCTCTTTAATATTATTTTTTGCTATAAACTTTTCTGTAATTACATCTGGATTGAAAACAGTAATTCCATTAATTGTTTTTCCTATTTTCTGAGGATTATCATCAATAAACCCAACTACAGTAATAGATTTTTTAGAATCATTTGTTACTGCTGCTTGTGTAATTAATCCTGAATCTCCTGCTCCGTAAATAAGTATACGGGAAGCTTGTCCCAACCTGGATTTGATACTTTGGTACCCGTATTTAAAAACTAATCGACTTAATGTCAATGTAATAATATTAAGCAAATAAAATACACATAGAATAGAAATCGGTATATTAAGTAATTCAGGAATTACTCCCAGGCGACTAAAAACCATCAGTATTCCACTCATGGTAAATAAAATTGTTACAGCCAAAAACAAATTATAGGCATCTTTCATTCCGGTATGTCTGACCACCCCTTTATAAGAACCTACTAATAAAAAACTTATAGCAGCCATTAATACGATGATCGGTAATCGATAGCCAAGTTCAGCAATATCAAAGTTTAATACAATTCCAAAACGCACGATGTACGCCAAAAAGAAATTCACTACTATGATAAAAAGATCAATTCCCAAAACAAGCCACTTGGAGGCATGTCTATTTGAATAATTCAGGATAAGTTCTTTGAGTTTCATTGTACTATATTTTTTATTACAAAAACAATTTTTTGTAAATCTTCTTCTTCTAAATTCGATCCACTTGGTAAGCAAAGTCCTTTCTCAAAAAGAGATTCTGATACGCCATTTACATATGACTTACAATCCGAAAAAACAGGCTGTTTATGCATTGGTTTCCAAAGGGGTCTTGATTCGATATTTTGCGCTGCCAGCGCAAGTCTGATTTCTTCTCTTACTTCATAAGACGAGGTCTTAATCGTAGTTAACCATCTGTTTGAATAATATCCGTTAGGCTCTTCGACAAAAGATATTCCTGCTAACTGATTTAAATGTGTATAATAAAATTCGTAATTTCTTCTTCTCAAACCTATATGCTTGTCCAATACCTCCATCTGTCCTCTTCCTATTCCCGCTACGATATTACTCATACGGTAATTATAACCGATCTCAGAATGCTGATAATGCGGAGCATTATCTCTGGCTTGTGTAGAAAGAAATATTGCTTTGTCTTTTATTTCTTGTTTTTTAGCTACTAAGGCGCCTCCTCCCGAAGTGGTAATAATTTTGTTTCCGTTAAATGAGAGGATTGCTAAATCCCCAAACGTACCACATTTCACATCAAAGAAACTACTTCCTAATGCTTCTGCACTATCTTCTAATACCGGAATTTCATAAGCGGCAGCTATATCGTGAATTTCCTGAACCTTATATGGCATTCCATATAGGTGTACTGCTATAATCGCCTTAGGTTTTACACCATTTTTCAATCGGTCTTTAATAGCTACTTCCAATTGTTCAGGACATATATTCCACGTTGATTCTTCACTATCTATAAAAACAGGTTTCGCTCCTAAGTAAGTAATTGGATTCGCAGAAGCTGCAAATGTAAAACTCTGACAGAGTACTTCATCTCCATGGGTTACTCCCAAAAGCTGTAATCCCAAATGCAAGGCCGCTGTTCCTGAACTAAGTGCAGCGACATACGATTCATTTTCTAAATAGGTAGCGATATCATCTTCAAACCCATTTACATTAGGTCCTAAGGGGGCAACCCAGTTAGAATCAAATGCTTGTTTAACGTACATTTGTTCGTTTCCTCCCATGTGTGGAGACGATAACCATATTTTCTTAGAATCAATTGCTTTCATAGTTTTCCCATTAAAAATGAAACAAAACAGTAACAACGAATTATATATATAATCGTTTTTAGTTCTTTAATAACAATCTAAATTAACTGAAAGAAAAGGGGGTAGACTTTTCTAGTATGATGTAACTCTAGTTGTTTTTCCATTGTAAAAATAGCTCAGTAATCTTAAAAAATAGCGCTTACATCAATATATTGGACAGAATACTCAAAATCTCGTCCAACAACGCAAAATGTTAAAACCCTCTTACAATTCATACAGGTTATGTACGAAAAAAATTAGGGGTATATCCCCTATAATATAAGGGGAATACGCATTGAATATCAGACATATAATCATTATTTATAATACTTCGTTTTATTATAAGCAAGTACGATGATATCTTTTAGATACAGGTTATCTTATCACTATGGAATCATTAATTTTTAAGTACATAAGAAATACAACTTTTTTAACATTATTTTTTAGATATATAAAAAAAAGTAAGTATTTCTTGATTATTTTATTTAAAAGAACAATTTTTACCGGACCTAATAAATCTACCCTTTTTTCGACCTTCCTTATTGACTAGGCATACTAATAAACTTTAGTCATTTAGTTGATAATTTATGTTATTTAACTCGCTACCCTATTTTATTTTTTTACCCATTGTATTTGTTGTGTATTGGTTTCTTAGGAGAAGTTATACAAAACAAAACATTTTCTTATTAGCTGCCAGTTACTTCTTTTACGGATTGTGGGATTGGCGCTTTTTATTTTTAATCCTTGCCAGTACTGCTGTAGATTACGTAGTGGGTATTAAGATTGCTACTGCTACACATCCTCATCTTAGAAAGTACTGGTTACTAACCAGTGTATTCTTTAATATGAGTTTATTGGGATTCTTCAAGTATTACAATTTTTTTATTGAATCGTGGAGTGATCTCACCTCTTTATTGGGATTTAGTACTCAAAGCTCCTGGACCTTGCAAATCATTCTTCCGGTCGGTATTTCCTTTTACACTTTCCAGACAATGTCCTATTCTCTGGATATTTATTACAAAAGGCTACGCCCTACCCGGGATTTTATTTCATTTGCAACCTTCGTCGGTTTTTTTCCTCAGCTAGTTGCTGGTCCTATAGAACGAGCTTCCAACCTGCTTCACCAAATAACTGATAAAAGAAGTTTTAATTACACTCAATGTACTGATGGGCTAAAACTAATTTTATGGGGATTGTTTAAAAAAATAGTCATTGCTGATGGGGTTGCACCTATTGTTGACGACATATTTGCTCATTACAGTACACATAGTGCTTCTACATTGCTACTAGGTGTTTGTCTATTCAGTTTTCAGGTTTATGGTGATTTTAGCGGCTACTCTGATATCGCTATTGGAACTTCCAAATTATTTGGAATCGAACTAAGGTCTAATTTTAAATTCCCTAATTTTTCACGAAATGTAGCAGAATACTGGCAGCGATGGCATGTTTCTCTATCGACATGGTTTAGACATTATGTTTATATACCCTTAGGAGGCAGCCGTGTAACCAAATCAAAATCGGTCCGAAATATCATCATTATTTTTCTGGTTAGCGGATTCTGGCATGGCGCTAATTGGACTTTTATTGTATGGGGAGCCATTCATGCAATCTTATACATTCCTGTATTCTTAATGGGAAGAAACCGGATTTATATGAATACTGTTATTGCCGAAAACAAAGTATTCCCTTCGTTTATAGAGGTTTTACAGCTTTTGCTTACCTTTTCTCTCGTCACTTTTTCCCGTATATTTTTCAGGTCTGCTTCTGTGACAGATGCTTTTGCTTTTATAAAACAATTTTGTACTCATTTTTATTATGAACACTATCAACATCCACTGGGGTACAGGATGATTGACTACTTCATCGTATTATTACTCTTCATCTGCTATGAGTACATCATTCGCAGAAATGAAAGATCTCCAATCCCTTTTAATTCCAAAACCCTCCGTTTTATCACCTATCTGCTACTGATATTTTTCATACTGTTATTCTATGATGATCACGTAGATCGATCTTTTATTTACTTTCAATTCTAATCCTATGAAAAAGCTTTTATACACAATTACAATCTATAGTTTTTTAATCTTGATTTCTTTAGAACTAATGGTTAGAGTATTTCATCTGGGGAAAGATACCCCACTCCGATATCTGGATCATAATAAAGTAGAAAAGTGGAAACCAAATCAGAAAGGGTATGCAGTAACCGGTAACAGAAGACAAAATTTTTCCGAATACCGTATCAACAATTCCGGTTTTAACTCCTACAGAGAATTCTCTCCTTCATATTCTCAAAAAGAAATAGCTCTTGTAGGAGACTCTTTTATCGAAGGGTTTCATCAACACTACCAAAACTCTATAGGAAAAAAAATAGAACAACAGTTAACTGATACCGAAGTATACGAATATGGTTATGCAGGATACGATCTGGCAGATCAACTGCACCTTATTCATGCATATAAGAAAGATTTTGATAAAATCGATCAGGTATTTTTAGGAGTTAAATTTTCAAATGACCTGACCCGGGATCGGTACAAGGTTGTACAATACCGATTGAATCTTGACTCTCCGACCAATCGTTTATTTAAGAAAAGTAAATTATTGGTTTACGCTCAAAACATCGGGATATTGGATGCCCCAAAAAGGCTTATCAATTCCCTCAAAGCTTTTGTTTTCCCTTCGCAGCAAACGACTTCTAAAAAACGTACTCAGAAAGATACTGAAGTAATTTACCTCGCTAACTTTGAAAAATTAATCAAACGTTATGGTTTTGATAAAAAGCGTTTTACTTTTCTTCTTGATAAAGAAAACACAAGTCCATTGTTTATAGAACATCTTGAAAAAAACGAATATAAGTATCTCGATTTTTCGTCAGAATTCTCCCGTTCCAAGAAACCTAAAACACTTATTTATGACAAACATTGGAACAATCACGGAAGAGATCTTATCGCAAAAGTCATCGTTGATTATATAAAAAAGAAGTCCTAACTTAACTCTCTAATCTATACAATGGAAAAAAACCTTTCTTAATATCTGTCTCACAGGTCATATTCTCTGTCATATTACACTTCTGTAACACAAGTTTCATATACTGCTCCGGATTAATAATCTTTCTTCCTGTATAGTAAGTAACGTCCTGATCATTAGGAAAGAATGATTTTTTATACTTATACAAACTATCCCCATCAGACCTTCCTCCTCCCAGAATATAATATTTATAATGGTGTTTTCTCGCCCAGTTCATAACCTCTATTTTTAGAAAATCATTAGGGCGTGTATAAAAGTAATCTGATAAAGTTCCTCCCAGGTATGAGTACAATGTATTATCATTCACCAAAATCAATTCTGTAGAAATTGGTTTATCATCTTTATATACCATTCCTATAATAGCATTCTTAGGATTGTTTTTTATGAAATCGATAAAGTAATCTATTTTGTGATAATACAATGAGTCGGCATTATTTCGCTGCATTGTACTGATATAGATATCATAAAAGTCTTTGATTATAGCTGGTGAGATCGGGTTGCTATATACTTTTAATGTCAGGGATTGCTGAGTTGCTTTTCTATAATTGTTTCTGACTTTGGCTTTGAACTGGCTCCATTGAGTTTCTTCATCTACGATTTCTCCTTTTACATTGGTTAATGTAGGGATTAATTCGCCATTATAACGACAGTGGTTATTATTGAGGCTAAACCGAATAAACTCACTTACAATATTTTCTTTTTTATACCATGCATCTACCTCTCTCCAGAAATATTCCAGATCTTTACATTCTACATGTTCAATATCCAGCAAAGGACCTCCATAACCATAAGGAGAAACAACATCTTTATATTTTCCGTCTGTTTCTTTTATATCTCTCAGGTAAAATGGCATAACGACAATAGGTCTCGAATTTCGCTCTAGTACAAAATAACTCAGGCGATGCTCCCGCATCCCGGTAATCCCTATATATTCTAAGGTATAAAAGGGGTTTTCGTTTCCTACTGAATTCAATATCTTTTTATACTTTTTTAATGCTTTTTCTGAATCAATTGTATAACAACTGAAGGTTAACTTTTGAGTAGATTTTCCGAGATATCCATCTCCGTTTTCTCTTTCTCTAACTTTTTTTGCAGGAATTCCATATGCTACCACGTTTCTTCGTATATCTTTTGTTACAACAGCTCCTGCTCCTATTACAGTATGAGCCCCTATAGTTGTGTTCTGTAGAATCGTCACTGCAATAGAAATTGCTGTAAACTCACCTATAATAACAGTTCCTCCCGTGGTTACCCCGGGAGCCAAGCTCGAGAAATCTTCCATAATTCCATCATGACCGAAATTGGCATTCGTATTAATGATACAAAACTCTCCGACTACGGCATCGGCATTGACTGTACCTGAAGCCAGAATTACGGTTCCTCTACCAATATTGGTTTTTTCGCTTACAATTGCCGATGGATGAATCACTGTTATAAATTCAAAATCAGGAGCGACTTCCAAGACTTTTTTATACAACTTATACCGAATCCAGTTATCGCCAATAGAAATAATTCCCTTGGTAATTCCTTTTTTCATTAGAGCTGGTATGATATTCTCCGAACCAAGAATATCATATCCCATAATCTTCTGTCCCTTTGGTTTATATGAATCTATAAACCCGTATATTTCATACTTATCTTCCAGTTCTATAGCTTCTGCTATCACTTTACCATGTCCGGAGGCTCCAATAATTAAAACTTTTTCCATCTCGATTATTCGTTATCATTACCTGTAAATACCGGCATGTTTAGATTTTCTTGATTATTCACTCCTTCCTTTATCAAAACCTTCTTAATGGTTTTGAATATTATTCTAATATCTAATAAGAGGCTTAGGTTTTCTACATACCAGACATCGTATTCAAATTTTTGAGACCAGCTGATTGCATTTCGCCCATTTACCTGTGCCCATCCTGTTATCCCTGGGCGCACCAAATGTCTTTTTTTCTGCCGTTCATTGTATAACGGAAGGTATTGCTCTAATAAAGGCCTCGGACCTATTAAACTCATATCGCCCTTCAATACATTAATCAGCTGCGGAATTTCATCCAACGAATACTTACGAACAAATGCTCCTGTTTTAGTAATTCGATCTTTATATGGTAATAATTCCCCATTGGCATCTTTTTTATCATTCATGGATTTTAACTTGATAATCCTAAAGAGCTTTCCATCTTTACCAGGTCTGGTTTGAAAGAAAAAAGGTTTTCCTTTATTCGAGAACAATAAAACGATGATGACTATTATCAAAACCGGTGACAAAATCAACAGCCCAAAAAATGCGGCTAAAAAATCAAGTAATCTCTTAAAAACTAAACGATACATTTTATGTACAGATATATAATATTATTAGTTTAATTCTTTTTTTATAGCTGCTACGAGATCTCCTACATTTTCCATTTTCATCAAGTCCATTAATTTAAACTTAACGTTGAATTTTTTCTCTACTTCTCCTATTAACATCATATGGGTAATCGACTCCCATCCTTCTACATCATCCGCAACGGTCTCTGTTGTCAATTCAAAATCATCGTGTTCCAAAATAATAACAAACGATTCTTTAATGCCGGTTAATATATTTTCTACTGTCATGAATCTATATTTTTTGTGTATTTTATTGTGTAAAAAATGTTCTAAGTTCTTTTCTATTTATTTTGCCATTAATACTATGCGGAAATTCGTCTACAAACTTATAATGCGTCGGAATCATATACGGGGGCATTTTTTTCTTCATATAAGCTATCATTGCATCGAGTTCAAACACTTCTGACTCGATTGCCAGCCCTAATTCTGCATTTCCCAATGAATTGGTAATGTCCAATGCTACTATATTGACTTTTTTCTGAACCACCGTTTTAGCATGATATTCTATTTCTGCCAGTTCTACACGATATCCTCGTATTTTTACCTGAAAATCAGCACGCCCTACATACATAAAATCTCCTTCTTCATCCACAAAACACAAATCTCCTGTCTTATAAGCACGTAACTGCTTTCCTTTTTCATCAAAATTAAAAAAAGAAACTTCATTTCGTTCTTTATTTTTCCAATATCCTGCAGTTAATTGATCTCCTATTAAACAGAGTTCTCCTGTTTCTCCTACAGCTACCTCATTATTATCTGCATCGACAATCATATATCGTACTCCTGCTAATTCTCTACCAATGGAAATAATTCCATTATGGGCTTTGGTAGCTGATACCGCATCATAAGGGTAATACCCACTATACACAGTAAATTCTGTCGGACCATAATAATTAAATATCCGCGCATTGGAAATACACTCACTCCATTCTGCTGCAATATCTGCATGCAATGCTCCTCCTCCAAAACTACAATATCGTACTTCGGGAGCTATGATCTCACTATAATATGGTCGCAAATAATTAATGATAGAGGGAACCATTGTCAGTACTGTTAATTTATATGTCTCCATCAACCTGAAAACCTGTAAATATTTAATAGCATTAGAAGGTATCGTATATATACTTGCTCCTTTAAGCAAAGGAAACAAGTAGGTCACTACCGAGAAATCAAATGTCAATTCAAACATTTGAAGACATCGATCTGAAGAAACTAAATTAAACTCTGAATCTGCATCAACTGCATTCACCAAACTCTCGACATTATGAAATGTTATAGGCACTCCTTTTGGCACTCCTGTAGTCCCTGATGTAAAAAGGATATAAGCAATATCCTCTTTATTTACTGGTTTTGGCTTGGATGCACTTCCGTTATTCTGAAGAGTAGCTGTAGTAATTACAGTAAAAGAATCTTCATAGATACTTTTTTCTGAAGAATCTAACACATATATAGAATTCGTCAATTCAAAAACGTGAACATTTCGCTCCTTCGGCGTCAAAGGATTTACCGGAACATAGGCTTTCCCTTCAAACCAAAGTGCCAATATACTGGCATATGTATATATATCATCATTCGTAACCAACCCTATAAGTTTATCATTTTCAGGAATGGTATCATTAATTACATTTCGAATCCTGGCTATCTCTTTCCCTAATTGCTTATAGCTATAAAAAGTATCCTTAATACAAAATGCCGTATCCTCCCGACTGGATGTAATAACTTTATATAAGTTGGTTATGTAATTCATCAATTCTATTAATTATAAACTTTACCTCTAAACTCTCTCTTTTTAAAAGAAATGTCCATCTCTGTTATGAAAACTCAAATGCCCTAACGTCAAAGAAAGCGTTTTATGTGCTAAAGCTTTCTTAATTTTTTTGTAAACAAATATTGCTGAGTACTTTTCAGTGATTTTTTTAGCCAGGATGGCATCATCTGTAAATATAAAACTGGTTTTTTCTTTTATAAAATGCTCCATTAGTGCATCTACAATAACTGCTAATTTCTTTTCTTCTTCTACCAAAAAGTATTTTACATTAAACTCTTTATTATTAACCACATAAGAGAAAAAACCAATAATTTTTTCACCTTCCTTCACCGCAACATTGGTTATATACACCTTACTACTCAATCCTGCGAGTAATGACTTATAAGGAAACGTATCTCCTGGGTTTACCTGTGTATATTGTTTATGATCTAATTGCCAATTAACATACTCTTGCGTCTTCAGAATCAGATCATCCTTGCACAAAGGCGCTATAAACGCCCAGAGTTTATCGTCAATGGATTGAGGGTATTCATAAGATAATATAGCAGTTCTTTTTTTAATTCCCCAGTTATTTTTATTCCTTACTAAGAAAGCGACTGTTTTATCAAGTACTTTTAACACCGGTTTAAACGGTGTTAACTTCGGAAATCTCCCAACGAGAATAGAGGGTTCTACACTAAAAAAAAGTGTAAATCGCTCTCTGGCTAACAAAACATCAAAAGGTTGTTTTTTATAAAACTCATTGACTTCTTCTGCAAATGATTTGATAATGACCCTGCTTTTAGTCAACCCTAAAGCTTCTCTATAAAAATACGTTCCTAATACTGTATCCTTATATTTTTTATGCACCCACCACAATAGCATCCAATATACTTTCTCTACTGTTTTTTCTACTGTATTAATCAAATCAGGAAATAATAGGATGTAAGCCATTATTTTTCCTTTTTCTACAGCTATAATACCGCAATAATCATCTTCTTCAATTCGATTGTTCTGTAGCAACCAAGTCGCTTTACTTTTCGGTAAAGGTGCTACTTCATCGTTCCAGAATTTATTTGATTTTACAGCTTCTCTTAACGTTGATTTTGTTATTGGAATTATTTCCAGATCTTCCCCCATTGGTTTAATTTACAAAATATGTGATCGTTCGATTTCTTGAATTGTTTTAATAATAATTTTTCTTCCCTGCTTGGCAAACTTTGGATATAAGGTATCAAAAGTGTCCCCTTCTTTTACCTCAATGGCTTTCTGACATAATATTTTCCCTTCATCTACCTTATCATCAATTATATGAGTAGTAATTCCTGTTATTTTTACTCCATATGCCAACGCATCCTGAATGGCTGTTTTAGTTCCCAAAAAGCTAGGAAAAAGAGACGGGTGGATATTGAGTATTCTATCCGGAAATGCTTTTAGCATTGCCTCTCTAATAATATACTTATAATTAAGCATAAAAATAAAATCAATTTCCCGCTCCTTTAACACCTGAATCAGCTTCTCTTGGTAGGCTACTGCACTGTCAAATTCTTTTCTAACCAACTGTAGTGTTTCCACCCCCATCTCTCTGGCTTTTTCAGCAGCTCCACATGGTTCTTCCTGATAAACAACAAGTCTTATTTTACTTTTATCGAATTTCTTATTATCAAAAGCTTCTAATGTATCTTTGGCATTTCTACCCCAACCTGTCACTAAAATCGCCCAATTAATTTTCTTTTCTGTACTCATCTAAATCTACTATTACCGAATTAGGGTCTACTACTACATCTTTTGATGCAATTACCTTAACCACGGTACTTATTATTATTTTCACATCCAATAAAAAAGAGATGTTCTCTACATAGGTTACATCTAACGCCAGTCTTTTATCCCAGGCTAACACATTTCTTCCTGAAACTTGTGCCAGACCTGTTATTCCCGGTAATACTGCATGCCTTTTTCTTTCGTTTTCGTGATAATACGGCAAATACCGAATCAACAGGGGTCTTGGTCCTATAAAACTCATATCGCCTTTTAACACATTAAATAGTTGTGGGATTTCGTCTAATGAGGTTTTTCTTACGAACTTACCTATAGTTGTCAGCCTGTCTTTATCCGGAAGCAGGTTGCCTTCCGCATCTTTTTTATTATTCATTGTCCTGAACTTTATAATACTAAAGATCTTCTCTCCTTTTCCCGGTCGTCTCTGAACAAAAAAAGGATAGCCTTTATTAGCTATAGACAATAATATAAATACAACTAAAAAAACAGGAAATAACAACAGGATAAGTACGAATGCAAAAACAAAATCAATCCCCCTTTTTACATAAAATTTATACACTAATCTGTTATTAAAAAGTATTCCATTTGATAAAAATAATGTCTTATTTCACTCCTTTAAGATACATCAAAAATAAGACATTGAAATATTCCTTGTAAGGGGAAAAATACCCTTTTTTTACTTTTTTAAAGTAAGATATTTCTATGTTTTTTCCTACAGTGCAGAAAAAACTATTAGTTTTTCATCTCATTAACCATAAAACGCCGCTTACCAGAATCCAGAAGAGGAATTTCATCTACATACTCTACAGATATGGTCGCATCAGCTCCTAAAAAGTCTCTGTATTTTTTGATAAATTCTACTTCTCTCTGAAAAACTCCTTCAATATTAATTTTAAAAAGATAAACGCCATGATCTTTTTGAATCAACTGACATTGTTTCAGCTCCTGGTAATGATTCGCTACATACATAATATTAGAGTATATAGCTTCTCCTTTTGTATCCGTAAGTACGTCCATCTTTCTACCTTCTATACGACATAAGATTTCTTTTCCATCAATCATATGTTTAGCTCCTATATCTCCTGTATCATATCGTATAACCGGCATGCAGTAATTATAAAGGTCTGTCACCACAATTTTTCCTATAGCTCCATTTTCTACAGGAGTATTAGTTTCTATATCGAGTATTTCTACGTAATAACTGGCTGTATTGATGATAAAACCATCTTCTTCAGTATGAATTTCCTGCGCTATGATTCCATTTTCTGTATTAGAATATCTCGATATCGGATTAATCCCGAAATATTTCTTCATAGCATCTCTGGTATAATCATTTAACTTTTCTGAGATCGTAATAACAGAAACCAGCTTACCAGGTAACGGACTACTGTTTTTTTCATCCATATACCTACAAATCTTTTCTATAGCAGACACATACCCTAACCAACTCATCGTTGATTTATTT
This sequence comes from Aquimarina hainanensis, assembly GCF_042684685.1. NCBI lineage: Bacteria > Pseudomonadati > Bacteroidota > Flavobacteriia > Flavobacteriales > Flavobacteriaceae > Aquimarina > Aquimarina hainanensis. Next base: position 351,103 of record NZ_JBHULX010000039.1, on the reverse strand, counting down.
TTTCTCAGTTTGTCCAGAATGTCTTCTATAACATGATTTTCTTTTAAACTAAAAACATCAACCGGAATGATATTTTTAATTTTATTGGTTAGAAATGACTTTTTACCATATGTCTTCCATAACCTAAAATAGGTCAATTCATTTCCCAGGGTATAACCACCTCTTTCAGAAAAGTAAATATTATCAGCTGTATTTCTATCTCTTTTAGACATATCATGGAACAACCTAAATGGAGTCCCTGTTGATCCACTGGTAAACACCTCCTGCTTGGGTTCACCTATATAGGATGCTGCCTGAAAACTATTAAATTGGTCTCTGATTATATTTTTATCGATAATCGGAAAATCGTGTATAGATGAGTATTCCCTGTATTTTTTGTAAAAATCAGTACTATGAACTGCATGGTCTAGAATATTGATCAAGCTATCATCTTTTTTTGCCATTACTTTAGGGTGTAACGGGTTCTCTATAATGTATTTTATATCTTGATAATGATTTTTGACCTTACCTTTTTTTACTTTATCCATAAACCAAAAAAAGTTCCGTCTTAATAGTTCTGCATTTCTCATTAGGGCGTAATTCTATATCACTATTTTACCTCGTTCATAATTTCCTTAAACAAAGGATGTTTTAAGTATCCTCCATAAGCAATATCCGGTGTAATAAAAGAATTGTTATCATTTCCTTCTATAATAACAGGACCTTTGTTACTAATTGCTATATCCCATCCTATAATCCGGTCTGGAATATAAATAACTGCTTTTTTTATCAATTCGCATGCTTCTTCAAAAAAAGGTATTTTATATTCGTCAAATACCACTTCTGTATCCGGATGGGCTTTTAACTTATTCCCTCCATATTTCATCAATTGATGGGTTTCTCCTGACAGTACTCCTTTTTCCATATTTACCGAAAGATAATACCCTCCCGAACTTCCATTATCGATTACACTACCTCCTGCTCCAAATCGCATAAAAGCGGATAAAATATGAATGGTTCCTTTTTTATCAATATACGAATCAAATCGAAGTGTATTGATACTATGCGGATAAATTTTATTTATATCGTCATGCTGTATGACTACTTCCTGATAAATACAATCATTAGACAATAGATAATCTCCATACTTTTCCAGCTGTTTTTTCAAGGTATCTTTCCGAACCAAAAAACAACCATTCCCTCCCATGTCTTTGATAGATTTTATAAAAATCTCATCCTTCATTTCTGTTTCAAACAAGGTACTAAAAAAAGAATGCAACTCTTTTGTATCAGTAACAGACACTCCCTTTTTTTTATAAAAAAATGTATTGTTTAGATTATATCCTATGAGTTTTGGAACTGGTAATCCATTATATTCCATATACACAGCAAATGACAATTTATTTCTAAGAATCGAAGCATACTGATATTGATGCATCTTCTTAGATAAAGTTATTTCATCCACCTCTTTGCTACTGAGATAATCGGTATAGTTTGTTACATTTTTTCGATATAAAAATTTTCCGAAATAGAAAAAAGGAAGTTCTTTTTTTACAAACCAAAAGACAATAGCTTCCTTTATTATTTTTAAGATAGGTTTTCTTTCCTTATCATTTAAAAAAACTGAAATTCGCTGTTTCATTACGAAGCGCTACTTAAAAAAAATTAATGTTGTTGTTCCAAAAGCTTCGTATACTCTTCCAGTAATGAATCCCATATAAATTGTCTTTCATAATCTTTGACGATTACTGCTCTGGCATTTTTAGCCAGACGGGTATACAAAATACCATTTGTCAATATTTCTTTCATTTTATCGTGTAGAGAATTGGCGTCTTTTACAGGAATAATCATGCCATTTACCCCCTCTTTTACGATCTCATTACACCCATTAATATCAGTAACAATACTCGGTAGTCCCATAGCCCCTGATTGCATCACCACATTAGGAAATCCTTCTCTATAACTAGGAAATGTAAGTACATTAGCTATTGCGAAATAAGGTCTGACATCATCCTGCCACCCTAGAGATATAATATTCTTATTGGTCTCAATTTCGTCTTCGGTTTCTTTTGTTACCGGATCCAACTCTTTTTCAAAAGGACCTACCAACAGAAGTTTCACTGAATCATTCTCTTCATTTATTTTTCGGAATGCATGAATTAATTCATTAATTCCTTTATCTGTTACTAAACGTCCTACAAACAGAAAAACAAAATCCGAAGGAGTAATTCCTAAATCTTTTCTAAAAGCATCTTTCTCGTTTTCAGTATATATAGCAGGATCAAAATGAGCAGTATCAATCCCATTAGAACTACCTTTTCCAATTACTTTTAACTTGTTTGGTTTTGTATACTTATTCTGTTCTATAATATCCTTTAAGCCATAAGAGTTTGGGTATATTTTGCTTGCACAGCGATACGTAATTTTCTCTACTCTATCCAGCAATTTTCTTTTACTTCCAGTAGCTACCAATAAAGGGAGCCCTGCAATGGTGTGTAACCGTATCGGTACTCCTGCTAATTTTGCAGCGATCATTGACAAAGTCCCTGCTTTTGGAGTATGGCTATGTACAATATCAGGTTTTTCTTTCCTGAAAATTTTATACAATTGATAAACCGCCTTTAAATCCTGTAATGGGGTAATTTTTCTGGTCATTTCTACCCCAATGACTGGTATTTGTTCTTCTTCTGAAACCTTTTGAAGCTTATCCCCACCTGAACTCGATATTCCTTTTATATCAAAATACTGAGACATGAATTTTAACTGCCCTTTTAGTAATCCCCCTAAAGACAAAGGAACAGTTGTTACCCTTATAATTTTTTTCACTGTGTTTTAAATCGTTATTGTGTGAAATATGATGTTTTTGTGATACGACAAAGATATATCTTAATTTTCATATTTATATGGAAATCCTGTTGATATTCTCCAAAGATAATTCTGAAAAACAAAAACCATTTTTCTTATAAAAATGCATAAAAAAAAGATGATTTTATTTTCTTTGCTATTTTGATTTTTACCTTTTGTATTTTCTTGTTAATTTTTATTACAAAACCGTAATCAAAAAAGCTCCTTCTCCTATATTATTAAATATTTGATTCTCAAACAGGTATTATTACCTATTAAGGAAAAACCATAAAGTTTATATAAATTAACAATAATTAACTTACTGATTTACAATTAGTTAAATGTTAACTTTAACTTAATTTTAACACGTAATAATATAATATATACCAAATAATCACGTTATTTATTAGCACCTTAAATCTATTAAATATATTACTAATGAAAACTACCAAAACCTATTCCCTGATTCTATGTTGCTGTTTTTTCTTTCTTGCGTGCAGCAGCGACAATGAAGTCATAGAAGATCCTGTTGTTGTTCCCCCTCCAGGTGTCGAAGAACCTATCTCTGATGCTCCATGTAAGTTTAACTTAAATGGAGACCTACCTGTTAATGGAGTGATGGTTATTGATTGTATTTTAGACCTAGACGGAAAAACAATTGAACTTCCTGAGAATTTTAAATTTGATTTTGATGGAGGTATTATTACTAACGGAACCTTAAAATTTAACGGCGGTTATATTGACGGAAGACTTCTAAATTCTAAATTGAAAATAGAAGGCTCTACCAAACTAAAAAATCCAGCTTATCAATTTCTTCCTTCGAGATGGGAGATTGTGCAAGGAAAAACTACCCAAGAAAACGCACTGAGAAATAAAAAAATCCTGGAAGATAATTTTGAAATGGCACAGGCACTTAAAGCTGAAAGTTTTTCTATAGGTGCTATGGATGCCTATTTTTATATTGCGGAGGAGTATGTAGAAGGAAATTATTATCCGACTTTGGAAGCAATTAATGTGCCTTCCAACTTTACTTTGATTATGAGTAATGATACGCATATACGTACTTTTCCTAATAGCAGTTCTAAATACAGTTTATTAGCAGTACACGATGCTGAGAATATTACTATTAAAGGAGGAAATCTATACGGAGATAGAGATGAACATAATTATGCCGGTGGAGGAACTCATGAATGGGGACATGTACTGGCATTAAGATCTGCTGTTAATGTTGTTATTGATGGAGTACGCGCTGTAAATGGTGCGGGAGATGGAATCGATATTAATAGTATCGGTTTTACCCACACACCAGAAGGTTACAAACCTTCTAATAATATTATTATTAAAAACTGTATTCTCGATAGTAACAGAAGAAACAACCTAACCGTCAGTGATGGTAGGGATATCAGAATTGAAAACAATCAATTTCTAAATGCCAGTATTAATACAGCACATTCTACAGGAATAGCTCCCGGATTTGGAATTGATATTGAAGCAGAACGGGAAAGAGGTGATGATGGAGAACTAATTTATGATGAAATGGCTAGAGACATCCAGATTGTCAATAACATAGAAAGAGGAGGAAGAAAAGGAGCGTTTCTTGTTTTTATCGGATACGATATTCTTATTGAAGGAAACCAAACTGAAAATTCGATAGGGTATTCTTTTGGAAATGGAATAAAAATCAGAAAAAATAAAATTACAGCTGTTGGGTCTGATAAAACTGAAGGGACAGCAATTCTTGCAGGAAGAACTGCCAATAGTGAGACAATCTATAATAACGATATCTCTGAGAATGAAATTATCGGATATAATGTAGGTATTAATGTCAAAAACAGAGATACCAAAGTATATAAAAATGTAATTACTGATTTTACTACGGCTATCTTCCCTAGTCAACTAGAAAATTCTGAGATCTATTCTAATACACTAAACAGTTCCAGAAAGGACAGTCGAGGGATATTTGTTTTTATGACGAGTGTAAATAATATTACACTTAGGGACAATGATATTACCGTTACGTCCAATCCTATAAAATTTGCCAGTGTCAATCTTGAGCCAGAAGCACAGAACTGGAAAGTAACAGTAACTAAAAACACTACCCGATCTCCTGTTCATAACCTTATCACTATGTCGCACAATATCGATGTGATTGATAATCACTTCTTTCAGAGTTTTGAAATATACGACTCTAAGAGTATTGAATTATCCAAGAATAGAATCGATACTAACAGAGATGGAATTCATTTAAAAAACACCAATCTCAGTATTGGCATCAAGGACAATCATATCAATATAGATCCTACTAAAGAATGTATTATCGTACAATCAACGACTAATGATGGAGAAGTACTTATCTCTAACAATACCTGCGTACAATAATCGAACCCCTCTATATAACAAGCTTCAATTTATGTTAGTACATTGAAGACTTAAAAAATCATTAAAAAAAGCCCTCGAAACGAGGGCTTTTTTTAATGATTCATGTATATGTTTTTATACCATTTCTGAAAACAGAAAAAAGTCCATACCTTAAAGGTATTATCCCTTCCGTTTATATGATCTTTTACCAATTTAGTTATTTTATCTTCCTTGAAGATATGCTGCTCTTTAAGAAAAGAAGGAGCTATAAAACTCTCTAACTCTTTCTTTAATGACGAGCGTAACCAATCTCCGACAGGAACTCCAAAACCTGCTTTTGATTTATCTAAAAAACCATCTGGAAACTGATCTTTAAACGCTTCTTTGAGAATAAATTTTTTATCCCATCCTTTCATTAAATATTCTGCAGGCAAAGAATTCGTATACTTCCATATTTTTTTGTTTAAAAATGGAGCTCTACATTCCAAAGAAGTCAACATACTGGTTCTATCCACCTTGACCAGCATATCCCCCTCTAAACTCATATGTTTATCTATGGTACGATATTCAGTAAGGTTTTTTGGAGAAGATATTCCTGTGGCATTCTTATAATAATCAAACACACTATTTTCTAAATACTCTGGAGATAGATATTCTGATAGACTATCTGATGCATATCCTAACGAAATAATGTCCCAATAATAATTATCTGTATAATCTATCGCATTCAACAACCTCTTTATTTTAAATCGTTTTCCTCTTTTATCATCTTTAGTCTTAAACAGGGATTCTGATGTGTTTAGAAGCAATTTATGCGCAGCTTGTGGTACCAACTTTGTATATCGTTGATTTATACTTCCCATATAATACTTGTTATACCCTCCAAATACTTCATCTCCTCCATCCCCTGTTAATGCTACTTTTACATGTTCACTTGTTTTATTAGCCACGAGATAACTCGGCAGAGAGGAAGAATCAGAAAATGGTTCATCAAAATTCAAAAGAATTTCACTAACATTATTCTCCAGGTCTTTTTCATTAATAATAAACTCATGATGATCACTATTGATCATTTTGGCAACAACTCTGGACTTATCAGTTTCGTCGTATGATTTCTTTTCAAAACCAATAGAAAAAGTGTTGATTTTTTTTGAGCTGATCTGCGATAAACACAAGGAAACAATCGAAGAGTCAACTCCTCCGGATAAAAATGTCCCCAAAGATACATCTGATACTGATCGGCTTTCTACACTCTCTTCTACTAATTTTTTGACTTCTTCTCTTGCATTTTCGAAAGAGACAGACGAAGTAGTTGCCGGTGTATCTTTTTCGATTTCTTCTATTTCAAACTCATTTTTGGTCAGGTCATATACCAAATAATGATTAGGTTTTAACTTATATACACCTTCGTATATTGTATAAGGTGATGGAATGTAGGTAAGTCTAAAAAACAAATTAAGCCCTTGCTTATTAATGGGAGGTATGGTCGGTAGTGTAGAAATAATTGATTTTAATTCCGAAGCCCAGATAAATTTATTCTGTTGCTGCGTATAATACATGGGTTTTTCTCCAAAATAATCTCTTCCGATAAAAACTTTATGAATGCTTTTGTCATAAATACTAAAACCAAACATTCCATCAAGTTTTTTGAATCCTGCCACCCCTTCTGTTTCATACAACTTTAAGATTACTTCTGTATCTCCTTTAGTGGTAAAATGAACTCCATTTGATTCCAGCTCTTTTCTAAGCGTTCTATAGTTATAGATTTCTCCGTTAAAAACAATACAAATCTGCTTATCCTCAGAAAATATCGGTTGATTCCCTGTATCTAAATCAATAATCGACAACCTTCTCATTCCCATAGCAATTGCGTAGGAATCATTCGAATCATGAAAAACTCCATCACTATCCGGTCCTCTGTGAATAATACAATCATTCATCAATGAAATATCTCTTTTCAGTTCTAAATCATCTTTTGAAGAAAAATTGATAAAGCCGTTTATACCACACATATAGTTAAATTTCTTAATTTGGTTTATTACTACTTTCCTAACATCTTCTTGAGCATTGATGCTTGTTTAAAAAAGAAGAGGTTATACCCAAGTAAATATTTTCTAAATAAATTTTTATTTCTATCAGTTACCTTATGATTTATATACAAGAGGTTTTCTTTTTCTAATCGTTGTTTAACTGATGTAACTTCTTTAAAAGGGAAATTATACTTAAACATCTGAAAGAACAGATCAATATTGGTCATTGTCATTCTCTCATCAAAAAAAGCAGTATTTTCCTTATTTTTTATTTCATTTTTTTCTCTAAAGTTTTTGATATTTTGCAATATCAATATAAGATCTTCTACATATTTTCTTTTCTTATTAATATCGGTAGATCTCGTTATAGAGCCTGCTGTCTGTAGGAATTTTGCAACAATCGTATCAATAGCCATGCATCGTTCTGCAAAATACAAGGCACGTGTATTGAATTCAAAATCTTCTCCATAGATTTTCTCTAAAAAAACCAGTTTATTGTCTACAAGAAAACTTCTGCGATACAATTTATTACAGGCAGAGTTCATATATTTCATATCACGGTAATACAGAACTCCAGATTTTACTTCTCCTCCTCCATCATAAGCTACTTCATAGATCACATTTCCCTGTTCATCAACTCCTTGTGCTCCATATTCTAGAATATCTAATTGATTTGCTGTAGCTATATTTATTAAAGAAGGAATCACTCCATCTATGTAAATATCATCCGCATCAAGAAAAAGCAAATAGGTCCCGATAGCATGTTCTATTCCAGTATTCCTAGCTCCTCCCAAACCTTTATTTTCCTGAGAAATCACTTTAATTACCGAGTATCGGGACGATAGCTGTTTTGCCTTTTGCTCACAATTATCAGGAGAACCATCATTGATCATCAAAATTTCATAATCCGCTTCATCTAAGCCTTGTCGCTGTACAGAAGCTACGCAGGTTTCTAAATATTGTGCTACATTATACATCGGAATGATAATGCTTAATTTTTTCGAATCAATAATATCTTTAACCATAATATATTGTAAACATTAAATAAGTAAAACCGAAATAGGCTACAGTTACCAAAGCGATGTTTAACTGTTGATTTTTAAAAAACTGTTTTTTTAAGAAAGGATAAACAATGATTAATGACATTAAAAACCAGGATAGATACGCAAATCGATTGGAGAAATTCGCGGTAATCACCAGTACCCAAAATGTATTGGCTATTAAATAGGTATTAAATAATTGATTGTATATCTTATCTTCAAACTTTCTTTTAAATATAAAATACCATCCTGCCAACACCGGAAAACTACTATAAAACAAGAAATCAAATCGGAATCCCGAACTTTTTATAGACTCATCCAGTTCACTCGTCAGATATCCTGATAAACGATCATCTCCAAATCCAATACTTGTAAACAATCCTACCCAAAAACTTCCTGTAGCTATCGAAATAGGAGTTGCCAAAAGCCAGGCGTATAAAAAGTGTTTCGGGTTATTATAAAACACGGTGATCAGAAATGCAGAAACCGGCAGTACCAAGGATTTATGAAACAATGTAGACATAAATAACAATGTATACATTATGATTTTTTTATTGTAAAAAGAAACTGCTAAGAGGAATATAGAGGTAGCCAAACCATTTCTAATTCCATTGGTACCATATGTCCAAAAAGAAAAAGCAATGATAAACATAAAGAAAGAATAGAACCAATATTCTTTAAAGTACTTTTTGGACACGATATACATCGGAATAATATAAATGATAGCACAGATAAAAAAGAACGTATTAACATCGACTACTAATGCACACAATCTCATAAAATTATGAAAGAAAACATCTTCTGTAACATAGACACTACCTCCATTTGCATAATGGTCAAAATGCAAGGCATAGGTACTCATATCGATAAAATACTTCCCACTTACTGGTCTATATCCTATATAAACCGTCAATAACAGAAGTGTAATAATACCGATTCCTTTTAAGAAAAAAATATTTTTAATATCATTTATCTGTAGTACAACACTATGAAGCAAGATAAATAGTACTGTAATCATACAATAGTATAAATACACTTCATAATAATACTCTAATGGGATAAAATCAATCATGTAATTTCTTTCTCAAAATAGATTAAACGGCTTTGGTATCTAAATAATTGCTTATCGTATGAGATACTTCGAAAAGTTCCAGATGTTTTTTAAGTCTATCAGCATCTTTATAGAATTGATCCGTTTCAAAAACAGTGTTTAATGCTTCTGAAAACTGCACTTCTTCTGTTATGAAATCTTTCGTCATATCAGGAAAACTCAACGAACCTTTGAAAAAAGTTGGCGTAATAATTCCATAAGCAGTCATAAGATTATGATTGATTTCCCCATCTGTTTTACCTACATCCATAATTTCCAGCAGTCCTTTAGTACAATTCGACGTCACAACCGGTGTCCCCAATGCCAATGCTTCTATGATGACATTAGGCGTTCCTTCATAGTAGGAAGATAATGCTAACAACTTTGCTGCTTTGATAAACTTAAAAGGGTTGTTATGTCTTCCTAAAAAAAGAATACTGTCCTCAATTCCCAAAGTCGTAATTAGCTCCTGAATATACTCCTGACACTCTCCTGCTCCATCGCCCAAAAACACCAATTTAGTCTGAGGAAATTTTTCCAGATGTAACTTAAAAGCTTTAATAAGATGCCATGGTGCTTTAACCAGTGAAATTCTCCCTACAAAAACAATAAAACGTTCCTTTACCTCTTCTGATATTTCATCAATGGGCTCTTTCCCCATGCTTCGAATTTTATCAATATTGTGAGGATTGTAAATAACTGATAAGTTATGCTTAAATCGATATCCGCAATTTTCGATCAGATCATCTTTTACTGCCTGACTGATACATACACATTTATCCAGGTACTTATAAGAGGTTTTATAAGCAACCTTACTAATCGTATTCCACAAGTTTTTACTGATTAATTCCTTGCTTTTATAGGAGTGAATACTTCCAATTTTATAGTTTTTAGTAAAGGTCAGGCTATTAAAAACATTGGACATATCCCCAAAGGAAATACTATGAGTAATTTGGTGATTTTTAATTATTTTTCGAATTGCAAAAGGGCATTTTAAATAAAATAGCATTCGGTTTTTAGCTGACATCTCAGAAAAATCCTTATCAGACAGAAACAGCTCATCTTCATTAAAATTAATAATATCATTCTCCAATCGTATTATTTTCAGACCTTTTACATAGATATCATGTGCTTTAAAATAATTATAGAAATACAGTGCCAAGCGTTCCATTCCTCCCACACTACCATATGGCATTATCAATAAAACCTTTTTCATTATTTTTTGATTAATGTGTTAAATAGATGATCCCAAATTGGCATTACATGTGCTACTTCATATCGCTTTACATGTTGCAAAGCCTTCTCTCCCATTTGTAATCTTTGTGTTTTATTCTTCATTAAACCCGAAAGAGTTTCTGCAAAGGTTTCAATGGCTCCATTTTCAATTAAAAACCCATCCTCGCCATGTGTAATAATATCAGTCGGTCCACATGGGCAATCAAAAGCAACACACGGTACTCCTACTGACATTGCCTCTATTAACACCATTCCAAAACCTTCGGATCTGGAAGTCATAACATAGATTGATGCTTCTTCGTATTTTTGTTTTATATCTCTAACCGGATTAAAAAAACGTACACTTTCTCCCAGTTCCATAGAAGCTGCCATACTGCTATACGTTTTGGCTTCATCCATTTTTCCATATATCTCCAGGGACCAATCCGGAAAATCAGTATGTATTGTCTCCCAGATCTTCAGCAAACGATCAATTCCTTTCTGAAATACATGACTTCCTACAAAAATGAGTTTATTTTGTTCATTGTGATTTAGCTCTTTATTAACCTCAAATGATAATGGATTTGGAATCACATGAATATTTTCATTCGTCCATTCAGTGAGGTTATAATTAGTGAGTACTATAAACGCATCATATGAACGTGCGCCTATATCCATCAAACTGCTCATGACAGCATACTTACATCTCGTAAGTAGTCCGGGATGATCTACATTTTTAAAAATGTTTTTAGAAGCATGGCGCTCATACAGTATTGGGATTTTCTTTTTCAGAATTTTAGGAACAAAGAAACCTTTTAACCCATCATCACAAACAGAAATAACATCCGGTGACACTAGATCTACTACTTCATTTATTTGACGTTTATATTGCTTAAAATAAGCAACAGGATTACCCGATACATTCAAATCATGAAAAACTATTTGATCCGAAAAATCATAAAAAAGTTTTTCCTTGCCCTGATTCAGGGTAATCATATGAATTTCATAATCATAATGCTGAATCAGGTAATTGGCTTTTATAGCCAATACCCTTTCCAATCCTCCTGAACCACAAACCTGATTTGTAATGTATAATAGTTTCATAAATTAGATTGATACTGCATTACCGATGAAGGTCTTACATTTTTCCTTCAAAGGTTCTGCTAATTTATGATGTAATCCCAGGTTGGTTACTTTTGTATCTTTTGTAATTTGTCCTTCCAGACCAAAATTAGAGGTAAAACTTCCATCATCTTTTACGTCTACTCGGTTAAACAATTCTAAAATCCCATCAAATCTACAGGTATCTACGAAAGTATTAAACCCATTCACAAAAATTACAGGAGTTCCCATTGCCAGACACGGTAATGCACAGTGTATTCTGGATGTCACCACAAATTTTGCCTTAGCATATTTTTTCAGGCATTCTTCTGCATATGCAAATTTTTCTTCTTCGGTTTGTTTTCCGGATGGAAGAACCTGAGTTACATAATGGGCACTTTCTAACAATTCCTGATCGACTATTTTTTTCAGGTGATTTTGGATTTTACTCAGCTTAAAAGCATCTCCATTCAATACTCCTTTTACAAAATGCTTAGATGTCAAAAATAACTTTTCAGAAGTCGGATAGTTATAAAAAGGATCTACTATATAGATATCATCTCCTCTCTCAGCATCATCCACTTTGTAATTATCCAATGTTAATGTTAAACACCCTGTAAAATACGCATCAATCCCTTTTTCTTTTAGAATCTGAACTGTAAACTTATCTCTACACCCAATAGGTTCATGTTTTTTCAGGTATGCGATTCCTTTTTCTGTTAGCATGTATGGTGCCGCTGTAGAATTCATATGAAAAGAAACCAATAATGGATCAATTTTATCCGTTGGCACCCAGTGATGAATGTTATGCGTAAACCAACCGTTCATAATCAACTTAATGGTTTCATCATTATATTCACCTAATTTCTCTCTATTCATAAAAGTATCTACATTTGGCAAGAATTGTCTTGCTGCCAAACTTTGGACATAATCACCTACATTATATGTTTTTGGTCCTTCCGGATACGTTAAAAGCCCGTATTTCATCTTTGTAATAATTTCAGAGTATTAATTTTTATTTTTATTGTGTATAATCAGTTTCTCAAATATCTGTAAACTTTATATAATCCAGGGAATTTCTGTCTTAGTATATATTTTCTTCTCTGGTTTCTCTTTACTTTTTTCTCATTTTTATTGACAATCTCGTCCAGGTCTAATGAGATAAACTTATCGAGATATGCTTGTTCTTTATCCTTGTCCTTCAGTACAAAAAAGGTATCAACAGCAGCTGCTTTATCCTGTATACAGGTCCATTGATATTTAAGTCCTTTAGTCATCACGCAATCTTCTCCAAAATTCTTAAAAATCAATTCATAAAAATTATCAGGAACATCAAAGCCATAAGGCTTAGGATCTGCACCGGATAAAATCAAACTCAAAATAGTGCGCTGACATTTATGACATACATTACAATTGTATCCTTTTCGTTCATCTGCATAACACACCCGTAATTTTATTTCAAAATCAGAATTTTGAATAAAATCAACAACCCCATCTACTTTATCAGTTCTTTTTAAATGGTATCCATCATGTGTGACTTTTGTATTCGCCCACTTCATATTTTCATCAATCAATGGTGAAGACCCCCAACTGTAACTAATTTCATTAGTAGCAGAAGCCGCAATATTGATATCTGTAAATTTGTATAAGTAACTCAAAGGCGCCAATACTCCCAGCAGTGCCATTCCGTGTTGTACTGCTCCCCACCAACCTAAATCTGCCAGTAGCTCTACTTTATATGTATAAAACTCTCTAAGGTTAGACTCTACATAAAACAACCTGGACAAATCTAATATTTCTTCTTCTTCATTAAACTTTTTGAATTCCTTCCATCGCACAGTATCATCAATAGCAACATCTGCTCCATGAATAGAAATCAAATATGGATTTCTATGGTAATTCCTAGTCAATGAATCATAAGAATCTAACCCTCCACTGAATAGAAGAGATGTATTCGTTCCGTCTATCTGATTCTTTACGATATTATTAACATGCAATGTCCCCTTAATTTCTTTTTCCGGATGAAATTTAATGAACTGTTCTTTTAATATCTTTAATGAATTATAGAATGTCTCATCCAGCTCATCGATATATACATCAAATCCTACAAACCAAGAAATAGGCATTATATTAGATAGCAATGGGATTACAGCCAAACTTTTTGGCACAGCACTTACATCCTTATCATACAAGACATAATATAAGTTGTCCAAACGAAAATATTCTTTTATATCGTTACTTACCGTATAATGATATGCTATTTTCTGTCCATTTTCTTCAAAGCTAATACTATCTAGCTTACATGTTTTCATTTCTTATTTTTTAAAATTTTGATAGAATTGAACCTATTGCGTTTTTAAAAATATCTTTTTCATAGGAAACCATTCCTAACAGATACATTAAACTTGCATAACACAAGCTATATAACACCCCTTTAAGGATAAAATTAAACCATCCTTCTCCCGGCAGGTAATTTATAAACCATCCTATTATAAAAACCAATATCGCTACGGGTAGTATCTTATTTATCAACTCTTTAAAGAATCGAAAAATATTTAATTTTATTACTTTATGGTAATAAATATTCATTACATTTTGAACAACTACCCATCCTATTAGAGAACCGGTTATCATCCCTAACGCTCCTTTTTCTTTTGCTAAAAGAGCTCCTATTCCTGTTCCAACAAGCATAAAAGTTAAGTATAAAACAGCCTTGAAAGAAAGTTTATTTTTTGCTTCTAAAATAGAATTTCCAAATGCCTGAACCAACGGAACCGTATAAGCAACCATTATTAGTAATGCAATTACCCATGAATCATAGTAATTTTCTCCTACCCATAAAAACACGAATTGCTTACCAAACAACGAAAAAGCAGTTAATATGAATAATAATACCATAAATGATAAACGCCCTACCTTAATCATCATAGATGTCAATTCTTCTCCAGAAGCATTTCCAACAGACATTTTGGTCGCTCTGGGTAAAAATACTCCAGAAATAGCCGTAGAAAACGCTCCATAATAACTCCCCAACATAATTCCTACTCCGTATATGGCTAATACTTCGGGAATACTAATTCCTCCCAAAACAATATGTCCTGCTTTCCATTGAAACATCCCTACTAATGCAAATACAAATACCCATACAGAGTAACCTAGTATCTCTATGACAAAATCATTACTCCATCGATGCAGTTTAATTTTGACATTCAGTTTTCTGAATACAAAATATATAGACGATAGAATAATAAATACATTCAGAACAGTATCTAATATTACAATTGAAAGTGCATTTCCTCCCATATATAATAAGGCTACAATCATGACAGACCTTACTAAATACCTGATAATATTTAACGTCTTGGGAAAAACGAACATTTCATATCCAGAACAAATTCCTGTAAAAGACCCTCCTGGTAATGAAATCGTTAAATTAAAAATAAGAATCAAAAACATCTTTTTAGACAATGCTATTTCCTCTTCGGACATTTTTGTAAAATAGTCTTCTAAATAAAAATAAAAGACTGTTCCAACACTGGCAATAAGCAGTGCTATAAAAACATAAATAAGCAATACTGTCGCTAAAAAATTTTCTTCTCCTTTTTTATCTTTTTCTGCTTGATATTTTGCTACAAACCTGACAATGGTATTCGTAAGCCCAAAATCCAGAACAGAAATAGAGCCTATTAAGGCACCAATAGCTGTATACACTCCATATTCAGCATCTCCAATTTTGGAAATGATAAACGGTGTAAGAACCAATCCAATGACATTGGTTAATACAATGGTCAGATAATTGAGAAAAGCCCCCTTTTTTAATTGACTCAATGTAATACTATTTTTGTGTGAATATTATAATATAGGTTATATGGTTCTTGGTTACAATCTACCATTCACCAGAGATGTATCCAAGATCCCTTTGACATCGTATAACACTCCGTTTTTATTTAATAATTTCTGTAGATCCAAAGAAAGGAATTCTTTATGAGCTACTGCTAATACGACAGCATCAAACGTTTCTTCCGGTAACTCTGTTACTGTTTCCAGTTCATATTCATGTGCTACTTCTTCAGGGTTCGCCCAAGGATCATAAATAGTAATATCTGTTCCGAAGCTTTTTAAATTATTAATTACATCAACTGCTCTTGTATTTCTTACATCCGGGCAATTTTCTTTAAATGTAATTCCTAGTACTAAAACTTTAGCATTTTTAATTTTGATATCCTTTTGTACCATCAACTTAATAACCTCAGAGGCTACATATTGCCCCATACTATCATTAAGTCTTCTTCCTGCCAGTATAATTTCCGGATGATATCCAAATTCCTGAGCTCTTTGTGCTAAATAATATGGATCAACACCGATACAATGACCTCCAACCAATCCAGGTTTAAAGGGTAAAAAGTTCCATTTTGTTCCTGCTGCCTTTAACACATCATTGGTATCAATCCCCATTAGATTAAAAATCTTAGCCAATTCATTCACAAAAGCGATATTGATATCCCGTTGAGAATTTTCTATAACCTTTGCTGCTTCTGCTACTTTAATTGTAGGAGCTAAATGCGTTCCCGCAGTAATTACAGACGCATATAATGCATCTACCTTCTCTCCTATCTCTGGTGTAGAACCAGCAGTAACTTTTAATATTTTTTCTACGGTATGTTCTTTATCTCCTGGATTGATTCGTTCTGGAGAATACCCTACATAAAAATCTTTATTAAACGTAAGACCGCTTATTTTTTCTAATACAGGTACACATTCTTCTTCTGTAACGCCAGGATACACAGTTGATTCGTAAATCACGATATCATCCTTACTCAATACCTTTCCTACGGTTTCACTTGATTTATATAAAGGAGTAAGATCTGGTCTGTTATTTTTATCAACAGGAGTTGGCACTGTTACTATATAATAATTACATGTTGCTATGTCGTTCAAATCATCAGAACAAAATAAGCCTTGAACGTCAGAAGCTTCTTGCTTTAGCACAGATTGTAATACCGTATTATCAACTTCTAAAGTACTATCAACACCCGATTGAAGCTCTTTAATTCTATTAGCATTGATATCAAATCCTACTACCGAAAATTTAGTAGCGAATAATCGTGCCAATGGCAGCCCTACATATCCCAGTCCAATGACTGCTATTTTGATGTTTTGCATGAGTTTTTTAGTTAATTAAGATGAGTGTGTTTATTTCAAGTTTTCCCAGTACCACTTTACAGCTTCCTTTAACCCTTTTTTCATATCGAATTCAGGCTGGTAATCCAATAAATCTTTTGCTTTGTTAATTGATGCTAACGAATGAGGAACATCTCCTTTTCTTTCTGGTCCATATGCTACTTCAACCGCTCCTATTTTTGCATCGTAATCAGATAAGTATTCTTTGAGCAATACCACCAGCTCATTAAGTGTTGTTCGTTCTCCAAATGCCGTATTATAAACCTCATTAAGAGCTGTTTCATTTTCAGAAACAATTGCCTTTAGATTCATTTGCACCACATTATCTATATATGTAAAATCTCTGGAAAAACTTCCATCCCCATTGATTACAGGAGATTCGTATTTCATAAATAACTGAACAAATTTAGGAATAACTGCTGCATATGCTCCATTAGGATCTTGTCTTCTTCCGAACACATTGAAATACCTAAGACCAACAGTATCTAGATTATATGTTTTCTTAAAATTGTCCGCATATAACTCATTCACATATTTGGTAATTGCATAAGGTGATAATGGTTTCCCTATTTTATCTTCTACTTTTGGCAAAGATTCAGAATCTCCATACGTAGAAGAACTGGCTGCGTAAATAAAGCGTTTTACCCCTGCATCTCTGGAAGCTACCAGCATATTCAGAAACCCTCCTACATTAACATCATTACTGGTAATAGGATCATTAATCGACCTGGGAACAGAACCTAGGGCTGCTTCGTGTAATACATAATCTACTCCTTCGCAAGCTTTATGACAATCTTCCAGATTTCTAATATCTCCTTCTATAAAACTGAATTTAGGATGTTCCTGTAGTTCTGAGATATTCTTTTTATGACCTGTAGCAAAATTATCTAATCCTACTACAGTACTTCCTACTTCTAGTAATTTTTCACAAAGATTAGATCCTATAAATCCGGCAGCACCGGTAACTAATATTTTTGACGAACTGAGTAGTTTCAGTTGATGTGTATTCATGAATTTAATTTTTTAGCCCCTTAATTTTTTAATTAATTGGTCAAATTTCCAATTTTAGACAGTGCGAAATTAAGGTATAACAGTAGAACATCCAACTAATAATCAGGGGATTTTCCCCCTATTTTACATCCCTATTATTTGCGAATATCATATTCGCAATATCCTAAAGATTTTTCAATAAAACATTCACAGTTTGTTAACAAATAGTACAGAAATCACATCTTTTTTTGTCAATATCAAAATTGAAGAAGTGAAAATAATTCCTTTTCGAATCGTTTTTGAGGCAAATATTGCTTTTCAAGCTCCAAATCGAATGGAATTGGCGTATCTAAACTACCCACTCTCTTTACAGGGGCATCTAAATACTGAAAACAATTTTCTGTAATCTTAGCTGAAATTTCAGAAGCAATTCCTCCAAACAAAGAATCTTCTTGTAGAATAATTACTTTGGCTGTTTTCCTGACAGAAGCATATATCGTTTCTTCATCTAAGGGCTGAAGTGTCCTCAAATCAATTACATCAGCAGCAATTTCAGGATTTGATGCCAACACTTCTAATACCCAGTGAACACCTGCTCCATAACTAATAATAGTTACAGCATTCCCTTCTGATAATACGGCTGCTTTTCCTATGGGAGTCAGATAATATTCTTCTGGTACTTCTTGTCTAATATTCCTGTATAATGCTTTATGTTCAAAATACAATACAGGATTAGGATCTTCTATAGCTGATAATAACAAGCCTTTAGCATCTACAGGAAATGCCGGATAAACCACTTTTAAACCGGGAGTTGTTACAAACCAAGATTCATTCGTCTGACTATGAAATGGTCCTGCTCCTACTCCTGCTCCGCAAGGCATCCGTATTACAACATCTGCACATTGTCCCCATCGGTAGTGAGACTTGGCTAATAAATTAACAATTGGATTAAATCCCGAAGATACAAAGTCTGCAAACTGCATTTCTACCACTGATTTCCCTCCGGTAACAGCGACCCCATAGCCAGCAGAAATAACTGCGGATTCACATATCGGTGTATTTCGAACTCTATCTTCTCCAAATGTTGCTACAAAACCTTCTGTAATTTTAAAAACCCCTCCATAAGCCGCTATATCTTGCCCCATCAATACCAAGGTTTCAAATTTCTCCATTCCCTGAAATAAGGCTTGAGAAACAGCATCAATAAACCGAAGTTCTTTTCCTGAAGTTACCCCCGGAAGATCAATTGTTTCTTTATACCCCATAAACACATCATTCAATTCTCCTTCCATATCCGGTACTATTGCCTCTTCCTCATTAGCGCGCCTCCAATGCGTATCGATTTCCGTTTTAATAATCGCTTTTTTCTTTACATCTTCTCCAATAGACAGTATTCCCTGATCAATCAAAAACTGACGATAATTCATTAAAGGATCTTTTGATTCCCAATGAGAAATCAATTCCTCTGGTACATATTTTGTTCCACTAGCTTCTTCGTGTCCCCGAACTCTAAAGGTTTTAAATTCTATCAATACTGGTCGCGGATTATACCTCACAGAATCCGCAATTCGTTTCACCTGATGATATACTTCCAATACATTATTTCCATCGATAATATGAGACTCCATTCCATACCCAATCCCTCTATCAGCAATGTGCTTACAGTTATATTGCTGATCCGTAGGTGTTGATAATCCATACCCATTGTTTTCTACGCAAAACAAAACAGGAAGTTTCCATACAGAAGCGATATTCATTGCTTCATGAAAATCTCCTTCACTGGTTCCCCCGTCTCCCGTAAACACTGCCGTAACATCTCTTTTTTTCTGTAATTTATGTCCTAGAGCAATCCCACACGCCACTCCCATCTGAGGCCCCAAATGAGAAATCATTCCAACAATTTTATATTCCTGACTCCCAAAATGAAAAGAGCGGTCCCTTCCTTTAGTAAAACCACTTTTTTTTCCCTGCCATTGTGCAAAAAGCCGGTATAAAGGAATATTTCTTGTTGTAAACACCCCCAGATTCCTATGCATAGGAAGAATGTATTCTGACATATCCATTGCAGCGGTTACACCAACAGATACGGCCTCCTGCCCAATACCACTAAACCATTTTGAGATTTTACCCTGACGTAATAACAGGAGCATTTTTTCTTCAATCAATCTAGGCTTTAGCATTTTGAGATACATGTCTAGCAACGTATCATTCGAATATTCTCTTTTTTCAAAAGTAATCTGTAGTTCGAAATCCTGTGGTGTTTCTCTCATATAAAAAACATTTATCTAGTAAATATACTTAATTTTAAACTAGCCTTCTTCTACTTTTTTACCATACATAGAATAGAAATCTACCCGCATAAAAGAGCATATATTATTAGTTAAATTCACTGTAAATCCTTATTTTTCCAGCTACAAAATAGTCAAATTGATCAATTAGTAAGGAAAAGACAAAAATCAAACTCCCATTTTGCTGGTTTATTTAAAATAGAAGTTATTTTCGTTTTTCTAACCTAATTTTAATTAAATTACATATGAACAATATCCCAAGTGTTGATTTAGCTGATTTTTTGTCTGACGACCCAGCTAGAAAACAAAAGTTTGTAAACGAAATCGGTAGTGCATATGAAGAAATCGGATTTGTTTCATTAAAGAATCATTTTTTAGATGATGCATTAGTAGCTAGTTTATATAAAGAAGTAAAGGATTTCTTTGCCCTTCCTGTAGCAACCAAGAGAAAATATGAAATAGAAGGCTTAGGAGGTCAGAGAGGATACATTTCTTTTGGAAAAGAACATGCCAAAGGAAAAAAAGAAGGAGACTTGAAAGAATTTTGGCACTTTGGTCAGGAGGCTGCTCCTGATGCAAACCTAATTGAACAATATCCTCCTAATGTACTTGTAGAAGAACTCAACAACTTTAATACCACAGGAATGAAAGCTTATAAAATGCTGGAAAAAACGGGTATTTATGTTTTACGAGCCTTAGCCATATACATAGGATTAGAAGAAAATTATTTTGATCATTGGGCGACAAATGGAAATAGTATCTTACGCCCTATTCACTATCCCCCTATTACAGATGAGCCAAAAGGAGCTGTTAGAGCTGGAGAACATGGGGACATCAACCTGATCACCTTGCTTATGGGAGCATCAACAGGAGGACTACAGGTAAAAAGAAAAGATGGAGCATGGATTGATGCAGTTCCTGCAGAAGATGAACTTGTTATCAATGTCGGAGATATGCTAGAACGCCATACCAATAATAAATTACGATCTACTATACACCGAGTAGTAAACCCTCCCAAAGAACAATGGAGTGAACCCAGATATTCGATTCCTTTCTTTATGCATCCAAGAAGTGACATGAAACTTGACTGTCTTAAAGAATGTATTACCGAAGGAACCCCTAAACAATACGATGATATTACCGCAGGAGAATTTCTTCACCAACGTCTGGTCGAAATAGGATTAATTAAAAAATAAAAGACGATTATGGACTTACAGGATCAGTTAAAAAATTTATTTCCTGACCACCAATCATCAGAAGATGAAAACACTAATGAAGAAGAAGATACGATATGGATGCAGGATGATCCCATGATATGCAAATACGAGAAAAGAAAAGGTAAACCTATTACAATTATAGAAGGATATACCGGCGCTGATAGTGATTTTAAAAAACTGGCAAAAGAATTAAAAACCACCTTAGGAGTTGGAGGAAGCTTTAAAAATGATGCCATTATTATTCAAGGTGACTATAGGGATCGAATTATGCAAATCCTGAAAGACAAAGGTTTCAAAACAAAAAGAGTTGGTGGATAACTAAAATAATTTGAAAGAAAAAACACTTCATATTACCAATGGAGACAGCCTTACTGAACGTCTCGAAAAACTACAACTAATAGATGGAGACATCTTAGTTTGGAGAGAAATGCTTTGTGAGGGACCTACTCAAATTAAACTTGAAACAGAAGAATCACTGCAGCTTAGAAAACAATTCCTAAACAAATACTATCGTATCCCGACAAATGGATACGATAGTAAATTCATACAGGAATTACAAAAATTAGAACAAATAAATACGTATGATACAATCGTACTGTGGTTTGAATATGACCTGTTTTGCCATATTAATATGATTGCCGCTATTAGCACTATTCTACGATTAAAAAAGAAAGAAATCCCTATTTACTTAGTTTGTAGCGGACGAATTGAAGGGCAGAAAAAGCTAATGGGATTATGCGAAATTTCTGAAGCACAATTAAAAGCACACTACGCTAATAAAGTATTACTTTCTATAGATGATTTAGAATTCGCTTCTCATATCTGGACCCTATATTGCGAACCTAATCCCAAACGAATTACTGGTTACATAAAAACGGAATCTTCTTTTGAATACTTATCCATTTGTCTAAGAGCTCATCTCCATAGATTCCCCAGTATTGATACAGGCTTAAATATTCTGGAAAATAATATTTTAGAATTAATTCA
This sequence comes from Aquimarina hainanensis, assembly GCF_042684685.1. NCBI lineage: Bacteria > Pseudomonadati > Bacteroidota > Flavobacteriia > Flavobacteriales > Flavobacteriaceae > Aquimarina > Aquimarina hainanensis. The sequence continues at coordinate 328,783 of NZ_JBHULX010000039.1, read as the reverse complement.
TACACATCAAATCAAAAATCTCAAGCAATTAATGGGATATTGTTTGGAATATCAGGGATATTACGGATATGGAGACATGCAATTAAAACGGATTATTGCTAAACTTTTTCAATTCCTGAACCAGACTCCTAACCGACTCCAATTATCTGACAGAGGTATATTAGCCATCGAAAAAAACAAAAATTTTTATAATACCATGACTACTCAATGGTATTACGGGGGAGTTCTTAAATATCAATATCTGTACAATAACGAAACTAATCGACTATTAAAATTATAATATGATTATACCTGCTTCAGAACTAATCTTAAACGAAGATGGAAGCATTTACCACCTGGGTATAAAACCAGAACATATCGCACCAACAATTATTACTGTAGGGGACCCAGAAAGAGTACATCAGGTTACCAAGTATTTTGATACAATAACATACACTGCTCAAAAAAGAGAATTCCATACGCAGACCGGAATATATAAAGGAAAGAAAATTACGGTAATTTCTACTGGAATTGGTACAGATAATATTGACATTGTATTAAATGAATTAGATGCTTTAGTAAATATTGATCTGAATACCCGAACCATTAAAAAACAACATACGTCTTTAAACATTATTCGGATTGGAACCTCTGGAGCTATACAAGAAGATATACCTATTGATAGCTTTTTGATCTCCGAAATGGCTATTGGATTTGATAACTTACTGCAATTCTATAAATCAGAACATGTAACCAATACTGAAATTACAGACCGATTAAAAGAACATCTTCAATGGGGTTCAAAAAAATCTGATCCATATGCTGTTTCTTACGACAAAAGCTTAGGGAATCTTTTGAAAAATGATGAAATAATTAACGGTATTACAATTACTAATTCTGGTTTTTATGGTCCTCAAGGACGAATATTGAGACTACCAACAGCAAACAATCGCATCAACGATTTACTACAATGCTTCACTTTTAAAAATAAAAGGATAACTAATCTGGAAATGGAAACTGCTGGAATTTACGGTCTTTCTAAATTATTAGGGCATAAAGCAATCTCCATGAATGCTATTTTGGCTAATAGAGTCACGAAAAAATTTAGTAACAACCCACTAGAGACCGTTAACAAATTGATAGCATATACCTTAGAAAAAATTACAGAGATAAGATAAGAAGATAAAAAAGAGAGTTGAATTTACACTGCAATAGCCGCTAACATCAAGGCTAAAATCGATACAGCTACAAATACTAAAATTGCTTTTTCGTAATCTACTTGATTATTTGTTATTTTAGCAACTTTAACATATGTTTTTTTCGAGTTAAAAAAGTTCTTTTTCATAGCAAGTATTTTTTTGGTTTTTAAGATATTATAAAGATACGATACTTGTTAAGTAAATAAGAAATCTACTTCTTTTAATTTTTCAAAAACATCGTTTAAATACACAAAAACACGATAAAAAACACAAAAATCTTGTTTTTACAAAAAAAAGAACTAGACAAAGAATGAAAAAAATCAAAATAGGCGGTGTTCCAGAGCACTTTAATTTACCCTGGCATCTAACAATTGAAGAGGGTTCATATGAAAAAAATAATATTTCCTTAGAGTGGACCGATTTTCCTGGAGGTACCGGAGCTATGTGTAACGCCTTACGAGAAAAAGAAATTGACATTGCAATCATCCTTACTGAGGGGATTGTAAAAGACATAACAGAAGGAAACCCCTCTAAAATAATACAAACCTATATAGAGACCCCTCTCATATGGGGTATTCATGTAGCAGCTGATACCGAGTACACGCAAATTTCTCAAATAGAAAATACAAAGGCAGCAATTAGCCGGTATGGTTCTGGATCACATCTTATGGCATACGTCAATGCACAGCAAAACGGATGGGATACCAATCTACTTTCTTTTGAGGTTATAAAAAATCTAGATGGAGCGATTGAAGCTTTAACCGATCATCAGGCGGACTACTTTATGTGGGAACACTTCACTACCAAACCATTAGTCGATAAAGGAATCTTTAGAAGAATTGCAGATTGTCCAACCCCATGGCCCTGTTTTGTAATTGCTGCCAGACAGGAAATTATAGATACTTATCCGGATGAACTTCTCAATATATTAGAAATAATCAATACAACAACAGCTGATTTCAAAAGTATACCTAGTATAGATAACACATTGGCTATCCGATATGAACAGCAAATAGAAGACATTCAAAAATGGCTTCAAATAACAGAATGGAGTCAGAAAAATATCGCTCCTGAAACGATAGAAAAAGTACAAGAGCAACTATTATCTTTACAAATCATTGAAACAAAGATCTCCTATGATACATTAGTTCATTCTTTTTAAAGAAACTACTTTGTGATACAAACACTACAGAATAGTAACGTAAACTATATTTTTAAGAATAGTAATCGTTTGATTATTGACTAAATGCATAAAAATCTGCTTTTTATAGATAAAAAAGCCCCCTTAATCGGTGATTGTGTTAAATAAAACACAAAAAAACATTATCAAAAAACTAAATAATACAACAAAATACACTTAAAAGTAAAAAAAAGAAGCACTATTCCGTTAATATCTTAATTAATTGTGAAAAATGAGGGGTTACGTAACATTTATATGGTATAACCACAAACACAACCCCTATTTATTTTGTACATTTGACCCGAATTACCCCACTGAATATGATTTAAGTGCGTCTATGACGCAACCATTTATGAAATAATGTATCTAGTAAGTAACTAACAATCTATTTATGGTAACATTTCTATTAATATTAGCAGGACTCGTAGTTCTAAATTTTGTTTTATTAAAATTCAGTGTACACTCTGTAGATGCTGGTAAGAAAAACAAAAAGAACCTTAAAGAAGTTAGATCTACAGCCAGTGATAAAGAATCTATCTCTGAAGCAGCATAATTAATTTTACCCCACTTTTTTATTTTACCAATCTATTTTCGATTTTCCAATCGAAGCTAAATATTCATTTGCTTTACTAAAGTGTTTATTTCCAAACCAGTAGCCTCTGTTAGCACTCAATGGAGATGGATGACCACTTGTCAAAATTTTGTGTTTTGCACTATTAATTTTTGCTCCTTTCTTCTTTGCATACCCTCCCCATAGCATAAAAACAACGCCTTCTCTATGATTTGATATTGTTTGAATAACAGAATCTGTAAAAACTTCCCACCCTTTTCCTTGATGGGAACCAGCCTGATGCGCTCTAACCGTTAAGGTAGCATTTAATAATAACACTCCTTGCTCTGCCCAACGAATCAAGCTTCCATGCGATGGAAATGGTCGCTGCAGATCTGTTTCTATTTCTTTAAAAATATTAATTAAAGAAGGAGGCATAGCAATACCTTCATTTACAGAAAAACACAATCCATGTGCCTGTCCTACTCCATGATATGGATCTTGCCCTATAATCACTACTTTGACATTCTCAAAAGAACAATGATCAAATGCTGCAAAAATCTCCTTCCCTTTTGGATAACAGTTTGTCGATGAATATTCATTCTTAACAAAAGAAACAAGTTCTCCGAAATAAGGCTTTTTAAATTCGTCTCCCAATTGTTTTTTCCAGCTATCGGCTATATTTACCTCCATAATTCTTTATAAAAAAATTCTGTAATTGTTTACTTTTGCTTGATTCAAAAAAATAAGCCGGAAGATACCTCAAAAAAAGGGTAAATAAAAGTATGATTCGTATTTCAGATAAAACATTAAAAGATCTTGAATTTGATATAATTCTTTCTCAGATAACAGAATTATGTACTACTGACTATGGAAAACAAAAAGTAGCACAAATCACTCCGTTACCTGATAAGGAGAGTTTACACATTTCTTTACAGCAAGTAGCTGAGTATAAATCTTCCAGTCTGCAAGATGCCAGAATACCGAATCATGGGTTTGATGCTATCAATAAAGAAATACAGCTTCTCAAAATAGAAAATACCTTTCTGGAGGCTTCTAATCTCAAAAAAATAGTTTCCATTAGTATTACTGCGAATGAATTACTTTATTTTTTTAGAAAATACAAGGAACTCTACCCTATTCTGCATCAGACGTCTTCTGCACTTCCTTTTACAAAGGAAATTATCGTATTAATAGAGGCAATTATTGATAAGTTTGGAGAAATCAAAGATAATGCCTCTGCTACTCTACAAGGACTTCGCAGAGAAATTAACAGTGTACAAGGGAAACTTAACGGCAGCTTTGGAAAAGATCTGGCTCGTTATAACAGTTTTGGTTATTTAGATGATATTAAAGAGAGTGTAGTTGATAATCGCAGAGTATTAGCCGTAAAAGCTATGCATAGGCGAAAGGTAAAAGGAGCTATCATGGGAAATTCCAAAACTGGTAGCATTGTATATATCGAACCTGAAGCTACGCTACAATATAGTCGGGAATTAGCAAACCTCAAATATGAAGAGCGTGAAGAGGTTGTTAAGATTCTTAAAGAGCTAACCAATAAGTTACGACCGTTTACCGACTTACTTCAGGAGTATCAAGAATACCTTAGCAATGTTGATCTAATCGCTGCAAAAACAAAATATGCATATCTGATTAATGGAGTACTTCCCAAAATAACCGAAGCCAAGGAGGTTACTCTGAAAGATGCTTACCACCCACTTCTATACCTAACGAATAAAGAAAAAGGTGAAAAAACGTATCCTCAAAGCATTTCTTTGGATCCTACGAATAGAATTATTGTCATCTCAGGACCAAATGCCGGAGGAAAAAGTATTACACTAAAAACAGTGGGACTCTTACAGCTTATGTTACAAAGTGGAATATTGATTCCTGTCCATGAATATAGCCGTATGTGTATTTTTGATCGGATATTAACGGATATTGGAGATAATCAATCTATAGAAAATCATCTTAGTACATACAGTTACCGATTAAAAAACATGAATTACTTTCTAAGAAAGTGTAACGACAGTACCTTATTCCTTATCGATGAATTTGGTACCGGAAGTGATCCGGAATTAGGAGGAGCGTTAGCAGAAGCTTTCTTAGAATATTTCTATGATAAAGAGTCTTATGGAATTATCACTACACATTATGCGAACCTGAAAATGTTGGCTAATGAATTACCGCATATGACCAATGCTAATATGCTTTTTAATGCCAAAACATTAGAGCCTCTTTTTAAATTACACCTAGGAGAAGCCGGAAGTTCTTTTACGTTTGAGGTAGCACAAAAAAATGGAATACCATACAATTTGATTAATAAGGCTAAAAAGAAGGTTCAGCGTGGAAAAATTCGTTTTGATAAGAGTATTGCTGATTTACAAAAAGAACGCTCCAAACTACAAAAAACTACAGATAACCTAAAGAAAAAAGAGCTAGAAGCAATTACTGAAAAAGAACAGTTAGAAAAAACCAATCAACGTATACAGGAGAAATTGGAAAGCTATCAAGAATTATATGACAGTAACCAGCGGATGATCTATCTGGGACAAAAAATAAATGACCTGGGAGAGACTTATTTTAATAATAAAAAGAAAAAAGAGCTCTTTGCTGAATTTTTTAAAATTATACAAGTAGAAAACTCTAAAAGAAAGAAGCAACATCCCAAACAAAAAAAAGCTGAAAAGGTCAAAAAAGAAAAAATTGTCAAAGAAGTTGAAAAGAAAGTAGCCGTTATTCGGGAAAAGAAAAAGGAAGAAAAGAAGAAAGAAGAAAAAATTGCGGAACAAAAACCAAAAGTAGTACTTAAAATTGGTGACCGGGTTCGAATGATAGATGGAAAATCTGTAGGAACCATCGATAGTATTGAAAAAGAAAAAGCAGTAGTGAACTATGGTATATTTACAACGAATGTTTCTCTGGAACAACTCGAATTTGTGCAACGAAAAAAATAAGCGTTTAGACAGTAGCAGTATTCCTTAATAAATCTACAGTAATCAAATCATTTTTTTAGTTAGAAATCAGTATATCAAAAGACCAATTACAGGATCAGTCAGGAATTATAGTTAGTCCTGCAACAAACCTTAATTTCTCTTTAAAAAAATATGGATACCCTATTAGAAGAAATAAAAAAATGCAACTATTGTTTATCTAAATTTACCAAATGGAGTAAATCCGGTTATTACTGCTCACCCTAAAAGTAGTATTATTATAATAGGACAAGCTCCAGGTAGTATTGTACCATAATAGTACCTCTTCGCAAAAAAGTACAGCTCAGTAAGATTTACATTCATAACTCCATTTGCCTTTCAGCCAATAATAATTTTTACATGGACACCTCTTGCAAATAACACCTTACCTATCTCTTTCTTCTTTAAAACGTAATCTACAAGCTTCTTCGCTACCTAACTCCGCCGTAAAACTGAAAATAGTCATAAAACCTAAGTCTTTGTTTGATACAGCAGTATAATTGATATAGAGGTAATTATGGATATCCAAAAATAGTACTGATTTATCCCAAATTATATTTATTAATTTACTAAATAAGTGTTAATATTTTGTTAATTAACTGTTAATTAATAGATAATTAGGGCTTAATTTAATTAAACATATATTGGTATTTTCTTCTAAAATTTTCTTCGATTTCGACATTCTTATTTTTAGTAAAATCCTTTTATTTTCAATAACGCAACAGTGTTGCATTATTGAAAATCAAGAGGTAACATAACAGATCCTATAATAAAAATTAAGCTATAACCATCTTGTTGTTACGTTTTTACCATATTTATTTATTTGAATTAATCTTTACTTTTGACTAACAAATTTTAATAAGAGCTCAACATTAAAATAAACAAATTAACTTTAAACACAAAAAATCAAACAATAATGCAAACTCAACTGAAAATTTTAACTACACGAACAGTCTTTTCTGTCTTCTTTTATAGTGGTGAATAAGAAATCGATAAACACCATATACATTTGGCTGAAAAAAGTATAAAACTACTTTTAAAAATAGTGGAATTAACTTCATAGATAATTTAGATAAGCTTATCAGTACGTTGAATTCCCATCTTGCCAAAAAAATAAAACATATTTATTTAAAAATAGGCATCTATTTTTGAATGAAGTGATTTGAGTTTTTCTATTCGCTGTAAAAAATATCTTTTTTACCTAATTTCTGTCTTTTTCCTACTTTATAGCAGTGCTATGAAGTGTTAAAAGCACCGTTTTTTATATTGAATTAAAAAAGTTTAAACTACTTCTATAACAATTTTACAAACAAACATCATGCAAAACATAATATATAAAATAGCACCATTGATGTTACTGTTTTTTGCAGTAAATGTCTTTGGGCAAAAACAATCAGATACTTTCTATTACTACAAAGGAGAAAAATTCTTTTTAGATATAGATACTAAAACTATTTCTATTTCATTTGAGGGAGAAAATTCTATTAACTCTTTTAAATCTTTGCGTAGTAATTCAATAAAAATAAAAGAAATAGTTGAAGATAATTCGAGAGCTACTTTAGTTTCATTAGATGCTAACGCAAATTCTAAGAAAGCTGTAAAAAGCTATTATATGGAAGTGTCTACAAGCAAAAATATAACTATAGCAGATTATTATAAAGAGATCGAATCTTATAAGAAATTACCTAATATTTTAATGGTTTCTCCAACATATACAACAAAGAGTGGAGGAGAATTAGGGTTATCAAATAATTTCTATGTAAAACTTAAAGATAAAAACGACATTGATATTCTCTATAAAAAAGCAAAAGAGATGGATCTAGAAGTATTAGGTCATGATAAGTTCATGCCGCTTTGGTTTACGCTTTCTGTAACATCCAAAAATAAATTAAATTCAATACAGCTTGCTAACATTTTTTACGAAACAGGTTTATTTGAGAGTACAGAACCTGCTTTCAGGTATCACAATATAGAAACTTCGAATGATACTTATTTCAATAACCAATGGTCTTTAAATAATACAGGGCAGAATGGAGGAACCGCAGGAATTGATATCAAAATAGAGGAAGCTTGGAGCATAACTACTGGAAATCCAAGTATCAAAACAGCTGTGTATGATCATGGATTAGAAATGAATCATCCAGATTTACAGGCTAATGTTTACGGAACAGGGTTTGACGCTAATAACGGAACATCCCCAGCTACAGTAAGAGGAAGTCATGGAACTGCTTGTGCTGGTATTATAGGAGCTGTTAAAGACAATAATTTAGGAATTTCGGGTGTTGCACCTACTTCAAAATTAATGTCTATTAGTATAAATCTTAAAAATTCAGATACTCCGTCTCAATTAGCAAGTGGTTTTAATTGGGCATGGCAAAATGGAGCAGATGTGATTAGTAATTCTTGGGGAGGATATGCCCCATCAAGCATTATAGATAATGCTATCAAAAATACATTAACTAAAGGTAGAGAAGGAAAAGGTTGTGTCATTGTTTTTGCTGCAGGTAATGAGAATAACACAAATATTCGATACCCAGGAAATAGTAATCCAGATTTATTAATAGTAGGAGCAATGAGTCCTTGTGCAGAGCGTAAAAATCCAAACTCTTGTGATGGAGAGAGTAATTGGGGGAGTTGTTTTGGAACCCAATTGGATATTGTAGCTCCTGGAGTAAAAATGCCTACTACAGACAATCAGGGGAGAAATGGATATTCTTCAACAGATTATACGCAAACTTTTAACGGAACTTCATCGGCATGTCCAGTAGTAGCAGGAGTTGCAGCACTAATATTAAGCGTTAATCCAAACTTAACATTTAGTGAGGTAAATACAATTATCGAGCAATCTGCTCAGAAAGTAGGAACATATAGATATGCTACTACAGGAGGGCGTCCAAATGGAACTTGGAATAACCAAATGGGGTATGGTTTGGTTGATGCACATCAAGCAGTCTTATTAGCTCAAGGTAATTCTGATTCTCAAGCTCCAACTGCACCATCTAATCTGGTCTCTACTGGAAAAACTAAAACTAGTGTAAGTTTAAGTTGGACAGCCTCAACAGACAATGTAGGAGTAACTGGATATGAAATTTATCAAGATGATGTTGTAGTTGCGACAGTAGTAACAACTAGCGAAACAATTAATGGACTCACAGCAAATACTACATATCGTTTTAAAGTCAGAGCAAAAGATGCAGCAGGAAACTATTCGGCATTTTCTAATATCATTTCTGTTAAAACATTAGAAGATACAGGAGGTGATTGCCAGAAAGTAACAGGGGTAACAGCTACTGATATAAAAGATGTGTCGGCTACTATTAATTGGAATGTTGCAGATGGAACGACTACTTATATTGTGGAATATAAAAAGACTACTGCTAATGCTTATACAATAGTTGAAGCTACATCAAACACTTTAGGGTTGAAAAATCTTAGTCCGGAAACAACCTATCAGTTACGTATAAAATATACCTGTACAGGAACTACTGGAGATATCTGTGAAGGGGTTGCTCCATGGAGATCAGGAGTAAATTATCAGCCTGGAGACAAGGTAGTATATCTGAACACCTTATATCGAAAAACCAGTAATAGTTGGGAAAACTTAGGAAGATGTGGTACTACAGGAAATGCACAAGGAACAGATGCTCCGTATTCAGATATAATAACATTTACAACCAAGAAAACTCCCGGAGGAGGAATTTGTGATGGAGTAGCACCATGGAGGTCAGGCGTGAGATATCAACCTGGGGATAAGGTAGTATATAATGATACCTTGTATCAAAAAAATGCTTCAGGAGGTTGGGATAACCTAGGTTCATGTAATGGAAGTAAGATGCTAACCTCTATGACATCATCCCCTCCATTAACCACAGAACTAGCGATTTATCAGGAACCATTCTCTGGTACGTTATCAATTTCTCTGCCAGAAGCACTACTTAAATCATCATCATATCGCATATTTGATGTAACAGGAAAAGTTATTATGAGCGGAGAAAAAGCTAAGAAAATAGATGTAGGAACGATAGAGAACGGAATGTATATTTTAAAAATCTCATCCGGAAAGAACAGTTATGTAAAACGTTTCGTGAAACATTAATAATCTAGCCATATAAAAAACCAAAAAGCGCCTTAAAAAAAGGCGCTTTTTTATTCTAGGAGGGTTTAATACCCCTGGGCTTGCCTCGAACGGAAAAAACTAGTAATCTTGAGTGTTAGCTCAAGCACCCACATATATAAAAGTCATAATGTTTCTTTGTTTTTATATCATTTGGTTTGGTATATTTACAACGAATGTTTCTCTGGAATCACTCGAATTTGTACAACGAAAAAAATAAACGTTTGGACAATAGCAGTATCTCTTAATAAATCTACAGTAATCAAATCATTTTTTTAGTTAGGAATCAGTATATTAAAAGACCAATTACAGGATCAGTCAGGAATTATAGTTAGTCCTGCAACAAACCTTAATTTCTCTTTAAAAAAAGTATGGATACCCTATTAGAAGAAATAAAAAAATGTAACTACTGTTTATCTAATTTACCAAATGGAGTAAATCCGGTTGTTACTGCTCACCCTAAAAGTAGTATTATTATAATAGGACAAGCTCCTGGCAGTATTGTACATAAAACAGGGATTCCGTGGGACGATAAAAGTGGTGAACGATTGCGACAATGGCTGGCTGTTGATAAAGAGACGTTTTACACTCCAGAAAAATTTGCGCTTGTCCCTATGGGGTTTTGCTACCCGGGTAAAGGAAAAACCGGAGACCTTCCTCCAAGAAAAGAATGCGCCCCACTATGGCATAAAAAAGTACTATCTGCTATCCCTGATAAAAAACTAATCATACTCATTGGTACATATGCACAGTCTTATTATCTCAAAGATCTCAAGAAAAGTACACTCACCGATACCGTAAAAAATTTCAGAACGTATTTACCAACCTACCTACCTCTTCCCCACCCCTCACCCCGCAATAATATCTGGCTTAAAAAAAATCAATGGTTTGAAAAAGAGGTATTGCCGGAAGTTCAAAAAATAACGGCTCAGATATAATATAGACCTCATAAAATTCCCTCTTTACTAAGTCCATATTGGCACATACACATGTTATTAAAAATAAAAGGCTATGTAATTTTTGTTATCAGAAATCAAAGTCTTTTTGTAACTTAGTTGCATTAACAAGAGTGTTTTGTGATTTTTATCTCACAAAAACGAATATAATTAGCACTATATAAAATCACAATTAACTCAATTAGTCTATTAAATTTTTAATTACATCAATATGGAACATCAAAAAAATGTTATGACAAACTCAGAGACTCTAGCTACTATTACAGAAAAAGAAATTCTAGCCGCTCAAAAAGCATGGGGAGAAGGCATTGTAAAAATTGGTACTGTTTTTCAGGAAAATGGAGATTATCAAGCAGCTGCAACCGAGCATATTAATGAGTTTTACAACTATAAAGAAGGAGAAGTTTTATTTAAACCAACTCTTGTGTCAGCTAAACAATTCCGAAAAAACTTTGAAGGTGCTTTATCTTATTTTATCGGAGGGAATAAAAGTTTTTCAGAAGATCACGGATTCGCAATAAAACCATGGTCAGCTGTTCGATGGGAAAATATTGGAACCAAAATTATTGGTAATATGGCTGTTGCAATGGGAAATTATTATTTTACTCCTGTGGCAGGAGGAGATGATGTAAAAGTGGAATACTCATTTGCCTATACTAAAAATAGTCAAGGAGAATTAAAAATTATTCTTCATGACTCTCATATTCCTTATTCGCCAGTTGCCGCAAGCTAATGAAGTTACTATTCAATACATCATGCAGTATGTAATTAGTATGAATTATATGACCACAGTAAATACAACAATAATTACATCATACATAATAACAGCTTTATTACCCCCTCCTATGGAATAAAAAATCAACGACCTGATAATATCTATTAAGTATCATTCATTGTTTTATGAATTAAGATAGCAAACAGCTATACACAAATCAAAAAATTATTAAAAACACTTTTATTTTGATCTCCCCATAAAATCAATTATTTTAGCATAGCACTCTTATCACCTCTCACATGATTTTAGCATAGTTTAGAACTAATAACAACTATCTGGAAGGACAAACAACCATGATAACGTTTGTACGGATTAAAAGACACGATAGTAAATACTAATTTTTAAAATTAATTTGATATGATTGTTTGGTCAGGAAGAGGTATTTTTTCAGCAATATTATTTATACTAACACTAGTAGGAAGTTTATACATATTACCTAAAGAGTATGATGACTATGGATTTGTCATTGCAGCTTTTTCAGCAGCTCTTTTTAGTTGGTATTTCGGAAAAAAATGGAATATCGACAATGCAAAAATTATTAAAGATAAAACAACGGGGAAGCTATTTACCATCAAAAATCAGCACACCTTATTTTGGATTCCCATGCAATACTGGGGTGCTCTTTTTTCTATTTTGGGAATTATTATTCTCATTCAGAACGCTGCTGTACTTTATGCAGGGATCGCTAGCTTTATTCTTATTTCATTAGTTGTTATAACCTATCTTAAAAAACCGAAAACAAACACTGAAAAAAAAGAAACTACCACTTCTACCAAAAAGAATACGACCACCACAGAAGTTGTTTCGGACTTAAAAAAAGAAAGTACTGTAAAAAAAGAATTCAAACCTTCTGACCATACTAAGTTCATGCCGAAATAGAATCTTTTACAACAAGTATTCATTACTAAAATCTTAATCATTCATTACTGGAAGACAGAAGTATCGTCTCCCTACTTAAACTCGAGTAAACATCTTTTTTCAGCAGAGAAACCCATCTCATTCTATCAATATTCTGATCACTGCTGAAACCACTTTTGTGCAGGTACTCTTACTTTAAAATTTCTTTAAACAGGAAAAACTATCTTGTTAAAGTAACCTTAAACATAAATCGTACGAATTTTATCTTTTTATATTTGAGATATATCAATAACTTATCTGTCTTACTAATGATGCGAAAATTATTTATTTTTCCTATAGCTATTCTTATAGGTACTTTATCAGTATATGCCCAACAACCTAAAAAACCCAATGCTGTAGAAATTCACGAAGCCATTAAAAAATTAAATTTTTTGGGTTCTGTATTATATGTTGCAGCACATCCTGATGATGAAAATACCCGTTTGATTTCTTATATGGCTAATAAAGTAAAAGCCAGAACCGCATACCTCTCTCTTACTCGAGGAGATGGTGGACAAAATTTAATTGGTCCCGAAATCAGAGAATTATTAGGAGTTATCAGAACAGAAGAGTTAATGGCTGCCAGAGCTACTGATGGAGGGGAACAGTTATTCACCAGAGCTAATGATTTTGGCTATTCCAAACATCCTGATGAAACCTTAGATATATGGGATAAGAAAGAAGTTTTGGCAGATGTTGTTTGGGCAATTAGAAAATTCAAACCCGATGTAATTATTAACCGGTTTAACCATAGAACCCCTGGAACTACTCATGGTCATCATACTACTTCTGCTATGCTAAGTGTAGAAGCTTTCGATATTGTCAATAAAAAAGACCAATATCCGGAACAATTAGATAAGGTAACACCTTGGCAACCTAAACGGTTGTTTTTCAATACTTCATGGTGGTTTTATGGAAGTAGAGAAAAGTTTAAAAACGCTGATAAGTCAAACCTGATTTCCTTTGATACAGGAATCTATTACCCAACCTCTGGATTATCTAATACTGAAATTGCATCATTAAGCAGAAGTCAACACAAATCTCAAGGGTTTGGTAGTACAGGAACAAGAGGAACCCAATTAGAATATATAGAACTTATAAAAGGAACATTCCCTAAGGATTCAAAAAATATATTCGAAGGAATCGATACCAGCTGGAATCGCATTAAAGGAGGGAAAGTCATTGGTACAATCCTTCATCAGGTAGAAAAAACATACGATTTTAAACAACCAGAAAAATCAATTCCACAATTACTTAAGGCATATCAATTAATTCAGTCATTAGAAGATACGCATTGGAAACAGGTCAAAACAACCGAAATAAAAAATATTATCGCAGCAGCAGCAGGAATATACCTGGAAGCAGTTGCCAATACCTCTACCGCTACTCCTGGAAGTCAATTAGAAATTAATATCGAAGCAATTAACAGAAGTACTGCTCCATTTACACTTGCGCAAATAGACATTCCTGCTTTAGGAATTTCTCATCCTATTCAAAAAGAGTTAATCGACAATAATAAATACAGCTACAAAGAAACCGGAACTGTATCCAATACCGAAAAATATACAAGCCCTTACTGGTTAGAAAACAAAGGAACACTAGGAATGTATCAAGTTGCTGATCAGAATCATATCGGAAATCCAAGAACATCACGAATTATACAAGCTAACTTTATACTAACTACAGGAACTTATCAAATTCCGTTTATAAAAGAAGTGGTTTTTAAACGAAATGACCCTGTAAAAGGTGAAGTCTATCGACCATTAGAGATTGTCCCTGAAATTTCTGTCAGTATTAAAGACAAAGTCATCATCTTCGCAGATGGATCTTCTAAGCAAATTCCTGTAAAAATTGCAGCTAGTAAAAACAACCTTACTGGAACACTGCGCTTATCGCACCCACAAGGATGGACGATCACTCCTGAAAATGTTCCTTTGAGTTTTAAGCGAAAAGGAGAAGAAAAAAACATCACTTTTACGGTAACTCCACCTGCAGAACAACACGAAGGGTATTTAGTCCCAGAAGTACAGATAAATACTAAAAAATTTGATAAAGAAATCGTTACCATCGATTACGATCATATCCCCTATCAAACTGTTGTACTCCCATCTGAGACAAAAGTTGTTCGGTTAGACATTAAGAAAAAGGGGCAGCATATCGGATATATAGAAGGTGCCGGAGATATTGTCCCGGAAAGCTTAGAGCAAATAGGATATTCTGTTCAGGTAATAGACCCACAGACCATTACCAAAAATAACCTAGCACAATACGATGCCATTGTTATTGGAATCAGAGCTTATAATACCATAGAAGCATTGGTACAAAAACAAGAACATTTATTACGCTATGTAGAAAATGGAGGAAACCTGATCGTACAATACAATACGAGTCACCGATTAAAAGTAACAGACAAATTAGGTCCTTATAAATTAGCATTATCCCGGGATCGGGTTACCGATGAAAATGCCACAGTTTCTTTTTTGGCTACAGACCATCCGGTACTGATGCAACCCAATAAAATCACTCAAAAAGACTTTGAAGGATGGGTACAGGAACGAGGGCTGTATTTCCCCAATCAATGGGCCAAAGAATACCAGCCAATTTTTGCGATGCATGACAAAGGAGAAACAGAAAAAAAAGGCTCGCTGCTCGTTGCTAAATACGGGAAAGGATATTACGTATACACAGGACTTAGTTTCTTTAGAGAATTTCCTGCCGGTGTATCAGGAGCATATCGCCTTTTTGCCAACTTACTTTCTCTAGGAAAATAATACATATACATATGGAACAAAAATTCATCTGGAAAAAACATTATACACTTGTACTGATAGCCAATGCGATATACATCCTGTTGTTCTATTGGATCACACAGGGATTATCATAAATTAATGTTTAGCAAACCAGTTCGGTACAAGCATACCGAACACTATTTAGAAAATGAATGCTAGTTTCGGAGCAAGTCCTGAAGCATTTACATCTCGATATTATTGAGTAAAAAGAAACATTTATGCATACAATAGACTGGATCGTTCTTATAGGAACATTATTATTTATCGTTTTATACGGGGCATGGAAAACAAAAGGAAGTACTACCGTACAAGAATATATCAAAGGAGGTAGTGAGGCCAAGTGGTGGACTATTGGACTTTCTGTAATGGCTACTCAGGCAAGTGCGATTACTTTCTTATCTACACCCGGACAAGCCTTTCATAGTGGGATGGGATTTGTACAATTTTATTTCGGACTCCCCATAGCTATGGTTGTCATCTGTATGATATTTATTCCTTTATATCACAAAATGAAGGTCTATACAGCCTATGAATTTCTCGAAGGGAGATTTGACTTAAAAACAAGAACACTAACAGCCATTCTTTTTCTTGTTCAAAGAGGATTAGCAGCTGGAATTACCATCTTTGCCCCGGCAATCATCTTATCAGCAGTATTAGGATGGAACCTAACACTCTTAAATATTGTTATCGGAGTACTTGTTATTATGTATACCGTATCAGGCGGAACAAAAGCCGTTAGTGTCACCCAAAAACAACAAATGGCAATTATATTCACAGGAATGTTTATTGCTTTTTTTCTTATTGTAAGCTATTTACCTGAAGATATCACGTTTAACAAAGCCTTAAAAATTGCAGGAGCCAGTGGCAAAATGGAAGTATTGGATTTTTCTTTTGATTTTAATAATCGATATACGTTCTGGAGTGGGATAATAGGAGGTACATTTTTAGCCCTCTCCTATTTTGGAACTGATCAAAGTCAGGTACAGCGATACCTCTCTGGAAAATCAATCAGGGAAAGCCAAATGGGATTGATATTCAATGGCTTATTAAAAGTCCCTATGCAGTTTTTTATCCTTCTGGTAGGAGTGATGGTATTTGTTTTTTACCAGTTCAATACTTCGCCTCTCAATTTTAACCCTGTTGCTAAAACTGCCGTTGTATCATCAGCATATAGCGATGAATATCAACAATTGGAAAAAAATCAAATTGCTTTTCAAACTTTAAAACAGGAAGCAATTCACACCTTCAATAATGCCGAGGAAAATAGTTCTGCTAAAAATATTGCCAAATATCGTATCGCTAACTTAGATGCTTCAGAAAAAATTGTCCGAGAAGTAGCTAAAGTATTCATTAAGAATGCAGATAAAGATATCGAAACCAATGATAAAGATTACGTATTCATTCACTTTATCCTTACGAATCTTCCACGGGGATTAATTGGTTTATTACTAGCGGTTATATTATCTGCTGCCATGTCTTCTACAGCTTCGGAATTAAACGCCCTGGCTTCTACTACAGCCATAGATCTGTATAAACGTAATGTTACAACTCCCAGAGAGGAGACTCATTATGTAAAAATGTCTAAGCTTTTTACTTTGTTATGGGGTATTCTGGCAATTTTGGTCGCTTGTGTTGCTAATTTATTTGATAATCTAATTCAATTAGTCAATATTATAGGTTCTATTTTTTATGGGAATGTTCTTGGAATTTTCTTATTAGCTTTCTTTATCAAATATGTAAAAAGCAACGCTACATTTACTGCTGCTATCATTACACAGATTATCGTAATTATCGGCTGGTATTATGATTGGATGCCATATTTATGGTTAAATCTGTTCGGTTGTATATTAGTATTCATTCTGGCATTGCTAATTCAATCAATAACTCCATCAAAATCAAAGGCTGGAATAAATGGATAAAACAATACATTGGGGCATATTAGGATGTGGATCTATTGCGCGAAAATTTGCACAAGACTTACAAACAGTTCCTAATGCTCAATTAACTGCTGTAGCAAGCAGGAGTACAGAAAATGCTCAAAACTTTGCTAATCAATACAATGCCCGAACCTATTACACATCTTACGAAACATTGTGTAAGGATGACAATATCGATATTATTTATATTGCTACTCCTCATGTTTTCCATCATGAGCAGACACTTCTTTGTTTACATCATAAAAAAGCAGTGCTATGTGAAAAACCATTTGCGATGAACAAAGAGCAAGTTCAGGAGATGATTACACTTGCTCAAAAGAATAAATTGTTCTTAATGGAAGCATTATGGACCTATTTTTTACCACACTATCAAGAGCTGTTGTCTATTATTAACAATAAAGAATTAGGAGCAATCCGATCTTTAACGGCTGATTTTGGATATTACAGTACTTTTGATCCTGATAGCAGAGTCTACAACAAAGCGTTAGGAGGTGGTAGTCTTCTCGATATTGGTATTTATCCTCTTTTTGCTGCGCTAAGCATGATTGGTTACCCTGATGACATACAAGCTTCCGCGAACATGACTTCAACCGGAGTAGATGAGAATTGCCACATTAAATTACAATACAAAAGTGGAGTTTCTGCCAGTTTATATAGTACGATTACTAAAAAAACAAAGACAGAAGCTATCCTTGTTTTTGAAGAAGGAACCATACATATACATTCACAATTTCATAAACCAACCAGTTTTACTATAGAAAAAAATGGTAAAAAAGAAACAAGAAAATTTCCTGTAACCACCTTCGGTTATAATTTTGAGGCAGCACATGCTCAAGAAATGCTTTTGGCAGAAAAAACCGAAAGCCCAATAATGTCTTTTGATAAAAGTCTGCAATTGATACAATTATTAGATCAGGTACGACAACAAATAAACCTTATCTATTAAAAAAAGCCGGTATGCATACATACCGGCTTTTTTTATTGGCACTGCCAAAGGGTATAATCCCTAAGGTAGTTTACTATTTATGAATGTATAAGGGTATCTGTTACTTCGCCCCCCATTCTTTTAAGGAATCTTGATTTAGTTTTACATAATCATCATTTCCAGCTTTTTTAGCAAGTTCTAGCGATGATTTTGCAGCTTTAATCGCTCCTGCTTTATCTCCGCTAGCAGCATAAATAAGAGATTGTTGTCTCAGGTGCCAAAAAGCAGGCTCTTTTCTCAAAGTAACCGCTTTGTCTATATATTGTTTTGCTTTTGCAAAATCTTTTGTATTCTTATAAAAAACAGCTGCTTGATAGTAATCATTAGCACTAGGTCCTGCTAATACTTTCTCAATACTTGCTATTGCTTTTTTCTTAGAAGGAACCTCAATTTTAAAAGCTACTTCTGTAGTATCCCATACAAAATTAAGTTTCGCGCTATCCATTGTAAAATCACTAAATAAAATCGTGAAGGTCTCCACACTCATTGGTAATGCACTAGCCTTAACAGTTGTTTTCAGTGCTACCTTACTATCATCCCAATTTCTAGGAGTACCCCAGTTAGAAGCATCAGAATAGAATATAACCTCCCAATTCTCTTTTCCAGGTTTTGTAAAAACCGCATACTCTCCTTTTTTTAGTTCTTTCCCTCCTATTTTAACATCATCGCTAAACGATATTTTAGTATTCGCATTAGCACCAGTTCTCCATAATTTATCATAAGGAACCAATCCTCCGAATATAGTACGACCTTTCTTACTGGGTCTAGAATAAGAAACGGTAACATCTGTTAATCCCACTACCTGTTCTATCTTAGAATTCGGGCTAGGTTGTGGCGTTTCAACCTGTGCAGTAGCCCCTAAGCAAAATAGTGATGTGCTTAAAAATAAGACAATTTTTTTCATCGTGTCAAATATTAAAATTAAATGATTTTTATAAAAGTAAGTAATTGGTCTCGGCTGAACTAAAAGTTAACAAAACCTTAAATTAAGGAATGTTATATTTGCTGACATTTTATCTTTAGATATGAGAAGAAAATACATATCCGAGTTCATTGGTACCTTTGCATTAATATTCTGTGGTACAGGCGCAATGACTATCAACGAAGTTACCGGTGGTGATGTTACCCATGTCGGTATCGGGATTACCTGGGGATTAATTGTAATGGCAATGATCTATGCATTTGGAGAGATTTCAGGAGCCCATCTCAATCCCGCTGTAACAATCGCATTCGCTTTTGCCAAAAAATTTGAATGGAGAGAAGTCCCTATTTTTATCATAGCACAAACTACAGGTGCTATTCTGGCCAGTACAATCCTTTTATTACTATTCCCCGAAAGTGAATTTCTGGGAGGTACCATTCCGAGTATTACACCTTTTAGAGCATTTATAATGGAATTAATACTAACTTATTTTCTAATGCTGGTTATTATAAATGTGTCTACCGGTTCCAAGGAAATTGGAATTATGGCCGGTATCGCTATCGGAGGAACCGTAGCCTTAGAAGCTATTTTTGCAGGACCAGTTACCAATGCTTCTATGAATCCGGCTCGTTCATTTGCCCCTGCTCTATTATCAGAACATTGGGAACACCAATGGTTATATTTTATCGCTCCTTGTATCGGAGCACTATTAGCTGTCGGAACGTGCAAACTGACTAAACCAGACAACTGTTGCGTTGACTGCTCATAGTTTGTTTAACAAATAAACGAAATAATTAAACAATTTAGTTGTATATTTGTATGTACTTATGCATGTCTAAATAAGACCGACTGTCTTATCTCAAGATTGTAAGCATTTTTTTACATAGGAGATAATACGTATCTCCTGAACGTATCTAAACATCTAAATTTCTATTCCCAGAATAGAAAGCATATCAAAAATACACTACGATGAAGTTATATCGTTTATCTCAAAAACAGAGATTACCCCTCTCTGTAGAAGCTGCATGGAACTTCTTATCCGATCCTAAAAACCTATCCGTAATAACTCCTGATTATATGGGGTTTACTATTGTATCCGGAGCTGATAGAAAAATGTACCCAGGACAAATCATTCAATATATTGTTACTCCAGTATTGGGAATAAAAAACACCTGGGTAACAGAAATCACACATGTTGTAGATCAGCATTATTTTGTTGATGAGCAGCGATTCGGACCATATGCACTATGGCATCACAAACATTTTATCAAAGAAATTCCCGGAGGTGTAGAAATGGAGGATATCATAGATTATAAACTACCATTTGGAATTCTGGGGCGTTGTATACATCCTTTTATTGTCAAACCAAAATTGGAAGAAATATTCAAGTATCGAAGAAAAAAGCTAATTGATTTATTTGGTACATTTGACTAACTTCGTTTCATTACGAACATATATGTGAACGTATTATTCAATAATGAAACCGGCTTGATTAAAACAACTATCAAAGCCGCTATCTAACCTTTTAAACGATAAAAATAAGCAAATGAAAAATATACTCCTCATTGGTGGAAGCTATGGTATTGGTTTTGAAATAGCATTAAAACTACACAGAGAATACAATATCTTTATCGCTTCCAGAACAGCAGAGAATTTAGGAAATTTAGAAGTAACACACATCCCTTATGATGCGACTAAAGATGAAATAGATATCTCTTTGCTACCAGAAACCATTGATGGATTTGTGTATTGCCCGGGAAGCATTACACTAAAACCCTTCGAACAATTATCACATGAAGCTTTTGAAAAAGACCTTCAGATTAATTTTACCTTCTTAATTAAAGTAATCCATACTATTCTTCCCAGATTAAAAAATGCCACGCAAGCCAGTCTTATCTTTTTTAGTACGGTAGCTGTAAAACTAGGAATGCCTTATCACACCAGTGTTGCTGCTGCCAAGGGAGCCATCGAAGGTTTTGCACGAGCCTTAGCCGCAGAATACGCTCCTAAATTCAGAGTAAACGTTATCGCCCCATCCCTAACCAATACCCCATTAGCCAATCAATTATTGAGCACAGACCTCAAAAAACAAAAAATGAATGACAGGCATCCTTTAGGACGTATTGGTCAAACTACTGACATCGCTAATATTTCCAAATTCTTATTAAGTGATGACAGCAGTTGGATTACAGGTCAAGTTATTGGTGTTGACGGAGGAATGTCGACCTTACACACCCACTAATACCTGTACAGTATTTTCTAAAAACAAATTACCTTTAATTTAATGAAACAAAAAGTAGCCATCCATTGGTTTCGAAGAGACCTGAGATTATACGACAATACCGCTTTGCATCATGCATTATCAAGTGGGCTTCCTGTGATCCCTGTCTTTATATTTGATACTGACATTATATCTGGTCTTCCTGAAGACGATGCAAGAATATCATTTATATACTCCTTATTAAAAAACATTCAGGATACATTAGAAAACACCTTTAGTTCATCAATACATCTTTATCATACTAATCCGGAAACTGCTTTTATACAAATTTGCAACGACTATGACGTTCAGGCAGTCTACACTAATCATGACTATGAACCATATGCCACAGAAAGAGATACCTGCATAGGAAACTTTCTGAAAAGTAAAAATATTTCCTGGCATACATATAAAGATCAGGTTATTTTTGAGAAAGAGGATATCGTAAAAAAAGACAATTCTCCCTATATTGTCTATACCCCTTATAAGAACAAATGGTTAGAGAAATTTGATTCTTCGTTACTAGTGCCATTTTCTATTAAAGGGAACAATTTTGCTTCTATCAAAAAAAAGTTCCCTACACTGACAGAAATCGGATTCAAGGTATCTGACAAAACCGTTACTCCGTATGACCTCTCATCGATACGCATCAACAATTATGAAGAGACAAGAAATTTTCCTGCAATTGCCTCTGGTACATCCAGGTTAGGTCCTTATCTGCGTTTTGGCGTTCTCAGTATAAGAGAAGTAGTTCAAAAAGCAATAGAACAACCTAACAAAACATTCTTGTCCGAATTAATCTGGAGAGAATTTTTTATGCAAATCCTTTGGCATTTTCCACACACTCCTCATAGCGCATTTAAACCAAAATATGATCGGATACCATGGAGAAATAATGAAATTGAATTTGAAAAATGGAAAAAAGGGCTTACAGGATACCCATTAGTTGATGCAGGAATGAGGCAATTACAGCAAACGGGATATATGCACAATCGGGTGCGTATGGTAGTAGCAAGTTTTCTCTGCAAACATCTCTTAATCGATTGGAGATGGGGTGAAGCATATTTTGCAGAAACCCTACTCGATTATGAATTAGCAGCTAATGTAGGGAACTGGCAATGGGCTTCCGGATCGGGAGTAGATGCAGCTCCGTATTTCAGAATATTTAACCCTACTACTCAAATCACAAAATTTGACAAATCACATAGCTACATCAAAACCTGGGTAAAAGATCTGCAAGAACTGAGCTATCCTACTCCAATAGTAGATCATAAAACTGCCAGAGAACGCTGTCTAGAAACCTACAAAAAAGCATTACTCTAAGGAAATCTCCTCTTTACAAACATCCATTGTTACAAAAATGGCTGAATCATTTTTAATGCTGGATTTCTATTATCCTTTTTCCAAATTACCGAAAGGATTGCCTGTTGTCTGATAGCAGGAATCTCTATGAATTTAATATTCATATCAAAACCATGTTGCAATGAAGTAGGAATAATAGCCACGCCCAATTTATTCTCTACTAGTCTAAAAATGGTCTGCGCATGCACTGATTTATGCGTTACTTTGGGATGAAATCCTTTATCCTCACAGATACTCATAATTTTATCGTAATACAACGGACTATAATCCGATGAAAAAAGAATAAAGTTCTCTCCTGCTACCTGATCAATACTTTGAAAAGAAGCTACATCTAATTCGTGATCCTGAGGCAGCACCAAAGAAAAAGTGTCCATATGTACCGTTTTTTTAGCAATTCCTTCAGGTACTCTGTCCAACCGAACAAAACCTATATCCAGGTGATCTTTTAGGATTCCTTCTACCTGATCGTGGTTGGTTGTTTCCTCCAGACTAAACTGTATATCTGGATAGGCATGATTTGCTTTCACCAATAAATCGGGAATAACTGTCTGCATTGCCGAACCAAGAAAACCAATTCGTACCTCCCCTTCACTTCCCTTGTCAATCAATGAAGTTTGTCGAATTGTGAAATCTATGTGATTAAAAATAAATTCTATTTCCTTTTTGAGATAAACTCCCGCAGCTGTCAAGGTTACATTACGCTTATTTCTTATAAACAAAGCTGCCCCCATTATTTCTTCCATTTGCTTAATCTGCCTACTAAGTCCAGGTTGAGAAATAAAAAGGCGTTCCGCCGCTTTCCTAAAATGCAATTCTTCTGCTACTGCCAGAAAATACGTAAAATGACGCAACTCTAACTGATAACCCATAGTTATTAATAATTGATATTATTGGTATTTCTAATTATTAAAAGTAAACATTAATTTAGTGTTTTCAAATATTAATAAAACATAATGGCAACTATATCGAATCAATTTTTATACGGAGAAGGATATCTAACCGCAGGAATAGCTTTGCAAATAGCTAGAAATGAAGTAAAAGGAATTATTTCAGAAGCATCTAGAACCAAAATAAAAGACAATCGACAAGTAGTAGAAAACATAGTAGCAAAAGGAGAGGCTGTATACGGAATTAATACAGGATTCGGTCCTTTATGCACCACTATGATTTCTAAAGAAGAAACCAGAATTTTACAAAGTAATATATTACAGAGTCACAGTGTTGGTGTCGGGGAACCAATAGATACGGAATTAGCCAAGCTAATGCTGATTCTTAAAGTACAATCTTTATCCAAAGGATATTCTGGAATTGCAGAAACTACATTGGACAGAATCTTATGGCATATCGACAATGATGCGATTCCGATAGTCCCTTGTCAGGGATCAGTAGGTGCTTCAGGAGATCTGGCTCCTTTATCCCACTTATTCTTGCCATTATTAGGACTTGGAGAAGTTGTATACGAGGGAAAAAGAATCCCTACTTCAGAACTATTTGAAGCACACAACCTATCTCCTATTGACCTGGGACCAAAAGAAGGGTTAGCACTCATAAACGGAACGCAATTCATTGCAGCACATGCTGTACAGGTAGTTGCCAAATTACAAAGCTGTTTATCACAGGCTGATATTATCGGAGCTTTAATGATCGAAGGCTTACAAGGTTCCATCAAACCTTTCTTTTCGGAATTACATCAGCTAAGAGCCTATAAAGGAAATATTCATGTAGCAGCAAGAATCAAAGCCTTATTAGAAGGTTCGGAGATCATGGAAGATCATGCAGCATGTGAACGTGTACAAGATCCTTATTCATTGCGTTGTATGCCACAAGTTCACGGGGCCTCCAGAAATGCCTGGTTACACCTTAAAGAGTTACTCGAAGTCGAACTTAATTCAGTAACTGACAACCCTATAGTAATAAGTGAAGAGCTTACGATTAGTGGAGGAAGTTTCCATGGGCAACCCTTAGCTATGGCTATAGACTATGCTTGTTTAGCAGCTTCAGAATTAGGAAATATTTCAGATAGAAGAATTTACCTCGCTTTAGAAGGAACTTCTCCCGGAGTTCCAAAATTATTATTGGAGAACACAGGAATCAATTCAGGATATATGATCCTCCAATATACTACTGCTGCTTTAGCTAGTGAAAATAAAGGTCTGTGTTTCCCTTCCAGTGCGGATAGTATTCCTACTTCTTTAGGACAAGAAGACCATGTAAGTATGGGATCTATTGGAGGTAGAAAAGCCCTTCGTGTTATTAACAATCTAGAAAAAATATTAGCCATTGAATTACTAACAGCAGCACAGGCTTTTGATTATAGAAAACCATTAAAATCAGGAACTATTCTCAATGCGGTTCATGAAAAAGTAAGAGAACATGTCAGCTTTGCTGATAAAGATCGTGTATTTGCTATTGATATAGAAAAAGCTATTTCATTAATCAAAGACCAAACTATCTTACGAGTAATCGACGGACTTGACGAAACAGTAAGCAACACTTTAAAAACACAATTTTCTAACGAATTGGACAAGTATTAAAACCATGTATTTTAAATAATTAAAGACTTTTATTTAAACAATACATTTAAAAAAATAAAAATGGCATCATACACATATATAGGTCCGATTTCTCAGTTAATCAGCATGCAGAAACTACCTGTAAAAGGCGCTCTAAAAGATGAAGAATTAGACATCATCCATAATGCAGGTATTTTAATACAGGACAATTACATTCACAGTGTTGGTCCTCATGAAGCAATAAAAGAGGTCGCCGCTGAGGTGAATGCAGAAATCATTCC
Organism: Aquimarina hainanensis; assembly: GCF_042684685.1. Lineage (NCBI taxonomy): Bacteria > Pseudomonadati > Bacteroidota > Flavobacteriia > Flavobacteriales > Flavobacteriaceae > Aquimarina > Aquimarina hainanensis. The sequence goes on along the minus strand of NZ_JBHULX010000039.1, from coordinate 303,112 downwards.
CATCGAAGGTTCTTATGTATGTCTTCCCGGTTTTATAGACGCACATACACACATCTGTTTTGGAGGATCCAGAGCTAATGACTATGCTATGCGTAATGCAGGGAAATCGTATTTGGAGATCGCAAAAGCAGGAGGTGGTATTTGGGATACTGTTACCCAAACACGAAAATCAAGCCCTCAGGAACTAGAACAAGGTATTATCCACAGAACTCAACGTCTGATACAAACAGGAGTAACTACTGCCGAAGTCAAAAGCGGATACGGACTTTCTATTGAGGAAGAATTAAAAATGTTGCGTGCTATCAAAAACGCAGCTTCCAAAACAACTATAGATCTGATTGGAACTTGTCTGGCTGCACATATGCTTCCCAAAGACTACGAAGGAACACATACCGAATATTTACAAGAGATCAGTACTACTCTATTCCCAATTCTTAGAGAAGAAGGACTAGCAAACAGAATAGATGCTTTTATAGAACAAAGCGCCTTTTCTGCAGATCATATCCACGAATATTTTAGTATTGCCAGAGAAATGGGGTTTGATATTACAGTGCATGCAGATCAGTTTACACCGGGAGGAAGTAAAGTAGCTATTGATTTTAATGCGATTAGCGCAGATCACCTGGAAGCAAGTACCGAAGAAGAAATCAAACATTTAGCAAATAGCGAGGTAATCGCTGTTGCACTACCAGGAGCTTCTATAGGTTTAGGATGTGCTTTTACACCTGCCCGTGCTATCCTCGATGCCGGTGGAGCACTAGCCATCGCAAGTGACTGGAACCCTGGATCTGCTCCAATGGGTGATTTATTAACTCAGGCAACAATATTAGGAACCTTTCAAAAACTATCTAATACAGAAGTATTAGCTGGAATTACCTTTAGAGCTGCTGCCGCATTAAATGTATCTGACAGAGGAAGGCTACAGGAAGGATTCTTAGCCGATTTTTGCCTATTCCCTACAGATAACTACAACGAAATATGCTACCATCAAGGGAAACTAACACCTGATATGGTTTGGAAAAACGGAGCGCAAATCTTAACAAAAAAGTAAGCAATCAATCCCTATAAAAGCTTTCAAAAAAAAGCGGTTATAAAACAATACAACAGAAGAAAATGACATTTAAAGAACAAATATTACAAGGAATTCCTTCTGAATTACCTCAGAAAAAAGAATTAGATGTTACTGTAAATAGAGCACCTAAACGAAAGCAAATTCTAACGGAAGAAGAAAAGAAACTTGCTATCAGAAATGCCCTGCGCTACTTCCCAAAAGACTGGCATCAGGAATTAGCTCAGGAATTCAAAGAAGAGCTGAACGAATACGGAAGGATCTACATGTATCGTTTTATGCCTGAGTACGATTTATACGCCAGACCAATAACAGACTATCCGGCAATAAGTTCTCAGGCGGCAGGAATCATGTTAATGATTCAAAACAACTTAGATCATGCAGTAGCACAACATCCATACGAACTAATTACTTACGGAGGAAATGGAGCAGTATTTCAGAATTGGGCACAATACCTATTAACCATGCAGTATCTGGCAACAATGACAGATGAGCAGACCCTGCATATGTATTCTGGTCACCCAATGGGATTATTCCCTTCATCCAAAGATGCCCCCAGAGTTATTGTTACTAATGGAATGATGATTCCTAACTATTCCAAACCGGATGACTGGGAGAAATACAATGCCCTAGGAGTAACGCAGTACGGACAGATGACTGCCGGAAGCTATATGTATATCGGACCACAGGGAATTGTGCATGGAACAACCATCACTGTGATGAATGCATTCAGAAAAACCCTAAAACCATCTGAAACTCCTGCTGGTAAAATATTCTTAACAGCTGGTTTAGGAGGAATGAGCGGAGCACAACCCAAAGCAGGAAACATCGCCGGATGTATTACCATTTGTGCCGAAGTAAACCCTAATGCAGCTATTAAAAGACATGAACAAGGATGGGTAGATGAACTTGTTGATACCATTGACGAACTGGTAAACAGAGTAAAAATTGCCATTGATAAAGAAGAAGTTGTCTCCATTGCGTATAAAGGAAACGTAGTAGATATATGGGAGCGTTTTTATGACGAAAACATATATATTCACCTGGGATCAGACCAAACATCACTTCACAACCCGTGGTCTGGAGGGTACTACCCAGCGGGAGTAAGTTTTGAAGAAGCAAACGAACTAATTACCAATCAGCCGGAAATATTCAAAGAAAAAGTAGAAGACTCTCTTAGAAGACATGCTGCTGCTGTTAACAAACACACTGCAAGAGGAACCTATTTCTTTGATTATGGAAATGCATTCTTATTAGAAGCTTCCAGAGCTGGAGCCGATGTGATGGCTGATAACGGAATTGATTTCAAGTATCCGTCCTATGTACAGGACATATTAGGTCCTATGTGTTTTGATTATGGATTTGGTCCGTTTAGATGGGTATGTACTTCCGGAAAACCAGAAGATTTAGATAAAACCGATCAAATTGCTATTGATATTATGTCTGAAATCAAAGCAAATGCTCCTGAGGAAATTCAACAGCAAATGCAGGACAACATCACATGGATACAAGAAGCAAAAACCAATAAACTAGTAGTAGGATCGCAAGCCAGAATATTATATGCTGATGCAGAAGGAAGAGCCAAGATAGCAGAAGCATTTAACAAGGCAATCGCTTCAGGAGTGTTAGCTGCTCCGGTTGTACTTGGAAGAGATCATCACGATGTCAGCGGAACGGATTCTCCATATAGAGAAACCAGTAATATCTATGACGGTAGTAAATACACTGCTGATATGGCAATCCACAATGTCATTGGTGATAGTTTTAGAGGAGCTACCTGGGTATCGATTCACAATGGTGGTGGTGTTGGATGGGGAGAAGTAGTCAATGGTGGCTTCGGACTTCTATTAGACGGAAGCCCTGAGGCATCCCGAAAATTAAAGAATATGCTGTTCTACGATGTAAACAATGGAATTTCCAGAAGAAGTTGGGCCAGAAATGAAGAAGCGCTCTTCGCTATCAAAAGAGAAATGGAAAGAACTCCAGAACTCAAAGTAACCTTGCCAATCATTGTAGAAGACAAGCTGTTAAATGATTTATTTTAGCCAAATGACTTTATTTATTGAAGAATAGATTCTATCTTGCCCTAGATAAATCACATATAATTACTAATAAAAAGTATGCTGAACATGTTCAGCATACTTTTCACACATAAGACCCTATCGATGAAAAACTACAGGCAACCTGATCAAACTATTTGGAATGGAAGAACCTCTGAATCAACTTTGTACTTCCATGAAAAAATAAAATGTTTTGATCTAAGCGAAGAGACACTTCCTAAGACTGATGAAAAAGTAATCAGTATATTGGGATATGAATGTGATGAAGGCGTTGCCAGAAACAAAGGAAGGGTTGGTGCAGTTGCCGGTCCTAATGCTATCAGGAAAATGTTAGCTCCTTTATCGAATCACTTTAAAAAGGACACCCAAATATTTGATGTCGGAAATATTATCTGCCAGAATAATGATTTAGAAAGATCACAAAGAAGTGCTTCTGATATTATCAGTTACCTGATAGAAAATAAATCTTTTCCAATCGTACTGGGAGGAGGTCACGATCTGGCATACGCACATTATAATGGAATTAAGAAATGCTCTACTAATAAAAAAATCGGAGTCATTAATCTGGATGCCCATTTTGATTTGAGAACCGTTACCGACAAACCTAACTCCGGAACTCCCTTTTATCAAATTGCCAAGGAAAATGGTAATATTCACTATCTATGTCTTGGTATTCAAAAAGCCTCCAATAACCGGGAACTTTTCGAAACTGCAAAAGCATTAAACGTTCAACACCTAGAAAATACTGAATACACTCTGGAGAATAAGGCTCATGTGCTACAAACGATCAATGACTTTATCAACGAGGTGGATTACGTGTATCTAACCATTGACTTGGATGGTTTTTCTTCTGCCATTGCACCCGGAGTAAGCGCCCCTTCTCCTTTTGGGTTTGGAGTTGCTATAGCTTCAGAAACCATTAAGTGCATATGTGATTCAAAAAAACTAATCAGTGTGGACCTGGTAGAATTAAACCCTACCTATGACATTGATAACAGTACAGCACGTCTGGCTGCCCGACTGATATATAACATTATAGAAACACTGTAACAAAAACCTTAACACCATAAAAGAGGCTATCTGAAAAGTGATTTCAGACAGCCTCTTTTTTCTTGATTGTAATTCTAAAAAAATGTGTTCATCATATAACTACATTTTTTTAAATACAATAACTTCGTTTTTTGAAAAATCACCTATTACCAATAAACTGTTTTTTATACTTATAGCAACCTCTTTGTTTTTCTCTTTTGTATAAACACCAAATCGATCATGAGAATACCCTAATACTTTACCTATAGGTGATGAGCGAAGTCCACAGCCGAGAAAGACACTATTTTCAAAAAAACTATTTTCTACACCATCAAACACTCCTCTAACTCCAGAAGCTATTTTTTTTAAACTACGTGTTTTAAAAGCAAAAAACATTGGATTACCTTCTTGACCATTACATTCTTCTAATTCCCCATTTATAATGTTATCACCACTCTGATTTCTTAAATGTAAAATAGCATTGATTCGATCCTGTGAATCTTCATCTGTAGTTCGTATAACCTTCCAATCCCCTTCCAGAAAATCAATAAATTCTTGGTTTGAATCTAGAGAATCTTGATGTGAATCTGGAAAAACAATACCGCTTTTGGAAGACGATTCTGATTCTAGGTTTTCCAAAAACGCAGTTTCTGAGTTAGCCTCATTTACCTCTGAATTGTGATCAACTATTGAATCTTTAGAACATGAGGTTACAAAGAAAAGAGTAACAGCCATAATTGCATAAATAAATTTTTGTGTTTTCATTAATTTAAATGGTTTTAATATTAATATTCGAATCAAAATTATTATTAAACACTTATTCTATTTCTCTTATTTGTATGAAGAAGTTTTCTGTTTGTATAAAGCTTTATAATCTCTACACAACAGCAATTATTAGAATATAAAACAGCATTCGTTTTATAAATTTATTGAGACAAAGATCGCGGTAGTATGAATAAAACTGCTTCAGACGTCACTTTTATACGCATGGAAGATGATTACACGCATAATGAGCAACTCAAACCAAACTATAACCTACAAACCTGTTTATTATCAATTATACCCTAGCACAAACTACAGCAGACACTACTTACAGAAAGCAGAAACCGAAATAGCACTTATTGCTATGGTACATAATTTTAAAAAAAAAGATGAGTGTAGTAAATCAGGATGGAATATCTATCATTTAACAATCAAAATAAGTTTTCTAAAATTAAAAATTATAAACGAAGAAAATTATAACAAAAAAAGACTGCCTAAAATCATTTTTCAGGCAGTCTTTTTTTAAATATTATAGAAAAATAATCAATCTACTCTGATTATCTTAGCTCCAATAGCCCGCAGACGTTCATCTATATTCTCATACCCCCTATCTATTTGTTCTATGTTATGAATAGTAGAAGTTCCTTTGGCACTTAATGCTGCAATCAAAAGTGAGATTCCTGCTCTGATATCAGGAGAAACCATGGTAGTTGCTTTTAACTGAGATTTAAAGTCATGTCCTATAATTGTCGCTCTATGTGGATCGCATAAAATAATTTTTGCGCCCATGTCAATTAATTTATCTACGAAGAAAAGTCGGCTTTCAAACATCTTTTGATGTACCATCACCTCTCCTCTAGCCTGTGTAGCCACCACTAAAATAATACTTAACAAATCCGGAGTGAATCCCGGCCAAGGAGCATCCGAAATCGTCATAAATGAACCATCGATAAAACTCTCTATTTCATACCCATCTTTATGAGAGGGAATATAAATATCATCTCCTTTCTTCTCCAGGGTAATCCCTAACTTTCTAAATGTATTAGGGATAATCCCCAAATCTTTCCAACTTACATTTTTAATTGTAATTTCACTTTTTGTCATCGCTGCCAACCCAATCCACGATCCAATTTCGATCATATCTGGCAACACCCTATGTTCGCATCCATTAAGTGAAGTTACTCCTTCAATAGTAAGTAAATTAGACCCGATACCTTTAATATTAGCCCCCATAGCATTGAGCATTTTGCACAACTGCTGTAGATAAGGTTCACAGGCAGCATTATAGATCGTAGTTGTTCCTTTGGCCAATGCTGCGGCCATCACAATATTTGCTGTTCCTGTTACAGAAGCTTCATCCAGTAACATGTATGTCCCTGTTAAACCATCAGGTGCTTCTACTCCATAGAAGCGTTCTTCTTTATTATATCGAAAAGTAGCTCCCAGTTTTATAAACCCTTCAAAATGGGTATCCAACCTTCGTCTTCCAATCTTATCTCCTCCCGGTCGAGGAATATATCCTTTTCCAAATCTACCTAACAGTGGTCCTACAATCATAATAGAACCTCTCAAACCGCTTCCCTCTTTCTTAAACTGTTCACTCTCCAAATAAGAAAGGTTCAGATCATCACTTTTAAAAGAATACGATCCTTTTCCCAGTTTTTGAATTTTCACTCCGAGATTACGCAATATCTCTATCAGTTTATTGACATCACGAATGTCGGGGATATTAGATATCGTAACTTTTTCGGGGGTTAGTAAAACGGCACAAAGTATTTGTAGGGCTTCATTTTTAGCTCCTTGAGGAGTAATATCTCCTTTGAGCTGATACCCTCCTTCTATCTGAAAAGTACTCATAAATTTGGTTAGACTTGGTTAGGTTAATAACGCTTTTTACGATTATTGTTATTCTTGTAGTTCTTCTTGTTGTTATTAAATTTCTTTTTCCCTTTTAGCAGATCATTTGCATCACTCAATACCTCATTTTTACCCATCAGGTTCAGTTTTGCATCACTAAGTTCGAATAAGTGAGAAAAAATAGTTTCATCATCCACTACATCTTTATTCCAGCTCAAATAGCACTTTTTCATATGATTGGCAATCGTATACACCAACGATTCTTTTAGCTTTCCTTCTTCCCAACTACAGGCAACATCAATCATTCTCTTGATATTATTACCATAGAATCTATATTTCGGGAAATTCTGAGGATACTCCAAAGGTTCTGGACGTTCTTCTAATTTTTCTTTCGTCAGTACAGGAAATGGTGTATCCACATCCAACTGGAAATTACTCATAATAAATAACTGATCCCATAATTTGTGCTGAAAATCAGGAACATCTCTTAAATGAGGTTGCAAATTTCCCATCACATCAATAATAGACTTCGCTACTTTATTTCTCTCTTCTCTATCCTTAATAGACAAGGCATGATTTACCATTTTCTGCAAATGACGCCCATATTCCGGTATGATCAGTTTTTCTCTTTGAGTATTATACTCTAAATTGCTGTTAATCATTTAATTATTTATATGTGAGACATTCCTGCCTAAGAGGTGTACAGGAATAATTTCTATTCGAATTGCAAAATACTAAAATAAAACAAGTATTGATTAAGATTTCTGAAGTTAATGTCACTTAGCAGATTAAAGTGAAATAACCCCCTCTACTTTTGAAGTCACTTCTTTGTATTTTGATATAACGTGATCTGCATCTTTCAGCTTTACCTGGATTGATACACTTGTATACTTTCCGTTCTTTGACTTTTTAGTAGAGATAATAGCCCCCATATTATCAAAAATATGCTCTACTTGCTTGATCTTATCAGTTGTAGTAGGAACGATAAACTTATATAGATATACACTGGGCCACTCAGAAGTATCTTCTAGCTGTGCCTTTAATTTTTTGTAAAACTCCTCGCTGTTCGGGGTATTGCTCATGCACTCTTTTTTTTGTCAAATATACGTGTTCTTAACGTATTTACAGAATACAAAATATACTAATTGGTATAATGAATAAGGGAATATTTTTAAAATCACTTTTAAATTGCGAAATTTGCACAAATTGAAACCCTTGATTACGAAGAAAATTGTAATAACCGGAGGTCCATCTACCGGTAAGACTACTATTATTAATCATCTGGAAACCAAAGGTAAGACCTGCTATCATGAGATCTCCAGAGCTATTACCCTGGAAGCTCAAAAGCAAAATATTGAGCAATTATTCCTGGAGGATCCTACGCTTTTTAGTCAAAAACTACTCGAAGGCAGAATTGATCAATTCCTGGACGCTGCACAAAAAGAAACTTCCTGCATTTTTATGGATCGGGGAATTCCGGATGTCATCGCCTACATGAATTATATCAACCAGTCAAACCCTAAAAAGTTTATAGAAGCTTGCGACTTATATAAATACGATATGATTTTTCTATTACCTCCATGGAAAGAAATTCACATCACAGATAATGAGCGATATGAAAATTTTGATCAGGCAATCGAAATTCACGAACACTTATTAGAAACCTACAATTCTTTATCCTACGATTGTATAGAAGTTCCTACAGGGACTGTCGAAGAACGATGTGATTTTATTTTAAACAAGTCTATGTAATTCCTGAAAACGATGAGTACTTCCTTAAAAATATTGCAAGAGTTTTGGGAATACGACCGTTTCAGACCGTTACAAGAAGCTATTATTACAGCTGTTTTAGAAGGGAATGACACATTTGCGCTCATGCCTACAGGGGGAGGAAAATCTATTTGCTTTCAGGTACCTGCTATGCAAAAAGAGGGAATCTGTATTGTCATTTCACCACTGATTGCTTTAATGCAGGATCAGGTAGCTCAGTTGCGTAAAAAAGGCATTAAAGCCCTGGCACTTCCCAGTGGGATAAAATACGAGGAACTGGACACCGCACTGGACAATTGCATCTATGGGAATTATAAATTCCTATACCTTTCTCCGGAGAGATTACAGCAAGATATTGTCCAGGAACGTATCAAACTCATGAATGTCAACCTGATTGCGATTGACGAGGCACATTGTATCTCTCAATGGGGACATGATTTCAGACCTGCTTACTTAAAAATTAAGCTTCTCAGAATATTACACCCTACCACTCCAATTATAGCACTGACTGCATCCGCAACTCCTTCTGTACGTACTGATATTATTAAAGAACTGGATTTGTTCGATCCCAAAGTTTTTAAAAAATCCTTTTTTAGAGAAAACCTGTCTTATTTAGTATACAATTCACTGGATAAGAAATATTCTGTAGAAAAAATATTACGGAAACATCCAGGTCCTTCTATTATTTATTTGAGAAACAGAAAAGCTGTAAAAGAATTTTCTGATCACCTCAATCAGGCAGGGCTTCTAAGTACATATTATCACGGAGGGATTGAAACTGCCGAAAAAAACAAACGCTTTGCCCAATGGATGCAGGAAGAAATCCCGATAATGGTTGCCACCAATGCATTTGGAATGGGAATTGACAAAGCCAATGTCCGAACCGTTATTCACTGTCATCTTCCGGAAAGTATCGAAAGTTATTTTCAGGAAGCCGGAAGAGCTGGAAGAGATCAAAAAAAAGCATATGCATATTTGCTAAAAAGTGACCATGACATCGCACGGGTCAAAGATCAATTTATCAATGTATTGCCTGATATCAGCTTTGTAAAACATGTATACAGAAAACTCTGTAATTATTTTCAGGTTTCCTATGGAGAAGGAGAACAGACAAAACATAATTTCTATTATACTAACTTTTGCAAAACCTATCAATTAAACCCGCTACTAGTCTTTAATACCCTGCAATCACTGGATCGATGTGGAATTCTTCGGTTTACGCAGCACTACTCCAAGAAAACAGCAATCCACATTACTGTTACCGGGAATCAGTTATTAAGTTACCTACACACAAATGCTGAACATGCACTTATCACCAAGGCAATTCTAAGAACCTATACCGGTGTTTTTGAAGGAGAAGTACCCATCAATATTTCGCATATTGCATCTCGTACCCATAAAACAGAACAAGAGGTAGTACACACCTTGCAACATTTGGAAAAAGCAGCGCTTATTCATTTTAGCTATAATGAGACCGATGCCGAAATCATTTTTTTAGTTCCCAGAGAAGATGACCGTACCATCAACAGAGTCAGCTCCTACATCTCCGAACAAACAGCTGCCAAAATTAAAAAAGTACAATCCATCATTCAATATATTCAGAATGATTCTATTTGCAGAAGTCAGCAACTATTAGCTTACTTTGGAGAAGACGACTCCCAACACTGTGGTATATGTAGCAACTGTCTAGCCAAACACACAATTTCCAAAAACACGAAAGAAATTAAGGAACAAATCCTATTTTTACTTCAGGAAAAAGAACGCTCTTCCCGGGAACTGACCGATCAATTAGGAATCGAAACTTCGGAAATCCTGAATTGTATTCAGGAACTGGTTTCAGAAGGGGTACTTATTATCAATTCTAACAACAAATATCAATTAGCATAAAGCATCTATGAACACATTACGTATTTTATTCATGGGAACTCCTGATTTTGCAGTGGAAACACTCAAAACGATTATCGCTCACCAGTATGAGGTTGTGGGAGTTATCACCGCACCTGACAAACCTGCAGGAAGAGGAAGAAAACTCAACGCATCTGCTGTTAAGAAATACGCCCAGTCACAATCGCTTAAGGTATTACAACCTACCAATCTAAAAGACGAGCACTTTATTCAGGAGCTTCGTGAGCTAGATGCCAACCTTGCTGTCGTTGTCGCTTTCAGAATGCTCCCCAAAGTAGTTTGGGATATGCCGGCATACGGAACCTTTAATCTCCATGCTTCTTTGCTTCCCGATTACAGAGGTGCCGCTCCTATCAACTGGGCGATCATCAATGGAGAAACAACCACAGGAAATACGACCTTTTTTATAGACGAGAAAATCGATACTGGTCATATTATCCTTCAAGAAGCAGTCTCTATTCAGGAAACTGATACCGCAGGGGATTTACACGATACATTAATGGTACAGGGAGCAGGACTGGTTATCAAAACTCTTCAGGCTATAGAAAGAGGTACAGTAACTACCACCCCACAACCCATGAATGAAAACCCAAAAACAGCGTATAAACTACATCGGGATAATACCCGAATAAACTGGGAGCAACCAATAGACGTCATCTACAATCTAATCAGAGGACTCAGTCCTTACCCTTCTGCCTGGACTTTATTATCTAATAAAGAAACAGAAGTAGCTGTTAAGATACGTCAGGTAACCAAAGAATATGCAGACCATACACACACCAATGGAATCATTATTGTAGCCAATAACAAAATCAAGGTTGCCGTCACAGGAGGGTATATAATTATCAACATCTTACAACTTCCTGGAAAAAAAGCCATGGAATCAAAAGCATTATTAAATGGATATCATTTTGATGAAAATGCCAAAATGATATAAAGCCTATATTACAAGTTTATTAGGAAATTACTAAAAACCTTAATTGTTTATTAACAATCTATCCTAGTTATCAACAAAACCTTGTATTTACTGGGGTAATCCTTGCACAAATGAGAATTCCGTATAAATTTGTAGAGCATTTAATAAAAATTGGTTTAACCAACAATTAATTTAAAAATAGAATTATGAACAAAACAGAATTAATCGATGCAATGGCAGCTGACGCTGGAATTACTAAAGCAGCAGCTAAAAAAGCTTTAGAATCTTTCTTAGGTAATGTAGAAGGATCTCTAAAAAAAGGTGATCGTGTTTCTTTAGTTGGATTCGGATCTTGGTCAGTTTCTAAAAGAGCTGCAAGAGAAGGAAGAAACCCTCAGACTGGGAAAACTATCAAGATAGCTGCTAAAAACGTTGTGAAGTTCAAAGCTGGTGCAGATTTACAAAATTCAGTAAACTAGTCAGTTAATTTATGATATTATAGAAAAAGCCCCTCCAAAGGGGCTTTTTTTTATTCAAAACTATACAAAAAAATATAACAACTTCTTTGATTTTTAGAAATAATTAACTAGTTTAGAATAAACATTGACCTCATATGATATCCCTCCAACCACAAAAAGGCCATTTATTAATCGCAGAACCTTCCATTTTAGGAGACGCTTCCTTTAACAGGTCTGTGGTGCTATTAGCGGATCATGGGAATCAGGGATCTATTGGTTTTATTATGAATAAACCCATGGGATATTTCTTATCAGACCTGATTCCTGAAATAGAAAAAGAATTTACTGTATACAAAGGTGGTCCTGTAGAGCAGGACAACCTATACTTTATACATAAAATTCCTGACTTGATTCCCAATAGTGTCGAGATTTCCTGTGGTATCTACTGGGGTGGAGACTTTACTATTGTTTCTAAGCTTATTATTGAAGGTAAAATAACCCCTAATGAAATTCAGTTTTTTCTGGGATATTCCGGATGGGATGCGCATCAGTTAAGTGAAGAATTAGAGGCAAATTCCTGGGTTATTGTAGAAAACAACTATAAAATGAATATTATAGGAAAATCCTATGAAACCTTCTGGAAAGAAAAGATGGTAGAACTTGGCGGAGAATATCTTATTTGGTCCAATTCTCCCGAAGATCCCAGTTTTAATTAATTCCCCAATCGTATTTTCGTATTCAGAATTCCTAACAAGCGTTTACTTACCTTTACTTCGAATTCTTTCTTCCTGAACTTGGTAATTGGTCTGATTCCCTGAATCACATTGGTAATAAACAACTCATCTGCTTTCTGTAACTCAAAAGGAGAAACAGAAGCTTCTTCCAGCTGATATTCCGGTAATTTTTCCAGAATGCGTAACAACTGTGTTCTCAGTATTCCTTTTAAACAACCATCTGCAATCGGAGGTGTTTTGATAACATTGCCTTTTACTACAAATAAATTCCCATTCAGAGCTTCGATCACCATTTTATGATGATTCAGTAACAAACAATTATCAAAACCATTTTCCTGGGCAAAAACTCCTCCTAATACATTGACAATTTTATTATTTGATTTCAGGGTTGATAAGATATCTGCAATGACATAATGATCTTTAAATAAAGCTACCTCATATGCTTCATTGGTAATTGTATAAAAAGGAGTGGTCACTGCAGCACTCGTCATCACATATTCGATTTCATTAGAAGCGGGCGTATATAAACCTCCGGCTTTTCTGCTTACAATAATCTTCACGCGGGCAGCAGCCGTATGGTGTTCATTCTCAGTGATAAGCTTGGTAATTTCTTCCTGTAGAAACTCAGGAGTAAAACTCATAGGGATTTGCATTCTCATAATTCTCATAGAAGCCATTAGCCTAAAGTAATGATCCTCCCAAAAAAGAATTTTTCCTGCATTTACACGTATGGTTTCAAAAACAGCATCTCCATAGGCATATCCGCGATTATCTACCGTTAATGATGCCTCATGATCATTCCATAATGTTCCGTTAATATTGATCATAAAAAAACCCCTTAATTAGTTTAATAATTATCGGGGGCAAATATACATTTTTTTATAGCATAGAAATTAGGCTGAACCTAAAACATGTTTTAAGTTACTAATCATGTTTTCCCATAGCATTTTATTTTCTTCCATTTCATCCTCTTCGGTATGATCAGTAATCATCAGAGAAACATCTTTTGTAATTTCATCAACCTGAATCCTCATTTCGAAAAAATAATCATTTCCTTCTTCTTCATCCTCAACCCACTTAAATTTCACCTTCTCTCCTGCTTTCTTACTCAATAATTTAGCTGCTTCTTCAGAATCATCCCATATAAAAGTAAATAGCTCTCCACGAGAATTTACATTATCTGCAAACCATTCCGAAAGCCCGGATGGTGTAGAAATATATTGAAATAATAATTGCGGCGAAGAATGCACCACAAATTCAAGCTCATATTTAATCTTTTCAGCCATATTATAATTTGTTAGAATGCCAATATATACATTAATTACCGACTTTAAAAGTATTTAAAACAAAATAATTTTTCAATTATTATTTGCACGATTGTTTTTTGTTTTTATATTTGCACCCGCGTTACCGAAACAACGGCAAACAAACGGAAATGGCGAGATAGCTCAGTTGGTTAGAGCGTCGGATTCATAACCCGGAGGTCACGGGTTCAACTCCCGTTCTCGCTACTAAAAACCTCTTGAAATCAAGAGGTTTTTTTATATCTATACATAACCTTCCTCCTCCTCTGATAACATCTTACACAACAAGTATTTAAACAATATTCCACCTTACTAAATCATTATCAATAATTGCTTTTTACATCCTTTTGTCATCTATTTTATGTAGGTTTAGATCATGTCAAGTATTCGGATATAGTAACATTTGTACCTTTTGATACATTGTATACTGTACTATTTCACTAACTTTAATACTATATGGAAGTAATCTACATCATCTCTATTGTCGCATTTGTAATCATCATTCTTTATAATTTATTTGTGACCAGTGCGAATCTTTTCTCTATTATTTCTTTTTGTTTTAAAATTAATTCGGTAGCACATTACTGGAGTGATGTCAAAAAAGCCAATGTACATGCCAGGTCTATCTACAGTACCATTATAGGACTCGTCATCGCATTAATCGCTTATCTCATTATCAGTCCTGTCATTTTTTTTAGAAAATACCTGTTTAGCACTAAGTCAGGCACCGATTATTTTAGTAATGTTCAAAAAGATAAGATTCTTCTTTTTGTACAGCATCTCAAAGAAAGTCTTCCCAAGGCTACACAATACAATTATCAGATTCCCCTTGATAAACTATTAGAAGGAATACCACCTAACACTACATTAAATCAGCAGTTACAGCTTATCGCAGATAAGATGTGTGTACATTTATTACTAGATAAACCCATCAAGGTAATGACAATTAATACTGTTGATGCCGGAAAATTTGAGCATATCAATGGGATGAATTGTATTTTTATCAATGGAGACCAATCAAAGCATAATATCCACCAAAAATACGCCATCCTGGCGCATGAAATTACTCATTACTACTTAGAACATCACAATATCAGAATGGCAAATACCAACGAAAATGAATTTCTTACAGAAATCTGTGCTGTTTATGTAGGATTTGGTTTTATCATGTTGGATGGGTATGATTATGTAAAGACCGCAGATCAATATAATAAGGTTGGCTATGTAGATGCTAAGGTCTTACTAGAAGCGATTATACAAGTAGCTTATGTTCGTAGACAAAATCCATTTCACATTGTCAAAAATCTGGGGATTCCTACTCGTTTTATTGCCAGAATAAAACTAAAAGCACTTATACAGGAGTATAAAGCTTTTCAAAAGAAAAAGCAATAATCGCGGTACTAACACACCTATATTTCATAGTTTATAATCCCTATGAAATATAGGGGCGTATTTTATTAGTAGCCGATTACATACTACAATTTCCATTCTTTAAATCATCTAAAGACGGATCAAACTGATTCGCAGTTATAATATGATCCGAAGGGAAGTTATTTGCTGCTAAGGTCGTTACACCACAAAAATCACTCAATTGATCATTATATTGTATATATACAGCCTTCCCTACAGTGGTTAACCGATTGAGCCCATCTAATGATTGTAAGGAAGTATTTCTATCGATAATCAGTGTTTCCGTTACTTCTTCCAGCTTTGATAAACCTGATAAAGAGTATAGTGCTGGATTCTCTCCTATTTCCAGTCCTGATACAGAGATAACCTTCCCAAACCCATCTATCTTTTCTAATTTTTCATTCTGTTCTATAACTACTTTCCCATTAATTTGTGTAACATTATGTAAGCCTTCTAAATTAGGTAATGACGGGTTCTTACGAATATTGACCACAGTTGACTCTTTCGAGAAAGCTGATAAAGTAGTTACATTGCGCAATCCATTCAGGGAGTTCAACGCGGGATTCTCATTAATATCAACATACGTCAGGGAAGTAATTTTATTTAATGCATCTATTTCTAGAAGGTTTTCGTTACTCCATATCTGTATTCCCTCTTCTATGGTTTCTAAATTCTCAATCCCTTCTAAGCTCATCATTGATTGGTTACTATTAACCAGAAGGCGATCAATTTCTTTTAAGCCTTCTAACCCTTTTAAGTTTTTTAACTGGGGGTTCCCAAAAACCTGAACACTGCGCCCTGTTGTGGTAATATTATGCAATCCCTGCAGATCTATCAATGCGCTATTACTACCTATTTCTATAAACCCTCGCAAAGAAGTAATCTTGGAGAAACAATTAACATTGGTAAGCAGCGGATTGGAAGACACTCGTATCGATTCTATTGAGTTGAGATTCGCCAGGGCAGAAATATCTTCCAGCATCGCATTATCATATACTACACAAACCTTTACTGTAGTGACATTCTGTAGCCCTTCCAGCGTCTTTAAGGCATCATTTTTTACTACCTGCAAATTCCCGGTGATTGTTTTCAAACTTGATAAAGCAGCTATATCCGTAATCTTATCCCCTTCCTCTGTATATCCGATATGTAAATTTCCGGCAATCGTATTGTATTTATTCGCTGCAAATGCATCTACTTCTTCCTGAGTCTTCAGATTTACTTCTCCTGAGAACACCTCTTCTTCATCCTTGATCTGTATATTGATCTTACTTTCCTTTTGTGCTGTTCCGTTAGCTACTTTTACAACTCCTGTAATCGTAGTAGTCACCTCATAATCATATATGGTTTTGTTTTTTACATATATCTTTCCGGTACTTTCTTCAATTGTAAAAGCATCTGTTATGCTTTGAGAAATGATCGAGAATTTTACTTTTCCCTGATTTGTACTTCCTGTAACCATTCCGATCAATGCTCCTTCCTCCGGATTCTCTTTAATCGAAAAAGACATGTCCTCTGTCGTTACTGTAATCGAAACCTCCTGATCTTCTACTGAATTATCATCACTACACGAAACCACTACCAGCAACCCTATCAACAGGCCCCACAAATGTATTTTTTTTTCCAACATATTTTTTTAATTACAATCTATAGTATAATTGTCACAACAAAACAAAATGTTACTATAGCATTCCTTTTTTAACGAGCTAAAGATACATTAATCAACCAATTAACAAAGAAGTTTTATCAACGGTCGTATTAAAGTTACAATTACCTAATAAGCTTTCTGAATGTACATTACTCAGCGTGCGTGTAGATAAAAAAACTCTTATATTTTAGTATCTTTATAACAATTATAAGTATTGTACGAACCTTTGTTACAATGGTTATAGCTATTATGTCCGTGAGCGTATATAATTGTACTCAAATTCTATACTAAATGAAAAACAGTGGGTTCCTATTGTTGATTTTTCTTACTTTTTCTTTGGAAAATTTTTCTCAACAATCAGATACTTTTTTATTTGAAGAAGTCATAATTGCTGAAGATAACGGACTACAAGCCTGGGAAAACATTGAACAGTTTTATGAAGATAAAAACGGTATTCTATGGTGTATCATTGATGACGGACTATATCGATTCAATGGATTTTCTGCTATAAATATCAATAATTATTTATCGACATTTTACAATCTGGATGTTGGAGAACAGGCAGGGGTTACTTTTTTTATTGAACAAAATGGAATAATTTGGTATGGAGAACGCAAAGGTCTGTACAAGATAAACCTGCAAAAAAAAACAGCACATAAAATAGTTTTAGACACCCCGCTTCACCCTCCCAATTGGAGAAATTATATTTTAAAATTACAGCTCATCGATACTATATTATATGTAGGTACTTCTAACGGATTATACCTCGTTAATAAACACAATAATCAAATCATAAAAAAGTATCTCACCAATGGAGCAGATATTAGACACCGGAATAGTGCCCATGCTGTAGAATCTTTTTATATCGAAAAAGAAAAAAATACTATTTGGACAGCAATGCCGGATGGGTTTTATAAAATTAATACCAAAACGGATGCAATTACTCACTTCGAGATAAAAGATGCTCCATATCGTTATCCTCATAATTTTCATCGAATTATTCCAGATGATAACGGTTTTATATTTCCCACTCATGGGTTAGGTGTTGTCAGATTTGATACCATTGCCAAACAATTCTCCACTCACCTAACACAAAAAAATAAGGCATACCGAAGAGCTCCTAATGTCATTCGATCCATGGTATCAATTACTGATAGCATTTTTCTTATTAATGCAGTTGAATTAGGTAATGGTTTATATAATAAATACACTCATCAGTATCAGTGGTTAAAAACACCACAACCTATGAAAGATGGCGTTTTTTTAGATCCGGACAGAAGTGGGTATGTCTGGGCTTCAAAACGAGGTAGAATCTTTAAATCAATAAAACCGATTACCAAGAGAAAACAATCACATAAACAGATTATTGATGTTACCGATTTCATCGCCAATAATGAATTAAAAAGTCGTCCATCCATTGATAATTATCCCCACATAAAACTTAGCGAGAATGAACGAAATGTGTTACTCAAATTTTCATTATCTAAAAGCAGCGCTATAGACTCTATTGTTTATCAATACCAATTAAATTCAAAAAAATGGGAAGAGATAAACACTAACAACACATTGCTATTAAACGACCTAAGCACAGGAAAGAATGAAGTATTGATCCGGGCAACTGATAAAAAAGGAAACGTTTTAGCGAATAGAAAACTCTCTTTTACAATACACCAGCCATTCTATAAAACATCCGTATTTATCACAGTCTGTATATTGTTTATATTTTCCATCATTTACTTGCTGGGAAGGTATAGCGTATTGAGAAAAACCACCAAAAAACTTCGGGAAATTGATCGTATAAAAACAGATTTAATCACTAATATTTCTCATGAATTCAGAACACCCCTTACACTTATTTCCGGACCAATCGAGAATGAAATACAACGTGAAGATCTGACTGATGATGCGCGAAGAAATTTTGAAATGATCCAAAGGAATACGAATCGGTTATTATCTCTGGTCGACCAGCTATTGACCATTTCCAAAGCAGAAACAGGAGCAACTCAACTCTCAGTAACACAGCAAAATATTATTCCATTTATTGGTAGTATTGCAGATAGTTTTCACTATTTAGCACAACAGAAGGATCTTAATTACCTGATATACATACACCCAACAGATCAAGAAACCTGGTTTGATGCTGATATTATCGAGAAGGTGGTTGCTAATTTGCTCTCTAATGCTATAAAATATACTCCCGAAAGCGGTTCTGTCATTTGTAATGTACATATAAAATCAGGAGAATTGTATTTTTCAGTAAAAAATACAGGGAAGGGTATTTCAAAAAAAGAACAATCAAAAATATTTGACCGCTTTTATCAAACCAACCCACATAAAGAAGGTATTGGTATTGGTTTAGCATTAATTAAAGAGCTTATAACGCTTCATAATGGTACAATTACCTTAGAAAGCATCCCAAATGCATGGACCAGATTTTTAGTAATCATACCTATTTCTAAACATAGTTTTTCCAGAGAAGAAATACATCCTTCTCTGCCCAGCATCTCAAAAGCCCCACCACTTTCTTCCTCTGTTTATGTAGAAAATGAAGAGGAAACCCCAGTCATGACCTATAACAAACCTATCCTTTTGATTGTTGATGACAATAAAGACATACGAAGTTACATAAGTACTTTCTTTACAGAACACTATCATGTATTAAAAGCCAAAAATGGTCAAGAAGGAATTGATTTTGCGATTGAACATATTCCCGATATTATTATTAGTGATGTAATGATGCCTGTAAAAGATGGAATTGCATTATGTAATGCGTTAAAAAATGATGAACGCACCAGCCATATCCCTATTATTTTACTTACTGCCAAAGTCGGCGAAAAAAATAAACTAGAAGGGGTAAAAACAGGAGCAGACGATTATATCAATAAACCTTTTAGAAAAGAACTTTTGATCGTAAAAGTCGAAAAACTGATAGAAATTCGAAGAAAACTTCAAGTCCGTTATCGTCAAGAAGTAGTTTTACAGCCCAAAGGCATTGCTATAACCTCTGTAGATGAACAATTTTTAGATAACCTTCAACGTATTTTAGACGATCAGCTAGAAAAATCTTCTTTCACTATAGAAGACCTTTGCCAATTATTAGGAATGAGCAGAATGCAATTACACAGAAAGCTAAAAGCTTTGACAGGATTATCTGCTTCAGAGTTCATTCGTTCACAACGCTTAAAATTGGCATCAGAATTACTCAAAAAATCCGATATTAACATTTCGCAAGTTGGATATAGTGTCGGTTTTAATGATCATGCATATTTTAGTAAATGCTTTAAAAAAATGTACCATTGTACCCCTTCTGAATACCAGAAAAAACACCGCACTGGTTGATCTTTTATATTCAATTTTTCTTGTAGCTGTCTCCTGTTACCGCCTTTCTATATGTATGTTACAATTTTTATAATCAATGTTACATTGATCATAAGTATTTCATTTCCTGCAATTTACTTTTACCCTAGATTTTTTAGTTCAAAAATCATTTACACTTAAAATCAACAAATGAGTATAGATACATATGAAGGAAAATTAGATAGAATCCCCTCGACAAAAATTTATCTCAATATAAACTATTTGAAGGCTGGTAAATACGTTCTAAAAATCGTCCATAAAAACAAAGTGATAAAAAAAACGACATTCATTAAGAAGTAATTCTAAGAGTGTTCATAAAACATAAGGGGAATAATTAAATTTTAAGGAGATGCACACAATCAAACCACTATTCATACTGGCACTGACAATTCATTTTTTTATTGCGTGTACGAATGATGACGACCGTGATAAAACTAATAAGACAGTCGATATTTCATTGACAATCACAAAAGAAACGCAGCAAGATCAGATAGGAGATTTTGCCGAAAACACGATGGTAATATTCGACGATAAAGTATGGTCTGTTGGCGGAGTATCCTCCTATGCGGCTGGTCATTTGACACCAATGATCTGGAACAGTAACGACGGAGTAACCTGGTCTTCTGTCATTAGTAATGATGCTTTTAAACGTAGAAAATCAACCCTTACTGTTTTTAATAATGAGCTGTTTTTAATAGGAGGATCGAATGAAAGTGGAGCGCTATATAATACAATTTTAAAAACTTCTGACGGGATTACCTGGAGTGAAGTAGATACGGCAGGTTCCAGTACAGAGTTTACGATAGGATATAAGCATCGATCATTTGTCTTTAACGATATGTTATACATAGTAACCACCTTACATCATGACGGTACTGATGTCGTAGCTGTTTTTAATTCCCCAAATGGTGCTAATTGGAGTACTGTTACCCTTAACGCATTTCCCTATAGAGAGGATTGTGATATCGTATTATTCCATAACAAATTATATGCTATTGGAGGTGTTACTACAGGACCTACCTTCTATAATAGTATCTATGAAAGTACTGATGGAATCTCCTGGAGTGAAGTCAATACAAGCTCCTCTGTCTTTTCAGGAAGGTGGAACCATACAGCAACCGTATACAATAATAAAGTCTGGCTTATCGGAGGGCAAAACACCACCTCTATAGCACTTACAGACATATGGTATAGCAATGATATGATCAACTGGAACTTATATGACGGATTCACAGCAGATGCGCTAGGATTATCACATCATGCTGCACTAAATTACAAAGATGCCATATGGTTATTTGGGGGATACCTGGAGACAGTACCCGGAGGCACTACTGCAGTAACAGGGCAAATAATTCGTATTAAAGAGGATTAGCATAATCAGGGTTTCTTCAGGATCAGCCACAAAGCATTGCCGGGAAACTACGAGACACTATTTAGACACCAGTGCCGGAATATTAACATTTTATTAAGTAAGTAGTTTACTATACACAATCTAACAAAAAATATCAATCGTGAAAACACTAAAATACATTCCATTAATAACAGTATTATTTATATATAGCTGTAGTAGAAATGATGACGCAACAGTAGCATTAAATTTAGCTCCAAAAGACTTTAATGTTACACCTAAAGCTGCCGATATAGGATTAGGAATCACCCTTAGCTGGGAAGCTTCTATTGACCCTGAAAATGAAAAAGTGATATACGATATTATCGTTAATGACGAAACCGTAGAAGAAAACACTACAAGTTTAACGTATTCTTTCGATGCCGGTTCATATGGCATTATCCTTACCGGAAAAATTGTAGCAAAAGATGAAAGTGGAAACAAAACAACATCCGATTTTTCCATCACATCTTCTGATATGGTTTACATTCCGGATTCTAATTTTGAACAATCGCTCATAGATAATGGAATTGATAATGGAGATTTGGATCAAAAAATTTCTTACTTCAGAGTAAAAGACATCAAAGTATTAGATGCTGAGAATAAATCAATTGCTGACCTTACTGGCATTGAAGCATTTTCTTCTTTGGAAAAACTGTACTGTGCTAAAAATAATATTAGCAATATAGATATCAGTAACAATAATGCATTAACACTTCTTTCTTGTTTTACAAATAATCTCAAGGAGCTCGATGTACAATTCAATACAGAATTGATTGTCCTAGCCTGTTCTTCTAATCAACTGGAGAAACTAGATGTAAGTTCCAATAAATTATTAAAAAAAATTACTTGTTCATATAATAACAGCCTAAGCAACTTAAATATTGCCAATGGAAATAATCACAATTTCTCAAATGCCTTTTTTAATGGAAATCCCAATTTAAGCTGTATTCAAATCGATGCTGAATTCGAAGTCCCTCCTTCTAACACAGATGGTTGGGTATATGATACTACAGTAAGTTTTAAAACCAGTTGCCTATAATCCTGCTTCACAAAAAATTCAATAACTATTAAAAACATATAACTCGAAATGAATACAATAAAAGCCATCTCTTTTGTACTACTTACAGCACTGCTGCTTAACTGTAGTAATGACGATACTACAGTACAACCGACTAATGCAGAACAATTAAAGGGAAGCTGGAAACTTACCAGTGGTAATTTTAATGGGAACCAAACCAAATATGCCATCTTTAATGGTAACAACATCAAGCTTCTTTTTCAAGACGAATTAGGGTTTAAAAGTCGTTTTGATCACAATGTAATAGAAAACATAACCGAAACAACATTTACCTATAATGCCCAGGGACCTACTGTCTATACATACACAATTAGTGGAAATACGTTAACTGTCTCAGAAAGCACACTCAATACCACCGCTACTTTTACAAGAAATGACGATGCTTCTATTTATGACAATTGGATACAAACAATAAACAGAGAAATAGAAACAGCAACCCCGTGGGCACATGCTACAGATATAGAGTTTATAAATTTTGATAGTAATAGGCTAATAATAGGCTATGATGATTCCTCCGGTTTTTTATCCTCTCTTAATACAGTCACTCTTAGCACTGATGGAGGAGTTCGGATAAACAGGGAGGCACGCGCAGTAACATATGACTTAGGAGGAGATTTATTTCTACACTCAAATGCCAATGATCAATTGTTATATGCCACAGAAACGGACGGTACCGAAATAAACTTTGCAGACTTACTCCTCGATATGCCTATCAACTACCTATCCTATCATAATGATAACATCTGGATAGCAAGCACCGCCGCAAACACTATAATTTTTCACAACGATTTGGGACAAGAACAATATGTTCTGAACAAACGTCCCTATGGAATCGAGTACACCAACGGTCATCTATATATAAGTACACTGGATTACATCCATAAATGTCAACGCATCGAAAATCAATTACAAGCTATAGAAACCTACGAGATATCTGACTCAGGAGGTGTCTATGGATTGACTTCTGATGGAAACAATCTCTGGATAAATACACAACATTCCGGAAAAGATGACAAACTTATAAAAACCGATATCACTTTTTAACAAATAAGTAAGCATTATGAAACTATCCATCTATATCATCCTCGTATTCTTTTTTATAGCCTGCAAAAATGAAAAAGAAACTCCGGGCACACTGGAAACAACAGTCAAAAACAATAAAAAAAGTCTTGCTAAAAACACGGATAAAACAACTTCTCAAGGCACGCTTTTATGTCTAATAAATGGTAAAAACTGGTCCTATACCGAAGCATCCGGGATTATTACCAAAAACAAAAGAACGAATGAGACATTAGCTACTGTTACTTTTAAACAAAAAATCAATAAAAAAACAGAAAGCGTACAACTCTATTACGATGCTATCACTAAAAAATTAAAAAATATAAGTGTAAGTATTTATGTAGAACAAAATAAACATACAGGGCTTGCTGGCGGCATGCAAAGAACTACCTATGAATTATTTAGTACTGATAAAAAAGATTCAAACGAAAGCATGGCAGGAACTATAGATACTTCGGGAGCTAATACCTTATCAGGAAATGCTAATGCTATAATTAATTACAATCAGAAACACCTCATTAAAAACAAACATGATGAAATACTTCATATCACTGATTTACAATTTTCTAATGTAGGGTATAGTGATCTGTCTAATGGGTTAAAATTTTAGAAAATGATGAAAAATACAAGACGAAATTTTTTAAAAAAACTAAGTAACAAGACAGTAGCAATAACAGGGCTTACACTACTTCCCAGTGTAAGTTTCGCTTATAAAAAAGAAGAAGAGACCGCTCCTAATATCGTCCAGGTACTCCACATACATGGTAGTCAGGGGCGCATAGAAGGAATCCCTCATAACGGAAAAAGTGAAAAACGCTTTTTTGACAAAGTATTTGATATAGCACATGAAATTGGCACAGCAGGGTTCCATACGTTTGGTAGTGGCAGTACTATGCCTGGAAACTCCATAGCGCTAAAAGGGAAAGCTGCTGCTACAGCACTATCAACAGAAAAAGGAATGGCTTTTTTTATTTGGGACAGAGGAACAGAAAATAAAAATAAAAGTGGCGAATTTTGGGTGCATTACGCCATTACAACTCCGGTTATTCTCAATAATAAACGCCAGAGGTTTAAAAAGGTACGTATTAAAAGTAGTTCTAGTGAAGCGTTATTTTACATCTCTTCTATATGGGTACACGATGCTGAAAAACGAATTTTCAATAAAGATAACCTAAAACTATGGGGACCGACAAATCATCATGTATTTGAGGTATCCCCTATTCCACTGGACGGTCCCTTAAACATATCCATAAAGATAAAAGGAGAACGTGTCGATCCTAATTTATTTTTAATCATTAACGCTGTAGGAATAGAACTCGTTTAATCAGTAAACTACCTCGGACACGTCCGAAACATTCGTTAGAAACAAATTTTCAATTTCAAGGCTCGTATTGGAGAGATCCCCCTTTGACGGTGCCAATAAAGTAATCGTTTATGAAGTACTCAATCGTTATTATCTTGTTTTTTTGTGTAAAAACAACGCTGTACGCACAACCTTATACCCTAAATAAAGATATCAAAGCTAAACAGCTAACCTTACAGGGGAACCCTAAACATCCAGGTGCCGGTTATTTAGAATATTACAACACTATTCCGACAGATACTGTACAGTATTACTATGTCAAAGGACACGATATGTATCAATATGTCGATATTTTTATTTACGCTCAAGAAGGGCACCCCAACCTAAAAGCAGCATTAGCTGTTGAGAACTGGCGAGACGCTATAATTACAAAAAACACTTCATCTTCTGAAGAAGGAGTTATTAATTTTAAGGTGAGAAGTTTTAACGATATTGGCATAAAAATTACAACAACAGATAAGCATCCTGTTCCATTTGGCATTATTATCAATGCAAGCACTCCTATTCAGAACCATCTAAC
Source organism: Aquimarina hainanensis (assembly GCF_042684685.1). Classification (NCBI taxonomy): domain Bacteria; kingdom Pseudomonadati; phylum Bacteroidota; class Flavobacteriia; order Flavobacteriales; family Flavobacteriaceae; genus Aquimarina; species Aquimarina hainanensis. The sequence continues at coordinate 277,423 of NZ_JBHULX010000039.1, read as the reverse complement.
ATCCCCCTTTGTAAAGGCTATAAAAGAAAATACAGCCCCGAACCCTTCCCAGGCAAAAGAGCATGATAGTACTTCATCTGGTATTCCCTGGTTGTATAGTATCATAGGAATTCTGGTGTTACTAGTTGGGTTATTAGCCGGAAGGTGGTCTAAAAAAAATAAAACAATACTTCTGTTAATCACGATAGTAAGTTTTCATCCTTCCCTATCCAGTCAAACAACGATTGGTGAAGATATACAGCAGCGTACCGAAGAGCAATTAGAAAGAGAGCGACAAAGAACCGAATTAAATAAAAAAAGAAATCAATATATAAAAGATCGTATAGGTTCTATAAATAAGGCTTTCAAAACGGCTTCTGCCCTGGAAAGCCTTATCGGTGCTTATCAAAACTTAGATAGTTGTATCAGTACGGTTCCTCCAGCGAACTCCCCTAAAATTCCTTCTTTCTGCGCCGATAAAGAAGGTTGTGCCCCTTGTTTCAGAAATGCGCGCGAAAAATTTAATCAGATCAGGTACAAATTAGAAAAGTTACAAGCTATCTATAACTGTACTACCACCTATACTAAATCAGCCATTGCTTTTGGTGATAACGCATCCGGTTATCATGGAGTTGTAGGCATTGTATGGCAATCAGAAAGAAGAAAAATCATGAAAAGTATCGCGTCCTTAGATACATCGTATGATAAAAAACGAATAGAATTGCTAAACAAGCTTAATAATACGTTGTTAGAATTAGATGTCTGTGAGCGACAATACGGATTAGAAGATTGGTATGACAGGTTTGGTGTACTCTATTATAATTTTATGGAATTACGGTATCACAGATCATAAAAGCAACCTGTAAGCTAATGAGATAGAAACTCTTATACAAGATAAAATGTTACTATTGCATTCCTTTTTTTGTCCCCTAAGAAATATGCATCAATCAATCAGTTAGTAAAGAAGCTGCTATATACATATAGCAGCTTTGTTAAGTAAACTATATACGATACGACCTGAACCTTTCAAAATTGAAATCCTACAAAAAAGAAAAGGTTATTATCAAACGTATTATTTTTAATAACCGTGTCACCTAATGTTGTTTTTTTGATAGGTTCAAATGGGGTTCGCATCGGAAATGATACTGTATAATAAAGTCCTTTGAGACCAAAAACATCCTCCTCTCTATAACTAATTGCAACTCCTACGGTCGCTGATTTTTTTTGAAAGCGTTCTGCCAGGATGGTATGTTCATATTCATTAGTATACCATCCAAAAGAAGGACTTACATACAGCATTTTTTTATAAACAGGAATGTCATAAAAAGTCTCAAAACCAACTTGTTTTCCCTGGACGTGATCCCCGTCTACCACAATCACAAAATCCGAAGATAAATGAGCCTCAGACATAGTTGTATTCATGTATAATACCCGCATCATATGACTGTTAGGGAACTTCACTCCTATCTCCCCGGAATAAGACTTAAAGTCATTGAACACTGCCTGTCCTAATTCCAAGGCTGCAAAAGGTTTGATTTTAGTTTTTTTTACTGATGTATTCTGTTGAGTCCAACAGCGATTAACTCCAATAGATGTGAAAATAATAATTATAAATAGAATAACTCTCATGGTAATTACGAATTGATTTTAAACAATAATGAGCGCAAATTATGGCTTCTTTTTCCGCAGGGAGTTATCCTATGGTAACTAATCCGGGCAACTGATTTTTCGTCGAATCCGGCTTAAACTTTGTTTAGTAATTCCTAAATATGAGGCGATATGCTTTTGAGGAATTCGTTTTAGAATATCTTTTCTGGTATGCAATACATGCAGATAGCGTTCTTCTGCTGTTTGTGTCATTAGATCCATCCGTTGTTTTTCTCTTTTTGCATTGTCTTGTTCTTCCCCAACTAAAAACAATGTTTTGCCAATAGGAGTTTCTTTGAGTATATTGATGTTCTTTTTTGAAATTTGCAAAGCTACTACATTTTCCAAAGCGATTAGCTCCAGGTCAGAAGGGAGTCCTGTCGTTAATGAGTAATCATCTGCAAAGAAATCTCCCTCAAAGAAAAAGTCCAGACACGCATAGTTATTTTTCTTCCAGACAAAAGACCCCACCACTCCTTCCAGTAAAAAATATCCATACTTAGCTCTAAAACCGCTCTCTTTAATTTTTTCATTCTTTGTATAGCTCACCTCGTCACATAAGGTATAAAAGTGACTCCATACCTCTAGCGGAGCATTATAATAGGGATCAAATGCTTCTTTTAACTTTTTTTCAATCATATAATATATCGCATAATTTATCAGTAAACCACCTCAAAGAACATATCAATCTCGGTTATCGAGTAAAAATCCTTTAAGAAATTTCCTGAACAGTTCACTACCTTACAGACAAAACCTCATACGATTTGTTACAATATATACGCAATAAACACCTCCGATAGAAACGCATTTTAAATTGGGAAAAAATTACTCAAGGTATTCTCTAATAAATCAATTAAATACAATCCAAAAAACGTATCTGCTCATGAAGATGTTTTAGCGCGATATGTTAATGTGCGCCATATATATTCCAGTGGTCCTTGTTTGAATTTGCTAAGCCAGTACCGGCTAATTCCCCATTGTATACACACAATTCCAATAGCCAGTAAAGGAATATATACAAAAGGAATTTTTCGCATTAATGCCGCTCCATACCCAAAAAATAAGAGCACGGCAGTTACATTCTGTACGATATAATTAGTCAGGGCCATGCGCCCCAATATTGCCAGGTTACGAAAAATACTCCTTAGCCTACCTCTGTTCCATATAACCATAAAAAATGTGGAAATTCCAAGTGCCAATGCAGTAGAACCACTGTGATAAATAACTCCCTGAATGAGCCCTGTAATGCTCAAGTCAAAAGGCGTTCCTATAATGGCTTTGATAATAGCATATACCAAAGACAGCAACAGTCCAATTCCTCCAATCCAAATGGCTGTAGTGGGTACTGATCGTTCATTATTTTGTATTTTTGGTAACCAATCTCGTGCGAGTACGATCCCGATCAAGAATAAGCCTAAAACCTGAAAATACCGCCCGGACATTAAGTAACTCATCGGTCTTGGAATGGCTTTTAGAACATTGACAGAAAACACTGTTCGTGCGTTATCCGCTGTACGCATCTCTAATACCGAATATTCCCCGAACCCCCACCGGGTTTTCAGCACTCCCGAAAACTGCCGCAGTACTCCCCAAAAAGTTGCTTCCTGTGTCATATACAAAAGACCGTGAATCAGTAACGGAAGGGCTAATAAAACTACAATCCATCGCAGCAAAGTAGCACGGGAACATTTCATAAATAACGGTAAGAAGGCTCCCAGTATACTGTAGAGCATCAGAATATCTCCGTGCCATACCAGATACATATGCAACAGTCCAATTCCAAAAAGAATCCCCATACGTCTCCACCAGAATGCCTTAAAATTCCCGGAAGCACTATGAAAACGCGATGCCTGAAGGGCAAAACCTACGCCAAAAAGTATAGAAAATATCCCATAGAACTTCCCCTCCACAAACCAATCGATAAAAAACAAAACAATTCTGTCGGGTACCGGTAATTCCACTACCTCTTCGGGGGTATAAGTATAAAGCCCCATAAAACTACACAGATTGGCTAATAATATTCCAAAAAGAGCAAATCCTCTTAATGCGTCCAGAAGCTGTAATCGCTCTGATGAATGGGTCGGTGTTACAACAGCCATAAAATTCAATAATAAAAAAATATCATACACAGGGAATCCTCCCTAAAATACGCTTCACTTTTCCCTATATTGCCCTGAGATAATGTCGTCAATAGCTAAATGAACACGCTCTCCTAAAGTAGGTCTATTTCCATAGGCTACCGCATTAAATTCGTTAATATTTTGTTTATTAACACCCTTGTCAAAACCAAAAAAATATCATACTGAAAAGTCTTTTTCTGTACTTTACATCATTTTTATCTTCTTTCTAAATTTTAAATATTTTCTAATTTCCATCCCTAAAAACACGAAGTTTATAGCCAAAAACTGTGGTTCTATACCATTCCTCTCGATTTTTCTCTTTCTAATCAGGCATTTTTGAACCCTCAATATGAATATCAGGAAGCTACTATTTCCTGTGATTTCATACCAACGAATCAAAGAGCAGGAGATTCGAAAAAGTAGCTACCTCCTTCTCGTATTGATTCCCCGGGCGGAATCTGAAAAGCCTTTATTAAATAGAGTAAGAATCATAATCTTTATAAACATGGGATATAGAAATATCGCAGCATCAGGTCGCGAACGACCTGTTTATGCTTCTGACAAGGTAACTAATGCATCTGAAGTTAGCGCGCTGGTTACCAAGATCAGAAAAGATCTGGGTACTGCAGAAATGAATAAAGTAATCATCTACATCCTTTCCGGGACACACGGGAATACCCAGGGAGACCTTGTAGGAGAAAAAGTGTTTTTTGCAGAGGATAAAACCCTTGAACTACAAACCGTAAAAGCGGTCAATGTCAATCAGGATACCCCTCCAAATACCTGGAAAAAGTATTTCGGTGCCTCTAAGGCGATTGTAATTCTCGCCTGGTGTTATAGTGACCGCTGGAAAGGACTGGCAACCTATAACAAGTAGAAAACTCTTGTACCATTTGTATTTTACATATACCGGCAAAAAAAATATGTTTTTTTCAGTATACTACCCCGGGACAAACCTTGTGGTAATATATCTTTTGGCGATGCCAATATATCAAGCATAGCAGCGCTACACTGTTTTTATAACACTGAAACGAAAAAGAACATTTCATTCCGGTAAATGTAAGGTACGAATCGTATGATTCTCCTCGTCAGACAGACGAGGAGAATATCCACGCACTGTAGCGGGTTCATATCAATATGTATAATGAATTTGTTGAAACAAGTTCCGTAAGATACATCGTGATATACTAATTTTAGTTGTACCATTTGTATTTTGAAAGTACTGATAAAGAAAATTATTATTTTTTTGTTTCAGTAAAGAAAAAAATCAAGCATAGAGCGTTACGGTTTATTTCTATTCTGAAACTAAGATGAAAAAAGAACATTTTATTCCAGTAGCTTTAAAGTATAAATGGTATTCGTTAAATAAACTCGGTGTAAACAGATAAAACTGTATCAGAAGTACCTCTTTATTCGTAGGGGTACCTTCTAGCAGTTATATCTCGATTACCGGGTAATGGGCAAAAAGCGATATCCAAAGGATATCGCTTTTTTTGTCTTATATTATTTTGCTTTGAAATTGCTCGGGTAAACTACCTCGAGACAATTCCACGAGCTATTCGTTAGAAACAAATTTTAATTTCAAGGCACGCCTAGCAGTAGCATCCTCTTATAAGGATTCCCCCGTAGAATATCCCCTTAGCGTATCTTATAAGTACACTATGGATACATACACTTACTGATATCCCCTATAAGACGCGTTCCAGGTATTCTCAAACTGCTTCGAAGAATGCTTTTAATCAATCGAGACATTACTGTAGCACTCATCTATCCTATTTTTTGGGCAACCTCCCCATAAGCCAAGCCCTTTTTTCTATTATTTTGGGCAAACAGCTATTAATAGAAAGGCTCAGAACCCGTTTCGGAAGCCTTCGAAATAGTAAATTAACGCTTCGAAATACTTCCTGATGGGCTTGTCCCCATCCTCAAAGGGAGCCTCCCCCTTGTTTGGTATCTACAACTGTAGAAACAGGAATTTAGCTGCTTAATAATATGATTCCCTTACCTAAGGAAGTTTGCTTATCCACGGTTCCGGTTTCTATATCATCCCATGTGCAGTTTACAACCAAAAATCAACACTTTATACCATCTCTTCCTTATAAGCTACCCATTTTCTGATAGCTTTCGGTTATATAATAACACACATCATGAAACAATTTAATGAAGTACAAAAGCAACTACTGGAACGTCTGGCACAGCGTAGTGAGGATACAGAAATCCAGATGATTGATTTTCTGGAAGAGGTCTTTTTTAAAGCAGCAGCTGGGCGCTCCATGATCTTACAACTACAGGCAAAACAAGCCATTTATTACATGCCTGTATTGACATTTTCGAATCCTCTCAAAAAACATCAGGAGATTCAACAATTAGTAGCCCTTATCGAATTATTGCAATTCCTGGAAACAGCATCTTATATCACCTTACACAGCAAAAATATCTTGAAGGAACGAACGATGATATTCCTCAATGATCAGTTTATCGCCCCTAAAACAGTAGATGGGAAAATAATTCTCAACGCCCGGGGGGACAACACCTCTCAATCAGAAATCATCCGGGATAAGGATGGCAAAGTGATCTACAAAGGGGTTATTTTTACTACAAATGCTTTTTACCGGATGAGTCAATTGTTCACCGGAACCTTATGCATATCCCCAGCGATCAAACAGTTGATTCCCCCTTCTGCTGATACAAAAGAAGCTCCCCCCATACCCAACCATACTCCTTCCCTTGCATCTCTTTCATTTTTTAGCAAACTAAACCTCATCATCCATATAATGATGCTCCTCCTCATAGGTACTGTCGTATTTTTGGGATACACCTATTACCGCCCTACATCACACGAATCCACTACACCAAAAACATCTGATACTGTAGAAAAAGAAGTAATGACAACAGAACTAAACGTGCAGCAACAATCCGGAAGAAAAAAACGCCTGGTAACAGATAAACAACCTACCTCCCCTGCTTCTGACGAGTATTACGGAGCAAACCTCTCTTTATACCCGTCTAAATCCTTAAAGCAACTGGCTAAAAACGAGGCGATGTCTTTTGCTATTTTTCAGGCTTCGAGAGGTACCTGGTATAAAAATGCCCGCTTAAAAAAACAGTACGCTTTTGCGGCGGAGCATAACTGGTTAAAAGGTGCCTACCATATGTATCTTGCTAACAAAACCCCGGCAAGACAAGCAACTAATTATTATAAGGCTTTGCAAAGGATTGATTCTCTGGAATTACCTCCTATCGTATATCTTTCTCAAAAGAGTTTTTCTAAAAAATTGAAAAAAACAGTACCGGAATTCCAAAAAGAATTTATTCATTTTCTGAAACAACTTAAGCAAAAAACAAAGAAAACCCCTATCGTTTATACAGATACAGGTACTGCCAACACCTACCTATCGGATGCGAATGCTCCTTTTGGCAATTATCCCTTATGGCTTATTGACACGACCCAAACAACGACTCCTCAACTCCCTGAGGCATGGAAGAAAAAAGGCTATGTAGTTTGGCAAAGAAGTGATTATCGAAAACCAAAAGGAACAAGTAAAGAACTGGACATTAGTACTGAGAATATGAGAAAACTATCCTATTCATACTAAATCTCTGTCTGTAGAAATGATAATGGTGTTACTTCTTATTACTGAACAGATAACCACTATGTTGCGGTTTTACAAAAATGCTCTTTTAGGTATTTTCACCCATATACACTCTACGTTTTATCCATATTTTTACTCACTAAGTAAGATGTAAATGCTCCGACACTGGTATTGAAATATTCTATAGTGGTTTTCTTGGGACACCTTGAGTGCTTAGCCCGAGACCCCTGACTTTTTAATGTTTGCTTACAATGAAACAGAAGGGTGCTAAGTTTTAGCCTCTGTCTGAGGGAATACTCCCCAAAAGATATTCCTAAGTAATGTACAAACAATAGCCAGGGGATAAAGGATACAACGAATATCGAGATCTGCAAACGGGTCACGGTACTTTTTAGTAATCAATACCCTTCTGAAAACATACAACTGGGAAAATTGTATAAGGGATATATAAAAGATGTAGTTGATTAATTCTAATTTATATTCTTATCGGTTTTATAATACTCTCCTTTCTTAGTCTTATCAATTTTTGTTATTGCTATAAACTGCTACAGCAAAGAAGAGCTTTATATAAAAAGAATAAAGCCCTGGCAGAAGCGAATCAACAAAAAGATATGATGCTGATGATGGTGGCTCATGACCTGAGATCCCCTCTATACCAGTTAACCCATCTCTGGAGGCGTGCCATACAACTGGCAGATCACAAAGAATACAACAAACTTACTGATACCCTACACCAGGGAATCACTATGAATCAGCACACCTATCAGTTTATGGATAATATGCTCAACTGGACAATGCTGCAAAGTAATCAGCTACTGTTTCAAAAAGAACATATTCATGGCAATGCCCTTATTGATCAGGTACTTCATGATTTCCGGATGAAAATCACAAACAAAGAGATTCGCATTCATAAAAATATCCCTAAAGACATCTATATCCATGGAGATCTGCATTCTTATAAAGTTATTTTTCAAAACTTTATAGACAATGCCCTCAAGTATTCTTTTCAGAAAGGAACCATCCGGATTGTAGCTTCCTATATCAGTACTATGGAGTATTGCAAGTTCACGATCCGAGACTACGGAGAAGGCATGGAATCAGATACCGTACACAAACTATTACATACTCAGGAACGCGTACAAGAACATCCTGAAAAGAAAAATAGTATGGGGATCGGGTTTCAGTTATGCAAACAGTTATTACACAAAAACGGAGCTTCTATTACAATAGAAAGCAAGAAACATATCGGAACCACCATCATACTAACGATACCAACATTAAAATCACACAATCATGTCAAAAATTAATATTCTCATCATTGAAGACGACCCTTTTGAGGCAGAAATTCTGGAAACATGCTTAGTACAACTACAATACAATGTGGTAGCCATTACCTCTTCATTACAAGAAGCTACTCATTTGTATTTTTCTTCAGAAATCGATCTGGTTATTATTGATATTTTTCTGGGAGGAAAGCCTAAAGGCATCAAATTTGCTGAAATCATTTCCAAGCACCCGGAAGCGATTAAACCTTTTGTCTTTTTGACCAGTTCTACTTCTAAGCTGGTATTTGATACTGCCAAACTAACCCACCCATATGGCTACCTTCTAAAACCATTCAATGAACTACAGTTACAATACGCATTGGAGTTAGCATTGGAAAAATTCGCCAACACTCCTAATACATTTATAACAGCACCGTATGCTTCTTTATTAATTGATAAAACTTTTTTTATCAAAAAAAACAACATTCTGATCAAAGTAAAATTATCTGATATTTACTGTATCGAAGTAGAAGATCGATATAGCAGTATTAAAACCGCCCAGGAACGATTTATTATTCAACTGTCATTAAAACAATTTCTTGCCAAAATAAACACCCCTAATTTTATCAGGGTACATCGCAATTACGTAATTAATATGGATAAAATCGAGCGGGTATTTTTATCGGACAACCTCATCGTATTGCAAAACAAAGCAAATATTACTCTGGGCAGGCAATATCGGCAGGAGTTTGTTCGGCATTATGAAATCCTAACATAATGACAATATCATTTATATTTTGAATGTCCTGGCTAAGAAAACTAATTTTTCTGTTTTAGTAAACTGACTGAATAAATTACTTTTTCTCATTCTTATCCCTTTTATCTGTAACACAACCTCCGCAGTGCTCCGCATTGTAAACCCGGATTATGCATTAGCACTTCGTTATGAAGTTCGATCATATGATACATTATACAGTCACCTATTTTGAAATAGTTTAGGTCCGTACTATATTTTCTAATACAGAATCCGGGTTACCATTATTGACCCCCCCTCGGTTTAAGGATATGAGTTCCTATACTAAGAAGTATCCTCTCTCGGAAAAAGACCACGAGATATTTCTATACGTATCTGGTTATTTATTCCTTCTGGCAGCCCTCTAAAGGTTTAATCAGAATAGGTTCTGAGCTATATGAAGCTAGGATATTACATAAGAAACGGGAAGGTTTTCTTCCCGTTTTTATATGTTATGTGTCATCGTATTGATTCCATCTATAAATTACTAATTGAGCGCTTGGTGATAAAGATCAAATACAGAGTGGCTGCAATGACAATCGTATATGTCAATCCTTCTTTTCCTATAAGATCCATACTGCTTCCTATAATACAAACCCCTAAAAATCCTCCCAGTGCATCCATAAAAACAAAGGAAGCATTGGCTGATATCTGATCTTCTTTCCTAAAGACCTTACCGATATAACCTAAACCGGTGGCGTAAATTCCTCCCATACATCCTCCCCAGATAATCAGCATAATCAGTGCCACTCCCAAACTGGCATATACAGCCAGAGCCAGAAACACCGCACAGATTACGGAGATAAATACACAAGCATATATAATGCGAATACGATCGATAAATACAGATAAGGAACTGACTAAAGTTCCAATACTGACACTCCCAATCATAAACATGGTCACTAATAAGGAGGACTCGCTGTAAGATAAACCATTCGCTACACCATAGATGGTTAAAAAAGAAGGCAATCCAAAAAAGCAAACGCCCCCCAAAAGTGCTGACAGCATTACGATTTTGGCATATTTAAAAATAAATCCGAGACGGATCGTGGTATCGGTATGAATGCTTGGTTTTTGCCGAATCCCAATCAGCAAAAAAATCGGAATAACCGGAAGCATGCTATTGAGAAGGAAACGTACATTCATATCATCTATAAATTGTAATACTACCGGACCAGAGGCTATCCCTAATGATAAGGATGCTGAATAAAGTCCCAGAAAAAGTCCTTTTAACTTTCCTTTTGCCATCAGGTTTAACCAGGTCTGTATTACAACTAACAACATACTAGTTGCCAATCCATACATAAAAACCCCTAACAACCATCCTATAAAGCTTTCATTCATTCCCAGAAAATAGATACAAAACATCCGAATCATAGAGGCGCCAACAATTGTTTGAGTAATCCCTAATTTTCGTACAGCCAGAGACACATGCTTAAACAAAAGGAGGGTGGCTAAAATCTCAAAAGACATCACAATTCCTATCCATGTGGTCGTATAGTTTTGTGCCTGCATGGTCAAAGGAAAAATAATATAGTTTATACCCGAGCTTACCTGAACACAGAAGGTGGATATGATAATAATTACAGGAATAATTCTACCAGACATAAGATTATTTTTAAAAAAAGGGTTATTCTTTGTGTTTTTCCAAATGCATTTGCAGTACGATTCCCGAAACATCAGATGTTGTTAATGGAATGACGACCATATGATATCGTCCTAGTTGATTTATTAGGGTGGCTAGATCAAACTCCCGGGCATTGCTATGACTGTTGCTATCAATAGCGGGGTGATGGTAATTTCTAAAATATGCCGCAAAGTTTTCTGTATACCTTCCTTCAATACGACAGTTTAGCTTGATATGGGTAATATCTTCTTCTATCATACCTATTTTCATCCGTATCGTATTAGAACAGCCATTATCGGCTACAAAGGCAATGAGCTTCGCTACTAATTCCTGGCAATAGATAACGGAAGGACCGTATACCCTACTCGGCATTTTTGTTTCCTGACTGATCTCTAATACTATCTGTCGTGTACTCATTTCTAATACAAGACCTGAAAACAAGTCATCGAGATCAAAATTCTCATACCCGATTAATACAGCGGCTTGCTCCTGCTTACTCTCTTTATAGGCTATTACATGGGTAATCCAGTTGTACAATTGTTTTTGATACTTCTCCTTTTGGGCTCCTCTATACAACAACCTATTATTGATTTTCTTTAGTACTGCTATACTTTCTGAGTTCACTTCTCGTATCGTATGATGTAACTGGTCCACTGTCTGAATATACAGTTGACTATTATCAAGAGTTTTCTGTGTATGCTTACGAATATACAAGATTAACAACCCTATGATTAATCCTATAAAAAGAATAATGACTGCAGACTTTTCGAATGCAATATTAATAGGTTCCAAACGCTTGTAAAAGTTATTTAATTCCAGATCCATTCCCAATACACCTACAAAAGTGCCTTTAGAATCATAAAATGGCGCGTATCCACTGATAAAAATCCCCCATTCATCCTGATAGGCATTCGAAACAGTTGTGGTTTGTTCTTTTAGGGCTGTCAATAACTCCGGAGCAGGATCTGTATACGGGTCCATTAGAGCTGGTGCCTGATCCGGTACCCCATCATTATCATTATCATCCTGTGGACTGGGGTTCAGTACAAAATACACCTCATCATCCTTAAGTACCGTGGTATATATATAGCGGATGTCTTTAGACGCTGCTCGAATCTTTTCCAGCGGATCATTATGTGCTATAAACAGACTATCGCTTCTGTCAGTGTGTTTATTAAATAATTGGTGTTTATCTCCGTCAATGGTAGTAGCTGCTGCTTCTACATTTGATTTTAGCCCGATTTTGATCTCTGCTTCTAAAGCTTCAATAGATTTCAGGTAGGTAAGGTAAGTAGAGAAAAAGATGAGTACTACTACGATAAAAGCAGTTGTAATTGCTTCTGTTTTGGGTCTGATATGGGCCATTATTTTATGCGTATTCATAGGATTCGTTTTTTAATATAAAAATGCAATAGCTTGTAGTATCGTAAGCACAAAAAATGCAATGGGGAATATATAGCGACAGTAGCGCATCAGATTTTTATACGATGCCTTGGATTTTTTCTTCAGGATAGAGTTCCCTATGACAATCATTACCAGATTGATGAATATGCTCAGATACCCCAGAGTAATCAGTGATTCTATAAAGGTTCTATACGGCAAATTAGGCAGTATGCTCGAGGCATTGAAGTTAAAAGCTACCAGAGTTAACATCAGGGTAAAACTGGTCGCTAGTTGATCAGACATACTTTTAATCCAGAAAACAGACCACGATATACTGATAATAAGAAATAATGGAAAAATGAACTGCCAAAAATAATAGACTACCGAGCGCGTAGCTGTAATTTCTATATTATATCTGGAAAAACTAATAGGATCTTTTTCATTTAAATGAGAATATTTATGAGCACTGATAAATGCTTTTTTACCTGTGATCTTCCATTCTTCGGTGATCTCACCTTGCGTATAATACAGCTCCGGGGTTACTTCTGAAAAGAAAAGAGTATTGGTATCATAAGAGAAGCCCTCTAACTGTACGACAAATTTCTGGCTGTCAAAAGGAAATTTCCTAAAGTTCATCTCTGTCGTAAAAACCGCATTAAACCGTTCATTATATGTGATTTTCCCATTGGGATGAATGATAATCTGTTTGTTGGATACATTGCGGTTTCCGATTACATTAATAAACTCAAATGCAGGGATCCATATCAACTTTCCAATAATCTCATCAGCATTGTTATTTTCATAAATTCGTATATCCTGAGCAGCTTTATCAAAAGCATCATTATACCAGCTTGCTACAAAATATCCATCAACACTATAGGTTTCGTCTACGGTATTAATCCCATAAATCTTATTCACCTGTATCTTGACATCCATCGCTACCGGCGTTTTTGGAATACCCGCTAACTCAGGATGCGTTATTAATCCGTCTGCATCATCCGGCTTATCATTTCCATAAACAGTCAATATACCAAACAATAAAACCGAAAACCATACGAAACAGCTCCGTACTATATGATCAAGTAGTGTATTCATTTTTTACGATTTTATAACATTCTTCCAGATCTTCTACTAATCGAAAAATCATCTCCAGTGTCATATCTTTTCTGATGACAATTCGCATCACCGTATCTTCTAATTCCCCAGAGAGTTTATAATAGGGTAACATCCACTTTCGCTTTCTTAATAACTCAGTATAGATCACTAAAGGGAAAGAGGGTTCTTCTGTAAACTTAAATGCTACTATGGGTAAGGTACTTTCTGACACCAGTTGCAGGAAATTGCATTTTTGAATGGCTTCTGTCAGAATCTCGGCATTCCACAAACAGTTTTCTATAATATTCTTATACCCATTCATTCCATAATGCAAAAAGCAGAATTGCTGGGCTATAATCAGGGAAGATGAACGGGAAAAGCTTACCGTAAAAGATTTTGATACCCCATAGAGGTATTCTGCAGTAGTTTTTAGTTCTTCGGGGAAACAGTTTTGGTCTCTAAACAAAAGCCATCCCAAGCCGGGATATACCAAACCGTACTTATGTCCGGAAAGGTTTATCGACTTTACAAGGGGTAACCTGAAGTCCCATCGTACTTTTTGTAAATGTGCTACAAATGGATATACAAACCCTCCGATGGCTGCATCTACATGAATTCCTACATCCCATCCGTATTGCGTATTAACTGCCTCCAGCATCTCATTGATTTGCACAATCGGGTCACAAAATCCTACATAGGTGCATCCCAGAACTGCCACTACTCCTATGGTATTTTCATCAATAGAGGCTCTCACGGCTTCTATCGGATATTCATTAACAATATGAAGGGGGACTTCCCTAACCTGGATATCTAAAAACCGGGCAGATTTATGCCAAGATATATGTGCATTGCTACAGAGTACCAAATTAGGATCTCCTTGATTTCCATTTTGTTTCCATCTCCATTTAGCAGCCAGTAACGCCATAAAAATCGCTTCAGAAGAGCCTGTGGTAGAACTTCCGCAAATATCATTCTCATCGGGTACATGTAATAAATTCCCTATAATTTTAACCAGACGTTCATGAATAATGGTCGTTTGTGAATACTCATTTTTATTAATCATATTCTTTCCCAGAGTGAGTTGTATAAGTAACTTTGCCTCAGCAGGCATTTCTATAGCTGTATAACTTCCCAGATCATAATTAGGTAATCCATCTTTTTCTAATTCTTTTGATATTCGTTCCAGTGCTTCATAGGCAGGGATTCCTTCCTGAAGCACATGTATTTTTTCATACGGCGTGTTATTATTTTGCATAGATCAAACAAGGTTAAGTTAGGTTATGATGTTAATTACTGTAAACTCAGGTTGCATCCTGCCTGATAATGAGTGGTCTTTTCTGCAATGATATAGGTGGTTCCTAAAGAAAAAGAAACAACTGCCTTTTTATGCAATGTTGTATGTGCTGCTAATCTCAGCGTAGCATCTCTAAACCCATCAGTAGCTGGTATCCCCTCAATAGATACAGTATTACTGCGATAGGCTACACTTCCACTCAAATCTATATATTTCCCTTTCTTTTTGAAGAGTGTTTCGTTTACCGTAAGAATGGTATAGATCTCTTCTTTATTATTAACATAAATCTGTAGGTATGGATTGAGGTATTTCGTATAACCGATCCCTGCTGTAACTTCATAAAAATTGGTATTGTACTCCACTCCCAAAGCACTATCAGCAGGCGCATAATAATACACCCCACCGATGGAAAAAGAAATGTTTCTGGCGATTTCATTTTGATAACTCATCGTAACTGAGGTTTCCAGATTATGGGTAGTAGACTTTATTCCAAAACTCGTCCAGATATTAAGTGACAATCCGGTATCATATAATGTATAGGTAGTACTGGGCTGTATGGCTTCATAATCTGTTACAATATCCCTCCATATATAATTAGACGTTACATATAGCTGAAAATCCAATACACTGGGGGGTTCTTTTGTCGGGGTATCTGATATTTTTGATATCATGGGGGTTTCTTTTGGGATTTCAATAGGGATAGTGTCCTGCCCCATCAATACGGAAGGACAAGCTACCCACAAAAGAAAATAACTTAGGTAGGTTGGTTTATTCATGACCATGGTTTTAATCGTTTATTTCGTTGTTTTTTTGCGGTTGTGGAGTTGGGAACATGCTTCTTTTACTGTAGCAATTTCATATCATACACAGGTACACTACTCAGCGAAATACATGGTGTGTATACATACTGTTACGGATAGACAACAATGAAGTGATACTGTAAGAAACAAAGGATATTTTGTTGATTTTCAAAAGATATACAATCTCTTTTCTAACCAGGTATCTGAGCTCGCAGGGCTTTCTCATACCCCTCGATCAACTTATTCAACCCTTCTGTATTTTCCTGAGGTTTGATGACTAAATCTAATTTTGCTGAAGGTTGTTTGGTACTGGTATTCCACTCTGAATTTTCTGCTGATTTATTACTAAAGCTTACCAGGAGCTCATCATTCTCAATAGCAATATCTAAGTTGGTCGTGAATCTTAATTCTTCAATTCTGGCAGATGAAATAGGCACCACTGTCAGCAAAGGAACTTCTACAATATGCTCGGATACGGTACCGTCTGTGGTTGTCCTGGGGTAATTAATACTTACTGTTTTGGCGGTATATCGTTCTGTTTCTTCATCCTGATCAAAAAAATCATTGATGACCTGATCCTGAGAGTTTGCTAAGGTCGCATTGGCGATCTCAGCTGCATCATTGATAGCTTCTACTAGTTTCTTTAATTTAATCATGGTGCAGTTTTAAATGAGTTTTTCTTTATTTTATCGAATTCTTCCATGGAGGAGGCTACAGTATCCTTACTCTCCCGGGATAACTTTATACTTGCATTACACCCACTACAGGTAAATCCTTTCCCCTGCAACAGGATGTGTACATCAAAGGGTATAGGGGTTCCGCAATTCGGACAATTGATACGTTGTTCAAACATGATATTTCTTGGTTTTATTTATTGGCTGTTATTGCTTTTCGCTCCAATGAACTCGAGCTGATATTCTTGGTATATAAGTCTAATAATGCTGTAAATCCTACTGGTAAGGGTAAGGTTCCTGCATTCATCTCTACAGACAACTTTGATGCATTGCGCCTTTGATATTGATTTTGTTCTTTAGTACTCGAGTCATAGCTCACAGCACCTTTTAGCTGTGCTTCATCTTTCCCCTTTTCCCCTTTTTTAGTAGTCGTAACAGATTCATCATTTTGGGATATGATTTCCAAATCAAATTTTACATTGACTTCTTTTACCGACAATGAATTAAACGGAATCAATGTCAGTAATGGAACCTGAAATGTAGAGGTAACTTGTTCCATTTTGGGCGTTCCTTTCTCTTCCTTATCTGACAAAAGTGTATTCTTAGTGATGGTCATGCTAATCATTTTGGGATGATATACATCTTCTCCAAACCCATCATCATTCTCCACATCAAAACAAGTATCCATCAAAAAAGCAGTTTGTTTTTTAGCCATAGCAGCATTAGCACTGGCTGCAGCTACAAATGGAGCCGCTAATAATTGCTCTATTGCAATCCCCTGACTATTATTTGGTGTTTTCTTTGCCATATGATTTATGTGTTAATATGTTGAGAAAAGAGGCACGGTTCCCACCGAACCTCTTTTACACAGCTATGATTATGCTTTAGTAGCAGGTAATTCAATTGGTTCAATAGCATTAGAAAACGCCTGAATGATGGTCGTAACCCCTTTAGGTAATGGCAACTGACCTGCATGTACGCCTACTGTATACTTGGCAGAGTTGCTCTTCTCGTAGTGAGAGTTTCTGGATTTGGTATCTTCACTAGAGTAACTGGCAGATCCCTGAATTGTAGCAGAGAAACATCCATATCCTACTTTAGCTTCGAAACTTACTTCTCCTGATTTTTTCTGAGTAGAAGACTCTGACTCTTCTTCTCCATAACTAGATTTCACTTCCATTTCGAACCCTATATCTACCGTTTCCACTGCTAATGAGTTTAATGGAATAATCGTTAGTATTGGCAAATTGAACTTGGTTACCACAGTATCAACTTGTGCCGGCGTATCTACTGTACCATCTTCCTTTAATACAGCAGGAGTTAATACCCCTCGTTCCAATTCCATACTGATCATAATGGGCTTGTAATTATCCCCATCTTTTTCTTTTGAGAAACACGTATCCAATAAAAATTTGGTTTGTGTTAATGCCATGTTCGCATTTGCTTTTGCAGCTGCATTCAACGGTCCTCCTATTAAGGAATCCATAGGTAACCCGGAAAATTGCTGCGCCATAGAGACTAAGTTCTTCGACATAATTTTTTGTTTTAATTAATTTGTGAAATAATTGAATCCTTTCTGATAGCTATATTCTCTACATTCGATGCTGGATTAAAAAGTACAGACCGGTACGATTCCATCTACAGAATGGTACAACATCGAAAAGTCTGAGCGTATCGCTATAGAAAAAAGGGGGGATAGACTGTTGCTTTACTATATTCGTAACTGTTAGCTATATTGTTACTACGCTATTAATCTCTATAAATAATATCCAGAAAACTTCTGCCAAGTTAGACTAATAGCTTCTTAACAATTTCCAGCATATTTCAGAAAACAAATGATAGTTGCAAAAATCCCCCTTTATCTTAATGTGAAAAATCACTTTCTTCTAACAGAGTGTATGAGTATTGCTTATGAGCAGATTTTTTGCAAATTTCCATGAAGAAATTAAAATCTGATGCCTTTTTAAATACCTGACAACCAGCAGACCATTTTTCTACGACTGTAGAGGCTGTTTTAGCATTACTACGGTGAATATTAATCCCAAAAACTCCTTCATAAATCGTTCCGCCTTGATCTATCTTATTGTCTTTGGTATTATCTCTCCAAATCTTTATAGGTCGTTTTTGTTTCAGGGCTTCGTATTTTCCCTGATGCAACCCTACCTCATAGATATTGATATATTGCCCCGGAACAACGATAGCGGTTCCATTTACATTCATAGGGTGTTGTAACCAATAAGTTCCCGGATCTGTAGTGATTGGAAATTCATGTATTTGTGCTGCTCCATTTTCGTCTTTGTAAATCAGATATAACCAGTCATCAAATGAATTAGCGATTAACTGCTCGCTACGCACGCCGATGATGTTTACTGTGAATGGTTTCCCGTCGTCAAAAAACTGATATCCTTTGATATCCAGTACTTCTTGTATTCGTTCTAAGGCAAATTGCATTTCTATATCGTTTTATGGTTTTACACTTACGAATGTAGTGGCAAGCCCAGGCGGATTATGGCTGAAATGGTATGAACCGAATAGCGATGGATATAAACAACCTATTTGCTGCTATAAAGAAACTACCCCGAGGTATTCTCCGGAAACAAATTTTCAATTTCAAGGCAAGTTTCGGGTACCCTCCTTATTAACAGTCCCCATAAAAATCGACCTAAGTACTTGCTGTTCACGAGCTCTTTTTCGTATTCACAAACTCTTTTTTTGCATCCGAAAGGATCTCCGTATATTTACTTTTATGGGATCTTTTAATGCAATTGTTGTAGATGATGAAGAAAGAGCACGCAATGTGCTGACACAGCTACTAAAACGATATACAACGACTATTAAAATAGTCGCCCAATGTGCTTCGCTTACAGAGGCGATACAGGAAATCAATGATAAGTCACCTGATGTTGTATTCCTAGATGTACAAATGCCTAATTATGCCGGGTATGAGATCGCTTCCTTTTTTGATACCATTGATTTTGAAATTATTTTTGTAACCGCTTATGATCAATACGCGATCAAAGCATTCGAACTAAATGCGATAGACTATCTGGTAAAACCAATTGACAGAAACCGATTAATAACGGCTGTACAAAAATTAGAAGCTAAAATTAGTATTCGAAAAAAACTGGCTGATTATCAATTATTATTAAGCACCATTAAGAAAAAAGAATTTAAACAAATTATTATTCCCGAATTAGGAAACAGACGTGTCATTCCTATTGAAGATATTCTGGCAATAGAAGCAGATGGAGCTTATAGCAAAATTCATTTGGTGCAGGATAAGGTAATCACTACCAGTAAAAACCTAAAGTATTTCGATTCTCTATTCCCTGATGATCATTGTTTTTTTCGATCTCACCGAACCTGGATTGTGCACTTAAAGCATGTAGTATCCTTACATAAAAGTAAACTTATTATTTCATTACTAAACAGTGATTTACAGGTTAAAGTATCAAGAGCTAAGCTTACTGAATTCCAAGAGGTTATACAATGACATCAACACAAGTTACTCCCTCTTTTTATTGTATGCTGATATACTGTTTATTGATAAGCAGTACTATTTTCGGACAGGACCCTTATCATTTTATTATTGGAAAAAAAGAACTCGGTAATGCAGATATATATTCTGTATTGCACACGCGTAACCAACAATTATACGTCGCTACGAACCAGGGGATTTACAGGTATACGAATGGTCAGTTCGACATACTAAAAAGAGCCATGCATCAAAATGGGAATTCCTTTTTTAATTTGCTTGAAGATAAACAGGGGGCAGTATTTTGTAATAACCTAAGCGGACAGGTTTTTAAGATTGTTAATGATTCTCTCGAACTATATTATTCGCTCCCCAAAGAATATGTAGGTCCCTATGGGGTTCATATCGCTTTTGATTCCCAAAACAATCTGGTGATTGTATCTAAAAAAGCGCTTATACTTTCTGAAAAGAAAGAGGTGCTCAACATATCAAATGACGATACAGTGCTTATGAATTCGCTTCCCAATGGAGACTTGTATATTCTCAGTACAAAAAAGAAAGCACTCATCATTAAAGATGGTACAATTCACTATAGGGATTTCTCTCATCTATATTCCCAAATAAAAAACAATCACTTTCGGAATTTTTTTATGCTCAATGGGCGATTGTTTAATCAAACAATGGATAAAGGAATTATTTCCTTATCCGATACTTCGATACACAATATACTGCCTAAAAAAACGACCAAGCTCTGTTTTCAATATCATGACAAAGACGTTTGGTCATTAGGTGCTACCAGTGGTATACAAAGAATCCTTCTCAGAAATGACAGTCTGGTAGTTGCGAATCACTTTTTTAAAAAAACCTTTATTTCTACGATAGCCAAAGGGACAAACCAAACACTTTTCTTAGGAACCTTCAGAGAAGGGCTTATTGTTATTCCAAACCAACATTTTATTACATCCCCTATTACTGCTCGTTATAACAGTATACGAGGATTCGCTGTTAGTCCCCAAAATGCCATTTATACTACAGAGAGAGATCGGGGAATTGTTTTGTATCATCACGATAAAACTACTGTACTTGATACCAGTACCCAAAGAAATTATCATCGTATATTCTACGATCCTGTAATTGATTTTTCGATTAACAAACAACATCCGGGTCTCCTCTATGATGCTCCTTTTACCAAAAATAAAAAATTAGGTGCCTTCAATATTAAAGATATGTTTCGGGTCGATCCACAAACTGCTCTTGTAGTATCCTCCTCCGGCTTGCTTATCTTTGGTAAAAAAAAGATGTTTAACAATATCGATTGGCAAGAGACTGATCGTATATTTTCCAGATACATGCCCATTTCCACCCGATGCAAATCTGTGGTATACGACACTATCCACAAACAGATTGCGTTGGCTACGGTTTCTCAACTCTTTACCATTGAAGACCACCATCAAATCAAAGAATTACTATACAAAAACAAAAGTATCAATGCGAATAAACTTGCTTTTTATGATGGGAAAATCTGGGTAGCAACTCAGGATCATGGGATATTAGTTTTTGAGCATAACAAACTAATCCACTCCTATTCAACAGCAAATGGATTCATCAGTAATACTGTATCTACGCTAAAAATAAAAAACAACGTACTCTATGCCCTGACAGAAGAGGGACTCCTGCGCATTTCGCTATCTGATCACACATTTTCGTATATAGGGATAGGAGAAGGTCTTACGGGTCATATTAATGATATTAACGTCAGTGATGACCGATTGTGGGTATTAAGTAACAATTCGAGTATTTCCTCTATCGAATTGAAAAAACTTCCTGTAGCACCCCCCAATATAGCCGTTTCCTTAGATTCTATTATTGTATCAGGAAAGAAAATCTCCAATACACTTTCTGAAACATTTAGCTATGATAAGAATCACCTGTCGTTTTATCCTTCATATAAGGGGGTTTCATATCATTCTGAAGGAACATTTACTTATAGACTGGAGGGTTTCGAACAAAAGTGGAGTACAACAGCTGCCCTTTCTAAAAAAATCACTTATAAATCACTTCCTCCCGGAAAGTATCGTTTCGAAATAAAGCCACAATATGGGATTACAACAGGTACCCCACTTACCTACTCTTTTCGTATTGCTCCTCCGTATTGGAATACCTGGTGGTTCTATACTGGTATGAGTCTTCTTTTTTGCCTGGTATTTTTTCTTTTTTTTAAGTATCGCATCTCATTATTGAAGAAAAAAAATCAGGAGAAATTAGAAAAACAAATTCTGCAAACAGACTTATTGGACACACAATTAATCGCCTTACGATCTCAGATGAATCCTCATTTTATCTTTAATGCGCTGAATTCGATTCAAGACCTTATTCTCAATGAGGATACGGAAAACTCTTATGATTACATTGTGTTATTCTCTGAATTAGTCCGTAGAACTCTGAATTATTCAAATCAGGATTTTATCGAGCTAGACAAAGAACTGGAGTTTTTGGAAATCTATTTAAAACTGGAGAAATTACGGTTTGGTGAAACCTTTGCGTATCAAATAAAAGCTGATATAGGAGAAAATGCATTCAGTATTCCTTCTTTACTTATTCAGCCTTTTATAGAAAATGCCTTATTACATGGATTATTACATAAAAACGGATTAAAGAAGTTATCCATAATCTTTTCTTTTTCTGATCAATTGCTATGTACCATTACAGATAATGGGATCGGAAGAAAAAAGGCAAAAGAGATTTTAGATCGCCGGGGGAATCATCATGAGTCTTTTGCATTGAATGCTATAAAAAAACGACTTCAGATTCTTAATAAACAACACGATATGGGAGTCGGATATACAATTACTGATCTCTATAAAGGCGAATTGCCTACCGGAACGCAAATAATTATTAGAATGCCTTATAAAAAAAGATATTAGCAGTAAATTACCTCGGGGGAAGCTACGAGGGTTTTATTAGAAACAAATTTTCAATTTCAAGACAAGCATCGAGCTATTGTGCCTTTTGGTGGTGTCTATAAAACTACTGATCAATACCTATGATAATTAAATTCATATCAGAGAAATACTCCACATTGCTGAATATAGGAATCAGTAGTACTTCTTCTGCCCTGGAGAAAAAACGTTCCAAAGTTCTCAATCTATGCACATTCATTTCTTTATTTACTGTACTGTTTTTTTTCTGTTTTGATTACTTTACTCAAAACCTCAGTTCTTTTAGAACATACCTGCTTATTACCGAATTTATTGTTTTTTCCAGCATACTATACCTACACAAAAAAAAGTTCTTTTTTCTTTCCAGGCTGCTGTTCTTACTTATGGTAACAATCATTATTTTTATTCATGCCAATTATAGTTTTAGAGGGTTTTATGCAGAGTATCAATATATAATCATCCCATTACTATCACTTTTCTTTTTTGATAAAAAGTATATTCATTACTTTATTTTAGCACTATCTATTGTGCTTTATTACTTCCCTAATACCTGGTATCAGAATTACCCCGATCCGTATTTTGGTTATTTGAATGTTGCTTTTATATTTATAGGAGTCTTCTTTATTGTCGACTTTTTCAAACGGCTAAATCAAAAAAATGAAGCCTCTTTATTTCGAAGTAATCAATCGTTGGTCATACAAAACAAAACAATTGCTTCTCAAAAATTACTTTTAGAAAAAGCATATAATGATCTGGAAATAAGCAAAAAAAATGAGTTGGCTTTCCTGCAATTGAAATCCCTTCGATCCCAAATGAATCCTCATTTCATATTTAATTCACTTAATTCGATTCAAGATTTGGTATTACAACAAGATACCGAAGCTTCTTATGATTACATTGTATTATTTGCTCAATTAGTGAGAAATACATTACATTATTCGAATGAAAGTTTTATTTCTATAGAAAAGGAGATTGAATTTCTGGAAGTATATCTAGAATTGGAAAAACTTCGTTTTGGGGAGCTCTTATCTTATGATATTACATTCACCCAAGAAAGTCAGGAAGTGGAAATTCCCTCATTACTCATACAACCCTTTGTAGAAAATGCATTAATACATGGATTGTTTCATAAAAAAGGGAATAAAAAGTTGCATGTCCATTTTGAACTGACCACACAACTAAAGTGTTTTATTACGGACAATGGTGTCGGCAGAACAAAAGCAAAAAAAATTCAGAAAAGACAAGGAGCTAAAACATACACTTCTTTTGCGTTGGAAGCTATCAAAAAGCGATTACACTTACTACAAGATCAATATGGAGATACTATAGGCTATACGATTATTGACCTGTATGATGATAAGCAACAGGCTATCGGAACGAAGGTGGAAGTCATTCTTCCGTTTAATCGTATTTTTTAGAAAAACACATAAAAATAGATTTCCAACTACGTTTCATTTCTTGTACAATACCTCCTATACTAAGCTCGAGATACCATTTATCATTTAATCAGTAGCGAATCTGAAAAATAATGTTTACAATCCAAAAAATGGGTTCCTACCTTAAACCCTCCATCTGATGCCAGGGCTTCAATTTCCTGAAGATCATATTTCTTGGATAGTTCTGTGTAAATCAACTCATTATAACCAAACTCAAACGTTTTATCTAGTTTTCTGAGGTATACGAGTTGCTTTCTCAAGCTGACTAAATAGCTTCTAACTTCTCCTGTTACCGGATTATAATGACAATAAAAATCAAAATCATCTACCTTAAAATCCCCATCGAATTCTCTATTAATTCTGAGTAATAAATTAATATTAAAACGTCTGGTGATTCCGTAGGAATCATAATAAGCCTTATGGATTGTAACTGGATTCTTCTTTATATCTACTCCGAGTAGCAATGCGTCCTGCGCTTTCATGTTTTCGTGAAACAACTGTAGTAAATCCACAGCGCCTTCTCGTGAGTAGTTTCCGATATTACTCCCTAAAAACAATAACAAACTGGGGATGGAAGTTTGTACATTTTCTCGTCGTAAGATATCAAAATAATCTCCTACTCTGGGGTGAATTGACAGTCCGGGTAATTTCTTGGTCAATTTATCTGTAAGCAAATGAATTGCTTCTTCTGAAATATCAATAGGCACGTAATAAAAGTCTATTTTATTAGCCATCAGATATTCCAACAGTTTAAACGTTTTAAAACCATCTCCTGCTCCCAGCTCTACGATATTAAAAGGTTCTTTAAAATTCACTGCTTCCATTATTTTTGCCGCTTGTAATGATAGTATCTCGAATTCACTATCAGTAAGGTAGTATTCGGGCATCTTCATTATTTCCTGAAAAATGCGGCTTCCCTGATCGTCGTAAAAATATTTGGAGGAAAGGTATTTCTTCCTAGCTGAAAGCCCTTCTATGACTTCTTTTGCAAACGTATTATCCATCTCTATTTTGCTAACCTTATTCCGGAAAACATCCATCGTAATTGGGGGTTGAAAAAGTTTCTATATGTTATTCTGCTATGATTATCGGAGGTGGCTACAGAGGCTCCTCTAAGTACATGTTGGTTCACCATGAATTTACCATTATATTCGCCTAATGCACCAGCTGCTTTTTTGAAATTTGGATAGGGTAAATAAGCACTCGCTGTCCACTCCCATACTTGACCATATTGCAATTTTGATGCAGCGACCTCCCATTCAAACTCAGTAGGTAATCGCATTTGCTTCCATTCTGCAAAAGCAAATGCTTCGTAATAACTCACATGCATTACCGGAAGGTTCTTATTAATTTTTTCTAATCCCTTTCCATTATAATAATGCCATGTTCCTTTGGTTTTATACCAATACAGGGGTGCTGTAATTTTATTTTTTCTGATAAAGTCCCAGCCATCGGCATGCCATAGATTAAAATCCTCATATCCCCCATCTTCTATAAACTCCAAATACTCTCCATTCGTCACTACTGTTTCCGAAATTAAAAAAGGTTGTATGTAGGTTTTATGAACTCCTAATTCATTGTCAAAACAAAATGTGGATTCTCGATGCCCAATCGTATAGACTCCTTCTTCTATAGCAATTAGTTTTTTTTGTCTCTCTACCTCTGTTAATATTTCAGCTGTCTCATATGAAGGGAAAGTTGGCTGATTTCCCAATATATACTTTATATCATAATGTAGTAATTCCTGATGTTGTTGCTCATGATGAATCCCTATTTCTACAAGGTTGATTATTGTATCATCGGGTGCTTCCTCTAATAACATTTCTACTGCTGTCGTAACATATCCTCTGTATGAATACACCTCTTCGACAGTGGGTCGGGTCATCAATCCCCTATTTGGACGCAACACCCGCTCTCCTGCATTATTGTAGTAACTGTTAAACAGGTACGAATAGTCTTCGTTATACAGTGAATATTCCTTTTTATAGGGTACCAATATAAATTGTTCAAAAAACCAGGTAGTATGTGCCAAATGCCATTTCGGAGGTGAAACATCTACAACAGGTTGTACAGAATAGTCTTCGATAGCTAATGGACGGCATATTGCTTCTGTTTTTTTTCTCACTTCAGAAAAAAAACGTTTTATTTCTTTTGATCTCACTATTTATTTCTGAATATCAGTTTCTATAATTACCTCTTTTTGCAGGGTTTTATGTACCGGGCATTTAGAAGCAATCTCTTTCAATTTTTGCTGCTGTTGCTCATCTAAGTTACCAATAAATTTTAATTTTTTAGCTATATGATCAAGATATCCTGCCTGGTCTACATCGATCCCTAATTCATCACTATGCTTTTTGGAATGCGTTATATATACAAATACTTCCTGTAGATCCCATTTCTTTCGCTCTGCATATAATTTTAACGTCATAACAGTACAGGCGGCAAGTCCGGCAGCGAGATATTCATAAGGAGAGGCTCCAAAATCATCTCCTCCAACAGTGGCGGGTTCATCCGCGATAAAGCTATGATTTTTAGTCTGGATCTGAGTGGTAAAATTATTTTCTTTGAGATTCAAGTACCCAACTAATTGCTCTCCTTTGGCGTCTAAGATTGTATTATCCTGCTTAGGAAAATATCGTTGTACCCACGCTCCTATTACATCTCCTACATATATACTATCTTCCTGATTAGTTAGTAAATGGTCGGCTTTATCCAAAGAGACAAAACTTTTAGGGTGAAAGGCATTAACGAACAATTCATGTGCATTTTCTGCACTAACGATCAGATCATTTGGAGAATGCAAAATCAACAGTGGTTTTCGTAAAGTACTGACTGTGTTTAGCAAATCTGTATTTTCAAAATTTGTTACAAATTCCTCATTAATCACAAATGGTCTTCCTCCAATATTGACTTCTATCGCTCCTTTTTCTTTGATATCCTCTAATTGATGCGAAAAATGCTTTTTAGTATGTGCTACAGAAGCCGGAGCTCCGATAGTCGCAACTGCTTTTACAGCATCTAATCGGGAAGCAGCTTCTATTACTGCTGCTCCTCCCAGTGAGTGCCCAATTAATAAAGAAGGGGCTTCATACTGCATACTCATATATTGATGAACAGCAATAAGGTCACTAACATTAGCTGAAAAATGACTTTCGGAAAAGGTTCCTTCACTTCTTCCTAATCCTGTAAAATCAAAGCGCACTACTCCAAATCCATGCGTGGTTAAGGCTCTGCTTATATGTTTTACCGCGCTTAAATTGCTACTACAGGTAAAACAATGTGCAAAAATGGCATACTGATTCGGTTTTTGATTTGCCGGCAGTTCTAAATAAGCATGTAACTCATACCCCTGGGCATTGGATATTTTTAATTTGGTGTTTTTCATAGTAATGAACTTGTTTTTTTACATTGTGTGATTACTCGATCATCGAGCTTTAAATACGCTGAGGTTTGTTCTGTATTTTTACCTATAACTGTTTATTTTTTTAACTTTCCACAACCGCTACTCCCCGCCAAAAGGCAATGTGATTTTTTATGGTTCTGGCTAGTTCTGATGGTTCGCGATAATACCAGGCTGCATCTTTATTAATCTTACCATCTACTTCTATGGTATAATACGATGCTTGCCCCTTCCAGGGACAAACTGTATGTAAAGTACTTTCTTTAAAAAATTCTTTTTTTATACTTTCTTCAGGGAAGTAATGATTTCCTTCTATAACGATGGTTGTATCGCTTTCTGCTATTACTTGATTATTCCAAATTGCTTTCATACTATTCTTTTTAATTCCATTTCATATTTTTTCGTTCCTTCCAATAAAATTGAGGAGAAACTTTAGCTTCTAATAGGGTGTGAATTTCTTCATCGGTCAGATTAAATGTCTCTGCCATTAAGTTTTGAGATACATGTTTTTTCATACTTGCGCCACTTAATACTTTATATGGAGTGAGCATTTGCATACAAAACTGAATCGCTACGGCATCAATCCCTACTTTATAGTTTAATGCGATGCTTTCTAATTTTTTATATAAATCTTGATACGCAGTATATTTATTATTAGGAAACAAGCGCCCATTTGCCAGTGCTTCTTTGATTACTAATTGTTTATTTTCTCTTTCCAGTGTTTTTGCAATTGTACCAATGCTTTGATCTAAAATGTTATATGTGGATTGAAAAACATCAAATAAAGGAATTCCGTTTACTTCTATCGCTAGTGCTTGTGTAATAACAGCTACCTGATTTTCTCCAGTAGTCGTCAATCCAATTCGAATATCGTGTTCTTTTTTCAGCATAGCCAGGCGATTTAATATCTCCTTATTTTCTAATACCTGTGATTCAAAAGTTGCCGAATGAATCTGATACACCGATAAAAAAGGGAACAATTCTTTTGATTTATTCCACTGCTCATTTAATTTATTGAGGCTATGCTCTTTTACTTCGTGAATTAAAGCATTAGGATCAAAATTCGCGGTATAAGTATATCCCCATTTGGTCGCTACCTCAATCCCTGGATCATTCTTCTCTTGCAACCAATCGATTAATAATTGTTCTGCCATACCGTATCCTGGAGCCGTATCAAAATAACGTATGCCTTCTTTATAAGCAGCATCTAAAACAGAAAAGGCGTGTTTTTTAAAATGACCAAGCGTAAGGTGCTCTTTTTCTTCTTGTCGTATATTTATGTACTCTGGTCTTCCTAACGCTGCTGTACCTAGTCCGATTTCCATACTACTGTGCTTTTCTATATGGGACAGCTCCTTGCGCTAATTTTAGTCGTGTCCACAGATTCATATTAATCACAATTGCAGCAATCTCTGCTATTTCTACTTCACTAAAATACCCTGTTAATGCATCGTGATATTTTTGAAAGTCAACGGCTGTTCCTTTAGTTAATACATCACAGTACCTTAGTGCTGTTTTTTCTTTTTCTGTAAATAACTCACTATTCCACCAGGATGAGATTTGGTCTGTTTTCTCTTCTGAAATACCAATAGACCGGGCTGTTTTGGCGTGTAAAATACTACAATATGCACATTCATTTTTTTGTGCTACCCGTAGTCTAAGCAATTGTGCCAGTTTTTTTTCTACGGTTATGTTAGCGGTATATCCCACTGCTTTTGCCATTTCTTTTGCTAATGCATGAAATGGAGTGATATCCGGATCAAAACGAATATTCTTAAATGAAATTTCACTCATACTATTTGTATATTTTTTAGAAATAAAAGGACTTTTTCCAAAGGCATTTCACAGGGTTTTATCAGGTCTCTTTTCGTTGTTTGATAATAATTAAGACTTATAAAATCATTCCCCTTTAATTCTCTCGCATATATTTTACTACTTCTTCCATCGTTAAAATCTGTACGAATAATACTGTATTTACGATTCTTATACATCCCGACAGAGTATCCTATCGGGATGTCTTGAATTTTATCTAATATACTATTATTCATAGGGATTCGCATTATTAAAACTTTACTATTCTCAGGAATTACTTATTCATCACAACTCGTTGTATCTTTTTTATAAAAGGACATACTGCTATGGCACAGAGACCTTCCTCTTCTATTTTCTTAAGTGTTTTTTCTACTAAAACACTACCTATACCACGACCTCTAAGGTTATACGGAACTTCTGAATGTGTTAAATACAGCTTATTCTCTTTAGTGTAATACGTTATCCTGGCTATTTCTTCATTAATAGGCAATAAAAACTCCTCATTTTCCTGATCGTGCTGTATCGGAATCAACTGTGGTATTAATTTATAAATCCATTTAATTAATTCGTCTTTATATGGGTTTCGTAATTTTTTACTTCCAATTGTAATTGTCGGATAATTAAGTTTTTTATTTTCATATAGTAGCCTGAGTTCCTTAGCGGCATGTTCATCTTCCTCTACATCCAGGAACAGATAAGGTAGTTTTAATTCTTCTAATATTAATTTATAATAATGTGTTTTATGGCAGTGAGCCGCCCCAAATAATTTTATTAGAGGTATGGCTTTCATTGTATGGTTTTTAGAAAACTAATGGCTGCATCTACATTTAAATGAAAGTCATTAAACACTACTTTGTTTTGTTGATCTATAAAAATAAACCAGGGAGTTCCTCCTGTCTTATATGTCCGCATCATATCAGACGTGGAATGCCCATCTGCCCCTGCATCATGCCCAAATGGGATGGATAATTTATACTGCTCTTTTACCTCCAGCATTTTTTCATAAGTATTCTCTTCAAACCCTTCAAAAACAGTTTGAATGGCAATAAAAGCTATGTTATCATTCTCTTTTAAAGCATTTGTCATTTTCTGTAATGCTGGCAATCCACTACTATGACACCCCGGACACCAGCTTTGGAAACAATACAGGACTATAAACCGGTTTTTAAATGCATTGGCATCCGGTTTATCTATAGGTTTTCCATTGGCATCAACCCAGCGGGTAGCATGTAATCCCGGTGCTGTCTTTCCTGCAATACCATATGTATTATTCATAGTACACATCTATTTTTTATTAGGGGAAGATGAAGGTTTATTAACACTCATTATCATCTTCGATAAACGAGTATAAATACTTCGAGGGACCCCTGGATATTACAAATTCATTTTCTACTTAATATCTCTGGTAGTTTTAGATCGAGATAGTTACTACACAAAAATACCTGCTTAGCTCTCTTAATACAATGGACATATTTCACTACTTATGGTATATTTTTCCATCCACCGTTCGCTTATGCGATAAAACATCAAGTTCTTTGCGCAGTGATAAACTTCTTGTATTCTTTCTTATATTTTAAAGGAGAGACTCCTGTATGTTTTTTAAAGAACTTAGAAAAATGGGATACATCTATAAATCCCAGTTCTTCTGCAATAACAGAAAGTGTTTTATCTGAATACATAAGTAATCGCTGTGCTTCGAGGCAGATTCGCTCACTAATCACTTTTAGAGGAGACTTATCATTATACTTGAGAAACAAATTAGAGAGTGATTTGGGAGATTTATTCATTAAAGAAGCATATTCCGATACTTTATGTTTTTCTCTAAAGTGCTTTTCTACCAAGATATTAAAAGCTCGAATAGTATCCAGTTTTTCTTGTTTTAATGCCGGAGCCATCATTGTTTTTCGAGCTAACCTGGTCGCCTTAATTAGCAATCGTTTTAATAATACCAAAAGCATTTCTCCCTGAATATGATCTTTTGTCTCGAATTCTTCTTCCAGAATTACCTGCAATGCCTGAAAGCTTTTTTCTTCTTTTTTATCCAGTGATACGATCAAGGGCAAAGAAGAACCAAAAAATAAAAAACCATTGCATGAGACTTCCTGATCATGATCACGAATACAATAAAACTCTCTGTTAAATACATAAACAATAACGCCTTTGGTATATGGTTCTATTGTAATCTTATTAAGAGGCGTACAAAACATGATTTGATTTTTTTTAATGGTCATCATATAACCATCAATCATCATATTTACTTCTCCTTCTCTAGCCCATATGATTTTATAATAAGCTTCTTTATCCAGACGCTCTTCTAAGGTTCCGCAATTAAAATCAGTGATTGTGAATCTTCCTTTATCAAAAAAATTTGTGTATGTATAATTCATTTTTATACGTCTTTCCCTGTTGGTTTGGAGTCGCTAAAGGCATCGGGGGGCTTCCGCAATAGCTTTCTAAAAATAGTTCTTTTTTTACAACTCTCTTTTATAAAAAACAACTCATAAAAAAAGGCTGCTAAGTTGCAGCCTTCTTTTGAACTTCTACTAGTTCAAACATTAAGTTATTTTATGAAAAATGGATAAACCCCTCTATCCATGGGCTAAGATAGCTCTTTCTTTACCTAACTCGGATGCGGTTAAACCTTGATTCTTTTACTGTTACGTTCAATAAAAAGGCTTGTTTTTTTTATAACAAACTAAAAATCTATAACATAAGTATTCCAAATGCTTGTTTTTAAGGATTAAAAAAACATCAATTTTTTAAGAAAAAAAAAGCTATTTATCTTTTAATCAAACAAAAAAATCTTACTTCCCTGAAAAAATGCTATAAATAACAACAGAATTCCTATTACTTTATTCAAGTGTTGGGAGAAAGAAATTCTTTCTCCAAAGTACAAGGCCATTTTACTATACATATAAAGTGTTCCTGTTTTTCCTATATATACTCCAAGACCAAAAAATAACAACAGTAAACTTGCAGTCATCTTATTCAATTCGATAGAAAATGTCTTCATAGAGCTAATAGTAAGTATCCAGAAAAATAAAACGGGAGGGTTAAATACCCCCAAAAGAAAACCTATTAAATACTTGTTTTTAGTAAAAGAGAGATTCCTTCTTTTGGTATGCTGTTTCGTTTTTTTTGCCATAAACAAAAGACCTACAACTAAGAAAACAAATACCAACAGGTAATGTATCCATCTATTCTGATGAATAAACCGATCAATCGTTATATTACAATAAATGGCATAGAAGGCTAATAATAGTTCGGCAACACCTGCTGCTATAATAATTTTGAACGCTTCTTTTTTTCCTTTTTCAATAGTTGTATGTATAACTGACAGGTTTACAGTTCCCAATGGGATAGCACCAAGGATTGTGACTACTATTCCTATTCCCAAATAAATTACAATTTCCATTAATATCTTAGTAGGGCGATGTTGGATAACATTACACCCCTATCCAAAAAAATAAGCTACGAACGGATGATTCACTGCTTATCAGTTGTTTATCTAAGTCTATTTTACCGGAAGTTCTATATCGATCACGGTACCTCTGCCCGGCGTAGAATCAATAAAAATGGTACCGGATAAATCAGACAGACGGTTTTGTATATTTTTAAACCCAATTCCTTTTTTCATGCCTTCTGTATCAAAACCAACCCCATCATCTTCAAAAAGCAATTTTACTGAATCTTCGTATTGATTAAGATAGATATAAATATTGGATGCCTTGGCGTGTTTTAGACAATTGGTCAAAAGCTCCTGAATAATCTTGAACAATTCCTCTTTTAACGTTCCGTCTATCTTATTAATCAATTCTTCGGGATACGGATTAAACTCTATATTTATAGCCACTCCTGCGGTTACATTCTTTATGTATTCTTCTATTAAAACGATTAATGAGTTACGCAAGAATTTTTTAGGGATTAAATTATGCGAAAAATCCCGTACCTGATGATATGTTTCGTCTATTTGCTTGACAATTCCCTCATAACGACTTCCTTTTTCTGTGACATTGGACAATTGCAGTTTTATACTTGCTAAATTTCCTCCAATGCCATCATGAAGTTCTCTGGCTAATCGTTGTCTTTCTTTATCCTGACCTTCTATGGATGCTTTGATTAATTTTAGTTCCTGATCTTTGATCAATCCATTTAGTTTCTGTTTGCTGACCTCTTCCTGTGATTTATTGAGTTCAATTTGCGTTTGTAATTTTTGATAATATGCTATCAATGAAATAATAATTGGAATCAGAATGATAAAGAAACCGATGAGAAATGCATTTTTAATGGTTCGCTGTCGTTGAATTTCTGTTTCTTTTAGTAGCTGCTCTTCTTTTAACTCGAAAATTTCCTTTTCTTTTTGAAGGGTTTCGTACTTAACTTCTAATTCCTTAATAAGCTCTTTATTCTGCTTCTTTAAGATTATTTTTGAGTTTTTGACATACTGCGTCATTAAATTGTGTGCATTCTTAAAATCTCCCTGCAACACATATATCGACCGCAATCTATTTATTAGTTTTTGCTGTAACTCCAGACGATTCCATTGGACTGCATTGACATATGCTGTGTTCAAAATCAAAGCTGCTGCTTCGTATTCTTTGTGATAATAATAATAATTCCCAATCTCTAAAACAGCTTCTATATAGATATCAAAAAAACCTTTTTGATGAGAAACCTCTTTTATTTCATTCAGATACAACAACAGTTTTTCCAGGTGACCGTTTAGTACATCTATTTTAGCCAGGTTAAATTTTAATTCGAGCTCTAATTTATCAAATGATGGATTATTTTCTATTTTGTCCAAAACACTGTAGTACAGAAATTTGGCTTCATCAAACTTATTGGT
The DNA here is from genome assembly GCF_042684685.1 of Aquimarina hainanensis. Classification (NCBI taxonomy): domain Bacteria; kingdom Pseudomonadati; phylum Bacteroidota; class Flavobacteriia; order Flavobacteriales; family Flavobacteriaceae; genus Aquimarina; species Aquimarina hainanensis. The sequence goes on along the minus strand of NZ_JBHULX010000039.1, from coordinate 243,245 downwards.
AAGAAAGGCTACATCTGCTTTGTATTTTTCTGAATGGATTTTTACTTTTTTATCTTTTGCATTTTTCAGGCATTCTTCAAACAGAAACAGGGCTTTTTCATATTGTTCCTTATGCATATAAATACGTCCTAATCCCATTTTATGAGTATAGTGCATTGTATTCATGGTAGCGACCGGAGACAAGCTGATTCCTTCTAAATGAAATTTCATCCCCTCTTCATGCATTCCTTTTTCTAAATTCCCTATTCCTATAAAATTATATGCTTTTGCTAAAAATACATTACGCTTTACTGTATCTATCTCCCATTCTTTGATTTCCTGTTTTGCCAGATTGCCATAATAAACAGTAGAATCAGGTTGTCCAAATCGAATATGTCCCTCGGCAATTTGAAACAATACTTCTAAGGTTTCTTCTTTATTATTGCTCTTTTTCAACTTCTTATACAGCTTAGCATCTATTTGGTTAGGAAGTTTTCCGAAAGCTTTAAACCCTATTGTCTGCCCTCTTAATTGCATAAAAGACAATACGTATATGGAGACTAGTAAAATTCTAAAAGACAATGCAATTCTCATCTATAAACAAAACTGTAATTGGATTCATCAAAAGAGGGGTGTAAAAATACTTTAATTTTAAACAATCACAAGAAATCCAAGGCTTTATAATGTTAAACAAAGCCCAATATTTTTCTTATTTTATTATGACATCACTAAAGGATATACTATCTCGAGGGTTCTCTTTAAATGCCTCGTGGACTAGCCCCGGGGTAATTTATTCCAATAAAAAACCACCTTACTAAAACTAGTAAGGTGGTTTGTACGAATATTTTAATGAAATTTTAGTTCATTTTTTCTGCCAGTTTTGCTACCTGAGCAGATTTTGCCTGAACATATCTGCTTAGTTTTTCTATATCCTCTCCGGAAAGTTTTGTTATTAACTGACTATATTGTCTTGAAAGATTGCTACTTGCTTCATTTAGCTTTAGAAAGGAGTCCATATCGTGTGCTTCTACTGCTTTTTTGTAATTGGCAATATACGCTTCATAATCTCGTACATATTTTTTTGCCTGACTATCCGTAAATGTAGGAACTCCTGCTATTTTTACTTCTTCTTTTTCTTCTTTTTTAACTGCCTTTTTCTTTTTTGTGACCTTTCTAGGTTTTGGGGTTTTCTTTTTTTCAACAACTTCTTCCTCCGCAACCGCTGTAGTGTCTTGAGTAGTTTCTATTTGCTCTACCTTATCTGTTTTAGGGTCTTTTTTACAAGAAAAAGCTACTAATAAGATTAAACATAAAGCAATACTTGAAATACTAGTTTTCATATAAATAAATTTAGGGTAGTTATACGGTTTTAATTACTCAATAAAGTACCAAATTAACATTTTTAAATAGAAATTGTTGTATTTGCTAAAAACTTTTCTAGAAAAATTCTGTTAATTCATCAAAACTGATCTCATTTTGAGTACCTTCCTCCATATTTTTAATTTTAAAAGTATTGCTTTCCATTTCCGCTGTTCCTGCTAATACTACATAAGGGATTTCTCGTCGATTAGCATAGGTCATTTGCTTTTTCATCTTGGCATTATCCGGATATAGTTCTGCGATTACTCCTTTTTTTCTTAATGCGGTAACTGCTTTTAAACAATACAAAGCTTCTTTATCTCCAAAATTAATAAACAATACAGTAGAAGTAGATGCTACTGTATCAGGAAACAACCCTAATTCTTCTAATACCAAATAAATCCTATCAAGACCAAAAGAGATTCCTACTCCACTAACACCTTTTAATCCAAAAATTCCTGTCAGATCATCATATCTACCTCCTCCTCCAATAGATCCCATCTTTACGGTATCCGGTGCTGCCACTTCGAAAATAGCTCCTGTATAATAATTAAGTCCTCTTGCTAATGTCACATCCAGATCTAACAAGCTTGTTTCTAATGGCAGTTCTTTGATTGCCTCCAGTATAAACTCTAATTCTTCTACTCCCTTAATTCCTTCTTCGGAGGTAGCTAGTAATTCTCTTAGTTTTGTTATTTTATCAGAAGCATCTCCTTGTAAGCTAAACAATGGTGTGATTTTCTCAATGGCTTCCGGAGTTATTCCTTTGCTCAGCATTTCTTCTTTTACTCCATCTTCTCCTATTTTATCCAACTTATCCAATGCTACCGTAAAATCGATTAACTTATCACTGGCTCCTATAACTTCTGCAATACCTGATAATATCTTACGGTTGTTTATTTTTATAGTGACTCCCTGTAAATTCAAAGCTGTAAAAGCCGCATCATAAAGCTTAATAAAATTTACTTCCTGCCATAACGAATCACTTCCCACAACATCTGCATCACATTGATAAAACTCTCTGAAACGACCTTTTTGTGGTCTATCAGCTCTCCATACAGGTTGTATCTGATATCTTTTGAAAGGGAATTCTATCTCATTTCTATGTTGCACCACATACCGTGCAAAAGGTACTGTCAGATCATAGCGCAATGCTTTTTCTGAAATGTACTTAGTCAATACAGTACTATCTCTTTTAGTATAATCTTCTTCGCTAACCGCACCTTTTTTAGGATTTAGATAATCTCCACTATTGAGGATTTTGAAAATAAGACGATCTCCTTCTTCTCCATACTTACCCATCAAGGTCTCACTATTCTCAAAACTAGGTGTCTGAATAGGATTAAAACCATAACGTTTAAACTGTTGCCGGATCGTTTCTATAACATACTCTCTTTTTGCAACTTCTATAGGAGTAAAATCTCTGGTTCCTTTTGGTATTGTTGGTTTTTGTGCCATAATCTAAATTAATACTGCAAATATGAAAAAAATAGAGGATCATACCGAATAAAATATAAAAGAGATTCTAAGAGAATTAAATATTTTTTACACATTTAAGTAACTTTATAGTCATTTTGTAGTCTTATCATACAGAAGTTAATTTACCAGGTATATGTTTACATTATTCAGAGAGAATATCCGTATTGCTTTAGATTCTATAAAAGGTCAATTATTACGTACCATTCTTACCATATTAATCATAGCGATAGGAATTACTGCCCTGGTAGGTATTTTGACCCTGGTTGGTGCTTTGGAAAATACAATTTCTGGAGATTTTGCTTCTATGGGATCCAACACTTTTAGTATCAGACAGTATGAATTTTCTACAGTTAATAATGGTCAAAGGGAAAAAATAAATCCAATTATCAGCTACAGAAATGTAAAGGAATTTAATGAGACATTTAGTTTTCCTTTTTCCAAAACATCGATCGCTTTTACAGGAACCCGAAAAGCTGAAGTAAAATATGAAAGTAAAAAAACAGATCCGGAAGTTGCAGTACTCGGAGTTAATGAGAATTATTTAGAAAATACCGGAACCAAAATAGACAAAGGAAGGAATTTTACCATTTTTGATATCAACAACAATAATCATGTTTGTATTATTGGTTCTGATTTTAAGAAAGAGCTCTTTAAAAATGTAAGTCCTATCGGAAAAACTATCAGTATCCGGGGAGTGAAGTTTAAAGTTATTGGTATTCTGGAAAGCAAAGGAGCTACCTTTCGAAATAATCAGGATCTGCGAGTATTGATTCCGCTACAAGTAGGACGTTCTATTTTTACACTTCCCAATATCAACTACAACCTCAATATCAAAGTTGATGATAAACAATTTATGGAAGGAGCTCAAGACCATGCTATTCTTACTTTTAGAAATATCAGAGGGTTAAGTCCTGTAGAAGAAAATAATTTTGGTCTCGAAAGAAGTGATGATCTTATCAATAGAATTGCAAGTATCACGTCTTATCTGTATTACGCTGCCTGGATTATTAGTATTATTACCATTTTTGGGTCTTCGATAGCACTGATGAATATTATGTTGGTTTCTGTAACAGAACGAACTCGCGAAATTGGGGTTAGAAAAGCATTAGGCGCCAAGAAAAGCACTATCGCTGAGCAATTTTTTATGGAAACTATTATTATCGGTCAGCTTGGAGGAGTAATTGGTATTATTCTGGGTATTGCTATTGGTGGAGGGATTGCCATGCTTGCCAGTTTTACCTTCTCTACTCCCTGGATCGCTATTATATCTGCAGCAACCATATCGTTTATTATTGCAGTAATATCCGGTCTATATCCAGCAATAAAGGCAGCAAAGCAAGATCCTATCGAATCTTTGAGGTACGAATAGGAGAATGATCTTACGCTCTGGAGTGAATTAATTTATCAAAATACCTGAAAAGCGCTCCCTTGGTTATCTGAGCTCCTTCGGAAATCAATTTGAACTTATCCAGATTCTGATCTGCACTGTATGGTTTAGATGCGTCGTAGAACGTTACCTTATCATTTAACAAGTTCTCCCGCAACCAATCATACCCTTCTCGTGTAGTTAAATCAACAATAGGAATATCTACTTTTATGGCGATTAAATACATCTGATCCTCTGCCGTGTGAAATAAATGAATCTGATCTTTAGAAAAGTGCTCTAAATACTGAACATTATTCAACACACCCTCCCAGATCATATCACTAAAAATATCAATCTCTTCTTCTGCTACTTCGGGGGTTTCCTTTTTGATTTTTTCCCACTCTTCTGCTGTAATAGACTGAGTTGCCAAAAAGTTAATAAACTCCTGATGCATTTCTTCCAATTGCTCTTTCGTAAGCCTGATATATTTCATTTTCTGTAAAATTGGTGGCAAAAATAGTAATAAATAGAAAACTGTTCTCATGATGAGAACAGTTTTCTATTATTTATATATAAAATATTAAAATATGTACCTGAGACCGATTTGAGCTTGCCATCTAGAATTCAAACTAAAATCATTTCCATATGTTTTAGTTTGCGTAGTATCAAAAGTATATGTAGGAATACGAGTTGCCTCGTCTACAACTACCCCTACAGGTTGTTGGTTAACCGGTAATTCAATAACACCCCAATCGGAGCTAATCAAGTTTCCAAAATTCAAAATATCAAGACTTAACTGAATTGTATTTGTTTGATTCTTTCCTACAGTAAGGTCATAATCCTGTAAAAATTTCACATCCCATCTGCTTCTCCAGGGGCTTACTATCGCATATTTCCCTGCGTATCGTCCTCTCCTATCTCTCAGGTATTCATCTTGTTGAATAAATAGTTCTAAAGCTTGTCGCTGTGCTTCTTGTTCTGCTGTGGTTGCTCCGCTAAAACGATACGATGTTAACTCATTTGCTGTAGGGATATACAACAAATCATTCAAATCAGATCCATCGTTATTTATATCTCCGGAATACGTGTATGAATACCGCCCACCTTTTGCGTATTCATAAAAGGCTCCAATAGAAGTTCTCCATTGTTTTTTCCCTCCATAATGAAAAACTTTATTTATCTGCCCCACGATCCGGTGTTTATCTCCGTATCTCGAAGCTGAACTGATTGCTTCATTAACATGCCCTAAAGCAGGATTTCTATTATATGCATCACTGGATATCTCTGCTTCTAACGAACTGGCATCTTCCGCTTCTAAAAAATTGTAGGCGATACTGGCAAAAATCCCATTCTCAAAACGTTTCTGTAACTTTAGCGACCAATTAAATGAATATCCTACATCTGTATTCGTAAAAACATACGCATTTGTCGCATCTCCAAATTCATTAACGGCGCGATCCGAATTCAGATAGATCGGTCTGTTATCTGCTCCACTCAAGGTTCCTTTGGGTGTTGACAATCCATAATTACGAACCATTTGTGCATTAATGTCTTTGGTGTAAATAAAATCAGTTGAAGCGACAATTCCATTCTCCATTTTATAATCCACTCCAAAATTACTTCTCCATACCTGAGGAAATTTAAAATCCGGATGAGAGGTAGTATAAAAGAAAAAATTCGGGTTAGCCACCTGATTTCCTATCCATACAAAAGGCAATCTTCCTGTAAAAATTCCTGTCCCTCCTCGTAATTGAATAGTTTTATCACTTCTAACATCGTAATTAAACCCAAAACGTGGGGAAAACAAAATATCTTCTGATGGTAAGTCTAAACTGTTTAATTTTACAGGATCTCCATTTTCATCAAAATAAGTAATATTGGGTTGATAATTTCCATCAGGAAAGGTTCCTCCTGCTGCTCTTTCTATATTTTCTTCTATTTTTTCTTTGGTATCAAAAAATAACGGTTTATCAATCCTGATTCCATAAGTCAGTGTCAATTGATCATCAACTTTCCATTTATCCTGAGCATAAAAAGCTAATTGTCCGACATTGGTTTCTGCCAAAGCCCAACTACCGGCATTATTATTGGTATCAAAAACAGTACGGGCACTTGCCAGGGCAGCCGCTATTGTTCCATTGGTAATTGCTCGTTCGAAACTATTGTCATTCGGGTCAGTTGGATCAATTCGTACTCTGTTAAAGTCCGGAGCAAAAAAACCAACACCTCCATTGGCTCCAAAATAAGAATACAACCCCAAATTAAATGAGTTATCAAATTCGAATTTCTCCAGACTTCCTCCAAAAGTCAGCGTGTGATCTCCTGCTACCAAATTCAAATTATTCGTTAACTGAATTACCTTTTGCTCCAGGCGATTGTGAATAGAAAAAGGCTCATGACCTGCCACAATATAACGAACTCCATCTTTTAATATATTTATAGGAGGTGCGGGTACTGAAAATGGATCTCTTGAATCGTCAAAAAATGTATACCCAACTTGAAACTTATTAGACACTTTTTGCGAAAAATCAGAGTTAAGTTCTAATAAGGCAGAGCTTATTTTGTTATTAATTCTATATCCAGAATTTCTAAATTGTAGGGTTGTCAAATCCGGTCCTCTTCTTCCTCCTGCTTCTGGATGTGCTGGTAAATCTCTGGAGGCATCCAGGAAATTATAAATAAAAGCAAGCCTGTGATTATCATTGATATTCCAATCTAGTTTTAGAATCCCTTTTACTGATTCTGTATCATGCGTATATCCTTCATATCCTCCTGTATCATAACCTAATTGTGCCAATTGTTCTGACACAAAATCCAAATCTTCTGCGGTGACTCTCGACACATTAGCACCTGTAAGACCTGCTCTGGAGGCTAAAAAATTAGACCCCAGGTCTTCCCTATCATCTTTTTCAAAATTTCCAAAAATAAAAAGCGTATTCTTTATAATTGGTCCTCCGATACTAACTCCATATTGTGCCTGTGATAAATCTGGGACAATAATATCATCTCCTCCTACCTTATCTCCCGTCATATCCTGATTCCTATAAAAACCATATACAGTTCCTTTCCAGTTATTGGTTCCACTTTTGGTAACAGCATTGACAGAAGCCCCGGTAAAACCAGCTTGTGTTACATCATAAGGAGCTGTGGATACCTGAATTTGCTCAATAGCATCTAATGAAATAGGTTGCGCATTTGTTTGTCCTCCTGGTGTGGCTGCATCCAGTCCAAATGGGTTATTAAATATAGAGCCATCCAGGCTAAAATTATTAAATTGATCATTTCGCCCACCAAAAGAACCATTACTAGAAGCAGTAGGTTCTAAGCGATAAAAATCTGCCGCTGATCTTGTAATCGTCGGTAAAGTTTTTAACTCTCTATTCCCAATACTGGTTTCTGCGCCTGTTCGCTCCCTGCTAAATGTAGCACTGTTAGAAGTAGTAATAATTACTTCTTCTAATTCACTACTATCTTCTACCAGAACAGCACTGATATTGTGGGTTTGTCCTAATTGCAGATAGACATTATCAAATATTTTTTTCTTAAATCCTACATAGCTTATCATCACTCTATAGGGACCTCCAATTCTCAGGTTTATCAAATTAAAACGTCCATCAAAATTAGTGACTCCTCCATAAGTAGTACCAGTAGGTCCATGAACTGCTTTAATATTTGCCCCCATAAGAGGCACATTTGCTCCATCATATACAATTCCTGATATATTAGAGGTGGTTACCTGAGCTTTGGTTATACTAAACACTCCCAGTAACATTATCAGTAAGATAGTTTTTCTCATATAAAATGCTTTGTGTTAATTACTTATTATTAAGGTACACAAAAAAACCGCTCAAATGAGCGGTTTTTTACATTTTTATATGTCAGTTATTAACTAACTGATATCTTCTAGCTACGCCTGAGCGATTACTTCAAAAGAAACTGGAGTTATCACTTCTCTATGGAAACGTACTTTTGCTTCGTACTGTCCAAGACGCTTGATTGTTCCTCCTGGTATTGTAATAAACTTTTTGTCCATTTCGATACCTTCTTTGCTAATTGCTTCAGCTAAATCTGCATTAGATACAGAACCGAATAACTTATCAGCTACCCCAGCTTTTGCTGGTATTTTGATTTCTAAAGCAGTAACTTTAGCAGATAGTTTTTGTGCTTCCTCAACTATTTTCTTTTCTTTAAAAGCGCGCTGCTCTAAAGTTACAGATAATACTTTCTTTGCAGAAGGTGTTGCCAATACTGCATATCCCTGAGGAATTAAATAGTTACGTCCATACCCATTTTTCACTTCCACTATATCGTCTGCGAATCCTAGATTCTCAACGTCTTTCTTTAATATAAGTTCCATAATGTTATGACGAATTTTATTTTAATAAATCACCTACATATGGCATTAGTGCCAGGTGACGTGCTCTTTTTACAGCTACACTTACTTTTCTTTGGTACTTTAATGATGTTCCTGTAAGACGACGTGGTAATAATTTTCCTTGCTCGTTTACAAAAGACAATAAAAAGTCAGGATCTTTATAATCGATATACTTGATACCAGATTTTTTGAAACGACAATACTTTTTATTCTTAGTAGTATCTATATTAAGCGGAGTAAGATATCTGATCTCTCCGTCTTTTTTTCCTTTAGCTTGTTGTTCTATCGATGACATAATTAAGCTTTTTGTTTGTTTCTATTTCTTCTTTTTTCAGCCCAAGCAATTGCATGCTTATCTAAACGAACGGTAAGATATCTCATCACGCGCTCATCTCTTCTGAATTCCAACTCTAAAGCGTTGATAGCCTCTCCTGGCACTGTGTATTCGAATAAATGATAAAATCCGCTTTTCTTGTGTTGGATTTCGTACGCTAACTTCTTAAGACCCCAGTCTTCTTTAGCAATCATCTTGGCACCGTTAGAAACAAGAATGTCTTCGTATTTCTTAACTGTTTCCTTTATCTGATCTTCAGATAAAACGGGATTCAAGATGAAAACAGTTTCATAATGATTCATAAAATCTATTTTTAATTTAAAATTGGCTGCAAAATTAGTTCTTTTTTTTCAATTTCACAACCTCTTTTGAATACCTCGATGAAACACCTTTTTTTATCGATCAAGAACCATTTCATTTGTTAAAGAAAGATATATTCCTTAATATTGTACTTTATATATTAATATTCTATAGTGGAACAATTTCAATTAAAATGTGCGGTAGTAGATGACTCCCGCCTTCAGAGACTAGCAATTGTAAAATTGATAGATGAACACCCGTCATTGGAGCTAGTGGCGGAGTGGAATAATGCTATTGAGACTAAAAATGGTTTACTGGATACTCCTGTTGATCTTTTGTTCTTAGATATAGAAATGCCGATACTCACTGGATTTGACCTACTGGATGATCTGGAAAACAAGCCGCATATTATTTTCGTTACCGGAAAAACGAAATATGCTTTTAAGGCATTCGATTATGACGCTATAGATTACTTAAGAAAACCATTGAAAAGAGAACGTTTTAATGCTGCAGTAGACAAAGCGCTAAGCATGTCTAGATTAACCTCTGAGCATGGCGTAGAAGACGATGATTATATTTTTGTGAAAAGTAATCTTAAAAAGCGAAAAATCTATCTAAGCAACTTAAAATACGTGGAGGCTTTAGGAGATTATGTAAAGTTAATTATGGCGGAAGGAGATCCGATTGTTGTATTAGCAACTATGAAATCTTTTGAGGCTGAATTACCTAGTGATCGTTTTCTGAGAATTCATAAGTCTTATATTGTCAATCTAGATAAGGTAGACCGATATAACAGTAGAAATATTGAGATAGAGGATGAGAAAATACCATTGAGCAGACATAAAAAACATTCGCTTATCGAAGCGCTGGACAACAACAATAGCAGCAACTAATTAACGGAAACGATAATTTTAATAATTATCTACATTAATGAGAATTCTAACCCCTGAGAATTCTTTTATACTACTAAAAGAGGTCAATATTTTACCTAATACTTCTTTAGTTTTATCAAGCGATTGTCCCTGAGGTATTTTAATCAATATGTTTTTATGATATTGGTTTCTTATTCTTGATACCGGAGGGAATTCTGGTCCCAACACATGCTGCTTAAAAACATTGCGAAATGATGTAGCTAGCCAGTTTACAGCCTCATCAACTCTATTATAATCCTTGTGCTTTCCTGTAAATTTAATCAATCTATAGAAAGGAGGGTATTTATACTGTTTTCTTTCTTCTATCTGATCTTTAAACATTGCTAAATAATCATTTACAGTAACTTGTTGCAATATCTGATGATATGGATTATACGTTTGTATCAGTACTTTTCCTCGTTTCTGCGTTCTACCAGCCCTCCCAGCAACTTGCTGAATTAATTGATAACTGCGTTCATGCGCTCTAAAGTCTGGAAAATTCAACAGATTATCTGCATTCATCACACCTACCAGTGTAACATTTCTAAAGTCTAATCCCTTGGACAACATTTGGGTTCCTACCAGAATATCAATATCACCATTCTCAAACTTGGTAATAATTTTTTCATACCCGTGTTTACCCCGGGTTGTATCCTGATCCATCCGTCCGATATTTTTATCCGGAAAGAGCTCTTTTAATTCCTTTTCTATTTGCTCAGTTCCAAACCCCTTGGTTGACAATTCTGTACTTCCACATGCCATACACTTATGCAACATAGCTATAGCATATCCACAATAATGGCATCTCAATTGGTTTTTTCTTTCGTGATATGTCAAACTCACATCGCAGTTTGTACACTGAGGAGCATGCCCACATGTATTACATTCTACCACAGGAGAGTACCCTCTTCTGTTCTGAAATAAAATTACCTGTTCTTCTTCCTTCAAAGCTTCGCGTATGCTTTGCAATAAGGTATCACTAAAATGACCTGTTACTTCTTTTCTTTTGTATTTTGTTTTTAAATCCACCAAATTAATTTCCGGCATCAATACATTCCCATGTCTTCTCATTAGCTCTACTAAACCATATTTCCCATTACGGGCATTGAAATAGCTTTCTATTGCTGGGGTCGCAGATCCTAACAAGACTTTCCCTCTGAACAATTTAGACAATACAATAGCAGTATCTCTAGCATGATATCTGGGTGCAGGGTCATACTGCTTAAAACTTCCTTCGTGTTCTTCATCTACAATGACCAACCCTAAATCTGTAAACGGAAGAAAAATTGAGGACCGTGCTCCTATAACGATTTGAGCTTTCTCCTTATTTGCTTTTACATTATTCCAGGCTTCCACCCGTTCATTAACAGAATACTTAGAATGATAGACTGTTAACCGCTCCCCAAAATAGGCTTGCAATCTGACAATCAACTGTGTCGTCAGTGCAATCTCCGGTAGCAAGTACAGCACTTGTTTGTTTTGCGCAAGCGTTGCTTCTATTAATTTTACATAAATCTCTGTTTTTCCTGAAGATGTTACCCCATGAAGCAGACAAACATCTTTTTCTTCAAAAACATGTTTTATTTCTGCCAACGCTTTTTCTTGAAATTCATTTAGTTTTTTACTTGTTGCTACCTCTCCTCCATTATACTGTATCCGATCGGATTGCAACTCATATGCTACTAAGATCTCTTTAGCTATTAAAGAGTTTACAACTACAGTACTGGTTCCTGAAATTTTGATCAAATCAGAAACTCTAATTTCTTTTTGGGATTTTGACTGTAGCATGAAAACATGCATTAATACCTCCTTTTGCTTGGGAGCTCTGGTGAGTGAGGTTAATAATTCTTGTAATGCAGTTTCTTCTTGATACTGCTCATGAATCGAAACACAACGTACTATTTTTGGTTTGTATTGTTCGTAAATTTCTTCTTCTACAGTTATAACCTCTTTCTCTAGCAGTCGCTTTATAAGTGGCAAAACTGTTTTCTTTCCTACGATCTTAGCTATTTCATGAATTCTTAAAACACTTTGGTATTGCAGGGCTTCAAATACTAAAAACTCATCATCCTTTAGTGTAGTTTCTATGATTTCAGAATTTTCTTTTTTATGAACTATTGTTTCACTTTCCAACAAAAAGGCGCTTGGCAATGCAGCTCTCATTACTTCTCCCTTAGCACACATATAATACGCTGCAATCCAATCCCATAATGCTAATTGCTCAGCTGTAACAATCGGTTCTTCATCCAGGATATGTTCGATATCTTTTGCTTCATATACCACTGGTGCTTCTCTATGAACCCTTTCCACCAAGGCTGCATACACTTTTGTTTTTCCAAACTGCACAGCAACACGCATTCCTGGTTGCAAAAAAACTGCTTCTTCTTTATTAATTTGATACGTAAACGATTTTTGAAGAGGAATTGGAAGAATTACATCTATAAAATACGACATTAACAGCAGGTATCTAGTGATCTATAAGTTAGTTAAATATGGTTATATCATTATGCAATATAAACAAGTAAACAAAAATACAAGAATATCTTACAGTAAAAAGTGTAATATACAAAGAATCAAAAACTCTTGTTTTTTCAATTAAAAAAGGCTGTGCGATCATATCATGAACCCTATTTTTTATTATCAAAAAATTAACATTGCACCCATACTTTTTGATCAAAAAAGAAGTTCTGCTCTCAAATTAAAATATAAACAAATGAAATTCTTAAAACTCAACTTTGCTATTATAGCACTTACCTGCTATATGCTTGCCGTATCATGTTCAAATGATAATGATCCTATTAACAATGAAGAGCAAACAGCTCCTAATTCATCTCTTAGCAAAAACCCCAAAGAGTACATAGGTGATTGCAACCTGATCGATATATATGACAGATTTAATCATTATGTAGTTGGTGATATAGTAAAATATCGCCAAAACAGTTCCATACCATATAACGTATATCAAAAGACAACATTAAGCTGGACTAATCTCGGAAAGTGTTCTGAAAATCCAGTAAACCCGGATATAAATTTTACTATTTCTGTAGCAACTCAAGGAAATACATGGGTAGTTAATAATCCAACTGAAACACTTAGAATTGTAGGTTCTAATGGAATTACAAACTGGAATAATAAAAATACTACAGCAAGAACATATTTCTATATTAAAGAACCAGGTACTTATGCAATAGGAATTAACGCGAGAGTACAATCTGGCACTTCTCAAATAGAAGCTTCTTTTGGTAATCAATCAAAAACAATAACACTTAACAATACAACTTTTAAGGACATATATATCGGAGAACTTGAAGTACTCACAAAAGGATATTATTATCTCGACCTAAAAGGAATTACAAAAACATCTTACAGTTATGCTGATGTTAAAGCTGTAATGTTGGGTGGGAATGCTACCGATCGAAATATTAAGTTTGTAAAAAATGACATTCATTTTGGAAGAAGAGGTCCGTCGGTACATTTAGGATATGTTATTCCTACTTCTGGTGCTACACAAGCATTTTATAACGAAGTTGAAGTACAACCAGGTCAGGATGCCGTTGGTTCTTTTTATATGGTTAATGGCTTTCAGCATGGTTATTTTGGTATTCAGGTCAACTCAAATACCGAAAGAAGAATCCTATTTTCTGTATGGAGTCCATATTCCACGGATAATCCCGGAAGTATTCCTGAAGAATACAGGATAAAATTACTAAAAAAAGGTGCAAATGTTATCACTCAGCAGTTTGGAGGTGAAGGATCCGGAGGTCAAAGTTATAAGGTATATAACTGGAACGCTGGTGTGCGATATAAGTTTTTATTAGTAGGAAAACCAGCAGGAAATAATCACACGGATTTTACAGCTTACTTTATGGATCCTACTATAGGAACATGGGATTTGATTGCTAGTTTTAGAAGACCTAAAACAAATTCATATATTACTAATCAGTATTCTTTTCTGGAGAACTTTAATACTAGCACCGGAGCTATTGAAAGAAGTGGTGCTTTTTATAACCAGTGGGTATATGATACCAACAATACCTGGCATGAAATTACACAAGCTAAATTTACATATGATGCAACAGCAGAAAATGAATTTCGTTTTGACTACTCTGGTGGAGTACATGGCTCAGGGTTTTTCTTAAAAAACTGTGGTTTTTTTAATGGTAACATCTCAAAAAACACAACGCTAGAGCGAAACAGTACAGGTAATAATATTCCAAAAATTGATTTTTCTACACTAGAATAATCCTGTTTTTAATATCCAAATTTTAAAAAATAAAGAAGCTGAATTCTACTGAGGTTAATCCAGAGTTCAGCTTCTTTTCCTAGGGTAATTATTACTTTTATTTACTTAGTCCCAGCATCCCTCCTTTGATTAATTCACAGGCCGGCTCATTTCCTAACCAGATCTTAAACAATGCATATTTAAAATCTCTTCCTTTGATAAAACCGATTTCTTCTCCGTTTTTATAGGTTTTTACACCTTTTCCTTTAATATACGCCATTTCATAAAAGTCATTGATTTGTGTAGGAGAAGCGAATAATTTTAGAAAGTCTTCAATTCTATCCTGAATACTTTCGGTATTCCCAAACATTGCATCGTCAAAACCTTTTCTGAATACTTTGATCATTCGCGTATTGGTAACTTTTTTTGATATGATATTAAGTCGAATCGACATGCTTTCATCTGATTCCAGAACTATTTTAGGATCACTGTACTTTTGTTTGGTATACAAACCTCCCGAATAGGTTTTGAACCCTAAAACACTTCTAATCCCTGCTCCATTTAATGTCAAATCTTCTCCGTCAAAATTCACCTTATAAGGTAGTACTATATCACCAACCCGAACTTGGGCGATTGCTGCCGTACTTATCAAAACTGCCGTAAATACTAGTGTAATTATCTTATTCATATGTTATAATAGTTTATTGTTCTTTATAATGCTTTCTGAGGGTTAGTCAGTAATACATCTAAAACCTATCGTTAAATTTTGTTAAAAATTTATTTCTGAATAAAAAGGCATGGGAATAATAGACAATCAGACACTTATATATTTATTGTTTTTTTTGAAAACAAAAAAAGTCTGGAAACACATTGTTTCCAGACCTTATACACTTGTTGTTTGTTATATGAATGTGAATGTTACTGCAAGCCTAACATACCTTTTTTAACACTCTCACTAGCGGGTTCTTCTCCTAACCATATCTTGAAAAGAGCGTATTTAAAATCCAATCCTTTGATCATTCCTAGTTCTTTCCCGTTTTTAAAAGCCTTTACTCCTACATCCTTTATATACACCAGATCATATACATCATTTTTGACAATAGGCTCTGAAAAGAATCCTATAAACTTATTAATTCGTTCGTCTAACATCTTAGTGTTTCCGAAAGTGGCTTTCTCAAAACCTTCTTTAACGGCTTTTATCATTTTCTGCTGGGTTACAAATCCGGATACAATATCCAACTTGATTGACATCGACTGATTAGAATCTAATATTTCTTTCGGATCTTTACTTTTTTTCTGCAGATACAAAGCTCCTGCATACATATCAATCCACAATACAGATCGCATTCCAGCTCCATTCATCGTTAAATCGATCCCATCTATTGTCTCTTCATAGGGTAATATAGCTTTACCAATCCTTATCTGAGCGGTAGAGGTTGCAAAAGATAAGAAAGCAATTATTAGCAATAATTTATTCATTTTGTAATTAAATAGGTTTATACTCTAACTTTGATCATCCGCGCAAAAATATAAAAATATTATGCACGCACAGTTTTTTTGTTAATTTTTTTAACAAACAACTATTTAATTTTAGAAAAGACCGATAAATTGTGTGAACGTTATTTTCCTAATAATTCGGACTTTAATCCTTTATCCGCTGGTTGTTTTCCCAGCCATATATTAAATAGTGCTTTTTTAAAATCCATTCCAGTTACAAACCCTTTTTCTTTTCCGTCTTTATAAATCACACTCCCTTTTCCTTTTTCGTATACAATGTCATAAACTTGCCCTACTTCAATTTCGTTATTGATAAATCCGATAAACTTTTCAATACGATCCTGTAGCGGTTTTATATTACCATTGGTTGCTTTTTTAAATCCATCCCTTAATGCATTCGCCATTTTATTTCTGGACATCATTCCTGATAATATATGTAGCTTAATTGCCATCGTTTCATTTGCTGCTGCTATTTGAGCTGCATTAGTACTTTTACTTTTTAAATACAATCCTCCGGCATATATATCAAAAAAGAACTTTTCTCGAATTCCAGCTCCATTTAATTCCAGACTTTCGCTATTAAAAGTTACTTCATTAGGCAATACTGCATCTCCAACTTTTGTTTGTGCAATTCCTGAGGTCATTACACTTACTACCACAAATAAAAAAAACATTTTTTTCATACCCTTAATTAATTTGATTTACTCTTTTTAATTATTACTTTTTCTTCTCAATTGATTTAATGAAGCATTCAGCTCAAACCCTAATAGTAATAGGTTTGCATTAAGCCATATGTACAACATTAAAATAAGCATTGCTCCAATCGACCCATACAATTTATTATAATTTGAAAAATTATCAATATAAATTCCAAATAAATATGTGGTTACGATAAACAACAAGGTTGTCATAACTGCTCCAGGAGAGAAAAAACGATTCATTTTTCCTTCTGTAGTCCCAAAGTAGAAAAGAATGGCAATTATCAAAAAAATCATTAAAACAAAAATCCCATATTTTCCAACAGTTAACCAAAAAACAGTATCGTCTACTACTCCTATTGTATTTAATTCTGATACAAGGTAATTAAAATACAGAGTTACTATTACGGTTAATAACAATAAAGATGCCACAATAATAGATACTCCTAATGCTACAATATATTGTTTTATAAAGTTTCTATTTAGAGTCACATGATACGAATATTCAAATCCGGAAAAAACCGCATTTACTCCATTGGTCATTAAAACAATGGAAAGCACAAATACTGTAGACAATAATCCCCCTCTGGGATTAGATGCAATATCATCAAAAATCTCTTTAAAAAAACCAGAGGATTGTTTGGGTAATAATTCACTGATAAATTCAAAAAAATTGACTTGAAAATTCTCTATTGGCACATAAGGAATCAGATTCAACAGGAATAATAAAAATGGAAATAACGATAGAAAAAAACTCCAAGAAATGGCGCTGGCTCTTGCCGAAAAAGTTCCTTTAATAATCCCAATTGTGTAGATTTCTATGAGATCATAGAGTGATAAACCTTCAAACCCTGGTAAAATGATTTTTTTCCCTACACGAACTAATATGTTAATGACAGGAATTTTATCCAGTTTATCTTCTATTGCCTTTGACATATATCTACACTGCTTTCAAACTTAAATCCAAGTTATAAACCGAATGTGTTAATGCTCCGCTACTAATATAATCAACCCCACATTCTGCATATTTTCGTACGGTTTTTTCATTAATTCCCCCACTAGATTCTGTAAGACATGTATCTCCGATTAAGGTTACTGCCTTTTTTGTATCTTCATAATTAAAGTTATCAATTAATATCCTATAAACTCCCGGGGTTTTTAAAATTTCTTCGATTTCCTGTAGATTTCTGGCTTCAACAATAATTTTCAGATCCAAATTATTGGTATCTAAATATTTTTTTGTCTTTTCGATTGCTTTAGTAATCCCTCCTGCAAAATCAATATGATTGTCTTTTAGCATGACCATATCGTATAGTGCAAAACGGTGGTTCTCTCCTCCTCCGATCTTTACTGCCCATTTCTCTAAAGCTCTAATCCCAGGAGTCGTTTTTCTGGTATCTAATATCTTTGTCCCTGTACCTTCTAATAAAGAAACAAACTTCTTAGTCTTTGTTGCAATCGCACTCATTCGCTGCATTGCATTTAATACCAGGCGTTCTGCTTTTAGGATTGATTGAGATGCGCCCTCTACATAAAAAGCAATATCTCCATATTTTACACTAGCCCCATCTTCTAACAGAGTTTCTACTTTCATTTCTGGGTCTACATAAGCAAAAACTTTTTTGGCGAACTCTACTCCTGCCAAAACTCCTTCGTCTTTTACCAACAGTTTTGCTTTTCCGGTTACTTCTGCAGGAATACAGGCCAATGAACTATGGTCTCCATCTCCCACATCTTCCCGAATTGCATTGGCTATAATTAAATCAATTTCTTTATTAAATTGCGCTTCACTAATCATATTGAATCGTTATTTTTGCTAATGTAGCAAAGTAAATGCGAATTGTAAAAAATGACAATAAAATTACTGGCAATAGGAAAAACAGATGACAAGCAATTAGCACATCTTATCGAGCAATACATTAAAAGATTGGGGCATTATATCAAATTCTCTATAGAAATCATCCCTGATATTAAGAATGCCAAAAACTTACGAACTTCTCAACAAAAAGAGCGGGAAGGACAACTAATTCTTTCCAAAGTTGCTACTTCTGACACATTGATCTTATTAGATGAAAACGGAAAACAGTACGATTCTGTCTCCTTTTCAGAACTCCTCCAAAAACACATGAATAGCGGTATCAAACAACTGATTTTTGTTATTGGGGGTCCCTATGGGTTTTCTGAGGAAGTTTACCAACGTAGTAATGGCAAATTGTCCTTGTCCAAAATGACTTTTTCACATCAAATGATACGTCTGTTTTTTGTCGAACAATTGTATAGAGGATTTACAATTTTAAAAAACGAACCTTATCACCATAGATAAACCACAGAACAGAACAGCATATCATCTCTTTTCGGTCATTTTTTAGGAAATAGAAAAAGTCAAGATGAGTTCAATCCTTAATTAGTACATTTACCACCAATTATTATCTCTAACTAAAAATACCCTATGCTTTCTTTTTTTAAACTTATAAAAATCGAAAATCTACTCTTTATTATCCTGGCTCAATTATGTCTTAGATACGGTCTTCTCAATTCATTAGATATAGATCTCCTTCTTAGTGATCTGGGGATTTTATTACTTATTATTGCTACCTTTTGTATTGGTGCTGCAGGAAACATTATTTTGGAAACACATGCTGCTGCTGCTATAATTCCTTCAAAAATTAGAGAAAAAACAGCTAATACACTTTTTATTATTCTTAGTACAATTGGGGTACTTATTGGTTTTTACTTGTCTAATATTATTGGAAAACCCGGTTTTGTCACTATTTTCATCCTTACTTCTGCTATATATTATATATACGCCACATATCTTAAGGAAATATTGGTTGTCAAAAATATAACCATGGCTATTTTGGTTTCGGTAAGTATTTTGGCTATTGCTATTTTTGATCTGGTTCCTACAATTACTCCTCTAAACAGAGAAGCTGTTTCTTTTATATTTTCTATCGTAAAAGATTATGCTATCCTCGCTTTTTTATTAACTTTTGTACGGGAAATTGCAAAGGATTGTTACTCCTTAGACACCGACTATAATCACGGAATAAAAACAATTCCTATAGCACTGGGAAAATCGAGAACGGCTAAACTCATAATGGCTTTATCACTTCTGATTAGTGCATTATTATTTTACTATACTTATACCTATCTTTTTGCAAATACAAAGGCTACTCTTTTTGTACTCCTAGGGTTAATCGCTCCCCTGCTAATTATTTCTTTTAAGAGCTGGACCGCAGAAACAATAAAGGACTTTAAATTATTAAGTATCTTGATCAAAATTGTAATGGTAATAGCCGCTATTTCATTTGCCTTATATAAAACACTTATTTTTCAATAATCGATTATGATAAATGAACTCTTAAAAAACCACCGTATTGTTCTCGCATCGGGTTCTCCCAGAAGGCAACAGTTTTTCAAGGATATGGGTATTGATGTTCACATCGATGTCAAAGAAGTGGATGAAGTTTATCCTGACCACTTACAGGGAGCTGCCATTTCTGATTTTTTATGTGAATTAAAATCTGCTGCTTTTGAGCAGCTTGAACCTAATGACATATTAATTACCAGTGACACTATTGTGTGGCATAATCACAAAGCATTAGGAAAGCCCAAAAACGAAGAGGAAGCAATAAAAATGATTCAATCTCTTTCTGGAAAGCAACATGAAGTAATCACTTCTGTTTGCTTCAAAACAACAACGGCTTCTATAACTATTAATCACACAACACGAGTAACATTTAAAGATTTATCCATAGCAGAAATTACACATTATGTAAAAACGTATCAGCCAATGGATAAAGCTGGAGCATATGGGATACAGGAATGGATTGGTTTTATTGGAATCACTCATATTGAAGGAAGTTTTTTTACAGTGATGGGACTACCTACTCATCTTGTTTATGAAACGTTAATGAGTATGGTTAATTCATAGCTTTATTGTACTTTGTGATAGGAGTAAAAAAATATTCTCATGAAAAAAATATGGTATTCCTTTCCTATTCTGCTTATTGCAATTATTATAGCCTGCAATACGCAAGTGAAAAACACCGCTGATATTTCAGCGGACACTATTGCCCAACTACAGCCCAAGAGTGAACCTCCCAAGGAACTTACTAAAGATTTTAAAAATTACTGGTATGCCGGGAAAGCAGAGATATCTTCTTATGAGTTAGCACAAGCACGATACGGAGAACTCAGAAAAGGAACCGCCGCATTAATTTATGTAACGGAAGATTTTTTACCCAGAGAACAGGTCAAAGCAGACCAACAGCATCCAGATAACATTCCCGTGCTTAAGCTAAACAGTACAAAAAAGTTTGTCACAGGGATTTACCCGTACTCCATTATGCAAAGTGTTTTTTACCCTGTTGGAGACCACCAGCACGCTCTGAAGATTTCCAGTTCTATGCAGGAATGGTGTGGTCATGTATATGCACAAATCAATAACAGAAAGCAATTCGACATTACTTCTCACTCTTATTTCCAGGGAGAAGCGGATCAACAGTTCTCTCTGGATAAAGATATTTTGGAAAATGAAATCTGGACAAAAATCAGAATTCGTCCTACCGAATTGCCAACCGGGAACCTTACTATGATCCCTTCATTAGAATTTTGCAGACTTAGACACAAAGAAATAAAAGCATATCCCGTTACTGCATCATTGCAAAAAAATGCTACTACCACTACCTATACATTATCGTATCCTGATTTACGAAGGGAAGTAAATATTACGTTTACTACTTCTTTTCCACATACAATTGAGCAGTGGTCAGAAACAACCTTAAGTGGATTTGGCAGCAATGCGACACCACTAACCACTACCGCAAAGAAAATAAAGACAATTACTTCTGACTATTGGTCAAAAAACACAAACAAAGACGTGTTTCTAAGAGATAGTTTGAAGTTACGTTCTTATAACTATAATTAAACAACCCGAATGAATAAAATTATTTCTATTACTAACAACAATATGACAAAACTTACTGAAAACGAAATTACAACACGTCTCCATAAGCTAGATGGATGGGAATATAACGACAATGCAATTCACACTTCTTTTGAATTCAAAGATTTTAAAGACGCTTTTTCTGTCATGAGGCGCATTGCTTTTGAAGCAGAAATCCAGAATCATCACCCTGATTGGACTAATATTTATAATACACTGAATATCTCTTTATCTACTCATGATGCAGGAGGAGTAACTGATAAAGATTTTTTACTTGCAACTACAATAGAATCTATCATACAAGGAGATGAATAAATTCCACAAAGAGAGTTTGCGAAAAATTTGCATTCTACTTATGTTTGTATAACGATTTTTTAAAACTAGAACATGGGAAGAGCTTTTGAATTTAGAAAAGCACGAAAAATGAAACGTTGGTCAGCAATGGCTAAAGCATTTACTCGTATTGGTAAAGATATTGTAATGGCTGTAAAAGAAGGAGGACCGGATCCTGACTCTAACTCCAGATTACGTGCTGTTATCCAAAATGCGAAATCTGCAAATATGCCTAAAGACAATATCGAAAGAGCCATTAAAAGGGCCAGCGACAAAAATCTTGGGGACTATAAAGAAGTTTTGTTTGAAGGGTATGCTCCTCATGGTATTGCTATCCTGGTAGAGACTGCTACTGATAATAACAATCGTACCGTAGCGAATATTCGTTCTTATTTTAATAAATGTGATGGGAACTTAGGGACTTCGGGTTCTGTAGAATTTATGTTTGATCACACTTGTAATTTCAGAATTAATTCTGAAGGTATTGATCATGAAGAACTAGAACTGGAATTTATTGATTTTGGTGCAGAAGAAGTTTTCCTTGATGAGGATGGTATCTTAATCTATGCTCCTTTTGGTAGCTTTGGTACAATCCAAAAAGAATTGGAAAACAGAAATATCGAAATTTTATCTTCCGGTTTTGAGCGTATTCCTCAGGTAACCAAAAAACTAACTCCTGAACAAGCTGCTGATGTAGAGAAGTTATTAGAAAAAATAGAGGAAGATGATGACGTTCAAAATGTATACCATACCATGGAAGAATCGAACGCCGAATAAATTAGAAATCCCTTTTTTTATATAAAAAGCTGCTATATATTTAGTGGCTTTTACTTTTTTTTGGGCATAAATGAAACATATTCCCATACTGGAAATAAATATTTTAAGTAAATTCGACCGTAATACAGATAAATCTAATTATCTTTGTATAAGAATTATAAGATAATAAAAAACCACCCCTATAAAGAGGTGGAAAATAACATATTATTTTTTTCTGTAGTTCAGCCATTTTATGACTACTCCTACAGCTGCTAGTACAAGACTAGCTAATGAAATTAAGTTTTCCAGGCTCATTTCATCTTGGCGGTAGCACATTCTTGTTGAACATAGAAACTTATCAAGCTGATAGCGCCAACTATCAGCTTTTTTTATGCCTGCTACCTTTTGGGCAGATAAGCTTCTTATGCAGTCTTCTTATTTGTAAAAATTAAACAGTAATTGAGTTACAAAGGTTTTTTAGGCTACTTAAGAGTTGCTAATAGTGTTGGAAACTATTTTTCGGGATAAAATTAATGATAACTTTTTATTAATCATATTTGTATAATCAGAAAATTTGATTCAAAAACTTATTTCTCCTTTCTTTTTTTGTCCAATAAATAAGATGTAAATGCTCTTTGGTTTGCTCCGAAAAATCATTGTCCTCTTCTTCTATTTCCTGCTTATGATATAAATAGGTCCTCCTTAATAAACTTTTTCCATCTTATCATTCGAGTTGGAGTTACTTTAACAAAACAATAGTTTTATTTTACCATTTTTTAGTCACATCTCCTTTATTTCATCTGCTAATTTTGCCGCCCTTAAACAAAAAAAGCTATGAAAAAATTAAGTATTATTACCCTGTTTATTGTGGTACAATTTTCTTTTTCGCAAGAAGATTTAATTTTCAAAGGAAAAAAACATAAACTAGGTTTTATTGTTGGGTACGGGGCACAACATCTCAATCAGTTATTATCCAACATCAACGAAAAAGATGCGAATTCTATTAAGGAGTTCCTGATTAAAAATAAAATCAAGCCAGACGAAGCTGGTTTAGATGTAACGTATAGTTATGAAGTTACTTATTTTCAGGCACAATACTATTATTCATTACTACGTAAAAGTTCCTGGGGGATAGATTTACTTTCACAACCACAATACAACTTGACAAAGTACAAGCATCTGGATAAAGCGGTAGCAACAATTGATGGATACGAAGTAGGATTAAACGTCGGAATTTTAATTCGAAAAAACTTTATAAATGATCTGCTGAGTTTCTATGCGCTTATTAGCTCTGGTCCTCATTATGTAAAGGGAACTCCTGCCAGACAATCTGATGGGTTTATATTTTCTGATAATTTTGTAGCTGGGCTTACTATCAAAATTCTTAAAGATGCATACATTGATATCCGTCCTGGATTTAGGCATATCAGTAATGCCGGATTAAAGTATCCTAATGGAGGTGTCAACGATTTTTTTATTAGTGGAGGACTAATGCTTGCATTATAAAATACGACACAACACAAAAAATACTGCTCAACGTATGAATACTGCTATTCACCTATACAATCCTTTTACTTATCTAAAAACCCTATAATCAGGAGGTAATAATAGTACCTTTGAGTATAAGAATTAAGGAAAAGTTTTAAAAATTAGTAGTAAATATATTCATTGAATTTTTTGTTTGTGTGTGTAAAAAGGATCTCATCGTGTAAAATGAGATCCTTTTTGGTTTTTCCTAGTATTATTAAAGGTTTTAGCATAAAAACTTAGCGTAGAAACACTTTTTTATTTTTTACAACATTTTTTAACTTAGCCGTATGAAGATTGATAAATGCCTAATAAAAGAATTTATAAAGAAAGCGGCTCAAAATGGCTTTCTAAAGATTAAAGACCACAGGGGTAATAATATCGTTTTAGACAACGGAATTTTTACCTTTAATGGTTGTAAACAACCTAAAACTATCGATAGTATCGAGACTATTTTTCTGGAAGCGTTTAAACTTACCAGAGTATTACATCTAGATAACAAAAGATTCGTCCGGGAAGGTTCCAGATGGATTGAACGTGCATCGTAGCAAAATTTCTTACGTATAGCAAAGTACTTCTGCGCAATAATCTAAACACTTTATTAGTATAAATTACTTTATAAATTCCCCCCTAATTTTATATAAAAAAAGACAATCAGTACGATTGTCTTTTTCTGTGGTTAATAAATAAATCATTTAAAGAAAAACGGATATTGTTCAAAATCATCCAATACTAAGTTAATACATTGTTTTAAAATACATTAGTGGAATAACCGCGTATTTTTTACGTCTATTATTGGTTTTATTATTTCTATAAATTATATCCGCATTTGTTTTTTTGATTTGGGTATCAAAAGGTACAACTGTTAATAAACATTAGCTCATCCAATTTACCTGTGCTTGTTTGTGCCACTTCGTGGTTGTCTTTTTATTTTTTGTCCAGAACTCAATTGAACTTCTTCCTGTTATATCACCTACTCCGAATTTGGATTCATTCCATCCTCCAAAGGGAAAAGGCTCTCTCGGTACAGGGACTCCAATATTGACTCCGATCATCCCGGCACTCGCTTGTTCCATTACCTCCTTTGCCAAAGCGCCACTCTGTGTAAAAACTGCTGCCGCATTCCCATAATTGGATGTATTCTCTACTTTAATTGCTTCTTGCAGATCATTAGTTCTTATAATACTAATTACCGGACCAAAGATTTCTTCCTTAGCAATTTCCATATCAGGAGTCACATAATCAATAATAGTGGGACCTACATAAAACCCTTTTTCTTTTCCTTTTACAATTGTATTCCTCCCATCTAGTAAAATTTTCGCTCCATTTTTTTCTGCATTTGTTATATATGTTTCAATTCTTTTCTTTGCCTCTTCACTTATAACTGCTCCTACTCCATCCCCCGGAATGATATCACGGGCTACTGCTACCATTTTATTTATAATATGGTCTACCTGATCTACTCCTACCATAACTGATGCTGCCATACATCTTTGCCCGGCACATCCTGACATTGACGCCACTACATTGGAAGCTGTCATTTCTACATCTGCGTCTGGAAGTACAATAAGGTGGTTTTTAGCCCCTCCTAATGCCAAACAGCGCTTTAGTGAATTTGTGGCTCTTTGATAGACTATTTTTGCCACAGTAGTAGACCCTACAAAAGAAACTGCTTCTATAGCTGGATGATCGCAAATTTCCTCTACGATTTCTTTTCCTCCATTAACAACATTAAAGACTCCATCTGGCAACCCTGCTTCCTTTAATAATTCAGCCACTCTCATTAAACTCAGAGGAACTTTTTCTGAGGGTTTCACAATCATTGTATTTCCCAAAACGATTGCGTTAGGAATCGTCCAATGGGGTACCATACTTGGAAAATTGAAAGGAGAAATTGAAGCCACCACTCCGAGAGGTTTCTTTTCTACCCTACACTCTACTCCCCTACTTACTTCCTGAATTTCATGTTGTACAATCTGTGGCAATGAAACCGCAAATTCACACAGTTCAATAGCTTTTTCTACTTCTGCTTTTGCTTCTTGATAGGTTTTACCTCCTTCTAATCGTACCAGATCTGATAATTCTTCTATATGGGCTTCTAGTAGACTTCTATATCTAAAAAAAACCTGTACTCGTTCTTTTATTGTTTTTGCTGACCAGGAAACAAAGGCTTTTTTTGCTGCATTCACAGCTTTATCCAATATCTTGCCATCAGACATAGGAACTTTTCCTATTTCTTTTCCATCCAACGGACTAATAACACTTAAAAATTCGGAAGATTCATTATGAAATACTCCGCCTATAAAGTTTTTAACTTCCAGTTGTTCTTGTAATACATTCATCATTTATATTTTTTTTCGCTATTCGTTTAGTGTCCATTACAATTTTTTTCCCTTCCGCTTTTTTTGATAACACTATTTATTCAATTCTAGTATATAAAAGAAATAAGGGATTTCATTTATAATGAAATCCCTACCCCAGCATGAATTTAACAAAATAGGTTATCATGGTAATTCATTCTCCGGGAATTCTTCTGGTTACTTTTTATTCTGAAACTCCTTTTACAAATTACAATGGGCAGGTAGTTTCAAAATACAAATACCTTGTAGAGGCATATTTTATCAGGTAATTCATATTACAAAGGGATAAATGCAGCTACTTTATAGAAGTCATCTGCAGTTCCTGCTTCTGTTTTTAAGGTTGCTCCTGCTGATACCCTAAAAGAAATTCCTTTATCAAAGCGTAATTTTAGCGAGCCTCCCAACCATCTATAAATAAGTAGCGGGTCTCCTGATTCTTGTCTGGTGATACCAAAAGACTCATAATATGCTCCTAACACTACTCGTTTGCTTACATTAATCCCAGGTGCTGCCCAGTTGAGCAAAAAGTCTTTTGTTTTGATATCATCATCTTCTCTTAGCGACTTGTAATACGCTATATATCCTTCAAAATCAAACAATCCTTTATTATAGGCTACAAATAGATTAGGTACTAATCCTTCTCCTATTTTCGTTCCTTTACTATCGGAAGAAAACTTTCCATGAGAAATTCCTAATGAAGGATTTACATACAGACTTTTATCTAATAACTTAAACCCCAAACCAACTCCGGTTTCTAATAACAAATCACTTCCTGATGCTAAATTCCCAAAAGACGGATTTGTCCAAAAAATACTATAGATGGTAATATCATAGTTTTTATTTGTTTCAAAGTTTCCGAAAAATATAGGATAAAATCCGGCTACACTGTTATGCAATATTTGTGTTGCAAAAGTTGCTTTCTTTTCCTTTTTTTCTTGTGATTGTACACTGCCAAAAGCGAGCAATACAACCCCTATCGTTAGAATGATTTTTTTCATGATTTAATGTGAATTCTTAAAAAATTGATGTATAAGTTTTGTTATTTTTTCACTTGCCGTTTCCATATGTAAGTGATGCCCTCCCGGGAGCCAGTGTATATCTGCCGAATGAAATGACGCCAATCGCCCTTCGTACATTCCTGTACCAAACAACCCTTGTTTTCCTAATAATATCAGAGTCTTACTACTTATTTTTTTTATAAACAACTGTGCTTGTGACTCTGTCATTCTATAGCCTTCGGGAAGGACAATTCTAGGATCATACATCCAACGAAAACCTCCTGGTATTGTTTTTAGAGATCTTTCTACTAATATAGATGCTGCAGCTTCAGAAATAGGACCTATAACATTATCTACTCTATCCTTTACAGCTGCTTCTTTAGTTTTGAAATAAGGCACTGTTTCTTCAGAAAAACCAAACAATTTGGTTTTTTTAGCCATTTTTAATTGCTGAACTGATTTCCGAAATCCTGAAACAATATCTTCTTCTTTGATTACAAAAGGAGCTCCAAGCCCATCTATAAACACTAATTTATCAATCGTTTTAGGCATAGCTCCTGCAATAATTGAGGCAACTCCTGTTCCCATTGAATGTGCAATAATGTTATATTTTTTCCAGCCTAGCTGATCTACTACCTTTAGTACATCCATAGCATAATCCCACAGATAATAGGCGCTATCATCACTTCTGTGATCAGATAAACCGTGACCTGCCAAATCAATGGCTACGATATACAAATCCGAAGCTAATTCTGGGGCTATCTTATCAAAAGTATTCGCATTGTCTAACCACCCATGCAGTGCTAATACGGGGATTCCGTTTTCATTTCCCCAGATTTTGGCAGCTATTGAAAATGTTCCTATCCGGATCTTTTTTTCGATACAATCTGCTACTTCCATAATCAAGCTTTTACATTATTTTTCACTTCTTCTAATGCTTGATTTTTTAATTTTATAACATCAAATTTTCCATTTGGAGTCTTAGGCATCGAAGTGATAATGCTAACATACTCAGGGACTTTATAAGCTTCCAGATCTTGTTTGCACAATGCTATAATGGTTTCCTTAGAAAGTTGTTTTCCTTCTTCTAATACAACAAAAGCAAACAATACTTCTCCATAATCTTCATCAGGTACTCCTGTAACTAATACCGAATTTATTTCAGGAATATTACTTATGTAGTCTTCTACTTCTTTTGGACTTACTTTTATTCCTCTGGATTTAATCATATGATCCATTCTCCCCTTGAAATAAAGATATCCGTCTTCATCTAATGAACAATAGTCACCTGTATACAATACCTTTTCTCCTGGGAAAAGCCCTTCTTTCAGTTTTTCTGCTGTTTTTTCAGGTTTATTCCAATATCCCCTCATGACTGTAGCTCCACGGATAACCAACTGACCTATTTGGTTTGGTTCTTTAATAACGAACCCATCGTCATCGACTAACCATAACTCTGTATTAGGGATTGCAATTCCTACACTATTTGGTTTTTTATCGATATCCTCAGGTGGGAGATAGGTGCATCGTTTACATTCTGTAAGTCCATACATTGAGAATATTTTTGCTTGGGAAAATAAGTTTTTAACCATTCCGATATTCGTCTCTGTTAATGCTGCTCCTGTATTGGTCACGGCTCTGACACTGGACAGATCTAATTTTGACTTTTTGTTTTGTTCATGTAATAACATAACCATCGTTGGTACTGCGGGTAAAATTGTTACCTGATGTGCTATTATACTCTTCAATAAGAAAATAGGCCAAGTGAATTCTTTTTCTAACACTAATGTCGCTCCTGTAGAAATACACATAATCATCTGATACAGTCCGTAATCAAATGATAAAGGCAACGCACATAGCACTTTATCTTCTACCGTGTATCCCAAATATGCATTGAGAGAATTTGTTGCTGTTACCATATTTTCATGGGTAAGCATTACTCCTTTGGGTTCTCCTGTTGATCCTGATGTATAAATGATTGCAGACAGGTCAATACTTATCGTATCTACAGGAGAAAGTTCATATTCTTTATCTGCCAGAACAGTCTCCATATTGGCATAGAGGTTTTCTTTATAAGTTTTTGTCTCATCTACCATAATTACCTTAAATAATGGAGTGCTTTCTAACATCTCTTTGTTTTGAGCTACCACTTCTTTATTGGTTATTAAAACTGTAGCCCCCGAATCTTGTAAAATGTATTCTATTTTCTCGGGCTTTAACTCCATTCCTACCGGAATAACCACAGCTCCTGCTTTTAGTATTGCCCAGAAAGAGGTTACAGTATACACTGTATTTCCTAATAAAATCACGACTCTATCTCCTCTTTTAACACCTGCTTTCTGCAGGTAAGCTGCTATCTGATCAGACTGTGTATTAATATCGTTAAATGTATATTCTTTTTTTGCCATTGTCACAGCTACTTTAGCCGGATGACACTGCACGTTTTCTTTTAGAAAATTATGAAGTAATGGTCTCATTTTTTATTTTTTATGTAATTATTAAATGATTTTCCTCTTCTTTTTTTACGATTTTTTATGCATAGGTACGCTGGGCAGTTTATCTGGATAATTGCCTGTTATCGTCTAAAAAAGTAAATGAAGAGCTCTGTTTTTTTAGGGAATAGAGACCGAAAGAAAGCTTCCCGGTCAATTGATTATTTGAGAGGCATCAACGTAGCTATTGACGCCTTCTCAAACTCTCAGCAAATTTCTATTGATCAATATCTTTTATGAACAGAAAACATAAAATTCGTAAAATTTGCTATGTTTAGATTTTTTATGAAGCTAATACACCTAACTCAGACTGTACATAGTCATATATACTCTGTAATGTATTAAAATGTCTGGCTTCTATTGTATCTGCATTGACTTCAAAACCTTCTATATTATCTTCTAAATAGGTTAGAAAAAACATAGAAGAAAGGGAATCTATCCCTAAATCATTTTTTAAATGAGATTCTAATTGGATTTGTTCTTTTGTAAGATTCGCAATACTATCTACTAATCCGTCTTTTATCGTTTCTAAAATTGCTGTTTTCATGTCTTTTTCTTTTTTATTTTTTATGTTTTGGCACCTCTAAAGGACGTAATACCCTGAGGCTTGCTTTGAAATTTATTTTTTCCCGGCTAATGCCTCATGGGGTTACCCCGAGGTAGTTTACTGTAATACTACTTCTTTTGAAAAATCTACTTCCACTTGTTGACTTATAATACTTGCAGAAGTATCTCTTTTTCTTATCAGGTGTACCTTATCCTGATATACTAATACTTCTGCCGGAAATCCGTGGCTATGGAAAAGCCCTGGGGAAGAACTTGGTCCATATGCTCCAGAACCTGATATGACCAATACATCTCCTTCTCTGGTTTCTTTTAGCATCATATTTCTACCGATAATATCATCAGGGCTACAAAGTGGTCCCGCTACTTGATATTCCTTTGTTTTTTCGCTGTCTGAACTAATATTTTCCATTGGGAAATTTCTTTTCACCACTCTTCCTGCTCCTGCAGAGGCAGAATGACAATTCGTTCCTCCATCTGTTACTACAAATGTTTTTCCGTGATTTACTTTAATATTGTTCACTGTAACTCCAAAATAGCCTGCAGTACCTATGATAAATCTCCCAGACTCCATAATGATTCTGGTATTTGGATATTTTTTATGAAAATCACTAAATAAAGGAACCATCAAACTTCTGAATTCATCTATATCTAATGCTACCTGATTCGGAAAATAAGGGATTCCCATTCCTCCTCCAACATCTACCATAGAAAACGTTACCTGGTATTTTTCACTTATTTGTTCGTATAATCCTAAAATGTATTTTGAATTTTCATATACTGACTGGGCATCCAGGATATTAGTACCGTTGTAAACATGGATTCCTTTTATATGAACATGAGGAACTTTTAGATACGATCCGAAATTTTTTACTGCATGTTTTTCGTCTATCCCAAATTGAGTAGGTCTTCCTCCCATTTTCCACGGAGAACCTTTTGCTGAAAAATCAGGGTTTATTCGAATTGCTACCTCTACCACTTTCCCTGCTGCTTCTGCAAACTTAGAAACTCTATATAATTCAGTTTCCGATTCTATAACGATCGCAAAAACTCCTAGTTCAATTGCTCGTTTCAACTCATAATCCTTTTTACAAGGTCCCAGATATACAATATCCTGAGGAGTTGATCCTGCTTTTAATGCTATTTCCATCTCAGTTACCGAGCATACTTCTGTACAGGCTCCTTCTGATCTCAACAACTTGACTAAAGACACATTTGGGTTTACTTTTAGCGCATAAAAAACATCGACGCAGTCTGGAAGTGCATTGACTAAATTATGATAGTTATGTACTAGTTGCTCTCCATCATATACATAAGAAGGGGTTCCATGAGCTTCTACAGCTTTTAAAATTTTTGATTTGTGTGTTTGCATGATTTTGTTTTTTAATTTTTCTTTTTCATTTCTTTATGACCAGATGAATACTCGCCATACAGAGTATATCAGCTGTCTTTTCATAAAGAAGCAGGTTCATAAATGTTATTATTTTAATGATGGTATTTATTGAATTGTTTTCTGTGAATACTCCATAGTATACCCTATCCTAGTTATTTAAATCCGGATAAATAAAACACTTCATGTTAATTATGTATATGGGGTATTCTTCTTAATAGATGATGGTTTTCACTTCGAAGGAATTTTATAAGAAGTTATTCAAAGGTAAAACATACATGGACAACTATTATATTCGAAAACGTTAGTTTTTAGTTAAAAACCTATTCATTAACAATACTTTATGAACTTTCAATTATGATTATTTATTTGAGTGAGTGCTTTGATCTTATTTATCGGCATTAAACATATCGTATTGAATAAGCCAGTTTCCATTTACTTTTTTCCATAAAATAATGTAAGAACCTTCAAAAATGTGCTCTTTTTTACTATTTACATATCCAAGCATATGGCAGCGCTGAAATGCTACATCCATTTCTCCATAAAATTCTAACTCATCCTGAAAAAATTCTACTCTATCAACTCCCTTTACACTTTCTGTAAATTCTCTTTCTATTTCAGCTCTTCCCAGTCTAGGCTTCACTCCTGGTTTCATAAAAACAGATCCTTCTACGGTATATTCTTCAGAAATTCCTTTTGGATCTTTATTTTTCCATTTCGTTTCGAAACGACGATCTGCTATATCAATAAGCTTTGCATTTTTTAATAGATCTGCTTTACTGACTGTTTTTGTTCCAAAATAGCTGACTACAGAGCTCTTATACTCTATCTTTATTGTTTTTGATTTTTCATATGTAGTAAAAGAAACTACAGTTGTAACGGCTATCAGAACGATCGCTACTGCCATTACAAGTTTAAAATTTACTGTTTTCATAACTTGATTATAATTTTAGTTAAACATTTTAGATGATGGATCTCAACAATACTGAGTGTCATTAATAGATGTATGGCTACCTTATATAATATGCTACTAGATTATATAGATACTCTACTAATGCTCCTGTTCTTAATTGAAGGTGCAATGAGAACAGTATTGTATAGTTGATCCAGAAAGAATACTTCATTTGAAGTTTCTCCTGTGGTTATTATTGATAAAAAATTGGTGGTTTTTTAATTTCTGATCGAAATCACAGTAAGAAATAGGTTAAATGAGTAAATTTCATATTTGCTGAGTTTTTTAATTAATAAATTTGTGTGATATGGTTGGTACAATATTAATTCACTATCATCAGCTTCACTTTAAGGGATCTAACAGATTATATTGTTATTTTTTTGTATAAATAAGAGGTTTTGATATTTACTCCGCAAAAAAATTACTTAATAACTATATTTAATAGTGTGGTTATTCCATATTTTATTTGTTTTATAATCTAATAGAATAAAATTTATCTATATTTTAACTATTAATTGCTTTTTTTATAATGTTTTCATAAAACTTCTTTTTGGCATCTACACTATATACCAATAGGAAATAGCCTTTATTTTCTGTAGAATTATCTTCTACTCTTATACATAGATAATTTACCTAAGCTACAGTTGTTATGTTTGTTTCTATATAGCGACTAATGGATAAAACCAAAGTGCTTATGAAAAATCTGTTGTTTTTATTTCTTTCTCTTATGTTACTTACTGTTCATTCGCAAGACATGACCAATGAAAAATTACTGGAAATTATAAAAGCACATACGGATACGGTTCATGGATCTACGGGAAATTGGCAATTCAAATATCAGAATGTAATGATGATATGTATTACAGATATTAATAGCAATCGTTTGCGTTTTATGAGTCCTATTACTGAGTCATCTCAACTAAATAAAGAGTTATTATTAGATGCCATGACTGCAAATTTTCATTCTGCGCTGGATGTCAGATATGCTATTTCTAATGGAATTGTTTGGTCTGTATACATTCATCCATTAAGAGAAACCAATACACAACTTTTAGTAAGTGCTATAGATCAGGTCTATCAGGCAGCTGTGACTTTTGGGACTACATTTTCCAGCACTCGCTTTTTATTCGGAGGAAAAAGTATTCTTAAAAAAAATGCTCCATCTCAAAAGCAGCCACACATCAATCGATTGTAAAACTATATTCAGGAACTTTCCCCTTGACACCATCAAAAAATTGATACATATACGCTAAATCACTTTCTATATCATCAGTTGGATAAAAAGGTGCTGATATTACATTTTGTTTTTTTCCAAAATCAAAAGTAACCATGATAATCGGTATCTGAGCCTTCTGAGCGATATAATAGAAACCCGTTTTCCATGAAGACACTTTTTTTCTGGTTCCTTCTGGGGCTAATGCGATTCTAAGTTCTTTTCTCTTTGCAAACTCCTCTGCAATGAGTTCTACCTTATTCTGTCCACGGGTTCGATCAATAGGAATCCCTCCCACTTTCTTAAAATACCATCCAAAAGGCCATCTAAACAGTTCTTTTTTTCCTATAAAACTAATTTTGATTCCTGCTATTTTTCGAACTAACAAACCGATATAAAAGTCATGCCAACTAGTATGTGGTACAACAATTATTATACATTTTTTGATCGTATCTTCCTTAAAAGAACCTATCATTTTCCATTTCATCAAACGATAGTAAATAAAAGATGATAGGGTTTTCATATTTTTTTCAATAAGTACGTAGTTGTGCTTTATAAGCTTCTGTAGATCTCTTTGAGCTTATCCGCATTAATCTTTTCTTTCCAATCTTTTCCCAAAGCATTTTCCCATAAAGGTACTAATCCCAATGCAATAGAGGCCATTGTATCCAATTGTGCTTCTGTAACATCTTTGCAGATCCCTGTTGGCAATGTAATACGGTGTGCTTCTTTCATTTTTTTAAACAAAGCGACTCCTTCCGGGTAATAGGCTTCTAGTTTATCAAAAACCAGACAATTACCTAATCCATGTTTTGTACCCAGTACATACGCCAATCCATAACTCATAGCATGTGCAACTCCTACCTGAGAATACGCAATACTCATTCCTCCGTGCCAAGATGCCATCATCAATTTGGCGTTCATTTCTTCTGTAGTCAACTCGTTTTTCAGAAAAACTTCCTTGCACAAATCCAATGCTTTTTCTCCATAACTTTGACTAAAAGCGTTTAAATAGGTTCCATTTAATGATTCTACACAATGGATATAACAATCCATTCCGGTATAAAACCATTGATCTGCCGGAACTCCTGATAATAATTCCGGATCTAATACGACCTGATCAAAAGGAGTATAATCAGAATTTATTCCCAATTTTCTTTCCGGTCCTGTAAGCACAGTCGTTCTGGACACCTCTGCTCCTGTTCCTGAAATAGTCGGGATTCCCATATGGTACACCGCTTTATTTGTAACCAGGTCCCAGCCTTGATAATCAGAAGCTTTCCCATGATTCGTCAACATAATTGATACAGCTTTGGCTAAATCCAATACAGATCCACCTCCTATTCCAATAATACCGCTGGGAATATATGGGTAGTCGACTTTTAATTTTTCTACTAAAGCATCTACCTGACTGGTTTTTGGTTCTTCTTTAGTGGATATATAAATAATTGTATCCTGACCTTCTATAGGCAATCGTTCTGCTATAACGGATGGTTTATTTTCGAAAACATCATCTATTAAATAAATAAATGGTGCTCCTTCTTTTCTTTCCGGTCTTATAATCTCATGTAACTGATTAAAAGATCCTGCCCCAAATATCACTCTGGGGACCATCGGAAAATTTTTATACCCGGAAGTATTCGATACTTCTTTTTTTTCAATAGTGTTAGCTTCAGTACTCAAAAGATTCTTTTTGTTAAGTAGTTTTTTTGCTTTTTCTAAATCTTCAGGGGTATCAATTTCTACACCTTCTTGGTGCGTCACTACCATTTTTATATTCTTACCGTATTCCAGATAGCGAATACACTCTATCTTTTCTGATGCCTCTAGTGTCCTCATAGGCAACTGATAAAAATTTAAAATAGCTTCTTTTCGAAAGGCATAAATTCCTTTATGCTTATAATAGGTGTGGTTTATTTCTTTGTCTCTTGGATATGGAATAGGTGCTCTGGAGAAGTATAATGCATAGTCATTTTTATCAACTATTACTTTGACGCTATTCGGATTTACGATCTCATCCCAATCATTCATTGGGATCATCAGACTAGCCAAGTCAATACGTGCTGCATCTTCTCCGTAAAAAACATCCAGTACTTTCTCTAAACTTTCTCGTTCTGTAAAGGGCTCATCTCCCTGGACATTCACTACAATATCGATGTCCATATCTTTTACGGCTTCTGCAATCCGATCACTTCCACAATCATGTTCTTCTTTACTCATGATTGCTTTTCCTCCATGCGATGTAATTTCTGTATAAATAATATCACTATCAGTCACTACAAATACATCATCAAACAACTTTGTTTCTACTGCTGCTTCATAGGTTCTTCTAATCACTGTTTTTCCTTCCAGATCTTGCATTAACTTTCCAGGAAAACGGGATGCAGCGTAGCGCGCCGGAATCATAGCAATGGTCCTCAACTTAACTTTATTCAAAATGGTTTGCTTTTTCTCAGCGTCAAAAATACTTTTTTTTATCATTATTTTTCTTTTGAACCTTTAAATAGTTTTTTGTACATCTTTCTAAAGAGAAAAAATAATCCGATAACCAATACGATAGCAATAAGAGGTGCAAATACAGAAGCTACTGACATAACAGTCGCAGTTCCTGTTTCTACGGTCGCAACTACAGGGTTTGCCAATCCTCCTGTGGTTGCCGTCGATGTTAAGCGGGAGGCTCCCATCGTACTCTTCACAGAAGCTGCAGTCCCCCCTCCTGCGATAATCGCAAGCGACCATGTAAGAAAGGGATCCAAATTTGCTACTGTAGATACCATTACAGCGGTTCCTGCAATTGCTGCTAATGGGATCGCAATGGAATCTAATAAATTATCAAACCAGGGAATGTAATAGGCGAAGATCTCTACGATAGTAGCTACTGACAATGTAATAATAGCAGCATTACTCCCTACCCACTGCCATTCTTCGTTTAATGGTATAATCTGAAAATAACCAGCTAAACTTACTGCTAATAAGGGTAAAAACACCCTGAACCCAACAGAAACTGCCAATCCTATTCCCAGACAGATACTTATAATTGTTTCTTGCATTTTCTAAAAATACTAATTCTCTATAAAAAAATCATCTTTAAACCCTATGAGGTATAACTTCTCTTTCGCTCTTGTTACAGCTGTATACAACCATCTTAGGTAATCTTTTGATATTCCATCTGGCAGATAGGGTTGCTCTATAAAGATCGTATCCCATTGTCCTCCCTGAGATTTATGACATGTAATCGCATAAGAAAACTTGACCTGTAGTGCATTGAAATACTTATTGTTTTTAACCTTCATAAACTTTTTATATTTAGAAGTTTCATTTTCATAATCCTTCATCACTTCCTGATATAACCGATTGGAGTCTTCATATGTCAATGAGGGAGTTTCTGCTTCTAAAGTATCTAATACCAATACTGTGTCAAATGGTTTTTGATTCGGGTAATCAACCATACTGATCTTCACTTCTGCAAAACGAAAACCATACAACTCTTTTATTCCATAAATTTCTAATACTTTAATCGTATCTCCATTAGCTATAAAACCTGCTTCACTCTTGGTATCCAACCAATAATAGTTATTTTTTACGACCATTAAGTAATCTCCTGCGGATAACTCTTCTTCCTGAAATAAAATTCTGGATCTAATCTGTTTATTATAAATATTAGCTCTTTTATTGGAGCGAACTACAATTACGGATTCTTCATGTCCGGCATTGGCATATGAATCATTTAAAGCATCCATAATCTCATGTCCATCTATAAGTCGAATCACATCCGGATATCCTTGTATGTCAAACTGAAAATGATCATAAACCCCTTCATTAAGCAATTCTCTTAGTCGGGTAGCATTCATTAGAATCCCACTATCTTCTGCTTGTCGTACTACTTCATCTAGTTCTATTGCTGTCACTTCTTTATTAAAACCTAATGATAAAGTATCTACTTCTAATGCAGGGCTTACTTCTAATTTTACTGGTGGCAACTGAGCAGTATCCCCTATAAAAAGAATCTTACATCTATGACCAGAATACACGTGC
This sequence comes from Aquimarina hainanensis, assembly GCF_042684685.1. NCBI lineage: Bacteria > Pseudomonadati > Bacteroidota > Flavobacteriia > Flavobacteriales > Flavobacteriaceae > Aquimarina > Aquimarina hainanensis. The sequence goes on along the minus strand of NZ_JBHULX010000039.1, from coordinate 205,157 downwards.
ATCATCAGGTCATCCAATAAGGATCCATTCTCAAATAATTTACTTTCACTTGGCGCGTCAGATATCATGGAGGCTTCATCCACAATAAAAATGGCATTTCTTTTTTTATTTTGTTTTAGCTGAAAAGCCATACCTCCTGATCCGTTTTTTTTGGGGTAATAGATATTTCTGTGAATTGTTTGTGCTTGTTTTCCCGAGTAATTACTGATCACCTTAGCAGCTCTACCTGTAGGTGCTAATAATACCGGACTTAATTTTGCTTTCCACAAATTCTTGACCAAGGTTCCTATCAATGTCGTTTTTCCTGTTCCTGCATATCCTTTTAGCAAAAAAAGACCATCTTTATCATCTGACAACACAAATTGTGCTATTTTTTGCAGAACGACATCCTGTTTTATAGTAGGTTGGAAGGGAAAATCATTTTTTAATAGTGTGTAAAATTCTGTTTCCCTCATAAAAAAATATTAATCTTTTTGTACATATATGTTGTTAATAAATCAAAGATAATAATGATTTTTTGTGAATAAACTTTTACGATTAAAAAAAAATTGTAGATTTGCGTATACACTAATGTTTAAAAGCTAAATTATAAAATGAAAATTGTTCTTCAATTAGTTCTGTGGGTAGTTATCGCTTTTCTAGGTTACCTAGTATTCAATTCTATCAACGGTCCCGTTAAATTCAATCAGGTTAAGAAAGTACGTTATGCTAAAGCTATTGAAAACTTAAAGGATATCAGAAAGGCTGAATTAGCTTATAAAACAGTGACAGGGAAATTCGAAAAAGATCCGGCGAAATTAATTGCGTTTATAGACACTGCTAAGTTTACACTTACACAGAGAAGAGATTCTAGTTTTATTCGTTTTAATAAAATTCTTAAAATTGATGAGCCAAGAGATACAGTTGTTATAGATACTCTTGGATATGCATCTGTAAAAGATTCTTTATTCAAAAATGATAATTATAAAAATATGTTTAAAGTTCCTGTGGAAGGAAAAGATGCTAATTTTGAACTGAATTCTGGTTTCATAGAGAAAAACGATCTTAAGATTGCTGTTTTTGAAGCAAAAGTTGCTAAAGACATCTTATTACATGATCAAGATTCTGATTTATTAGCACAGGAAAAAGAAGTACGTTCTGTAGATGGTGTTAATGGTACTCACCTTTCCGTAGGATCAATGACTGAAGTAAACACTTCTGGTAACTGGCCAAAATCTTATGGATCAAACGATCAGTAATACTACAGATAATACAATACATCGACTGTCCATTCAAGTAAGCTTGAATGGACTTTCTTTTTGTACGGCAAATGAGGATAATGAAATCTTGTATTTATACGAAAAAGATTTTGGGACATACTTATCGCCCGAACAAACCTTAAAAGTCATAAAAGATACTTTTAACACACAAACGGTATTACATAAGGCGTGTTCTACCGTAGAAGTTCTCTATGCTAATGACTTATATACTTTTGTTCCTAAAGCCTTATTTTCAGAAGTTTTATTAAAAGAATACCTGCGTTATAACGTAAAAATACTGGCTACGGATTTTATTACATATGATGCTTTAGAACAACACGAGCTCATCACTGTATATGTGCCATATGCCAATATCAATAATTTCTTTTTTGACACCTATGGATCTTTTACTTACAAACATATAAGCACTGTATTAGCTGACCGGTTACTCACACAGGAAAAACATAGTGAAACCGTAAAAATGTTTGTACATGTTTCGAAAAAAACATTTGAAATCATCGTTATCAACAAAGGGAAGTTTGTTTTAGGAAATACATATATATATCAAACTAAAGAAGATTTTTTGTATTACCTTCTTTTTACGGCAGAACAACTACAGTTAAACCCTGAAGAATTTGAACTGGTGTTTCTAGGAGCCATTACCAAAGACAGTGAACTATACAACATTGCCTACACTTACATTCGGAATATTCGCTTTGGAGAAAGTAACATTCGCTTAAAGAACCCTGGAATGTTCCCTACATTTGAACCACATCAACATTATACTTTACTAAATCATTTCTAGATATGCGTATTATTTCGGGATCTCATAAAGGAAAACGATTACAAGCTCCAAAAAAGCTCCCCGTTCGTCCAACAACTGATATGGCAAAAGAATCCTTATTCAATATATTGAATAACCAGTATTCTTTTACAGAAATCAACGTTATTGATTTATTTGCTGGTACAGGTAATATCAGTTTTGAGTTTGCATCTCGAGGAACTGAGCATATTACAGCTGTTGACGCTCATTACGGATGTGTGGGATTTATAAAAAACACTGCTCAATCGCTGGATTTTTCTATTGATACCATCAAAAGTGATGTATACTCCTATCTAGAGAAAGTTAAAAAAACGGCTGATATTATTTTTGCTGATCCTCCATATGATTTTACACAAGAACAATTTGAAACGATTGCTTCATTAGTATTTACACATGAATTACTAGAGGATGATGGTGTTTTAATTATAGAGCACTCCAAACATACATCATTAGAAACTACTCCTCACTTTTCTTATGCCAGAGGATATGGAGGTTCTGTATTTAGTTTCTTCGAAAAAACAAGTTAAATAGAATTCCTGTGTCACTTTTAGAAAAGAAGTACTCATTTCAGGTCCCCTTTTATCATATGTTTCGTACTTACTTCAGCGTAGTTATTACCGCCTGAGGTTTTTTATTATTATAAATAAACCCAGCCACAGCGTACCCCACGCGCACTGTAGCTCAGGTTTACGTATCGTATCAATTATGTAATATAGCATTACACATTGGATACCCTTATATCTATTAATGACATTAATCACCGATTTGTTACCCTAATTTTCAATAAAAAATGCAGAAAAGTTTATTTCCTGCATTTTTATTCGTTTTTAGATTAAGAAAAAGAAGCCTTCTTTCTATAATCTTCTTAGTAAATATTTTGCTTTTTCTTTATAAACTCCGTCATATTTGATTAGTTTCTCCAACGTTTCTTTAGACAACGAAAGCTTACGATCTTTTATATAGCTTAATGACAGATACCATAAAGCTGCTTCGTATAAAGAGTCTTTCTTTTTTATAGCAGAAAACTGCTCTATTGCTTTTTGTATCTCTCCGGTATTCAAATAACTATTTCCCATATACATATACAATAAAGCTGTACGGGGAATTCTATCTGTAACAGATGAAACTACCCGACCATAATTCTCGTGAGCATAATACTGATATAGTCGATGTAATTCTTTATCGTGCTCCTCTCCTCTTGTTACACTTTCTACCGGATAGGGTACATATACAGAAGCAAATATTTCCTCCGGCGTCTCTTGTTTTCCAAAGATATTCCAACTAGCAACTCCTAATCCGATAACCAAAAGAACAGAAGCAGCTATCTTCAAGAAAAACCATTTCTTTTCCGAAAAGAGTGTCTTCTTATTTGTATCCGCATGACTTTCTTCTGACTCAGAAATTATTTTTTTTATTTTTCTCGTATAATCTATTGTATCCCTGTCTTTTAATACTGTATGTAAATAACGATGTTTCTCTACTTCAATTTGCAATGCCTGATCATTCGTCATCTCATGTTCAAACTGTATTTTTTCCTGATCTGACATATCATGCTCCAGATATGCTTCAATTCTTTCAAAAAGTTCTTGTGTCCTTTCCATTATCTTCTAACTCCTTTCCGTATTACTATATCTTAATTCATCATACATTGGGTCATTTTCTATCATCTCCAATAATCGTTTTTTACATTCGAATTTCTTTTTTCTGGCATACCCTTCTGAATATCCTGTAATCGTTGAAATTTCTCGCATACTTTTTCCTTCAAAAACGAGATTTAAAACTTCAAGGCAACGATCCCCTAATTGCAAAAAGTACTTTCTATATAGACTTTCCTGCTCCTTCTTTTCTAATTCTTCTTGAATTGATTGCTCAGTTATTTCAGATATCATCAATGGTTCTTCTTTAAATTGTAACCGCTTATTTTTTCTCAATCGATTTCTCCATATATTCTTGCAAACTGCATAAAAATAAGTTTTCAAAGAATATCGAATATCTAAGGGGTCCGTTTTAAATTTTTGATAGACAAATACAATTGCATCTTGAAAAACATCTTCTACATCCTGTTCATTCCCAGAATTTTTTAGCACATACCCCTTAATGTACGGGATATTATTCTTGTAGAAGGATTTAATAACGGTTTCATCTCCCGCAATAATACCTGTCAAAATCTTTTTATCTTCGGTTTCTATCATAGATTAATGTTACAACTAAGCCAAATGTTACTTTTTAATATAGGGAGTATATGTCAATATTTACAAAAATAGTATTTTTAAACACTCAGGTATTCTTTTCTTCTATTAAAAAAAAGGAAACCTTCTCTAACTACTAATATCAAATTGACAGTATAAATGAACTATTTTTTAAAAATTATAAATATTTTTTTAATTTTTATTTGTTTTACAACTTTTACTTATGCCCAGCAAGACACTATTAGTGCTAACATATATCTCAAAAAAGCAGATTCACTAATTAATAAATATCAATGCGCTCCCTCAGTTGACTATACTCAAAAGGCTTTAGCTATCTATCAAAAAATCAACCATTGGGAAAAAATTGCCAAATGCCATAATCTTTTATCCGAAAACTACTCCTATTTAGAAAAGGGGGATCTTTCATTACTGCATGCAAACAAAGCACTGACTATATTACAAACGTATTTACCTAATCATATTGAACGATATTCTACATACCTCAATCTCGCTTTTTATTACGATGAAGTATTATACGATTATCCTACAGCGCTTGATTATTTTGACAAAGCATTAGAAGTAGTAAAGAATGATCCTGAGAAAAACGCTTTAAAAATAGCAAGTTTATATAATAATATGGGAATTACATGCCGAAATATGGCTTCTTATGAGAAATCCAGTAACTATTTCAGATCTTCCCTTAAAATGTATTTATCCCATAAAGACACTGAACCCATCAGTATCGCATATGTATATGCTAACATAGGGCTTACATACCAGCTTCAGGGAGAATATAGTAAGGCTCTTGACTTACAGGAAAAATCTTTAGAAATTAAAAAAAAGGTGCTGGGTAAAGATCATCATCAAGTTGCTTATCAATATCACGATATAGGAATTCTTCTAAAAAGAATGGGGCAATATAATAAGGCCTTACTCTCCTTCAATAAAACACTGGATATCTTAAGTGAAAAATCAGAACAATATGTTCCTGTTATTAGTAATTCCATTGGAACACTTTATAAGGAAATGGGTGAATATGATAAAGCGATATCTTATTATAACAAAGCTATTCATTATATGATTAAAAAAGATGGAGGTATGAAAGATAAGCCTGATTACGCCACTTTTTATAACAATATCGGATATGCATATTTCAAAAAAAAACAAGTAGATAATGCTATAAAAAACTGTACTAAATCTTTAGATATATTACATAAAATATTTACAGATACATCCCATCCCAGTTATGCATATACCTATAAAAATCTATCAAAAATAGCATTACAACAACAAAATTATACCCTAGCTCTGGAATATCAACATAAGGTACGGGAGATTTTTACTTCCCATATGAATGAACGCCTGATTGATTTTATAGAAGCTCATAATGACCTGGCATTGATCTATCTGAAAATGAAGGATTTCAAAAGAGCTTCAAAACATTTTCATATTGCATTAGAACACAATAAAGCGGTTCAAACAACCAGCTTCTCTCCTACGCTCTATTTTAATCCCAACCAACTACTTATCTCTTTAGAAGGGATGGCAGATATAAAATACCAACAATATATCACTACTAAAAATGCATCATTATTAGAAGAAAGTAACCTCTATCATCAACAAGTAGGTGACCTGATTACAGATTGCAGGCAATTACTGACTTCTTATAAAGATAAGATAGTTTTTTCTAAAAGAGTAAAAAGTATCTATACCAAATCAATTCTTAGTTCTCTTCAGAACCCTCATAACAATAGTGCTATACATAATGCTTTTTACATTTCTGAAAAATCCAAATACAACACACTCAGGGAACTACTAAGTATCAGTAATGCCAAGCAATTTTTAGAGTTACCGGAAACAATCACTTCTGCTGAGGAGCATTACAAGAAGAAATATGCCGAATACACTTCTAAAATTGAAAAACTTGACAGCAAAAAAAAGGAGGATTCTCTACAAATCATGTCATTGGAAAGTTCTTTACTTGATATTACAAAAATACAGGACTCTTTAACTACTGTCATTGAGAAAAAATATCCTCAATACCATCAGTTAAAATACAATACAACCACTAGTAGTATTGAAGAAATTCAACAACGATTAGATTCCCGAACCACTTTATTGGAATATTTTACCAACGATAGTATTTTATATGCATTTACAATCAATAAAAAACAGGTTTATGCACAACAGTTAAACATATCCTCTCTTAAAGAACAAATTGCACAATTACAACATGCGATATCAAATAAAGAACACACTACCTACATATCACTAGCACATTCATTGTATACACAGCTAATTGCTCCTATAAAAAACCAACTAACCGGAGACCAATTAATTATTATCCCTGATGAATATTTGTGGCATGTTCCTTTCGAGCTGTTATTAACAATGGTTCCCGAATCAAATAACCAAAAGGATTTCCCTTATCTTCTGGAGGAGTATGCCATTTCTTATGCAAATGCTGCAAGTATGTTATTTACTAATTCTACAAAAAAAACAACTCCTGATATAAAACAAGAATGCCTTGCTTTTTCTTTTTCTGACACGACTAGTATCTCGGAGAATCCTACTACTATAAAACTGGCTACTTTAAGAGATTCAGGAGATGATTTACCTGGTACGAGAAAAGAAATTAAAGCCATTTCTAATATTATTGGAGGAAATTATTTTTATGGGAAAGATGCCAATGAAAAAAACTTCAAAAAAAATGCAAATACCTATGCTATTTTGCATCTCGCATTACACGGAGAAGTCGACAACAACAATCCAGAAAACTCCAGATTATTATTTACAAAAAACAAAGACTCTATAGAAGACAATATCTTATACAGTCATGAACTGTTCGCCATGAACATTCCATCAAAACTAACAGTTCTAAGCGCATGTAATACCGGAACTGGAAAAATAGCTAAAGGAGAAGGAGTCATGAGTCTTGGAAATGCTTTTCAATATGCTGGAACTAAAAGTTTATTGCTAAGTCACTGGGAGGTTTCTGATAAGGCTTCTCCTTTTATCATGCAGCAATTTTACAAAAACCTATCTTCTGGTATGAACAAAGCTAAAGCACTCCAAAAAGCCAAATTAGCTTATCTAAAAACCTCAGATATTCACAGTATTCATCCTTTTTACTGGGGAGGTTTTTATCTGGTAGGTGATAGTACCCCCATCCCTTTTGACCATCCTATTAATACCTGGTATTTATTAGCAACAGTTCTATTACTAGGGCTAGCAGGTCTATATATATACAGAAGAAAGAAAAACAGCTAACACAATTCGAACTATTAAGGCATTATCTTATTTCTTAAACACCATTAACTCTTGTTTAAAAAAAAACAAAAATAGCTTCTCTATATAGGGGAAGTGTACTTTTTATTCGACATATTCATATAATACAATAAACCTAACGAATGAAAAAAGTATTTCTAATCTTTATATCCCTATTATTGGGATATTCAAATGGATTGGCTCAAGGAAAACTTTCTAAAGCAAAAAATGAATTAAGAAAAGAAAAGCAGTCCGGTAGCCGATCTGGCAACACAGACCAAGCTTATGAAACCTACACTTCCTATGATGATAGTTTTGATAGCTATATAGCTAATTCTATTGCAGAAGGTATTTTTTTAGGCATTGCTTATGTAGCGGGTATGGTTACATATGGAACTTTAATCGGTGAAGGGGCTCCCAGAACTATGAATCACTACCCATACAGAGAACACAGCTATGGTCATTATCTGTTCGATAGCACAGCAACTGGTGCTTCGTACAACCTTCATATAAAGAGTTCTTTTTTTGCTAATGACCAGTCCACCAGTGCTACTGCTCTTCAACTTCAGTATAAATTCCATCCGTTAATTAGTGTTGAAGGAAGTCATCTTCACTTTTTTGAACGAGATGTTATTGCCAATGAAAACCTGGATATTTCCAGCTTGCTTATCAACTATCACAGAGTACGAGAAAAACATATATCTGCCTGGTGGGGAGTTGGTGCTAGTTATGTAGCTAATGAAGTACATCATTTTGGTTTTGCTTATCAACTGGGGATAGAAATTTTCCCCATAAAACCAATTAGTTTATTTACATCCTGGAAACAAAGCTTTATTAATCACAGTAGTATCGACGAATATAAACTCCACCTAAAATATTACTTAAAAAACACTGCCATCAGTACCGGTTTTAACTATTATGAAATTGGTTCTCATAATATGCCAGGAATTCATCTGGGATTAGAATTAAAACTATAATTGCAAATAAAAAGCGTCACCAAAAATTTGATGACGCTTCTTTGATTTTTTTTATAAAATTTATTTTTTTATTGCCTCATAAATAATTCGTTGAATCTCAGATCGAATATCATTAGAAATTAATTTTCTATTAGCAGCATCCGGAAATGTTCTGTTACTAAGGAATACATATACAATTTCCTCTTTAGGGTCTGCCCAGGTGAATGTCCCGGTAAAACCACTATGTCCAAAACTAGTCATAGAAATACACCCGCAGGTAGGTCCCACTTCTCCTAATTGTGGTTTATCAAATCCTACACCTCTACGTACGTCTTTATGACAAAAATGACATTTATTAAATTCCGCCAAGGTTTCTGAAGTAATATATTTCTTTCCTCCGTACGTTCCCCCGTTGAGATACATTTGCATTATTTTGGCTACATCATTGGCATTGGAAAACAACCCTGCATGACCACCTATACCTCCAAACATTGCAGCTCCCTGATCATGTACATATCCGTGAATCACCTGTCCCCGAAATGCCTGGTCATTTTCTGTTGGTATAATTCTCTTTTTACCAAACTTATGTATCGGAAGATAGCCGGTATTATTCGCTCCCAATGATTTATAAAAATGTTGTTGTGTCAGCTCATCCAACGAACTCCCATAATGATTCTCTAAATAGGTTTTCAATAAATAATATGGCAGATCACTATACTTATATCGCAAGCGATTTCTCAAAGGACTTTCTTTGATTCTCAGCAATAATGAATCTTTCATATCACTTCTCAGATATAAATTATTAGCTACCTGAATCGAAAATTCATCTGATTCCTTTTTTCTATAATACTTTGTATCAGGTTTACCTGTTACTGTATCCAATGTTTTTAGGTAAAATGGAATCCACGATCTAAACCTCGCATAATGAGAAAGCATTGATTTTATAGAAGTGTTTTCTTTATTTGAACCTTTAAAATCCGGAAGCATCTCTCCAACAGTTGTTTGCAAAGAAACCAATCCTTTATCTTTAAGTTCCATTGTCAAAGGCAGTGTTGACAAAATTTTAGTCAATGATGCCAAATCATAGATATCAGTCCCTTTTACTTCTTGTTTTTTAGCATAAGTATGGTATCCGTAGTTTTTATCAAAAATGACCTTTCCTTTTCTGGCTACAATCAACTGTAAACCTGGTGCCATTTTTTCTCGTAATGTAACAGCTACTACTGAATCAATTTTCTTCAGTTTTTCTGAATTCACTCCTACACTCTCTGGAATACCATATGACAACCTGTGTAATGAGCGCATTTTTATCCCCGTATTAACTGGAAATCCCTCTCCAATACTCACCGGTAATGTTCCTTTTGCTTCTATTGCTCCGAATAATAATTGAGCAGTTTTCTCCTGAGCTACCTCACTATTCTGGTACGCCATAATAATCCCATCCAAATTGGTTGTTGTTTTGAGATCTAGCATCGCATAAGGTCTGGCAAAAACATTTAAAATTGTAGTATTCAAACGAGCAATCTCATACAACCAAACCAATTCTTTATCTTTGAATTTATAGCCTTTCCACGGATGTGCATTTGATTTATGAAAACCTACAATCACATAATTATATTGTTTTAGCTTTTCTATCATATCCGCCAGATTATCAGCTTTTACCCAGTCTACTTTGGTGTATTTTTGTAATGTTTGATAAAATGGAGTTCCGTCATCATCTCCTAATGACACATAGGCTACATTTTTGATATCCAAATTCTTTACCGGTAGAACAGCTCTGTCATTTTTTACAACCGTCAGGGAATTCTCTACCAGTTTATGCTGCAATAATTGTGTCTTTAAGTCATTGAGATCCTCGTATAAATTTGTTGTATCAATTGGTTTATACTGATGTAATCCTGCCTTATATTTAGCCAGTAAAATCTTTTTTACAGAATGAGACAAACGTTTTTCTGTTATCTCTCCTGCATAATATGAGGCTATAATTTTCTGAGTCGCCTTTGGCACATCTTCAGAAATAAGTAGTATATCATTTCCTGCTTTAAAAGCTGCTAAATCAATATCGCCTGGTTCACTAAAATTAGAAGCTCCTTTCATATTCAGCGCATCGGTAAAAATAAGTCCTTTATACCCTAAACTATCCTTAAGCAACCCTGTCACTATTTTTTCTGAAATAGAAGAAGGGTAATTAGATCGTGTTTCCAGACTAGGAATATTAAGGTGTGCTACCATAACACTTGCTACTCCTTCTTTTATTAGCTTTCTATACGGATATAATTCTATGCTATCAATCCGTTTTGCATCAAACTCTACAGTCGGCAATGTTTTATGAGAATCCTGATCTGTATCACCATGCCCAGGAAAGTGTTTCGCACTGGCCAAAACTCCTGCCTGCTGCATTCCCCTCATAAAAGCTGCTGCCTTTTGAGTTACATTTTCTTTTTCTTCCCCGAAGGATCGATTCCCTATAATAGGATTTTTAGGATTGGTATTAATATCGACCACTGGTGCAAAATTCATATGCACCCCTAGACGCTTACAATGCCTCCCTATTGCCTTTCCTGTTTCCTCTATCAGCAAAGTGTCTTTTATTGCTCCCAAGGTCATATTCCAGGGAAATGCATGTGTTGAATCCAAACGCATTGATAATCCCCATTCTGCATCCATAGCCATCATGAGCGGAACTTTGGAAATTTCCTGATACTCATTACTCAACTTGGCTTGTCTTTGTGGTCCTCCCTTAGAGAAAATAATACCACCTATGTGATATTCTTTTATAAGAGTTTTGATTTTATCAGTTTCTTTTTTGGATTTGGAAGAAAATACATCCACCATAAACAACTGCCCAACTTTCTCTTGTAGGGTCATGGTGTTATAGATCGTATTCACCCAATTTTCCTGAGCTTCTCTATCTGCGGTATATAAAGGGTTTACTTCCTGAGAAAAAATAGCATATGGTAGCAGAAAAGCTATGCAATATAGAGTAGGGACAATTATATTTTTCACAGGACTTTATTTAATGAATCGATTGTGCCAGCTGTCTTTTGCCGGAACTTCCCAACTAGTTTTATACTCTGCTATATTCGTTACCAGGTTATTAAAAACAATCGTATTAGGTGAAACAGATTTGTTTTTAGCCATTTTCTTAAAATCTACTAATGGCTTATACGCTACGAACTCGCCTTGTTTAAAGGAAACATTCATCTTATCCATAAGATCCACATTATAATCTGCTTCTAAATCTTGAATAAAACGTACGGAAGCATCAATAGAACACCCTGTAGCTTGATTTACTTTTTGATCCAGCCCTATTACGATAAATCGTTTGTATTTTATTTCGAATCCAGCTTTTAGGTCTGCACCATGAGCAGTCCATTGTTCCAGGAAAGAGTTTGCTTTTTTATTTATTTCTTCTAATTCTTCTGCGGAAAATGATCTATTAGCCTGATATATCCATATTCTGGACTCATCAGGTAGTTCTTTAAAATCTACTATCATCAGCTAACTTTTTATAATGGAAAGTAACAAAAACTATTCCTAATATATATCATAATAAAATGTTAATATAATATATCTTTTTAACAGCTCTAATACAGGAATCACCTACTATAAATCCTGGGCAGAAGCTATTAGTTCTGCTATATCTAATACATCAATGCTATCTTCTTTCTCTTTACTTTTTACTCCGTCTGTCATCATGGTATTACAAAACGGACAGCCTGCTGCGATAATATCAGGTTTAGTCTGCAAAGCATCTTCTGTTCGCTCTACATTAACATCTTTATTTCCTGGTTCGGGTTCTTTAAACATTTGTGCACCTCCAGCTCCACAGCATAAACCATTTCGTTTACATCGTTTCATTTCTATCAATTCCACCTCTAACTTACGAAGTAAATCTCTTGGCGCTTCATAGACGTTATTAGCTCTTCCTAAGTAGCAAGGATCGTGAAATGTAATTCTCTTTCCTTTAAACTTTCCTCCTTCTACTTTTAATCTACCTTCTTCCAAAAGTGACTTTAAGAATTCCGTATGATGCATTACTTCATAGTTTCCTCCCAATGCCGGATATTCATTTTTTAATGTATTAAAGCAATGAGGACAGGTTGTTACCACTTTCTTTATCTCATATGCATTCATTACTTCTATATTCGTAACTGCCTGCATCTGAAACAAAAATTCATTCCCTGCTCTTTTGGCAGGATCTCCGGTGCAACTTTCTTCTGTTCCTAAAACAGCATAATCAACCTGAGCATTATGTAGGAGTTTGACAAAGGCTTTTGTTATTTTTTTGGCTCGATCATCAAAACTTCCAGCACATCCAACCCAAAACAATACCTCTGGCATTTTTCCTGCTGCCATATACTCTGCCATTGTTGACACTTTTACTGCTTCACTCATACTTTTATTTTATTTCTTAAAGAAGTACTCATCCTGGAGAAAGATTAGGATGAGTACATCATTTTATTAATCGTGTTTTCCGTCATCGAATACCTCTATCGTCACCACTCTTTCTACCAGTTCTGTAAATTTACCAGTATATCGCGTCGCTTTGACTAAATGATTATCTATCCAATGATAGTTTCCTCCTCTTGGCTTCCCCATTAACATACTGTGATATTTAAATCCATGCTCTTTCAGCCAGTTTTCGGTCACTTCTCTATGTTCTTCTGTTCTGGAAGTAAAAAAGCAAATTATATGACCTTCATCATACCATTTGTTTAAAGTCGCCAGGGCATCTGGAAAGGGTTTACAAGTTCCCATTCGTTCTGGCTCTTCATTAGGAACATCTTCTGTAATGGTTCCATCGATATCGATTAAATAGTTTTTAATACCTTCCGGCAATACAGGACTGATATGCTGTCCTTCTTCTATCTTATCGTGTAAGAGCTTCTCTACTTCTTCTTTTTTCATAACTTTTAGTTTTCTTTTTTAAAAAATTGTCGGTTAACTATATTTATAACTTATGGTTAGCAAGTTACTGGTTATTTTTTAAGATTCCTCACTCCAATTTAATCTATCCATCTGGTTAAATGGCCATGGAGCTCCGTTATTCTCTATATTAGACATCATATTATTAAGATCTGAAGGTGCTGCACTCTGTTCCATCACCAGATATCGTCTCATATCGATAATAATTGACAAGGGACTTATTCCTATTGGGCAAGCTTCTACACAGGCATTACAACTTGTACATGCCCATAATTCTTCTGTAGAGATATAATCATTTAACAACTGCTTTCCATCATCTACAAAAGTTCCTCCATTTTTATCAATATTATCTCCTACTTCTTTTAATCGATCTCTGGTATCCATCATAATCTTACGAGGAGATAATTTTTTTCCTGTTTGATTGGCAGGGCATTCACTTGTACAACGTCCACATTCCGTACATGTATACGAGTTTAATAATTGTACCCAGTTTAAATCTGCAACATCAGAGGCTCCAAATTTTTCGGGAACAGCCTCTTCTCCTTCTTCTCCCTCATTTTCTGCCGGTGCTGCAAACGGATCTGCATTAGGGTCCATCATCAGCATTACTTCATCTGTTACCGCTTTTAAATTATCTAATTGTCCCTTGGGATTTAGGTCGGCATAGTAGGTATTAGGAAATGCCAACATTATATGCAGGTGTTTTGAGTAGTACAAATAATTCAGAAAGATTAGTATCCCTACAATATGCAACCACCAGGCTCCTCTTTCCAAAACAATTAATGCTGTTTCTGACATCCCACTAAATAACGGGCTGATAAACTGACTTATTGGATATGCTCCGGCTTTTACGTAATGCGCTGCATCTAGTGCTTGCAATTGTAAATCCGCTGCATTCATTACTAAAAACAATGTCATAAGAACCATTTCGAAATACAAAATAAGGTTCCCATCGTTTTTGGGCCATCCTTTCATTTCCGGATTCCAAAAACGTTTTAGTTTGATCACATTTCTTCGAATCCAAAAAACGATAACCCCTACCAAGACCAGAAATGCAAGAATTTCAAAAGACCCAATCAGAAAATCGTACAATCCTCCTAAAAAGCTAAAAATACGATGAGTCCCGAAAATACCATCTATAATAATTTCCAGTACTTCTATATTAATAATGATAAATCCGATATATACCACCAAATGCAATATTCCGGCTACCGGGCGTCTTACCATTTTGGTCTGCCCCATCGCCACCATCGCCATTTGTTTAAATCGTTCCTTTTTATTGTCAGATCGATCTACACTTCTTCCTAATCGTACATTTCTAATAACTTTTCGGATATTCATAGTAAAATATCCTATCCCTGCTACTAAAACAAGTACAAAAAGTATGTTCGGTATATATTGCATGTGTTATTTAGTTTACTGTATTGAATCTGTTGGTTTTACATAAGGAGTGTTCTTTTTTCCAAATACGGAAATATGAACATATCTTTTTGGATTTAGTCTCAGGTCTTCTAACAATGTCTCCAGTTGCTTACTGGCCTGTTCTAAATTCGTATACAATTTCTTGTCTTTCAGCAGTTTTCCTACGGTTCCTTTCCCTGCATTGATATCACTGGAAATTTTATTAAAATTCACTAGCACCGCTTCTAATTCTCTACTCAATTTAGCCGCATCTACCTGCGATAATGAACCCGAAAACTTATTTAGGTTAGTAGACATCTGATCTAAATTCGTAAATGTATTATTCAATTTCTGTTCGTTACCACTTAACATAGCATTCAAAGAACCTGAGGCTTGTTTAAAATTTCGTACAGTAGTACTTAAATCACTAAAAATAGTATTAATGTTATTTTGCGTGTCTTCTGATAGTACTTTATTAATTGATACTAACAATGAATCCGCATTCATTACTGCTAATTCTATTTTTTGCTGAAGAGGCGTTAACTTAGAAGTCATTAGATCTATAATTCCTCCTTCTACTTTTCCGTTTAGCGTATCCTTATTTTTTGCTTCCAGTCCCTGTTGATAGGTGGGGATAATTGCTAATGATTTTCCCCCAATAAGTCCACTCCCTGATATTTTAGCCAAACTGTTTTTAGAAAATTTAAAATCGTTGTTTACACTAAACTTAACAATTAGTTTTCCCGAAGCATCAAAAAAATCGATGGCTACCACTTTTCCTACTACCAATCCATTAATTGTTACTGGTGAGGAAGGTATCAACCCTTCTACATTATCGTAGATAGCGTATAAAGTTCTATTATTTTCAAAAAGATTCTTTCCTTTTAAAAAACTATATCCAAAAATAAGAAGAGCAATCGCGCAAACTGCTAAGATTCCTGTCTTGACTTCTCGAGTAAATTTCAAAATATTGAGGTTTTAATGACAAATTTATGATAAAAAATACATTTTTACTGATAATTATTCAATGAACTATCAGATTTTATTTAGACTAATTCGAAGAAGAATTAGCTTTTAAAGCTTCTTTAATGGAAATTATTTGTTCTCCTTTAAAAGCGACAATAAAACTAGAGTCATACCCTTTTTCTACTGCTTTTTTACGAAGTTCCTGAGCCTCATTATAATCGGGCGTATTTCCATAGTAATATTTATACAGTCGATCATTTTTAATTTTGGATATTTCTTTTAATCCTTTAAAATTTTGCGGCTGTAATGCAATGGCTGTTGTACCTGCTGCAATCTGAACTTTGAAGGCAATCCCGTTTGCAGAACTTGCTGTAGTTGTTTCCGGTGTATCACTAACGGGGTCTTCTACAAAATAAACCGCATCCAGGCTTTTCTTATAATCTTTTATCGATTTAATAATAGAAGCTGACATTTCTTTTTGCCCGATTTTGGAATTCAGGTATTTCCCCTCTTTTATGTTAGTAAGAAAACCTAATTCTATTAATACACTGGGCATATATGTTTGATGAAGTACGACAAAACCTGCCTGTTTTACTCCTCTGCTTTTCTTTTTTAATGATTTCTTAAATCTGCTTTGTACATAACTCGCTAATGTGAGACTTTGATCGAGGTATTCTTCCTGCATCAAGGTTAATCCGATAATCGACTCGGGGGAATTAGGGTCGAAACCGTCATAATTTGCTTCGTAATTATCTTCTAATAAAATTACAGAGTTTTCATTTTTTGCCACATTAAAGTTTTCATCATTTGCATGAAGTCCTAATACAAAGGTTTCTGTACCTGATGCCTGAGAGTGATGTGCATTACAGTGAATGGATACAAACAGATCTGCTTTTGCCTTATTCGCTATCTTCCCTCTTTCGTGAAGTTCTATAAATTTATCTGTCTTTCGGGTATACACTACTTTAAAATGAGGATCTTTTTCTAATTCTTTTCCGATTCCCAATACAACTTTCAAAGCAATATTTTTTTCTATGTATCCATTTCCCCTATTCCCAGAGTCATGTCCCCCATGCCCTGCGTCTAAAACTACTACAAATTTTTTCTTGCTCTCCTGAGCGGTTGTTTGTGAGCATAAAATGAAAGAAAGTATCACTCCCAAAACAACAATATACCTATTTATTCTTTTCATTAACACTAATAAAATTTCTATAATTTGAAACATTGTCCCTTCACCACCGTATTTAGTATAGTTTTTGATAACTGTAAAAATAACACTAATTCTTAGTGCAATACTAATTAAAAAGAGAGCAGTATGTATTATAATTTTTTATTTTTTTGATAATACTAATCTCTAGATAAAAAATATATGTAATTTTGGCACTTCAAAAACTAAGCCATAGTTACACAAAAATAGGATATAAACCATTGCAAACAACGGTACGAAACATACTTTATTCGCTAAGTTTTTCACTTTTTTGTATTTGTTTTACGACAGCACAAGAAACGATCAAAACTTCAGGTATTCCAATTCCTGCAGAAAAGGACTCCACTTCTATTTCTCAAAAACAAAATAAGGATCAGATTACAATCTCTCCCGAAGAGCTCTTATCTGAAAAAGCACAAGACACCACTAAAAAGGATTCCGTTGTTGCCGAATCTTCTTTCCTGACAGATAAAGTGACCTATAAGGCTACGGACTATATGCGCCTTAGCAGAAAGGAAAACAAGATGTATCTGCACGATGAAGCAGAAGTTATTTATGGAGATATGACAATTAATGCCGGTCTTATTATTCTGGATAATAATAAAAGTGAAGTATATGCTTACGGTATTAAGGATTCTCTCGGAGAATATGTGCAGACTCCTATTTTTAAACAAGGACAAAATGTTGTAGAGCCGGACTCCATACGTTTTAATTTCGATACAGAAAAAGCTTTAATTTATAATTCCCGAACAGAACAGGGAGAAATCAAAATTAAGAATGAGGTTTCTAAACGGGTAAATGACTCGGTAATCTACATGCGTAATGTAAAGTTCACTACTTCTGAAGATATTGATAATCCAGACTATTATTTTTATGCCAGAAGAATTAAGCTTGTTCCCGAAAAAAAGATCATTACAGGATTGGTAAATATGTATATTGCGGATGTTCCTACTCCCCTAGGGCTTCCTTTTGGATATTTCCCATTAACGGAAGACAGAACTTCTGGTTTTATCATACCTAATCCCGGAGAAGATAGTAATCGTGGATATTTTCTACAAAACGGAGGATATTATTTTGCCATCAGTGATTATATCGACTTAACGGTTCTGGGAGATTATTATACCAATGGTAGTTACAATCTTGCTTTGGAGTCTGCTTATGCACTTCGATATCGCTATAGAGGTTCTTTGCGATTCAGGTATCAGAACAACTTACAGAGTGAGCGAGGTTTCCCTGACTACTCTCGTTCTACTACCTATAATATACAATGGTCGCATAGCCAGGATGCAAAAGCTAATCCTAATTCCAGGTTTTCTGCATCTGTAAATTTTGGTAGTAGTAATTACTACAAAGAATCTACAAACCAGAATAATACTGGAAATTTCCTGAACAACCAATTGAGTTCTTCTGTATCATATTCAAAAACGATTCCAGGGGATCCACAGGTAAATATTAGTTTAGCTGCTACTCATAACTCCAATACCAATACTGGGGTGGTTAATTTATCACTTCCTAACGCTAATATCAATGTGGCAAGAATTTTTCCTTTTGCTCCAAAAGTTGGTGTTAAAAAAGGAATTATTCACAATATTAATACGCAATACACTTTCAGAGGGGAAAATAAAATCGAAACTACTGATGATGATTTATTTACTTCCAGAATGTTTGAAAACAGTAGAATGGGAATGCAGCATACCATTCCATTGACAACCAATTTCAAAATACTTAAATATTTAAGTGTTACAGCAGGAACGAACTTTCAGGAGAACTGGGTTTTTGAAACGATTAGGCAAAGCTATGATCAGGATGCTAATAATGGAGCCGGAGATGTTGTGAATGATACAATTAAAGGCTTTGATGCATTTAGAACTTACAATTTCTCATCAAGTGTAGGAACGACAATATACGGTACTTTTAAATTCAAAAAAGGAAGTAAAATTGAAGCGATACGGCATACCATGCGCCCTTCTATAAGTTATAATATCAATCCGGCTTTTGATCAATATTACGATTCTTATACAATCCCTGATAATCCAGAGACTCCGGAAGACGAAGCTAAAGAAGTTTCGTACTCCAGATTCACAGGTGGCTACTTTGGAGCTCCTAATAACACCTTTTCGAGTAGTATTGGTTTTTCATTGAGTAATAATCTGGAAGCCAAAGTAAAAAGTAAAGACTCTACTGCTACAGAGGCCAAAAAAATTAAAATATTAAATAACTTATCGTTTAGAACTGCTTATAATCTTGCGGGAGATTCTCTTAAGCTAAGTCCATTAGCTGTTAGTGGTAATATCCCTATTATTCAAAATAAGTTAGATATTAACTTTAACGCGGAACTAGATCCCTACGCTCTGGATAATAACAACACTAAAATTGATGTCTGGAATATTGATAACGGAGGAAGTTTATTTCGTTTAACTCGTGCCAGTGCCAACTTTGGATATTCTTTTTCCAGTAAGGATTTTAAACGAACAAAGAAAAATGATGACCCATTCCAAAACGAAACCCTGAGGAATGGAGGGCGTTCTGATAATTTATTTGGTAGTACGCTAGACATTGTCAACGATGAGGATGTTCACCGGGAACGGAAAAGTTCTTCCAATAGTGATTTTGAAAATTACAATTATAAAATCCCCTGGAATTTGCGCTTATCTTATACCGTAAACTATTCTAATAACAGAAGGCAAAATGAGATATCTTCGCACTCCCTTATGTTTTCCGGAGATGTGGAATTCTCTCCAAAATGGTCTGTCGGTGTTTCTTCTGGATATGATTTTAAAAATCCCGGATTTACATACACCAATCTCAGGTTTCAACGAGATCTGGAAAGCTGGCGAATGAGTTTTAACTGGATTCCATTTAGCCAACAAGCTTCCTGGAGTTTCTTTATTGGAATTAAATCTTCTGTTCTTAGCGACATTAAATATGATAAGCGAAGCCAACCGGATAGGAACTTATAAAATAGTGCCTTTTAGTTCTCCATTAATTTACACTATTTTTACGCTATAATTTTTTTTAGAAAAAACAAAAACTTCTTCAAATGAAACAAATCATAACGACAAAAAAAGCTCCTGCTCCAATCGGACCATACAATCAGGCTATCTTGCATGGTAATACTTTATATACTTCAGGGCAAATCGCTTTGCATCCTGAAACTGGTGAATTGGTTTTAGATGATATTAAAACGGAAACGAAACAAGTTATGGAGAATCTAAAAGAAGTATTGGCTGCCGCTGGTATGACTTTTGAAAACGTTGTTAAAACAACTATATTTTTAAGTGACATGGATAATTTCGCACAAGTTAATGAAGTGTATGGTAGTTATTTAAATGAGGATACTGCACCTGCCAGAGAAACTGTTGCCGTAAAAACATTACCAAAATCAGTAAACGTAGAAATATCGACTATTGCCATTAAATAAGAGTCATAAAAATAAATAGTAAAAGCCCTGAATTTAAGAATTCAGGGCTTTTTTTAGTAATCCATGTAAAAAAAATTACACAAACTAAACTACTCTACTTTATAATTCTCTATATAATCCGCCATTTCTTTATTTCCTTGTTTTATAGCAGACATTGAAGGCGTATCACCCAGGTTATTTTTTAAAAACGGATTTGCTTTTACTGCCAGCAATGTATTGACGACATCTACTTTCCCAAAAGTAGAAGCAAAATGCAAAGCAGTTGCTCCATTATAATTTTGCAAGTTTACATTCGCTTTTGCATTTAGTAATAGTGCAACCATTGCTGTATTTCCCAAAAAAGCGGCTCCCATTAATGCTGTATTTCCAGATGTATCTGCCTCATCTACATTTACTCCTTTGCTCAGTAGATAGGTGGCAATCTCCGGTTGATCGTTATAAGCTGCTAAAATCAATAAAGTGTATCCGTGATGATTTTCGTAGGTCAATAAATCAGGATTTTTATCAATTGCCTGTTTTAAAACCTCTAGTTTTCCTGTTCTGACAACATTTTCTAAAAGTTCAAAATTTTGTTGCCCGTATCCCAGACCACAGATCAATACAATTATTGCTACTCTAAATAATCTCATACTGATTTATTTATAAGATGATTACACATATATGAAAATAGGAATTATGAATGTTTAATTCATAATTTCCTATTTTCAATTTAAAACAATACTCAAATTGGGGGAAGAGATTTTACTATCACATAAAATCTTTTGCTGAATAACCCAATGCTTTTGCTACACGCATTCCATAGTCTCTGTCTGCTCTATAAAAATGTGTAATCATTCTTTTTTGAATTCGTTGATTTTTCACCTGACTAAGATCTCCTACCAGGTTAGCAATCAAATGTTTTTTTTCTGTTTCGGTGAGTGAATTATAAAATTGCCCTGCCTGTCCATAATTATTCGTTTTATTAATCGGTGCCTGTACAATTTTCATTTCTTTAGAGGCTGTAAAAGGAGCCATTCTAAACTCATTATCTTCTTTTACATCTACGTGATTACTCGGTTCATAATTAATTTCTGCACTAGCGTACCTGTCATTACCCTGACTTCCCCAACTATCAGAATTGTAGTTTACTGGTTTGTTTTTAGGTTGATTCACTGGTAATTGCTGGAAATTCCCCCCCAGTCTATGTCGCTGTGTATCAAAATATGAGAATAATCTACCTTGTAACATTTTATCTTCTGAAGCTTCTACACCTGGAATCAGGTTACCCGGCGCCATTGCTATTGACTCCACTTCTTCAAAAAAGTTTCTCGGATTTCTGTTGAGTGTCATCGTTCCTATTTTTACCAAAGGAAATTCATCTTCAAACCAGTGTTTTGTCGCATCCAAAGGCCAAAAATCATACTTATCCAAATCTTCTGGTTTTATAAATTGTACATATAAATCCCATTTCGGATAGTTCTTACTTTCTATAGCATTACGAAGATCTTCTGTAGCATGTCCTACATTTTTAGCTTGTACCATAGAAGCTTCTTCGGGAGTCATTGTTTTAATGCCTTGTTTTGTTTTCCAGGTATATTTGACATAAACAACTTCTCCTTTTTTATTTACCCATTTAAATCCATGAACACTACTTCCATCCATATACTGATAGCCTTTAGGAATTCCTAAATCCGTATATAGACGAGTTACCATATGAGTTGCCTCGGGAGATAAACTCCAGAAATCAAAAAAGCGATTCGGATCTTGTTTATTTGTTACCGGAGAAGGCTTTACTGTATGAATAAAATCTGGAAATTTAATTGCATCTCTGATAAAAAAGATCGGAAGATTATTTCCTACAATATCATAGTTCCCTTCTTCTGTATAAAATTTCACAGCAAAACCTCTAGGGTCTCTCGCTGTCTCAGAAGATCCTTTTCCATGAGCTACCGTAGAGAAACGAACTGCCAAATCTGTTTTTTTTCCTACTTTTTGAAATGGAGCTGCCTTGGTATATGCAGACATATCGGCTGTCGCTTCAAAATACCCAAAAGCTCCGGTTCCTCTTGCATGTACAACTCTTTCCGGGATGCGTTCCCTGTCAAAAGCTGCTAATTTTTCTATCAGGTGAATATCCTGAAGTAATACAGGACCGTTATGTCCTAAAGTCTGTGAATTTTGATTATCTCCTACCGGAACTCCCCCATTTGTTGTCATTGTTTGAGAAACGCCCTGAAAAAATCCTAAATAACCAAGAAATATTAGTACATAAATCTTAGAGTGTGAAAACATAAGTAATATTATTAATAAGGGTTAATAAATAATGTAAATGATCATTTTACATTACAAAATTACATAATCACTTCGCCCGACAATTGCTTAATACTATTAATTACAAATACCATGATAAGAAAAATCTATTATTGAGGTTTTAACATACTTTTTCTATGTATTTTATATTACTACATATCAATAACTTACATAACAGAGCTAAAAAGGTTTTTTATCTTTATAAATAAAAAACCTTTTTAATTATATTTTTTTTAGATAATTGAGAGCTACATACACCGGAATGAGTCTCAAAATTAAAATTCTCTTCCATATATGATATTTAATCTCCTTTTCTGAAGTAATTCATATACTGCAAATTTATTTTATAATGATTTTTCTTTGAGCAGTATTTTTTCCCGATTCGAATTTGAGAATATATTGTCCTGATTGAATTGCATTGATATCAACAGATAAATTATAAATTCCTGCCACTGTTCTTCTATCGGATAATAGTTGCAGTAACCTTCCTGAAGTGTCATACAAAGAAATTTTCACCTGCCCTTCTTTATGTACGATATAATGGATATTTCCTTCGCGATACATCGGGTTAGGATATACGCCAATGACCGTAAAATCTTCTTCTTGCTTATGATTTTTTTCTATTTTATTTTCCAAAATATCCGGATACCTCTTTACCCCATTTATAGCAACTGCTGAAGTCCTTGCTTCCTGTAATTTGCACACTCCATCTATTACATACCAACTTCTGGATCTTTTTTCTTTTGATACCGGCTTTTTCAATTCCTCAATATCATACCAATCTGCCTGTACCTTATCTTCCTTTACGTCCAAAATAAAATATCCATGATTGTCCATATCTACATCTTTGATATGTTTGTTTATTAATTTGGTATAATATTCTGCAGCTGCACTAATAATATTTCCCAGAAAATCCAGATTTTGAGAAGTTACACTAGGAACGACAAATTCACATAATTGACATTCTCCTTCATAAGCTATTTCTCCAACAAACGTACTGTGAATATCACCTGTCAGGACTACTGTATTATCCACCTGATGTTCCTTAAGTTTTTTTAGCAACCGGTTCCTTTCTTCTTTATAGCCATCCCATGCATCATTAGAAGGAACTCCTTTCCATGGCATCACCATTACTTGGTTTCCTATTATTCTCCATTTTGCCTTAGATGCGGTTAATTCTTCTACTAACCAATCAAATTGCTCTTTCCCTAAGATTGACTTATAATTTCTAGTGTTTTTATCGGTATTATATGATGTATCATATTTAATACCTTTTTTAAGCAAACCATCTAATTCTATTACTTCTCTATCGGATCTGTCTAATTTTTTACGCTGGAGAATTGTTTTTGTAAACAGTGTTACTACTCTCTCGAATTCCTCTTCTGACAGACCGTTTTTTTTAGATGGCACATCTGAGATTTCTAATAGTAAAGGAAGTACATTAGACAAAATCTCTCTAACATCTGATTCATTCGTAATATCCTTGGCAGCTATGACATTCTTGGCATATGATTTAAACTCTTTATTTGAGCTTGCTGCACTGATTAAATTTTTGGAACTACTAATCTGTGTATCTCTTCCTTCAATTCTTGTATCCAGCATGATGAGATCCATCAACTTACCATATGAAATTTTTCTATATAATCTGTACTGATCTATTGAATTCGCACGTATTGGCATCCATTCAAAGTATGCTTTATATGCATTATTTTTTCTTATTTCCCAGTCTCCTTCTGTCAGCGGGCTATGGTTCTGTGCTCCATATTTATTTGCATCGTTGGCAAACTCATGATCATCCCAAATATTGATAAATGGGTGTTGCTGATGAATATTTCTGAGCATTGGATCTAATCGGTAATACGAATATCTCACTCTGTAATCTTGCAAGCTTATAATTTCGTGTTTAGGCAGATGTCCTCTACCTAAATTGCTGTTGTATCCATACCCTCCTGATTCATATTCATAAATATAGTCACCTAAATGTATCACTGCATCAATATCACTTCTATCGGCAATCTTATCATATGCATTAAAGTACCCATTCTGATAATTAGAACAAGATACCACTGCAAATCTTACGTTATCGACTAATTCATTTGCTGCTGGAGTGGTTCTTGTTTTTCCTATAATTGACGACACTCCCATCGCTTCGAACTGATAATAATAAGTTGTATATGAAGATAAACCTGTTACATCTATCTTAACCGTATAATCTTTTTCCTGATTTGTGACAATTTCTCCTTTCTTAACGATTTGCTTCATTTCAGGATCTGTAGCTACTTTCCAACCTACCGAAACCGCTTCTTTATTCGTAGTAATTCTAGTCCAAATTATTACTGCATTTTCTAGTGGGTCTCCAGAAGCTACCCCATGATAAAAAGGAGCTAAACGAGTATCAAAATAAGTTTCTAACTGGTCTGAATTATCTCGTTCGATTTTCATCAGAAATGTGTTCATATCCTGGGAATACCCAAAACACATATTTAACAATAAAAAAACAATTAGTGTGAAGTTTTGTTTCATTTTATTAAATTTTTAATTAATAATTCCGCGAAACTATAGGAATTCATCAATTAAAAAACGACTACTTCTGTTCTTAATACAAGCTTAATATTCCAGATTTTTCTTTTCATTTAGCTAGTAAAATCATAACTGCTTTTTCATTTTTATATAGATATTATTTTATATCTTAATGCTGATAGATCCTCTTCTTTCCAACATTTCTAAATACTAGTAATTGTTTATATCCTATCAGTGCTAGTAATACTATCTTCCCTATTTCGAAAACCACATATACAATATGAGGTATTGAAGAAGGAGATTCTTTTCCTGATATAACTAACAAGGCATACTTGTCTAAAACCGGGAGTAAGTAAACTGTTTGAATTAGTACAATTACAAGTATTACAAGCATAATATATCCTATTCTTTTCTCTATGATATAATAGTACCTAATTCCAAAAAGATATGCCAAACTAAATACGATTTCTACCTTATTTAATGCTCCGAATACCAAGCGACCAATATCTACTCCTATTGCCATAGTAACAGAAGGAGCTTTAAACTTCAGTGGAGCTTCCATAAAACTAATGGCCAGTACAAATCCTAACCAAATAAAAGTGATAATTACTAAATAGGGAATAATTCTTTTCATTGTTAACTTATTTAGAGAGCACCACTGTCTAAAAATACAGCGATGCTCTTTTCATTATATTTATGATTTTCTTCCTAACATACTAAATAGTGTTTCTTTTGCTACAAACCAACAAAAACACCCTATTCCGACAGAGAAAATAATATCTCCTATCATTCGCAACCATTTAATTATCTGAACTGATGGTGAGTATAATAATTCTGAGCTTCTGGCATACCAATATCCGTGTTTCATAGAAGCAATGGCTTGTATAATCCCTTGTGGTAGTACACTAAAAACCATCATTGCCAATAATCCTATGTTTAATGACCAGAATCCTATTTTCAATAATCTATCATCCCATACGGTCTTTGAGACGATTCGCACACAGAATAAGACCAATCCCATTCCCAACATTCCATACACCCCAAATAAAGCTGTATGTGCATGAACTGCCGTTGTATTCAATCCCTGAATGTAATATAACGCTACCGGGGGATTAATCAAGAAACCGAAAATCCCCGCTCCCAGCATATTCCAGAATGATACCGATAGAAAGAAATAAATAGGCCATTTATACTGTCTTACCCAATCTTTTAATTTTAACAAGCTCCAGTTTTCCCAAATTTCATACCCTACAAGTGTCAGAGGTACTACTTCTAAGGCACTAAAAGTTGCTCCAAAAGCGATTGCATGTACTGGTGTTCCTGAAAAATAAATGTGATGTAGGGTTCCTATAATCCCTCCTGCCAAAAATATAATGGCTGATAAGACTGTTACCCGTCCCGCTGTTTTTTCATGTAACAATTTCATTTTAGTGAATAATAATGCAATCACAGCTGTGGCAAATACTTCGAAAAAACCTTCTACCCAGAGATGTACTAACCACCATCTCCAATAATTAATCACTGATAAAGAAGAGTTTTCTCCATACATCAAACCTGAGAAGAAAAAGGAACCAATCGCAATTACTGAAATAAGAAAAAGAATCAATAAGTTTCTGGAGTCATCTCTACGTTTAATTCCAACCACAATATGTCTCCCGACTAAAAACATCCACAAGATCAAACCTATTGCCAAAAATATTTGCCAAAATCGTCCCAGATCCATGTACTCATATCCCTGATGACCAAAGAAGAAATTAAGTGTCAAGTCTAAATATTGTTTTACTCCAAGCCACTCTCCTATCATGGATCCTACTACGATGATAAGTAATGCTATAAACAGAAAATTAATTCCAAAAACCTGAAATTTCATCTCTTTTCCACTTATAATAGGAGCGATAAACAACCCTGTTGCTAACCAGGCGGTAGCAATCCAGAAAATAGCTAATTGTGTATGCCAGGTTCTACTGATTGTATAGGGCAAAAATTTAGATAATTCGAAACCAAAAAATGCTTGTCCTTCTACAGCATAATGCACGGTTACGATTCCTAATACTACTTGTAAAACAATTAAAAGTGTAACAATAAAGAAATATTTCAATACTGCTTTTTGGGACCTGACTAAAACAATGGAGCTTAAAGGATTAATTGACGGAACTTCTACTTGTTCTTCATTGGCATGTTGACTTTTTATATGATACCACACCATAAGAGAAATACACAATAAGAGTAATATAACTGAAAAACCGGACCATATTAATGAATCATCGGATACTGTATTATTGATGAGTGGTTCATATGGCCAGTTAGAAGTATACGTGATAACATCCTCCATTCGATTTGTAGATGCCGCCCAAGAGGTCCAGAAAAAGAAAGCGTTCAAATCATGTAATTTAGAGGCATCCGTAAGCATTTCTTTGGGGATTGCATATTCCTCATGCCCTTTTGAAAAAATAGACGAATAATGCTGCATATTAGCTACAATAGCTTCTTTTCTATCCTGGGATATAGAGATCGTCTTACTTATGGTATCATAGGTATTGGTTTTTATCTGAGACACTAACCTCCCTTTGAGCATTCCTTTTTTTTCCTCAGATAATTCTTTATATGGTTTTCCTAACGGTCTTGCCCATCGCTCTAATAAAAATTCAGCTTCTCTATGAATCCAATCTGCATTCCAATCCGGAGCTACATAACTCCCATGCCCCCATATGGAACCTACTTCCATTCCCCCAATGGACTCCCATACGTTTTGTCCTCTCATAATATGTGCTTTCGTAAAAAGCACCTCTTCTGTTTGTTCTACTATGACTTGTTCTGGTATTGGTGGTTGTTCCTGATAAATCTTAACGCCCACCCATATCAATATCATAAAAGATAGTGCTACAACGGCTATAAATCCTATCCATATTTTCTTCATAATCATTTTTGTTTTTATGTTATATCACAAAATTATATGCTGAAAACACCATGTATTTATGATCTAAATCATATGGAAGGTACGGACACTTACAGGAATCAAAAAAAGTGATAAAAGATTGCTCCTTTACCACTTTTTTTAAAAAAAATTCTTATGAAGGGGTTCCTATACGGATAGAATATCTGATATCCTCAATAATTCTTTATTAATCCCATGACCTTCTTTGAAATCTTTATCAAATTCACTTGTAGTTACCTGATTATTGACCAACCCAACCATCAGGTTTTCTTTACCATCCAAGAGTAATTCTACTGCTTTGACACACAATCTACTTGCTAAGGTTCTGTCAAAACAAGATGGTTTTCCTCCTCGCTGCATATGCCCTAATACAGTTACCCTTACATCGTAATCTGGAAGATGTTCTGTCACATAATCTGCCAGTTCATACACATTTTTCCCGGTTTTATCTCCTTCACTTACTACTACAATACTTGAAGATTTCCCTGAGCGCTTACTTCTTTTTAAAGATTCTAACAAGCGTTCGAGTCCCAAGTCTTCTTCTGGTATCAAAATTTCTTCTGCGCCTGCTCCTACTCCACTATTTAATGCTATAAAGCCGGCATCTCTCCCCATTACTTCTACAAAAAATAATCGATTATGAGAGCTCGCAGTATCTCGGATCTTATCAATTGCATCAACCACCGTATTTAAGGCTGTATCATATCCTATCGTAAAATTGGTTCCGGCAATATCATTATCAATTGTACCTGGTACACCTATTACAGGTATTTCATATTCCTTACTAAAAATTCGCCCTCCAGTAAAGGTCCCATCTCCTCCAATCAACACCATTGCATCTACTTCAATTTCTTTTAATTGTGCTGCTGCTTTTTCTCTCCCTTTTTTGGTTCTGAATTCTTCCGAACGTGCTGATTTTAATATGGTTCCTCCTTTGCTAATAATATTCTGAACACTTCTGGCAGTCATTTCTGTGTAGTCTCCTTCGATCATTCCCTGATATCCTCTATAAAACCCTACACACCTAATCCCATAATAGGCACATGCTCTCACTACTGCACGTATCGCCGCATTCATTCCGGGAGAATCTCCTCCCGATGTCATTACTCCAATTGTCTTAATACTTTTAGCCATATATTATATTTCGTCAATATGCATCTGTCTTCTAAAAAAACAGTTACTATCTCGTTCTACTTTTCGTCTTTTTTAGTAAAATTAATAAAATCTGGGGCTTTTATCTTTGTAGAGTCTTTAATTTTAGGAATAGAATCCCGTTGTTTTTTATTTTTAAAAATTTTTCTCCACAATTCATTGAAATTATCAAAGTCTACAGAATAAGAAAGTCCTATCCCTTGTTTATGCCCTTGTGGAGTTCCTACATATTGTACTTCGTTCTCCCGATTAAATATCTTTCCTCTCAGAGTTCCTTCTTCATTAAACAAATACTCGGCTTCTACATTACCAACCACTACAGATTCGTCTACTCCTCCTACTAAAACCCCAACACGACCATTAATCAAGATTCGATCACTTATTTTAGTAGATAAGGTAACTCCAAACTTATCAGAAGTTTCACTATCGATCCCCCTATTTCCCTGCACATAATTTAGTCCCACTTTGAACTTATCATCCTCGCCTGCAAAAATATCGTTTACTAAACTGGATGCGCGTTCTACCAGGTTTCCTGTAATTAAGTTTTGTCCCAGGTTTAACTCGTTATAAAACTGCCCCTGTGTAAGAAGTGACAGTGCCTGAAAATCTCTTGTAGATTTATCTTCTAATTTATATTCTAATTCACTTTTTATAACAGAACTCAAATTCGGAAAACGGATATCAAAATTCAATTCTGGTTGTATCAATTCTCCTTTTAGATAAACAACTACCTCAACAGGTACTTTTCTGTTAATCGTTGAATTTTCCAGCAATGCTACGGGATTGGCTTCTGTTTTATAAATAGCATTCAGATCCAGAATCGCACGTGTAGGACTCCCATCCCAGTTGATACTGTTATTATCACTCTCTTTACTAACTGTAAATACTTTTTCTATTAAAGCGCCATATCTAAAGTTATAAGTTCCTTCATATACGTGGAAATCTCCCCACATATTGAATTTCCCATTTGTATTTAATTCAATCAATAAGTTTCCTGCACCTCTCCCCTTTAGAGAACTTCCATTCTTTTTATCAATTACGATTTCTACCTCGGCGTTATCATTTACATCAAGATCAAAATTAATCGCTAATCCATTCAGGTCTTCAACAATGATATCTTTGCCTTCTAATCGTGCTTTTTTCTCTTCGTGACTGAGAAAGTGGATATAGGAGTTATCTCCTAATGACTCTGAGTCTTTTAATGGAATTTTGAAGATAGTTCCTTTTTCTGACCGGGCATTAACATCGATAACTAATCCATTAATTGGTCCTTTTATAGAAGCATCTCCACTAATAAAAGCTGTTCCAAAGTACAAGGATTCTTCTTCCTCTTCTGTATCCAGCGCAACCATCCTATCTGCTAAAATATTTAACCCTAAATACCAATCAGAAAATTGTTTATGTTCAATATAGCCTCCTAAAATACCTCTGGTTTTATACTTGGTATCCATGATATTAATCTCATCAAAAACAAAACGTTGCTTTTGAAGGAGCATTCTTGCATTTTCTTCAAAATCAAAATCCACATTGAGATACGGAATTTTTAATCCTGCCTTTTTAAGTGTAACCATGCCATCAATCGCAGGATCTTTATAACTTCCATTAATGGTTGCTTTTCCTGAAACCAATCCTCTTAAATCTTCAAAAACAATCCCTCCTAATTGGCTAAAACACGAGATATCAAACTCATTAAGATCAACATTTATCTTCATATCAGAACCTGATTCCTGTACATCTACCATCCCTAAGGCTGAGAATGTCTTTTTATGACTTTTATCGAGTAATCTACTATTGATTCTATACTGGGTTAGTGATTCATTTCCCGCAATATTCATTCTCAGCTCTCCTAGAGAATGTTTATTTACTTCCAGGCTATCAATCTTAATGGTAGAAGAAGGAAAATACTTTCCGCCTTCCTGAAAAATCGTCACATTCCCATTGACTTCTCCATTAAGTAATAGATTTTCTATATCAGGTATAATTTTATTGAGATCAACTTTGATAAAAGACGCTTCTACATTTTTATCGTCTTTTCCATCAATAACTCCATTGACACGTATCTGCTCATCTTTATGAGTTAAGACAATAGAGTTAATATCCACCTTTGTAAATTTATTATCAAAGATTACATTATTACCCCGCTTGCTTTTTCGCTCATTGACATACCAGGTATAACCTTTAAATGTTAGATCTGATTTTCTAAATCCTACAACAGATTTATTATCTTCATTAATCGTATGATACAATTCGAGATTAAAGCTATCTTCATTTCCTTTTCCTCCTTTAAATTCAGAACGAATAAAGAGTGTATCATTCAGAGTTACATTCACCAAATTAAATTCAGAGGCTTTATAATGCTTTGAGTCAACACTATCGATAGATACAAACGTATTAAATATCGGGTTTTTATTATCTACCTGAATATCGACCATATGCATCGTATTATCATATAGTTGTATCGAGGGAGACTTAAAAGTGAGTTTAAATTCAGCATCGTCACTTTCTACTTTTCCTTTTATAAATGTATTGGGGGCAAATTCTATTTCGGGAATAAAAACATCTATGATTTTATTATAGATATTAAAATTGAATTCCATGAATTCATTGTCTGTTATCTCATTTGCTTCAAAATTCGTATATAAACTTCCGATAGAGTTACGGAATAAATCATACACATTTTCTATTCTAAAAACGCCTTTTACATTTCCTTCAATAATATCCGGACTATTCATAGAAATTGTTCTCACTCCTTCTTCATCAAATTTAGAAGTGATATCAAAATCTTCAAAATAATACGCCCCATTTTTATTTTCATATGAGGTCTGTGCAAAGGAGATCGTTCCAAAAGCATCATCAATCCCTGTCCCTTTGACATCCATGATCACGTCCCCTTTGAGAATAGAAGTTGAATCTTTTTTGATAAAACCAAGTTTATGCAAATCAAGATGGTCTACATTGGCTACAAAATCATAGGTGTTAATCGTTTCAGAAAAATCTATAATCCCATTAAATCTAAAATTTGCATTCGGATCATTAGACGTTAATTTACCATCAAAAACCGGATCTCTCAGGCTTCCTAATATTTTGATATTGGAATATCCATATCCGTTTATTACTAAAGAATTTATATCTCCTTCTACTTTGGTATTTACTGTTGCCATTTCGAATCCACTTCCATCGACATGGATATTAAAAGCAGCTTTCCCTACTGTTTCTCTACCGATTAGTTTTCCTATATTAAAATTAGAAGAGA
Source organism: Aquimarina hainanensis (assembly GCF_042684685.1). Taxonomy (NCBI): domain Bacteria; kingdom Pseudomonadati; phylum Bacteroidota; class Flavobacteriia; order Flavobacteriales; family Flavobacteriaceae; genus Aquimarina; species Aquimarina hainanensis. The sequence continues at coordinate 172,611 of NZ_JBHULX010000039.1, read as the reverse complement.
TTATATTTCCATTATATGTAGCATTCTTTACATCATTTAGTTTTCCTAATAATACAAAAGCATTGACTTTCCCCAAATGAGAAAACAGATCCATATCTACATCGACTACATTTCTGGTAACAATAGCATTCCCTTCTGCCCGTACATTCCCAAACTTGTATAGCTCTTTGGGAAGTGAAGTTCCCAGTAGTTCCGGCAATAGGTTTATTAAATCATAATAATTCGTGGTGAGTTCTGTAAATTCTCCTTCTAATTTAAATTTACTAACATCATCAGATAGTGCGTTTTCTATATGGATATCTCCTTTAATGACTGATCGGTCCAATCCTTTTATAAATGCCTTATGTAATCTAAAATCATTTAGAGTTCCTGTTAATCTTGTCTTTTTGATATTCAGCATCTGATTCTTGCCAAACTCTCCATAAAAAGGAATCAAATCATTAGTCGACACTGTTCCTTCTTTAAAATCTGCCTTAATTTGTACCTTGTTTTCGAAATCAATCAAGTCTTCTGGTTGGTAAGAAAAATCAATTTCGGCTTTTACTTTTGAGTCAGGGGTTTCCAGTATCAGGTTTTCAAAATGCATCTGATCTGGTTTGATAGAAAATGACGTTTGCAAGTTAGATACAACAAGTCCCCTCCTATCCTTAAAAGACAATACATTGGTAGTGATATAAAAATCTCCGTCATCTATCCGAATCCCTTCCGAATCTAATATAATATCATCATATCGTATTACCTCTGGGGATCGTAAATCTTCATCCGTATAATAATATCGTCCATTCTGGATAGTGACACGACCAGAGGTCAATATAAATTTAGCATTGGATGTTTTCTTTTTCCCGGTATTAAATTTACGTATATAGGTCATGAGATTATCGCTATCCTCCCCTTTGTAAATTTTCATGTTAAAAAATAAATCTTTTATAGCGACTTCTCCTAATTCGGGTTGTCCTTTACTGATCTCCCTTAGATTGAGAATAGAGGTTTGTATGCTTCCGGCATAAAGCAATGTATCGCCATGATGATCCAATGCCAGAACTTCCTTTAGATCAACACTCCCTAAATACCCAATACCGATTCGCCCAATTTCCAGCTCTACATCATACGTATCCTTAAGGTAATTTGTCGCTTTTTTTGCTATAAAAGTTTGGACACGGGGAATAGAAAACAATATAATTATTGCTATAAAAAACAGTAATAGGCCTAAAAAGACCCTGATCAATATTTTCCCTGATTTTCTGATCCGTATTATTTTTTAACTTTGCTGACAATATTAACAATTTCTATGCCCTTTTCCTCATAATGGACAGACAAAATATTTATATTCTAGGAATAGAATCTTCTTGTGATGATACATCAGCTGCTGTACTTCATAATGACGAGATATTATCTAATGTTGTTGCATCTCAAAAAATACACGAACAATATGGTGGGGTTGTTCCAGAACTGGCCTCAAGAGCACATCAGCAAAATATCGTTCCCGTAATTGATCAGGCGATCAAGCAAGCAAATATTAACAAAGAGCAAATCGATGCAATTGCATTTACCAGAGGTCCCGGGTTAATGGGGTCTTTACTTGTCGGAACTTCTTTTGCTAAATCTTTGGCATTAGCTTTAGATGTCCCATTAATTGATGTTAATCATATGCAGGCACATATTTTAGCTCATTTCATAAAAGAAGAGGGATATGACATTCCTGAATTCCCATTTATCGCCATGACCATTAGTGGAGGGCATACACAAATCGTACAAGTGAACAGCCATTTTGATATGGAGGTTATCGGGGAAACTATTGACGATGCCGTAGGAGAAGCTTTTGACAAGAGTGCTAAAATTCTCGGACTTCCTTATCCGGGAGGACCTTTGATTGATAAACACGCACAGCAAGGAAACCCTAAGGCATTTTCTTTTACCAAACCCAGAGTAGATGGTCTCAACTTCAGTTTTAGCGGGCTAAAAACAGCCATCCTCTATTTCATTCAAAAGGAAACAAAAAATGACCCTGATTTTATTGAGAAAAACCTGGAAGACATTTGTGCTTCTATCCAATATACTATTATTAATATCCTAATTGATAAATTAAAAAAAGCTTCTAAAGAAACCGGAATTAAAAGAATAGCAATTGGTGGAGGTGTTTCTGCTAACTCCGGAATACGAGCTGCGCTAAAAAGCGGAGAACATAAATTCGGGTGGAAAACATATATCCCTAAATTTGAATACACTACAGACAATGCGGCTATGATCGCAATTGTGGGGTACCTGAAATACCTGAAGAAGGATTTTACTGATATGAGTGCTATTGCACAAGCCCGTATAAAAATATAACTCTATGAGCTACAACGAACATTTAGCAACTCGCATTCGAACTGCCTTATCTATATTCCCTGAAGAATTCAGTGAGAAGAAAATGTTTGGAGGACTCGCTTTTTTATACAAAGGAAAAATGACTCTGGGAATTATTAAAGAAGAGCTCGCTGTGAGGGTTTTAGCTGATAAAATGGAAAAACAACTATCTCTTCCATTCGTAAGACCAATGGACTTTACTAAACGACCTATGAAAGAATTTGTTTATGTCGCTAAAGAAGGGTTCATTACAGAAATGCAACTTCAGGAATGGATTGAATTGGGATTAGAACATGCCAAAAGCAAACTGTAACACTTTTTTATTATTATTTTATGCAATTATTTTTTAGTGCAGATATTTTAGCTTCTTCGACATACACTTTTTCTAGAGAAGAAAGCAAACATATTACCAAAGTCTTGCGAAAAAAAGAAGGAGATATATTACAAATCACTAATGGAAAAGGATCTTTATTTACCGGAGAAATCACTTTCTGTACTCCCAATAAATGTGTTGTTCAGATTTCTGAAGAAACAAAATATCCTTCAAAACCCTATCGATTACACCTGGCTGTAGCCCCTACAAAAATGAACGATCGCTATGAATGGTTTTTAGAAAAAGCTACTGAAATTGGTATTGATGAAATCACCCCTATTATTTGTGATCACAGTGAAAGAAAAGTGATCAAGTCTGAACGATTTGAACGCATTATTCAGAGTGCTATGAAACAATCCCTACAGATGCATCTTCCTACATTAAATCCTGCAATTTCACTTACTGATTTTATAACCCGTTCTAAAGATGAAGATCAATTATTTATTGCTCATTGCGAGGAAACGAATAAACAATCTTTAAAAGATACCTTAAAATCCGGTAAAAACACTTTAATACTTATTGGCCCGGAAGGAGATTTCTCTCCCAGAGAGATTGACCTTGCGCTTACAAATAACTTTACTCCTATTACACTTGGTGAAACACGATTGCGAACTGAAACTGCTGCCATTGTGGCTACTCATACAGTTTCATTCCTGAACCTATTGTAATTGTTCTCTGGCAGCAGCAGTAATCTTCAGCTTCGGATTCTGAGTAAACCCGACAATAGCCAGTTTATCTTTTGTTGTCACCCAATCTGGAATCACTATTATACATTCTCCTTCTAACTCTGAAGTTGTTTTTTTATAAGCTACAATATTGCTGTTTTCCAATGTTCTATTTCTGTTTTCTCCGCGAACTACAGTTGTTGTTCTATTTTCTACCACTAATACGATAGCTATTTTATCTTTATCAGTAGTATTAACTGTAGAATAAGTAACTTTAATTTCCTCATCTGATAACTTTGTAACTTTTAAGTCTATCCCAGTATCCGGTTTTCTGGATAAAAATTGTGCTATAGACTGTTCTGCCTTTTTACTATCAGACCCGACAAAATGCGCTGTTCCATTGACAACCAATTGCGGAGTATACACGGATCGACTATTCCATTCATATGCATATTCCCGTTGATAATCAGTATACACTTCTTTACTAAAAGGGTCTTTCCACCCCAATCGATTCCAATAATCTACATGATATGATAATGCGTATACATTTTCATTTTTGTAGACTTTGGTTATTTGTTTAAGCAGGTCATCTGCAGGGGGACAGCTACTACACCCCTGAGAAGTGAATAACTCTAACAAAACAAATGGTTTTTCTTCCTGTGCAACACTTTGATAACTCATCAAAACAATACTTCCTATACAAATCAACAACTTCTTTATATACATATTCCGTTTTTTCGCAGTATTTATTTAATTTTACTACTTTTATTTCTATAAATTTAGACGTCAACAATGACTAAACTTACAGCTCTTTTTATTGTTTTTTTATGTTCGTTTCTTTCTTTTGGTCAGGATATTGCCATATTACAATACAAAGGAGGTGGAGACTGGTATAGCAATCCTACTGCTTTACCTAATCTAATTACTTTTTGTAACAGACAGATACAAACAACCATTGCCTCTAAGCCTAAAACTGTAAAACCGGAGAGTGTTGATATTTTTCAGTACCCCTATTTACATATGACAGGACATGGTAATGTTTTCTTTTCAGAAAATGATGCTGAAAACCTTAGAAAATATTTACTCAGTGGTGGTTTTTTACATATTGACGATAACTACGGGATGAATCCATACATCCGAAAAGAATTAGTCAAGGTATTCCCAGATAAGGAATTGGTAGAGATTCCTAATACACATCCTATATTCTCTACCGTTTATACCTTCCCGAAAGGACTCCCTAAAATTCATGAACACGATGGAAAACGACCGCAGGCATTCGGAATTATACATGAAAATCGATTAATTCTCTTATTTACTTACGAGAGTGATCTGGGAGATGGCTGGGAAAATCCGGAGATTCATAATGACCCAGAGGAAGTACGGTTAAAAGCCCTACAAATGGGTGCTAATATCATTAAATATGCTTTTGAAAACTAAGCATTCCTCTTTTTTTATTATTTAAACAAAAGTACCTCCCTATGAATTCTCAGCTACAACACCATCGTGCAGAAACTACCTTCATCAAAAAAAGGTTTCCAATTGTTCTTGTTTGTGATGCTGTAAATTCTCCAGCTAATATTGGAAGTTTATTCAGAATTGCAGATAGTTTTGGTATCGAAAAAATATATTTCTGTGGAGAAGATATTACTATTATCAGTAAACGGATGCAACGAACAGCCAGATCCACCCATGAATATATAGCATATGAACAAGCAGATACTATCACAGAAGTTATTGATACCTTATTAGAACAGGCATATACGATTTTATCCTTAGAAATTACAGAAAACAGCATCCCTGTTCAAACCTGCTCTATCCAAAAAAATCAAAAAATTGCGTTAGTGATCGGAGAGGAAAACATGGGAGTATCTCCAAGCGTACTCAATATCTCTGATAGCAGTATTCATATCAACATGTATGGCAATAACAGTAGTATGAATGTAGCAACTGCCACAGCAATTGCCCTTCATGAAATTACTAAAAAACTGATGCCTGAAAAATAATCAGCTTAGGTGTATTTTAATTCATCGTTCTTTCTAGACAGACCGATCTACTGATTGTAGTTTTACTACACATTCAATACATAATTATCATGAAAGAACAAATTAAATACTATCAGGACAAACTTGCATATGAAATAGATGCTGCTGATTTATTTCTCGCTATTGAGAATAAAGATAATATAATCATCATTGATACTCGAAAGGCTTCTGGTTACACTCAGGAACACCTCCCTAATTCTATTAATATTCCTCATGCAGAAATGAATGAAATAACAACGCGCCATCTGGATAAAAAAACAACTTACATTTGCTATTGTGATGGAATTGGGTGTAATGCCTCTACAAAAGGGGCTTTAAAAATGGCACAATTAGGTTTTACTGTAAAAGAACTTCTAGGAGGTATAGAATGGTGGAAATTTGACGGATATGCTACAGAAGGCACCCGAAAACAGGAAAGAACAACAATCCATTGCACATGCTAAAACTATTATATTGAGCATTTAGTAAGAACTTTTCCTAATTTGATCAGCATACTAAGTTAGAAAAAAGGTTCTGGCATCGGTTCTTTGGAACATATCAAAAAAAATCCCAGAAAAAAACAGCTCATTATTAAGCTGCCATCCCCTGCAAACAATGGGTTTTCTTTATTTTTTTATAAAAAAATCTATATATAAATGAAACAAAAAGAAAGTTTTCACTTACACTTACGACTAATAAACCACTAAAACGGTTTATTAGAGTTCTGATTCCGAAATATCAAATCTACAGTACCATGATATTTCGGAATCTTTTTTTCTTACCGACATCTCCTACATTTTTGTATTTTTATCCTTACTAATACTATTAAAAAGTAAATAACTCCTTACTTATGAATTCAAAAACGATTGCGTATGGTATCCTTAGAGCAGTAAGCATACTTATAGGGATTCTATTGCTTCTCTGGTTTCTTTATAAAATACAATCCATACTCGTATATATCGCTTTTGCTGCTGTAATTTCTCTAATGGGGCGACCTTTGGTATTATTTCTCAAAAGAAAATTAAAGTTTAATAATACACTTGCTGTAGTTTTTACCCTATTTATTACTATTGCCCTGTTTCTAAGTATATTTTTACTATTTGTTCCTATCATTACGGAACAAGGACAATTGATAGGTGAAATAAATATTAATAAAATCGGAGATGATCTCGACAGACTAAATGAGGAAGTGAGTAATTATTTCAACATAAATAAACTTAATTTATTAGAAGTACTGAAGCAGACTGATTTGATGAAATATTTGGATTTAAAAATCATTCCTAATCTTATCAATTCTTTCTTAAGTGGGTTTGGAGCTGTTTTAATAGGTCTTTTCTCCATACTATTCATTTCTTTTTTTCTATTAAAAGACAGCCAATTGCTAGAAAATAGTTTATTGGTTTTTGCTAAAAAAGAAGACGAAACAAAATTTATGCGAGCCTTTACCAAGATTAAAGATTTATTATCTCGTTATTTTGTCGGACTGTTATTACAAGTATTGATATTATTCACCCTATATACAATTCTGTTTTTGATATTTGGAGTACACAATCCTATTGCTGTAGCACTTATAGCTGCCATTTTTAATTTAATACCATATATAGGTCCTTTATTTGGCGGTATATTGGTGTTAATCCTTGCTACAACAAGTAATCTGGGTATGGATTTTTCTACAGTGATTCTTCCTAAACTAACATACATTCTTATCGGGTATCTTATCATTCAACTGATCGATAATTTTGCCAATCAACCTCTTATATTCGGAAACAGTGTTAAATCACATCCTTTGGAAATTTTTATTGCTATACTCATATTCGGATCCTTATTCGGGATCAGCGGTTTAATTGTCGCTGTTCCTTTTTATACTGCTATTAAGGTTATTTCTAAAGAATTCTTATCCGAATACAAAATCGTTAAGCAACTAACAAAAGGACTATAATCCTAATCAGTAATTTCCTCTAATCAAAAAATAAAACGCCAGTGAATGCTGCTATTCTACGACGAGAAGTGCAAGATTTTATACATGAAAAATCTTCTAAGCCGATTGATATTAGTAAACTTATTCTTTCCGGTAGTCCCTTCTCAGACATTTCCAGTCAAGAGTTAGCACAACAGATAAAAGGGCGTTTAAAGGCGAAGGATAAGCTTTCGCTTTGGTATCATACAAAGGGGATTTATTATCCCCCTTCCATTAATATGGAACAAACTTCTTCAGAACTGACAGGGCTGTATAAGAGCAAATTAGTTTCCGGGGAGCGATTAATTGATCTTACAGGGGGGTTGGGTATTGATGATTATTATTTTTCTAAAGTCATTAATAAAGTAACCCATTGTGAACTCAATGAATCACTAAGTCTTATCGCCACTCATAATTTTAGTGCTTTAGGTGCTTCAAATATTGTTACTCATACAGGAGATGCTATTTCCTATTTGCAAAATCAGGAATATCAATATGACTGGATTTATATTGATCCCTCGAGAAGAAATGATATCAAAGGAAAGGTTTTTTTTCTGGAAGATTGTTTACCAGATGTTCCTAAACATATTGATTTGTTATTTTCGCGAAGTACCAACGTTTTAATAAAAACATCTCCTCTGCTGGATATTCAAACCGGAATTAAGTCACTACAATTCGTAAAAGAAATTCACTGTGTTGCTGTTAAGAATGAAGTCAAGGAGTTAATATGGGTATTGTCCAAAGATTATATAGGAAAAGTACACATTACGAGTTGCAATATTACTAATGACCAACAGAAATTATTTTCTTTTTCCATAGAGGAAGAAGTCACTGCTTCTTGCTCCTTTAGTTCTCCTAAAAAATACTTATATGAGCCTAATGCTGCAATCTTAAAAAGCGGGGCATTTAAATGTGTTGCAACTCGTTATGGACTGGATAAACTTCATCCGCATTCTCACTTGTATACATCTGACATGCTCATTGATTTTCCAGGAAGGCGTTTTGAAATTATATCACATGCTCCCTATCATAAGAAAAATTTAAAAGCTAATGCCATTACCAAAGCAAATATTACTGTGCGGAATTTTAATGAAACAGTGGCTAACCTTCGTAAAAAATTAAAAATAAAAGACGGAGGAACAGATTATTTATTTTTTACCACAGATGCTACCGGAGCAAAAATTAGTATTCATTGCAAAAAAGCGTAATTAGCTGTTTACAACTCCAGATTACTCATAAAAATCTGATGTTCTATTGCGTGAATAACCAAACCTGCTATATTTTTAGATCCTGTCTTTATCATAAGATTATTGCGATGTCCATCTACTGTTCTCGGGCTAATAAAAAGCTGTTCTCCTATTTCTATAGTTGTTTTCTGCTCACAAATTAGTTTTAATACCTCTCGTTCCCTTTTGGTCAGAAATTCTTCATCATACTTTTTGCTTTTATCTGCTTTTAGCGATGCTTCCTGTATAATGCTCATCACATTATCATCGTAATAAAAGCCTTTTAAAGCCACCTGATTAATTGTATCTATTACTTTTGTTGGTGATGCATTTTTGGCTAAATACGCAACGGCTCCCTGACGGATCATATTACTGATAAATGGTTTTGAATAGTAACTCGTCAAGGCGATAATTTTAATATCCGGGAATTTTTTTCGTACTTCTTTAGTCGTTTCTACCCCATTTAAATAAGGCATTTTTAAATCCATCAGGATTATTTCCGGCAATTCTCTCATATCATTAAGTTGCTGGATAAGATCATTTCCATTTTCTGCCTGTAAACAAATATCTATATTGGTTTCTTTATCTAAAATAAAAGCGATTCCTTGTCTAAACAACGTCTCATCATCTGCAATGGCTAATCGTATATTTTCCTTTTTCATCGTGTATCAATATAAGTTGGTTATTCTGATCTATATTTTTTTGATTGTAATATTAAAAGTGACTCCTTCTCCTTTTTCACTAAAGTATTCGATAGCGCCTTTTAATATTTCAATGCGGCTTTCTATATTTTTAAGCCCTATTCCTTTTCTCTTTTTTATTTCTTTTAGGTCAAAACCTTTTCCGTTATCCGTAAACTTGATTTTGATTCCCTCTTTGCCATCTTCCATTATCAATGAGACTTCTGTAGCTTCTCCATGACGAACGGCATTATTCAAAAACTCCTGAACAATCCGAAATATATGGAGTTCTTCCTTCTTTTCCAACGAGTTATTATACGTGATTTTATAATCTACTTTTAGTTGCTTACTCTGTATAAATTCATCACATAACTCTTCTAAAGCTGCTTGTAATCCAAAGTTCTCTAATATTGGAGGTAATAAGTTATGAGCTAGTCTTCTGGAGCTCTCAAGGGTATTGGTCGTCACAGTAAGAATATGTTCCATCATATCTTTTTGTTCTTGTTCGTTCAAGCTCCCATCAATTAACATATTCGTACTTAGACTAACTACATTGAGTTTTGCACTAATTGCATCATGCAAATCTTGTGCAATTCGCTTTCGTTCTTCTTCCTGGGTTTCTAAGGTAGCATGAAGTACATCTTTCTGATAGGATATTAGCAGATTAGCTTTATCCAATTCTACAGCTACAATTTTCTTTCTTGAAAAGAAAAAGAAAATAATCAATGCTACAGCCATTAATAATAGTACTGTAATAGCCACCAAAATGATGACAATAATCTGTGAATCTTCTGCTAACAGTTTTTTCTCCATTCTATAAAAATAAAAATTTGAAATATGATATATAAGACTCCATTAACCACCCAAACTACCTTATTGACCATCGGGTCTAATTCTGTCATTAAATTTCCTGAAGCAAATATCAAGGCACTACAAAGTATGTATATCAGGGTGCCTATATTAATATAAATAAATTCAGTAGAACTATCCAGGCTTCTAAACAAAAATAAGATTGCATAGGTAGTCAATACCAACGCAGTAATTAGAACCTCAGTAAGGTTAAAAACCTTAAATAGTTCAGGATTCAGTATATATTGTATAAATAATATTATCAAAACAAGTAGTGTGGTCCAAAAAACCCATTGTTTTAATCTTTTTCGTATAAATAGCATTTTATAACATAAACTCAGTAATACAAATTGTCCTACTAAATAAAAGTGTGATAAAAACAGGTTGTTTTTTCCATTTAAAAATAAAATTTCGGTACTCAGTTGAATTATAAATGTGAGAAGTAAGTACGCATAAAAAATTTTATAAACCGTTTTTAACTTTGATATTTTTAAGGAAAACAGGCAGATATTACTAATCAATAACAAATACCCAAAATAGACAACTAAATTCTCAAACATCAATTTCTATTTTTAGAGAATCACTGCTAGTAAGTATTAATACATTATCAATCTCTAAAGGGAATTCTAAAGAATTTCTCAATCTTTTAAACATATGCAATTTTTAGGGGTTATGTTACTACTAATGTATAATAATTATTTATGATTGTATTTATGTATTGGCAAAAAAGTACTTCATTACATAAAAAAAAGGCTCCTATTCAAACAAGAGATAAAAGCCTTTTTGATCAATTTAATACAATACAATATCTATTGATACAAAGGAGCCCACTACCCTCCTATTCTATCATCTCCTCCGATGTCACACATGGTTGGACACGGACGGGAAAAATCATAGATATATGCATTTTCTCTTTCTCTATTACTCCCTTTTGAAAATAGATTTATTTTATGATTCTCAATGGGAGTAAATACAGTAGTTAATTTATTCTCGTAGTTAATTCCCCACGACAGATAAATTGTGGATACTGGTTGATTTGCCATATGTCGTACGACTACAGGAGACAAACTATAATGCCGTATTCTTTCTCCATTTAATATGGTTACATCATCAATATCTGTTGTAGATTTTCTTCCCCAGGAATTCAGGTAATCAATCGCTTCATTAGGTTGTAAGATATGACTTGCTACAATTTTATTTGCTTCACTATTTTTATTAAAGCGTTTGGACTGTATACTTACTAATTTTGATTTTATATCATCGGTTCCTTTTGGAGCTACCAAAAACTGACCTATAATTTCTTCTTTACTGTTTAAACTAACTATTTTGACCCACAACTTATTTTCTATTACTCCCGGAATAAACCGAACTTGTACTACCTGGTCTGAAGCTACAATTTCTTGTAGTTTTTTAGTAGGTATATAGTATCCTTTTTGCGGATCAAATACTGTTGAAATATCATTATAATTCCATCCAAAATCGGTGGTTTGTTCTTTGTTGTTTTCTGAATCAATTACTACTGTTTCATCATTACTACATGAAATAAAAAGTGTACTGAATAAAATAATTATTGTTTTTATAACCTTATCCATAATCTGCTAATTTTTAATTTGATGTTATGGACCCTAAATCAACCTTAGATGCATTAATAAGCCCTTTAACAACAAATTGGTTAATACTACTTAAGATGTTAGCACTAGAAAGAAGCCCCTTTCCCTTTTTCACTAAAAAAGGCAGCTAACTATGTACCCATGTTTATGGGCCACATCGGTATGTAAACATGTTTAAAAAAAGAGATCCCGGATGTTTTTTTACATTACAGCGTAGTAAAAGAAAATGCCCCCCATGTTCTTTTAATGCGATCTAATAATGCTTAGTAAGCATTCGTGATATCTCATCTTCGGCCGAAGATTTCGAGTCAAAAAAGAAATGAAAAATCTATACGTCTTGAAATTTTACAGTTTGTCTATTCTATTTTGATATTACAAAGGTAAGTAGCTAAACCAACAAAAATATTTCATTATATTTCATAACAAAGCTTTCCTGTTAGAGTCAAAGGGGATTTGTATAAACTAAAAAAGATCACACCTAGTAGTGTGATCTTTTTAAAATTTTATGAATAGCTTACTCTCTATTGAGTATGATAAACTATTATTTTCTATATTTTTTTACTTGCGTATCTTGAGGAGGTAGGGGTATTGATGATGTATACATCTTCTCGATTCATTATTTTATCTTTTCCGATAGGAATAAGAACCCCTACTAATGTATTAGTATTATTTATTCCCCATGATATATTGATATGATCAATTTCTAAATTAGAAAGGTGCAGAACGAGTTCTTCGGATAAGGTAAAGTACGCTACTCTTTCTCCATTTACTTTTGTTATTTCATTGATTTCTTCTTTCTTCTTTCTATACCAGGCATCTTTGTACTTTCTGGCTTCTTCTATTGTTATCCTATATGGTGTATCGGTCATATTTTCTACAATTGTATCTCTTTCTTTTTGTTGTAAAAGATTCAGGTACGCTATAGGAGAAACCTCAATAGTATTCTTAGCCCATTCTTCTTCTGTAATAGCTCCTTTTTTATCAATTGCGTGAAATTTTAGATAAATATCTTCATCCAGGATACCCGGAACAATTCTAAATTCTTTTTTCCCATTGGCGTGAATCAGTGTCAAAAGTTGTTCTGGTGTTAGTTGATATGTTATTTCTTCCTCTAAAAAATAATTTGTCAAATCGGCATTTTGCCAATTATTAGAAAAAATATTGTCTATTTCAGATTCTACAGCTACGGAATTACTTGGTTTGCATGAAATAAAAAGATAGGTACATAATAGTACACTTGTTAATCGTGTAGTTTTAATATTCATTGATATGCCAGTTAGATAAAAGTCTTGATAAATTTAACATTTTATACCTATAAAAACACATCTTTAATATTAAAATTTAAACAATAAATAACTTAACATCAAAACATTACTGTTATTCCGTAAAAAACAAGAAGATTTTAAAATTTAGCTATATTTAACACTTTTTAGAAATACATAAAAAAGCATTTTATAAGGCCTTATAAAATGCTTTTTTATGTTTGTATAAGTATACTTCCCAGATACAAATACACGAGGTATTTAAACCTCGGATGACTGGAGAACGAAATTACTCTTTTGTATCAGAGATTTTTAATAATAAATTATTCTTTTTTCCATCAAAAGCTTCAAAAATGATATCTCGATTTCTTAAACGTACCGCCTGACTAACTCTCAGGAAATCAAGGCGTGAATTTCTAATATCGCTTCCGGTAAGAATCGGTTCTTTAACAACCTCTCCTGTCCCATCATTAATCACAAATGCTGTCAGGTATAAAAACTCTTTTTTTCGATCGTAATATTTTGCCGGAAACTCTTCAAACCCTCTTTTTAGATTTGTAAAATCATCTATATAAAACAGATAATGTTTTCCGTACTCTTTGAATGTAAAATAGGACATACTTGATTTTCCTCTTGTTCCCATTTGATATTTAGGCAGAATATGCATCCATTCTATTTTACCAGAAGTCATCAATTTAGAAGCCACTATATTCCTGTAATAATACTTATATATTGTTCTTGATCCAGAAGAACTCGATGTCGTCTGCGAAGTAACATATCGTTGTTCTGCAAGAATAACAACACTTCCATCGGCATTAAAGGACAATGAATTGACATGTAGGTCTTCAAAATCATCTTTATCTGTTTTCTTTTGGGTACCTTCATTAATTCTTGTTTCTCTGGCAGCTGCAAATTGCTCCTTCAACTCTCCAGGAATATCACTGGAAATAGTTTCTACCACTTTCCCCAGGCTATCTATTTTTGTAGAAAAAAGTCCCGTAGCTATTGCCTTATTATCTTTGGTTGTATAAAAACCGGTAACTCGTATTAATCCGGCTGCATCAATACCTAATACTGCATCAGCAATTGCTCTATTAGGAACTCCTATTGATGCTTTTACAACTTCTTTATCATCTGCTGTTATTTTAAAGAACTCTGTTCTATATGTTTCTTTCAGCTTATCTTTATCAGATGACTCTTCTGCAAAAATCGAAGCAGTCATAAAAAACGTTCCTTCATTATTAATAAGAAAGTCTTCTGCTCTGATCTTCTTTGTTGGATAGGGCAATGTCACTTTTCTTGTCCAGAGTCGGGTCAGCTCAGAATCAAAAACACTAATCCCTATTTTATCTCCTTCATCAGATGGGGTTTTTACTCTAAATAGCACCAATAACTTTTCTCCATTCGGAGATTTTTTAAAAACAAACTTATTGATACGTCCTCCTGCATCAAAACCATAAGTACTTTTAAAACCAAAATCGTCGCTAATATTTTCTTTTTCGCTTACTAATTGCACTGGTTTTCCTGCTACAATTCCTGTAAGGGAGATTACCTGTGCAAAGGCTTTATTTTTTTTACTATAGAAAACAACCGCTTTTCCATCCAGATTCATCGCGCCATTAAAATCCCCTTTATCTTCTATTACCTGTCGTTTTTTTACATCTTCTTTCATGTCTTTTAAAGAAAAACGCTGAATAGTGATGTCTTTTCTTCCTTTTTTAATTGACATAAACCGGCTTCCATTCCCTACGTAGTAGGTCGTATAGTTTTTTATGTGTTTGTATTTTTCTCCAATAGAAAAATCAAAATCTTCTGACAATACCGGTTTTTGTGCAAACAAAGTTCCTCCAAATAAAGTAGTACCGATAACTACCAGAACTTTTACAAATTTAAACTGCTTATTAGGGCTATTCATAATATTATAATTAGGTCAAGATTACACAAATATATAATACTTCTGGGAGTATTTAGGTTCTAATGAAATTTCAATTAAAAAAAAGGATAAAAAGCTTGCATTAAAAAAAACTGATTTTCAATCTTTTAAAAAAAAGATCACATTTTTTTAAAAATAATTCCTGAAAAATGTTGTTTCATACCCTAATATCCTATACATTTGCATCCGCATTTGAAACAGTAATGCAGCCGTTCTTAAGAAAATAATTGTTTGGAGAGGTGCCAGAGTGGTAATGGAGCAGATTGCTAATCTGTCAACGCGTAAGTGTTGCCAGGGTTCGAATCCCTGTCTCTCCGCAGTGTTTATTTAATCTAAAATTCGGGGTGTAGCGTAGCCCGGTTATCGCGCCGCGTTTGGGACGCGGAGGTCGCAGGTTCGAATCCTGCCACCCCGACAATAAGATTAAAAATATATTCTGGTCGCGTAGCTCAGCTGGATAGAGCATCTGCCTTCTAAGCAGACGGTCACAGGTTCGAATCCTGTCGCGATCACAAGGCAAAACCTACTGATTTTTTCAGTAGGTTTCTTTGTTTATAGGCTTTTTATTCCTTTTACCCTTACTTGATTTAATCACATCGATATCAATACGTACGTCTTGTTTAGATACGATCCTTTACAAAGCGATCATAAAAGACAAACTATTTTACTCCCTGGAATATTTGGGGTGTTTTATATTTCTAATATGCTAACTTTTAAATTGAAATCAATTTTACTTCTGTCAAATTCTATTTCAATTCCACCTTTTTTACTTTTCTTTTCTGCATTGGCAAACATTGAAATCTCAAAAAAGTAATCTTGATTTATTGCTTTTAACTGTTTATTATCAACATACCCCCTCTTTCCGTTTTCAGGTTCCCAACCACAACAAACAAATTTCAGTTTGCCCATTCCAAATTTCTCAATTAGAATTCTTTCAATTTCTCCGGAATCTTTTCCTAGAACTTTATAATCAGCTTCTAAAATAATTTGCCCAGTTCCGGGCGTACATCCAGTGAATTCAACTTTATTGAGTTCTATTCCATATTGCTCCAGCAAATCTCCACATTCCAAATTTTGAGAAAAACAAAAATTCGATAGAAAAAACAATACCAGTAATTGCAGATATTTCATTTTTTGAGTTTTAATTATCTATAGACATCGTTAGGAAGTCATTATTAATATTATCGTTTATACACTAACTCTCCTTTCAAATATGTTTTTAATACCTGAGTTTGCTTAATCTGGTTAGGCTGAATATCAAATAAATTCTGACTTAAAACTATAAAATCTGCTTCTTTACCAACTTCCAGTGTTCCAACTTTATGCTCCTGTCTCATTATGTAAGCTGCATTTATGGTATATGCCTTAATAGCTTCGTTCAGTGATATATTTTGAGGTGCGCGGGTTACTGCATTTTGTATTCCAATAAAAGGATTTAATTTACTTACATCCCAATCACTACTTAATGTTAATCTTGCATTAGCTGCTACCAAACTCTTAATCGGAATATTAGCATTGTTCAGTGATGAGTTAATTAGAGAATCAGTTTCGTGCCAATTTTCTGGATGTGTAAAATCACCGGCAACTTGCGCATCTGCTGTTACATTTAATTGACTAAATCTTGAATAATCAGATGGCAAAACATATTCTACATGTGTCAACCTATGCCTCCCATTTCCATTACTACTTTGCTCTATTGCATTAAGAGCTTCATTAACACCCCGATTACCTATAGCATGAATATGAAAATCAAAACCTATGGGTTCTAATGCAGCAATATATTTAGAAATTCTATTTTGGGAGACATAATTTAAACCATTGTTCGTAGGTAAGTTAAACAAGTCGATAAGATAATCACCCTCCATTGCTGATGTGGTATTAATGACTATTCCATCCGAATACAGTTTGATTTGATTGATTTTCAGGAAACTGTTTGGATCGTTTGAATATAATGATCGAATCCTGCTAATTTGTGCTGCATCATCCTCTGTTGGATATAACCAAAGCCCAAGATTTGCTCTTACTGTTAGCTTGCCTTCACTTTCTGCCTGTTGCCAAGTTTTATGATGATTTCGTTTCCAATACGTTCTCGCATCACAAACGGAAGTAATTCCGTTTTTTCCTAATTCAGGTAAAGCATAATTTACCAATCCAGCATAATCGTTTTGTTCATTATTAGGAATGGACGCTATCGCTAAATCGATAATTAAATTTCCTGCATTGTCAATTAACAATCCGTTGGGTACTCCATTATCATCTTTCATAATGATTCCGCCAACTGGATTAGCAGAGTTTTTATTAATTCCAGCAAGTTCTAAGGCTTTAGAATTTACCCAAACAGAATGCGACGTTTGTTCCATTATCGCAATTGGTTTGGTAGTTGATATATCATCCAAAATTTTAATCGGTTCTCGGCTTGCATCAAAAAGTGTATAAATGTCAAAACCCCATCCCAAAATCCATTCTGAGTCAGGGTTCTGGTTTATTGCTTGTATGATATCAGTGGCATAGTTTTCAGGGGCTGTTTCCTGAGCATCTAAGACAAATAGAAAATTATCTGAAGCTGCTTCCAAGGGATGCAAGTGTACATCGTGGATTCCTGGCATTACCATTAAACCTTCCAAGTCTATGATTTCTGCATTTTCTGAGGCTTGATTTTCTACTTCTTTATTTGTTCCTATTGCGATAATTATTCCATCACGAACCAACATCGTATCTGCCCATTCTTGATTTGGGTTTACGGTGTAAATCTGCCCATTTGTGTACAATTGTTCGTTGTTTTGATTCGGTCCGGTTCTGTTATCGTCCTTTTTACAAGATGATAAACTAATAAGTATTGACAGAAGTATTAACTTCATATATTATTCATATATTTTGGTGATCATTTTAATAGTTCGCTAACAACCTGATACAATGGTCTGTTACAGGTTAAATTAGCGATTATTTTTGGTTTAGAACTGACTTTAACAATTCCAGAGGGAATCCGAATGTAATCGAATCCAACCTAATTATGTATTAAATACAATTGCTTTTTTTATTTTATTAAATTTCCAGGGATATTAAATATCTAACTCCGTTGAGCTTAAACTCAATTTCTTTTTCTGTATGATTTATTACTTCACGATTCCCGAGATCAAATTCCTTATGATGATTCGGACAAAGTAATAGTATGTTTTTAGGGTGTTCATTACCTTGTTTATGTTTTGGAATAATATGAGCTGCCTCAACGTATTTTAAACCATCTTTTTTCAAAATATATTTTCCGCAAATTTGACACTCGAAATTCCTAAGTATTTTTATTAATGCAATTATTTTATTGTTTCTCTTATAACTTTTATGATTAATAGTAACCTTTTCTGAAGTATCATTTTCTGAATTTTCCAATTCGCTTGCTAGTTCATTTTTGGTTTTGTCTTTAAGTTGATTTACTATTTCCGATTGTTCAATTTCATCCTGTAATGAAGAAGTACCACCGGTCTTTAAACTATCTAAATACCCTTGATAAATTTTACGCAAAGTTATTTTAGCATCTCCTTTTTCTTTAATGTAATCGATATGCATTTTCAGAGCGGATAGTGAGTTTCTCAATCTATCCTCTCCATAATCTTCAAGGATGAATTTTAAAAAACTATTGAATAAATCGACACTTAAAGTCCTTGTAAACTGCTCCCCGTCTAGAAGTTTTGGGAAAATCTGTACAATTATCATTTGTGCAGAGCCTTTATTGATATTCAATTCTCCAACAAGCATATTTATACCTTCAGATTTAGACAATTCTCCTTCATAAACTTTTTTAGCCGTATTGAATATTATTCTGTTCGGGGTTAATGCGGTCATTTAGTTTTAGAGAATTTGGTTTTAGACTATTTATATCAGGAATTTGCTAAACGCAATAACTGTTATAGCAGCATTGACATCTTAATTTTTACTATGTGTGTTTTTTATTTTTCCTCTAAAATATTTAGAATTATTGATTTAAACATCGAATATCCTGTACGAATTAATTCATCAGGAAAATCATAGTCCGCATTATGCAATGCCGGAGTTGATATCCCTGCCCCCAAACCAAACATAGCTGTTTTAGTTGACTGTGAATACCAGCCAAAATCTTCTCCAAATTTAAAAGGGTATTTTCTCTCTGTTATTTTATATTCATTTTCTATAGCTGCTCTTCTTACGTAGATGTTACTTTCCTGATCATTCTTACTGGCTGGAAAATATTCTAACCATTTTAACTCATATTCTATCCCATGATCCTCACTTGTCTCATCTAATATCTTTTTAATTGTTGATTTTAAGCTATCCATTTTTTCACTACTCCAAGTACGTATTGTATAATGCAATTCTCCTCTTCCTGGTGATATCCCATAAGACTCTTGCCCCATAATGATATGAACAGGTGTCAATATGGCAAAAGAACTTTCTTCCGGATTCGTAACATTGAGTTTTGAAATTAAACGCACCATCTCCGACATACATAATGCTGGATTTATCCCATTTTCTGGTTCCGATGCATGTGATTCCTTTCCTTTTACTTTTACTATAAAACTTTGTACTTCTGCAGAAAAACCGCTTTCTAATAGTATAATACTATGAAGTGGTTCTTTAGGGATATTATGAAGGGCGAATACATAATCTGTTTTAAGCTTTTTATAATTTTCATCACTCATTATTTTCGCTGCTCCTTCTCCTGTTTCTTCTGCTGGCTGAAATAATAAGATTACTTTTCCCCTATTCAATTCACTATTCTTTAACCAATACACCAAACTAGTCACAATTGCCATATGACCATCATGTCCACATTTATGAGAAACTCCTTTGTAGATTGATTTGTAATCCATCGGGGTATCTTCCTGGATTGGAAGCGCATCTAGTTCGCAACGAATCGTTATCGTTTTCCCTTTTTCAGGATATTCATACACCACCGCTAAACCAGTTCCTCCAATACCCTCTATTATTTTGGTTGGATTATGCCCTTTTATAAAATTTTTAATTATCGATGCTGTGGTATACTCTACATTAGACAACTCTGCTTTTGAGTGAAGTTCTCTTCGTAATCCTATTATTTCTTTATTATTCAATTGTATTTATTCTTTTGCTTGAATCTTTATCTGAAATTGGGCACAACGATTTTGTGTATGACTCGTTTCGGAAAATCATAGCTGATTTTCTGCCGTTATCTAAAGATAATGAATTGCAATGAATACGATTAAAAAATTAACTTACAATGAGTTGCTTAAGCGGTTATTTAGTTGTTTTATAGATGGGTTCTTCTTATTGCTAACGATATCAGCTATCAGTAGTTGAGAAATTTCACTCCCCAACCTTTCTGTTTTTCAATGGCTTTTGTCTTAGTTTATAAGTACGTTTTTATCACTTAAATCGCTATTACTTATACGCCGCGTTGCCAGTAGTTATTCTATTTTTTTAATTATTTTTTTTAAAGATTCACTATCCAAATTACTCGTGTGTTTAGTAATTAGTTTTCCTTGAGCGTTATAAAAATAAGTAGTTGGTCTTGTATTTATACCGTATTCAGACAATTTTTTAATACTTTTTAGGTACTTAAAGTTATAAGGTTTCGATTCAGAAAATTTAGTAATTTTAGCAAGAGACTCATCTGAAATCATTATGAAATTCACATTTTCTCCTACTTGTTTTTTTACCTCTTCAAAATATGAAAATTCTTTAATGCAAGGAACACACCAAGTCGCCCAATAATTTACAACTAAAGGTTTTCCCAAATATTCATTTAATTCAACTTTGGTTCCGTTTAAGTTTGAGACTTCAACTTGGTTTAAAGAAATATCGGGTTGAGTAACGAATTTGAAATAAAGAACGATGACCGTAAGTACAAACAAAAACCCTCCAACTGTAAACCCTATCCAAAATGATTTTTTATTCATAATTTATTTTATTGAGAGATTACCAAAAATTAGGAATACAAAAACCGTTACTACTAAAAGGCATATAAAACCAACTAACAATCCAACTACGAAACTTGTTTTTTTATTCATTTTCTTATCGTTTTTGTATTCTTAATATCTATCAGACGTTTAATACCAATAAATGTAACAGCTTCCTTTTATAATTTAATTACTTCTAACAACAAAAAAAAGTATATATCTCCCATCTATGAGAATTTACAAATCAAAAAAGAGCTATTTCTTTGATTACATTAGAAATGAATAAAAATACAGTCTATTTCATCACAAAGACTTACCCAAAAAGTAAGTCTTTGGTAGGTTATACGTCCTATGCATCGTTTATAATGGATCATGTATCAATGCTATATTTAGGTAAAAACCTGTATGAATCTAAAAAAATAAAGAGCTGTTTAAAACGGTTTTAATACGGTGCTCTAACAAAAATCTAATCCCTTCTAAACTATAGTTTTTTTGTTTTTGACAATTGCATAAACAATTTCTTTATCTAAAATAATTCTCGGTAGTTTTTTATGGATTGGATCACTGTTTTTTTCTTTAAACCACTGATCTATATCGGCACCAGGAACAACATGAAGGCTACTTGAGTTCATTGTTTGAATTTCATTTAAAAAATAGTCATAAAGAGGGTTTGCTTCGCATAATGCCTTATCAAGTGCCATGCATAACTCTTTTTCAGAAGACTTGTCGAGTTTAGATAAAAAGTCTGTTTCCTCGAAATACCAGCAATATGAAGGTTTATCACTATCATAATTCTCTGCTAAGAAAAACTCCTTAAAAACTATCCCGTGCACAGCCGTAAACTGTGCAATAGCGTTTTCTACCTGTGTAATTGACGTTTTTTCAGAAACAAGGTTTAGTGTTAATAAAGTACGTCCGGCAATTTTAAAACGAAGTGGCTTTTTAGAATACAATTGCACAACATCTCCTAAGACGTAACTAAAAGTTCCATTTCCTGTGGTCACAGCTATAACGTATTTTTCTTCAACTTCAAGCTCATGCATAAGTAATCGTTTTGAATAATCATTATTCCAATAGTTTTTAACCGGAATAAATTCAAAAAATACTACTGTTGGAAAAAACTGAAAAACATCTGGATTCTCTACAGCTTCTCCTCCATAAAAACCTTCACTACTAACATATGAGTCCAGGTAAGAAAAGTTTTTACCCAATAACTCTTCAAGCTTTTTCTTATAGGGTCGATAATTAACTCCCGAAGTCATTAAGAGGTCAACATCATCAAAACAATATGCATATTCCTCTTTCGAGAGGTTTTCTTTTAAATAGGTAAAAAGTTCAACAACAGAAGCAGGTATCCCGGCAACTGTACCAAACTTATGACCAATCACCTCTTGTTTATATCGAAAAAACTTTTCTTTTAAATCGATACAATTCACCGTTTCCTCTGAAGGGATCAATAATTTTTTGATAAGTTTAGGAGTCTTTTTATGAGTGATAAGACCTGATATCATTCCAATAGGAATACCTCCTGAGGTTTTTCCTGTTTCTATACGAGAACATATAATTAAATGTTTCTTGGCGATAAAATTGTATTGCCGTCTTTTTTGCATAGCAATACTTATCATCGTCTTTTTGCACTTCTGGATAGCTCCTATCAGATGTTTCGTTATTGGAATTAATTTTTTAACACCTGTAGTACCGGATGATTCGACAAAATATGCTGGTCTTTTATTAAATATCACTTTTTTTTCTCCGGCTCCTTCCCGATCCCAATAGGGAGCAATATCTTCATAATGCATCACAGGAACCCGCTTTTGATATTCTTCAATTGAATCAATTGATTCAAAATCATATCTCTTTCCAAATTCTGATTTATCGGAAAGGTTCAATATCTTTTTTAACGTTTTCCACTGTTGTTTAGTAATTTCATTTTTTTCATACGTAATTTCTTTATATCTAAAAATGACATTAAGTATACCCATTATATTTTTTATGTTATGTGTGAATTTTAGTTCTTGATAAACTACTGTTTGCATCAGGTTTATCATTGCTTTTTAATGAAGTAGTGCCAAAATAAAGCTTTTCAAATCAAATAAAGACCTATCCTAAAAAATTAGTATTTTATTAGGAATTGACCATAATTACAGTCATTAGTATTCAGAGAGTTCCGGAGTTCCTGTTACTTATTGTTAATTTTTAGTTAAACAGAAACAGGCTGGATTACCTTCTCCCGATCTGGAGTATCACAGTTAGTTTTAGACAGAAGTATTCAATTTGCATATATCTTAAAGGATAGCAAAAAAATATAATTAATTGTTAACTATTCTTATTAGGTATTTCAAAACAAAAAAGCCTTCTATATTAGCCTTCTTATTCACTCTAAAAAAACCTGACAGAACCATGAATTACTATCTTTTTTCTACTTATTATCTATAAGCTATTTTTTACGGAGTTACTCAATCTCAAACAGGCTTATTAATACAATCCCCAAAATCAAATCTAACAGGTTTTATCATCAGATAATTTACAATCTTAAGACTAATTAAAAAGTATTCCCTGAACTCATTTTAAGGAATGCTTCTACTCAAAAAACCAAAAAATGTTAACACCATTACCTAAAACAAACACCGATTCAAACAGTAACCCTATACCTCATGTCGCTATATTCGGAGCAGGTATTTCTGGATTAAAAACTGCTCATGAATGTATAAAAAAAGGCTTTCGTGTTTCAATATATGAAGCCAGAGAACAACCCGGAGGAAAGTGTATCGGTTTTATGAATTCGGGATTACCATACGAATTGACACATCGTCAAATGTTTTCGTCAAACCCGGTTCTATTAAATACATTAAAAGAAATATCGACTTCAGAAGGAGACAACTTAATGACTAAAATCGAGCCACTTCCTAAGGCTCAATTTGTATGGGCTCAAAAAAACAAAACTGTTCATTTTTCTCAAAAACATTTTAATGTATTTACGGAGCTTATTTATAATTTAAAATCTGCATGGTCCATGCTTGTTGATGGGGTCCCTATAAAAGATGTTTATTGGTTTCGTACTCGATTATCAGCTAAAGTCATCCAGAAATCTGACATGAATTCTCCAGTTTCCAGCTATTTAGAGTATGACAAGCGCCCTTTATTAGCTTCTTTCTTACGGAAGGTGCTTTCTTCCTGGATTGCAGCAACGGACAATACAAGAACAGGAGATATTCTACAATTACTTTTAAACAAAAAAATACCTCCCTCCTCCTTATCTCCTGCAACATATAGTGTCACCCTAAACGGACCTATCAATGACACACTAATTATTCCCTGGTATCAATATTTAAAAGAACAAGGAGTAAACTTTCATTTTAATACGGCATTAAAAGATATAAAATTGTCAAATTCAAAATGTCAGTATGCTATTCTAGACAATGGAGTCACAGTACAGGCTGACTTTTTTATTATTGCTATCCCTCCATATCAAACATTAAATATCCTTCCGGAATTAAAACCTCTTTTAAAGGTTGAAAGTGTAAAAAGTCACGGTTTTCAACTGCATCTAAAAAAAATTCCTAGTACCTTCAAAAATAAATCAATTGGGATCATAATTGATTCGGCGTGGGGACTTAGCTACAAGCTATATCATAGCGGAAAATACAATAATACTGTCTTTGCAGAAAACATACAGGCAACACTTTCTATAACTGCTACCAGAATGGAACACGCAAAAGGGATTTTGTATCACAAAACACTTCTAGAGTGTAACCAACAGGAAATACATGATGAAATCTTAGCCCAATTGGGATTATTCTCTCCTGAATTTAACGATTGTTTTTTTAATACAATACAAGCCGGACCAGGAGCATTAATTGTCAGAAAACAAGAAGCCAATAACCCAAAATATAAAAATTGGTTTAAAGGACCTGAAATTATAGACCCTTATGGAAATGCTGCTCATTGGTTAGTGCAAAACCAGTTAGAAAACCCAACTTGTTCCAATGGTGTATCTACCGACTCTTGTTTAGCTTCCAATGTTTTTATTGCTGGAGAATGGCTTAATCATCCTCAGCAAAAATGGACTGTCCCTTCTACAATAGAAAGGAGTATGGAAAACGCACAACTTTGTGTAAATGATGTCATGAAAGAAGCAACACTAGTATAAATTAATTCTTGTACCTTATATGATTACAAAAATAACCCTTCAAAAAAACAGTTATTATCCACTCATAACATCTTTACTTTTCTTTTCTATGGCTTTTATCTATTGCCATGGGATTGTATCTCTAGCTAAAGCAAGTGTATGGTTTGAATTATCGATAACGATTCTCATACTTCTAATTGGACTTCCTTTCTTTCAAAAAACAGATAATTTTGCGGAGATCAGGAGGTTGTTAATTTTAGAAACCACATTTAATGTTTTATGCTTAATTACTAAATTTTCACCTCTTGATATCCCTATATGGTCAAAAACGCTTGACATTGCTTTTTCTGTTTTTTTTCTATTACAAATAATGGGGTTTATCGTTTCTCAAATTAAGAAAAAGACCTGGACCAGTATTCCTGCTTCTATAGCATTAGCTATTTCAATTATTTTATGGAACTTAAGCGGAAGCGGGGTGCTAATCACTGCAAATAATGAAATCCAGTTTTGGGGCGGAAATGCTCCTAAACATTTACAATTGATTTATTTCTTATGGTTACTAAACATTTTACTGGTGGAGTATCGTGCTTTACTTCCTAAATTAACCGTTGTACTAGCTCATATTGCTTCCTTTATAGTCGCGTACAATTCTGAAGAGTTCTTTCACGCTAGGATTTTAACAGCAAGTCATCTGTTTGTTCTTAATTGCATATTTGTTTATAAAAATCAACATTGGGGAGGAACTTCTTATGCTAGTATTTCCTATTTAGAGAAGTTTAAACAGAATTCTACGTATTATATGGGGTTATCAATAATCCTAAATATATTAGCTCTTAGTATATTAGTAATTCATCTAATACATAAATTTCTAAGCTGATTTTTATCTTTGAATAAAAGCTTAGAAAGCAAAACACTTAAAATTAGTAAACAAGGTAATACCTACTGAAAATCAATAGGTATTACCTTGTCTATACTTTTCTATTCCTTTTTCCCCTTCTGATTCTATCAGAGCCACCACACGAATTCTATTATCTAATAAGACTACTTTTTCCATCAAGAAATAAGATATTTAGTACTTTGTTTATGGCGATTATCTGTTTTTCTTTATTTCATTTTCTAAAAGCGATAAAATCCTTTCCAGTAATTTTATCACTGCATTACACTCCTCAACAACAATGGTATTAACTCCTTCAAAACCAATTAAGTGGTTTTTGTATGCTATGTCTGAAATTAAGTGACCAAAAGCTACTGCTAATTTCTTATCGTTCCAGTCATGCCATTGGTGAGTTGGGATAGGTATCTTATTTGAATAAGATTGAATATATTCAAGTCCAGAATTCCAAAGTATTTGCTCATTTTCATAGAGGTTTTCAGTCTGATTTTTCCAATCTGCTATAAAATATTTTAATGAATCATTTGATATTAATGCGATTTCACCAGAAGATATTAATGTGTTAATGACTCCTTTGGAAGGATTGGTCATTCCAAACATAAATTGATTCGAATGAAATTCCTCAAAGGAGCTATAGCCTGCTTTTCCTGTGATAATTTGTTCGATATATTTTTTTAATTTCGGCGCTATTGAAGTTCTTAATAACTGTTTTTCTCTTATTCGTTCCTTATTTAATGTAAACTCTTTCTGTAAATCTATTAAAATTTTCTCTTCTTTTTTACTTTCAATTCGATGTTGATTCCAATTGTTTACTTGTAAAGCCAATAGTATTCCTAACATCACGAGAGGAATTTCCCCAATTGCAAAAACTATGTAATTTTTTAAACTTCCATTTTCGATTATTTCTTGTCTTATTTTTCGAATTAATTTCATCGATTTTTTTGTTTTCTTTACCGCTAACAATATAACACCATGCTATTGAATTTAACAAAATATTTTAGTTTCGATAAAACTATCTAAAAGAAGGATGTTTTAAACGATCTGTAACTTGTCCAAGAAATCTTATTGTAATCCCTTGTCGAAAGTAATCATCTTTTGGATACCAATTTAGTATAGGTTTCTGCCTGTCGCTTTTTTAAAATTATTTATACGGCTGTCAGTCATTCTTATACGTAAGTTCATTCTATAATTGAAGTTTCTATGTTTCATAACACTTTATGCCCTATCTCATCTCTTCCTCTCTCAATTAAGTAATATGAGAATACACTATAGGTTATTTTCTCCTCTTTTATTCCCTTTCCTCTTCTGGTATATACTTCCTATCCTGATCCATATACACCCAACTCTCCAATTATTTTAGGATTTCCCTACACCCATGGGATTAAAATATTATCTATATTTGCAACAAAGTCGCATTAATAAATTAGATGAATACCAATGGATAAAAATGCTATAGAATTTATAGGGGAACACCATATATCAAGTAACTCGCAAACTCCTCTTCGAAAAGATGCTTTTGATAAATCGGATGATGAAAAAATTAAAAATATTCAACAGCATTTTGCTAAGATAATGGAAGAGCTTGGATTAGATATTACTGATGACAGCCTATCGGGTACTCCTTACCGGGTTGCCAAAATGTACGTTAAGGAATTGTTCTATGGGCTAAATCCTATTGCCAGACCAACTATCTCGACTTTTTCTAATAAATATAATTACAAAAAAATACTCGTAGAACAAGATATTGAAATTAACTCTTCATGTGAACATCACTTCTTACCTATAGTAGGAAAGGCTCATATAGGGTATATCCCCAAAGAACGGGTTATTGGATTATCCAAGATCAATCGGCTGGTTGACTATTATGCGCACAGACCTCAGGTTCAGGAACGTTTATGTACTCAGATATTAGAGGATCTTCAAAACACTTTAAACACCCAGGATGTCATTGTAGTAATCACAGCGAAACACCTATGCGTATCTTCCCGGGGAATTAAAGACAAGGAAAGCTTTACAACTTCTATAGAATATGGTGGCGTCTTCCAAAATCAAAATGAAAGAAATGAATTCTTTACCATTCTAAAATGCCCTGATATATAGTGTATTTCTTTTTCTAAAAACAAAATTTGACATCTGAATTTATGATTCAAACACAAAACATACACTTCCAATATAAAAAGGAAAAAAAAATGTTTCGATTCCCTGATATCCATTTAGAAAGGCAAGAACACCTACTCATTTTAGGAGTATCCGGTATTGGAAAAACAACTTTTCTTCATATTCTTGCTGGTATTTTAAAACCTAACAAGGGATCTGTAAAAATCGGGAATATTGACATCTCTTTATTATCCAATCGTGCTTTGGATACCTTTCGAGGCAGTTCAATAGGGCTGGTTTTTCAAAAAAATCTGGCGATTCCCTCTTTATCTCTATTAGATAGTCTTAAAGCTCGTCTCTTTTTTTCTAAAAAACCCATAGATTCAAAACGTATTAATGCTTTATTAAAACGCGTGCAGTTATATCCTTATAAACACAAAAAAATCAGACAACTTAGTCAGGGGCAATTACAGCGACTGAGTATTGCATTAGCTGTCATACATCAACCAACATTAATTTTAGCCGATGAACCGACCTCTAGTCTGGATACTGAAAACTGCAATAATATGATGCAACTTTTACTGGAAGAAGCTAAAGAACATAATGCCAATCTAATTGTAATCACGCATGATGATCGGATTAAGCCCTTATTTACCAAATCAATTACCCTATGAATCTATTAAGAATAGTATGGGCTTCAATTACGGATAAACCATTACATAGTTTTTTAAGTGTTTTTGTTTTTTCTATGAGTATTGCACTCATTATATGGATTCAGCAAATACATGTTTCTTTACAGCATCAATTGCTCAATACTTCTTACGGGGTTGATCTTGTTGTAGGTGCTAAAGGGAGCCCTTTACAGCTTGTTTTATCCTCTGTTTTGCATATAGATACTCCTACCGGGAATATCCCCTATAACAAAGCTAAAAAAATTGCTAAAAACCCTATGATTTCCACTGCCATCCCTATCTCTTATGGTGATAATTATAAAGGGTATCGAATTTTAGGAACTACGGAGGACTATGCAAAACTGTTCAATGCGCATCTACAGGAAGGAAATCGCATAGAAAAGCCTATGCAAGTAATACTCGGACATACTGTAGCAACAGAACTACAGCTTCAGGTAGGAGATACTTTTTTTAGCAGTCATGGATTATTAGAAAATTCAATAGACATACACGCTACCCCACTGACGATTACCGGCATTTATGCTCCTACTAATAATGTCATAGATCGTCTTATTCTTACTAATTTAGAAACCATCTGGGATATTCATGATCATAAAGGTCATCACTCACATACTCCTCATAAGAAAGAGGCACATCTTCCCTCTCATCAAAACGATTCTATTACAACTGAGGAACCTCAAGAAATTACTTCTTTGCTTATCACCTTCAGAAACCCAAGAGCTTTTTTGACACTTCCGCGAAACATCAATAAAAAAACGAATATGCAAGCTGCTATTCCTAAATATGAATTAGAGAAACTCTATCAGTACACAGGCACCGGAATTAAGACAATTACCCTTATTGCTTATGGTATTTTAGGTATTTCATGTCTTATCATATTTGTCAACCTGTATAGAATGGTGAAAGACCGTTCTTTTGAGCTTGCCCTCTTTAGAACCTATGGAGCTGGTCATTGGCAGTTAATCCAATTAATTTTATTAGAAGGAATCATACTAGCACTTGCAGCTACTATGATAGGCGTACTTATTTCTCAAATTGGGATATATTACCTGCAAAACAGCATAGAACAAGCATACAAACAACATATTGAATTTTCACTTCCTATTACAGAAATTGCTTTAATAACAGGAATGATTCTTTTGGTCATCCTAATTGCATGTTTGTTTTCAATTCTTCCGATTTTCAAGATGAACATCTCTAAAATTTTAAATAATGAGAATTAGTTTATTTATTCTAGGAGCCTTCCTATGCCACACAACGCTTTTCGGTCAACAAAAAATTACCTGGAAAGATCTTGCTGATGTTACTTTTACCGAAAAATTTTTCCCAGCTTATGGAGAATATTTTTTATACCCCTCCTATGGGGAAAGCGTGAAGAAATTAGAAAACAAACAGGTCGTTATCAGAGGATATTTTCTCAATATAGTACCAGAAGAAAACTTGTATATATTATCGCAAAAACCAATGGCCTCTTGTTTTTTTTGTGGAATGGCAGGTCCTGAGACTGCTATAGAAGTACAATTCAAAAAAAAGCAATCCTTCAAAACAGACGATATCCTATCCATATCTGGCACACTAAAATTAAATGCAGATGATATAGAACATTTTAATTACATCCTTACTGATTGCAAGGTGGTTCGCAAATAAATTCCTCTAGTTTACCTTAACACGCTGATACGGTAATCTTTTGCTCTTTTCGGGTATCGCATATCCATCCAGTCCATTAATGGTTGCTACTTGCGCTTTAGACAAATCAATAAACCCTTCATCGGTAAGCAATTCTTCATTGACAAATAATTCTTTTATTTCTCCTACTAATAAAATTGTATCATTACTTTTTATCGTATACTCTTCGACATACTTCATCAACATTTGTACTGGAGCTCCTGCTACAAAAGGCAACATACATCCACTTTTATATTCAGGAGTTAAGTTTGTTTTGTCGAATTCAGAAATCTCCTTTGGGTATTTAGCAGATGTATGATGCGCTGCTTCAATCAACGGTTTATGTATATGGTTTATCGTATAGTAGCTCCCTTCTTTTATATTGTCATAGGTATTTCTCGGAACCGTTAAGGGGCGAAATATCATTCCTAATAAAGGGGGATTAGATCCTAAATGGACAACAGAGCTAAAAACAGCAACATTCGTATCTCCATTTGCTGCAACAGATCCGATAAGGTTTGCTGATTTAAAACCTGAACAACTATTAATCAGATTAATCTTATACAGATGTTCCATTGCATCGATTTCCGCTCTTGATATCTTTTTTTTCATCCTGTAAATTTATAATTGTGAGAAACGATTGATCTCTATGTTGTCTGCCTTCAGATCATGCATCAGGTTATACAACCCAAAAAAGGTTCTATTCATATAAATAAAATGTCTTGATCCTCTATTTCCATTCATTTTACGAAGTGTGGTATCTTTTGAAAAACGTTCTCCCAGAGAAGCTATTTTTTCAAAAAAAACAGGGTCAGAAAAATCAAAATGCGAAACATGAAAGGGTTGTGTAAATAAGCTGAGCATATCATGAAACATCGATATAAAAAATTGTTCTTCTTCCTGGCTATCTTCTTCTTTTAGAATTTCCAGTTCGAATAGTTTTTTTCTAAAAAAATCAGCATTATTGAGATTTTCTTTTTTAGCTAACTCAAAATAAGGCACATAAAAAGTATCTGGTATAACCTTAACACATCCAAAATCCAATACCACCAGTTCTGTATTCTTTGTCACCAGAAAATTCCCGGGATGAGGATCTGCGTGAACTTTTTTGACTTCATGAATTTGAAACATATAAAAATCCCACAACGCCTGTCCTATAATATTAGCTTTTTCTCTAGACACATTTGATGCAGTATACTCTGACAGGTGCACTCCTTCCATCCAATCCATGGTTATAATCTGCTTCCCGGATAATTCAGGGTAATATGTAGGAAAAGAAATGTTGGGAATGTGGCCACATGCTTTGGCTAGTTCTTCACTTTGGGAAACCTCTAAAATATAATCCGTTTCTTCTTCTAGTTTTTCTCTAACTTCTTTGAAATATTGATCAGACCCCTTCCCCTGAATATTAAACATTTTAATAGCAATAGGTTTGACTAATGCTAAATCAGATACAATACTTTGTGCCACACCTGGATATTGAATTTTCACAGCAAGTTTTTTTCCATTTTTTTCTGCCAGGTGGACTTGGCCTATACTTGCGGCATTAATAGCATTAGTATCAAACCTATCGAACAGCTCTTGGGGGGATTTTCCAAAATATTTTTTAAACGTTTTTATAACCAATGGAGGGGATAACGGAGGAACAGAAAATTGAGATAATGAAAACTTCTCTACATAAGCACCTGGTAGTAAGTTTTTTTCCATGCTTAGCATTTGAGCTACCTTTAATGCACTTCCTTTTAAGTTTTTCAGACTATCATAAATATCTTCTGCATTTGCATTATCCAACTTTTGTTTTGCCTTGTCTTCATCACCAGCAAAGCGATCTCCATAATACTTAATGTAATTAACACCAACTTTTGCGCCTGTTTGAAGTAATTTTGAAGCTCGTTGTATTTTCCCTATCGGAATAGAATTAATTGTCTTCATCTAATACTTTTTTAATGTTTCTTTCCATAAAAACTTCCCTAAGTCTACAATACTTTTAACAGGTTCTATACGAACCAAATCAAAATAAGCAACTAGCAACTTTTCTATAAAAAGATCTGTTTTCTCAAAACCAGGAGAAGTGTCGTTTTTCCAAAAATTGATAAACATAACCAGCTTCCCCCACACCATTTCATCAAAGCCTTTATCCTGAAACGTATTGAGTCTGTTATTCTTGAAATCTATTTTTCTAAACGCTAAGTCTTTTGAATATGCTTTCACTTCTTCTTTTAATTGCGAGAAAAAATGAATGCTTTTTAACGGGGTCTTTTGCTTGTCTAAAACAAAAAGCACAAAGCTTCTGTTAGCCGTCAAAATTTCAAAAAAAGTATAGAAAAAACTGAGTAACTTATCCTTTAGCTGAAAATCTTTGTATGCTTCATTTTCTGATAATAATTGTAACGTATGTTCTAAAAATGCAGAAAATGCACTTTTTTCAATCGATTCAAAAGAAGTATATGAAGCATAGAATGTGGCTTCTGAAATATCACAATGAGCTGCAAATACAAATACATTATCAGGAGCTTTCCCATTTGTAAGCACATATTCCATATAATGCTCCATTATTTTCATTTTATCCGACACCTCAACATGCTGACTCATAATTTTTTATTTTAAATCGTTCATTACAAAGTTACAAAAATTGTTTAATCTTTTTAAAAAAACATTAAACAAAACATATCATTCAAAGAATAAATACCTTATCATGTACATATTTATTGCCCTACCAGGTTCTTATATAATTACGCGTGATACAATCGATAAACACTGCCCCTGTGTACTGACAGTTCTAGTATGCTATAAAGCAAAAAAACACCACTTTTTACGGTGATGTTCTTTTAGTTAAATGACACTAACAAAAGAAGTAAAAAACGTATCATTTAAAGGATTTCATTTATGATACTTCTAAGGTATTAATATTCATCCTGACTCAAAAATAGTTTATCCATACAATTTTTATGTGTAATACTTGTTTCTTATCAGCGCAAAACCAACACAAGACTAATTTCCAATACCTTAGATAATTTTAAGTATTTTCTTGTTTAAACATAAAATGAAATTCCATGTAAATTCATGTAATTCCTAACCTTCTAATAGTGAATTCACATCTGTTGTTTTGAATACTCATTTTTAATGTATCTTTATCTTTAATCAATTCAAAGGAAAACAAAACATCACAAAACGAACTTTTATGAAAAAAAAGAGAGCTTCTCTTCTTGCAGTATTACTATTGTTCTGTATCCAATTTTCTTTTTCTCAAAACTGCGAAGCCATTTCTCCTTATAAAAAGGGGATGTCATTAGAGTACACGAATTACAATAAAAAAGGTAAAGTTACCTCTGTCGAAAAACATTTTATAAAAGAAGTCAATCATACTAGTGGAAATCTAGCTATTCATATAGAAACTTCCATGCTTAAAGGAAAAAATAAAGCGGGGAATAATACCTATATTCTGCGATGTGAAGATGGAAATTTTTTTATCGATATGGCTAATTATATCTCTCATAACCAAAACGGACAGAAGGGATCATTTAGTATCAATGCTAAGGGAGATTTTTTAGAATTTCCTCCTAATATGACTACAGAAACAGTACTAAAAGACGGGACTATTTCTTTACAAATTGGAGATAGCGATGCTTCTCTCTCTATTTCCGAAATGAAGGTCCTAAACAGAAAAGTAATAGAACGAAGTGACCTTACAACTCCCGCAGGAACTTTTAAAGGATATAAAATGAAATTTGATTACCTGTTCGAAATGGGCTTTATTAAGTTTCGAGGATCTGGTGTAGAATGGTACGTAGAAGGCATCGGTATCATTCGTACAGAGAGTTATTCGAAAAAAGGAAAATTAAAATGGGTTCGTGAATTAACAAAAATGAATACGATCTAATAAAAAACAAATCTTACTACCCTCCTTCCTATATCAGAGCATGTATCATGCTCTTTTTTTATATCGTATATAGGGGATTTCCCCCTGTATTTTAGAGGAAAAAGACGCTAACGATTCCCATTATATTGAAGTTCAATAATGCTGGAATCTCAATCTATACGGCATATATACATTTGTCTCAACACTTGTTTAGAATCAGTGGTTCTAAAAACAGATTATCTTCTGTTATCTGTATAAAAACACACAGAGGCAAATCATTATTTAAAAAACGAACTAAAATGAAAAAATTAATGTATCTATCCGTAGTATCCGTAATCATGGCATTAACCGCCTGTAATAAGGATGAAGTAAACGAGTCTATGGATTTCCAACAAGATGAAAAAACCGGACAGGTAGAAATCATAGATAGCAAAGAAAATAAAAATCTGGTGATTGGAATTGCCCCGGGTTTATATGGTCCCAAAAAGGTTAAAGCATTGGAAAACGTGACGTATGCATATCACGGACATCCAACAGCATTGAATAATATTCCTCCTAATAAAAGACGGTATAAGATTTATTTTCAGGTAAAAAACCCTGCAAAACCGGACGTAGAATGGGATCCTGTTGCTTCTTTTGAAGTCGATTCGAATATTACCACCTTAAAATTTCCAAAATTCGGAACTAATAATAAAGCAAAATGGAGAATTATTTATTCGATGTATCACAAAAATAATTCATTCTTTACCTACTCTTTTAAAAAGAAGGTTACTGTAATAAACAATTAGAAACATAGAAATAAAAGAGCGCATGTAATGCGCTCTTTTTGTTAAGCTTAAAAAATGTTTGTTTAAATCTGTATCCTTTTTTAAAAGTTTACAGTTTTACTTTCTCATATAAAACTGTGATTTCATTAAATACACTGGTTAATTCATTACTAATTTTATATATATCATTCACATCAAAACCATGATCCATCAATTTTAATCTATTCTTTTTTATTGAATTCCATTTAGAAAAAGCTAAACCTATCTTTTCATCTATTTGTGGAGTATTAAATTTCGAAATTAATAACTTATTAATTGAGCCATCTAATTCATGGAAAACATTGGTAAGCATTTGATTGGAGTTTTTATCTTTCAGAGCTATTTGATTTGCATAATAATAAAAAGCTAAGCGCTGGGATAACATTCGCTGTCTTCCCGATATATCTATAATCATATTTAGTTCCAATTCATCTTCTACAGAATATGTTTTTTCTAATTCATTAGAAATATTTTTATGAGACTCTTTAGCGTCTGATATAATTGATAACACTACTGCATTAGATGCCTGTAATAAGTCTGTATTTGTATCTATTATCTTTTTTGCATTTTCATAATTAGGGGTAGATTCTATTAACTTCTTAAAATCTGTCCACATCTGATTAACTACTTCTATTCGATCTTTAGTTCTTTTAGATCTTGCATTTTGTAATAATACACGATTTTGCTCTTCAAATATGATCTGACTAGAAAGTAGATCCTTTTTTGCTTGTTGCGCATTCGGCTTACTTAATAAAAATAAATATGCTTTAGACATTTTTTGACTTAACATCCGTTGTTTTCCTGCTACATTTACTGCATTATTATATGTTAAAGAACCATATTTGGTGTTTAATTGAGCTGAAATACTGGTTCCTAAAAACACCAAGCTAATGATCAGCAGGTATTGTATTTTTTTGTTTGGGGCGAGTGTTAATTTCATTTAATATAAGTTTTAAGATTTACAATTTGTTTACTTAGCTATTTTTGACTTAGAAATCATGTCAGGAAAAGAGTGGGGTTATTTAGCCATTATATATAAACAAAAGTAATATCTCTCTTACATTTCAGATATGATAAATATCATGTGGAAACTAGAAAAAATAACATGTCATAAAAATTAGGAAAGAAAAAGTTAAGTATCTAGGTCATACTGATGATAAAGAACTATAATTGCTGAATATTTATATGAGAAAATGTCATCTTTTGCTCCTTTTCTCTTTTTACTTGTTCTTTTATTTTTTCTAATGAATCTTCTACTTCATATGACAAAAAGATTCGAACCGGTACATCTGTATTAAAATAGGTATCAATCGTACTCGCTTCTTTAGTGGTTTTTGATATCGATCCAATTGCAATAGGCTCATCATCGCTTACTCCTACATACCGCAATAAACAATATCCTCCTTTCTTTAATACTATGGCTGGCATTGAAGAATCTGTAAGTGTTGAGCTAACACTAATATTATAGGATCCTGGTGATAGCGATATAATGCCTGTTTTCTTATCTAATCGTATGGATTCACCATATTGTTCTATCGTAGTATTGAGTATTCTTGTATGTCTTCCTTCTTTTAGTGGTGCAATTGGCATTGTATGTTCAGCATATTCAGCATAGTCTAATAACATAGTCGTATGTATTCGGTCACAACCTAAAAAAAATACCCAGATTAATCCTATAAAAAATGTAGTGTAAACCTTCATACGGCCATTGATTGATTTGTGATTCGGGAATAAAACTACGAAAGTGGTCTAAAAGAAATATTTCATCTTATTTCATATATAGATTTTCCCTTTAACTAATACTACAAAGACGTCATAAAAAAATAAATGTGTCACCTCCCTGTGAAACCTATCCTATAATATATATGTAGAAATATCAGATTCAATATTTACTGGTATTCTTTATATAAAAAAGCATGCTGAAGTTATACTTCTAAAAAATGAGAGGATCGTATGGCACTTTTGTTCTTATAATCCCGGGGGGTGATTCCTTTAATTCTTTTAAATGCTTTATAAAAAGTAGATTTGGATTTAAATCCGGACTCCAAACCAATCCCCGTAATAGAATAATGTGCATATTCCTTTCTTCTAAGCATTTTACATGTTTCTTCTACTCTATAAGTATTAATACATCGGGTAAAATTCTCATGAGTAAGCTTATTAATCAGCTGAGATAAGTAATTAGCACTGATTCCCAGCATATTTGCTACCATGGATAAACTCACATCTTGATTTTTATATATTTTTTTTGTTTCCACAAGCGTTAAAAAAGCCTGGAAATAAGAATTATCATCTGTATAAACGTTTTTTTTACGTGCGAATAGGTGGGTCATTTTTTTTTCTAATAACTGTGCTATCAGTTGAAACATCTGTAGATGGTGTTTGGTAAAAAAACCTATTTCAGAATGTTCTGAATCAATCACTCCTATCACTTGGTTATTACAAAAAATAGGAACCGTTAATTCTGAACTTCGGGGCTTATCATCAATAATATATCTTTCATCATCTTCTGTATCATCTACAATCTCTGGAACTCCACTCGTCGCAACATGTCCCACAATTCCCTGACGTAACGGGATTACAATTGGGCTTACTACCTTTCTTTCCTTTTTGTTTTTTTTGCCATAGGCTGCTTTCTGTACCAATGTATTCGACTTATGATCCAATATATAAATAACACAGTCTTCCAGATTGAGTTGGGAGATACAGTTTTCTGTAATGCTCCACAATACCTCATGTACCGAATGTTTATCAAATAAGGAAGTGGCAAAATAATTAAGTATGGATAATGCTTGTATATGCTCCTTCCCTATTGTCTTTACTATTTCTTCCTCAAAAAACTGAAGTAACCCTTGCTTGTTATCTGTGTCAAAATACATATAGCTTGCATAGTTTTGATTGTACCATACAAACCTATATTACTGCCTTTTTTTTTACTATAGCTATTGTTCCAATGAGTAGTACTATTGTTTCTGATGGGTTATTCTTTCGTTTTTCTATACTCCGATGGGGACCTTCCTTCTATCTTCTTAAATATTTTTGAAAAATATGCTGGGGTATCAAAACCTACCTCAAATGAGATTTCCGCAATATGCAAAGAAGTAGTCAGTAATAATTCTTTGGCTTTTTCTATGCGAATATGATTGATATAATGTGTGGTTGACTTTCCTGTTAGCCCTTTAACTTTTCGATGCAATTGGGTACGGCTGGTATACAATTCTTTAGCCAACTGGTCAATACTTAGTTTTTGATCTTTTTGCAAGGCATATTCCTGTACCTTTTTAATAAAATCAAGTTCTTGTTTTTTTATGTCTTTCTCTTCAATAGCAGTTTCTTTCAGTTGTAATAATTTTCCAAAATAACGATTCCTTTCTTCTTGCTTTTTGATCAGGTTAGCAATAATCGCCATTAGTTCCTCCTCGTCAAAAGGCTTTGGCAAATAGGCATCAATACCATACTGATATGCCTTCACTTTGTCCGATGCTTCTGTTCTGGCGCTGAGAATAACAAAAGGAATATGAGAGGTTCCTACATCGCTTTTTAATTGCTTACAGAACTCAAAACCATCCATAACCGGCATCATAATATCACTAATGATAAAATCTATTGCTCTTTTTTGAGCAATTATGAGTCCTTCCTTTCCATTATTCGCTGTTAATATGGTATACTTTGCTCCCAATAGTTCTTTCATATACGATCTGATCTCATCACTGTCTTCTACTACCAGAATGCATACTTCTGACCGGATAGTATTAGAAGGCTCTTCTTCCTTTGCTTTCATTTGCCGACTGATAAACGGCATTGTATGTACTGCTTCCTTCGCTGAGGGGTATGCATTTCGTATCGGCAGATAAATCACAAAAGTAGTTCCTTGTCCCAGCTCACTTTGTACCTCAATTATTCCTTCTAATAAAACCACCAATTCTTTGGTCAATGCCATGCCGATTCCACTTCCCATGGTTTCTGTAAATTGATTTGCCCGATAATACCGATCAAAAACAAAAGGTAATTGTCCTTTTTTAATGCCAATACCTGTGTCTGATACGATTAGTACTAATTGATTTTCTCTTACTTTTACCTCTATTTTAATAGTTCCTTTTTCCGGAGTGAATTTAATGGCATTAGACAATAGATTATTGATAATTTTTTGAATTTTATCATCATCAAAATCCATACATACTTCTGGAAATTCTGCTTGAAAATTCATTGCAATTCCTTTGGAAGTTGCCAAGGGAGTGTATAGTTTCACACATTTTTCTATAAATGCGATAATATTCGTATTTATATAATTCAGTGCTACTTTCTTTTCATCTAATGCGGCCAAATCCAACATCTGATTGACTAAATTTAATATCTGATCACTTGATTTTGTAATCCCCATTACTTTTTCTTCCAGCTCTTCTTTTTTTTCTTGTTTCAATATTGTATTAGCGAATCCTTTTATAATAGTTACAGGGGTTCTGAACTCATGAGATATATTAGCAAACATCCTGGATTGCAATTCATTAACCTCCTTTGTTTTTTCTGCTCTAAGGGTAGCTAATTTGCTTTTCAGAAAATAGTAAATAATTAGTGTTCCGATGAGGATAAACAAAAGTCCATACCCTACATAAGCTACTATAGTCTGATACCAGGGAGGATGTATTCGTATGCTTAGAATACTTACAGGTACCGTCTCTGCTGGGTAAGAATTGTACACTGGTTTTACTTTAAGTTCATGTACTCCATAAGCAATATTAGAAAAATACGCCGTTTCTACATCAGTTTCTTTCCACTTTCCCCCATCCATGGAATATGCATATCGTATGTTAGGGATATGTTTGTAATCCAGGTTAGAAAAGCGGACTGAAAAATCATTTTGCAAGTACGATAACTGAATATCTTGATCAAAAGGAGTTTTAAAATCTGCCAAATAATCAGAAGGCTCTCCATGAACCCTGACAGCAGTAACTATTACAGGAGGAAAGTCAGGAACTTTTACTTCGGTATCAACTGTTATTGTTTGTATCCCGTTATTGGTTCCTGCTAGCAATCGTTCTTCTTTCTGGTCATAATACATTGATGTAAATAAAAACGCATCTGAAATCAACCCATCTTTTGTAGTATAATGCATCCATTCCTTCGATATCAGGTTGTATACATATACACCACTATTAATTGTCGTAATCCATAAATTATTCAATGTATCAGCTTCTAAAGCCATTACTTTTTTATCGAATAGCTTTGCGTCTTTTTTTAATCTCAAAAAAGCGTTATTTTTTTCCTGATAGGCAACTATTCCCATATCAGATCCTATCCAAATCGTTCCCTTCTGATCCTCTGCAACGGAAAACAAAACATTAGATGTCAAGGAAGTCGTATCACTTCTGGTACTGGTATACTGCTGAAAAGGGACAGGAGTAGTAAGGTCTGTAGAAGAAGCATTGGCAAGCATATAAAGCCCATAAGCCGCAGTTGTTATCCACAAGCGATCCTTATGATCCAGGTACATCTGCAATATTTTTGATTCTCCCTTATCCGAATTTGTATCCAGTTTGATTTCCTGCAAAAAATTACCTGACGCATCGAACACAAAAATTCCGGAAGCCCAGCTTCCTACCCAAATTCTATGTTGTGCATCTTGTGCGATTCCATAAGCACTAAATCTTTTGAAATCACTACGCTGTATTTGTTGTTCTTTTTCTATTTGGTCATCCCTAATAGTAAAAAGTGTTCCCTTTCGGTTCGTTACGAACAACTGTTCTTCTGATGCGTGCAATGCCAGCATATCACCAGCCAACAATTTCTGCATCTCTTTATTTTTATCGATCTTGTATAATCCAGTTTCTCCTGCTATATAAATTGCTCCTTTATACTTGATGATACGTCGTGCATGTAATGATATGCTGGGGTTTTTAAAAATAGCAACCT
The DNA here is from genome assembly GCF_042684685.1 of Aquimarina hainanensis. Classification (NCBI taxonomy): domain Bacteria; kingdom Pseudomonadati; phylum Bacteroidota; class Flavobacteriia; order Flavobacteriales; family Flavobacteriaceae; genus Aquimarina; species Aquimarina hainanensis. The sequence goes on along the minus strand of NZ_JBHULX010000039.1, from coordinate 131,733 downwards.
TATTTTTTTCTTTGTACAATCCTTTGGATGTCCCGACCCATAACAACTGTTGTTGATCTAAAAAAAGACTGGTTATATCTGCCTGATGCAGTGGAAGAGCAGTGTTTATCATCCTAATATTTTCCTGATCAGGATCAAAAGTATATATCTTTTTTTCAGACGCCAGGAATACGATATCTCCATTTTTGGTCATGTACCGTATCGCATCTGTAACCGGTATTTTTTTCTCTTCTTTAGTTTTATCCAGCAATAATATGTGATCTGTAAAAGAGAGAAGTACCTTTTTCTGGAGTACGGAAATCATTCTTATATTCTGCTCAAAAACCTGTTTTGTTACTATGGTATTTTTACGCACATCATAGCCGTATAAAACATTATTGGTACTTATCCATAGTACTCCATTACTTGTTGCTATTTTGCTAGTGGTACTTCCTTCTTCTATCTGATGGGTCTCTCCTGTACTCATCGTATACAGAAATACTCCTTCATCCGTTACTATTGCCAGTGTATCAGAAGCTACCTGAATAATTTTATATACAAAAGAAAATATTCCTTTCGGGTGTTTTCTATGGTTTTCAAATCGTCTTTCTTTTGGATAAAAAACAGAAATCCCTCCTCCCTGTGTCCCTATCCAATATGCAGTATCTTTAATCATGGCTATTTCATGAATCGCATTAGCTGCCATCGAATTCTTATCTTCTATTACATGACGAATCAACTGCAATTTATAACCATCATACCGGTTTATCCCATCTTCAGTACCAATCCAAATAAATCCTTTTTCATCCTGAGCGATATCCGTAATCCACTCATTAGATAATGTTTCTATCTGATTAAAAAAGAGCATTTCCTGAGCTTTTGCTTTCCACAGCACACCCAAAAAAAGAATCCACAACAGAAATTTTTCAATCATTTTTGATTTATTTGACACTCTAATCTACTAAATTTCTTTTCTCTATGTATCGTTCTAGTATATTTATCCAATATCCTTTCTTATAGATTACATCATACATGGGAATAGCACTGATTCTTCCCTTTATTTCAACATTTTTTCACAAATAGTAAACACACATTAAAACGCTCTTATTTTTTTAGCACCAGGGAAATCCCCCTTACTAAAACAAGGAATATCCCCTTTATAAGATGATTATTACTTCTTATGCACAATGTTCACCCTTTTGGATCGTTTTCTTATTAAAACAATATATTTAAACAAACGTTTATTCGATCACTGAGATATGAATACTCCGAGATCTGTATCGAGAACACCTATAAAAAAACAGAAAACATCTTATCATTTATGAAACGTATTCTCTTTTTTATATTCAGCTACTTCACTTTCCTATTGATTCATGGACAGCAATCAGATACGCTGACAGTTGGATATACATATTGGTGGAGTGAATCAGGTCCCTTTATTGGTTTGTGTGGAGAGCCCTATGCTTTAGTATTCAAAGGGCATATAAAAAGCATCAAAGAAACTCCTATTCATACTAATACATATACCTCTCAGAAAGGTAGTATCTCAATAGAAGAGGTTCTTTACAGTACAACATTAGCAAAACAGAAGTACCAGGGTGAAAAAGTATTTGTTTCAGATTGCTTTTATGGCAGTCATCTGAATGAAGCTGATGCCGTGCTTGTTTTTTGTTATGCCTATGAGGATGCCTATTGTATTCCCGGTGCAGGGTCTATATTACCTATTCATAGGAATGATGATGCAATTATTACCTCTGTAAAAGAATATATCACATCTGGTCAGAATCCCTCCATACTCAAAAATGATAAGCTTATCTGGGAGCCATACGGCTTATCTCCTAAAATAACACAAATGATTCATTGTTTTGAACTAACCCCTAAATAGAAAATACCACCCACTACTCAAAACAAGAAGACAAAAACAATGTTAGCGGTTTTGTAATGACTTCCTCTCCAGCCGCTCCTATTGCTGTATTAATTCTTTCATGATCATATATACTTCCATCTACCTGATCAACTGTTATTCCATTGGATTGCAATCTATTTATAAATTTCTCCGCGATCTCTAACCTGCTGGAATTTCCTCTTTTCGCGATAAAGAATCTGGGGTGTCTATTTTCTTTTTTTATCATATGCAATGGAGAAGCTTCTTTATACAGTTGTTCATCCCCTCCAAACGCATTTAGATACATTTTCTTTAATACACCGTTTTTTACCTGTTCTCCCACATCATACCCTTCTGTATCAATAACTGCGACTCCTTTAATCATCGCTGGATTTCCTCCTGATTCTGTAATAAAATGTTGATTTATTGCCGTTAGTGCTACGAGATGAGCCCCAGCGCTATGTCCTATCAACACTATATTATTTTTATCTCCTCCATAAACTCCAATTTTATGATATGTCCATACGATAGCATCTGCCAAGTCTCTATTGTGCGTAGGGTATTTAATTCGATCAGGGTTAGTAATATTAAAAGGAAAAGGACTTAATCGATAGTTAATACTCACAAAAACATACCCCAGTGATCGAAACAGTGCTATTTTGTTTTTTAATTGATTTCTTTTATCCCCTAAACTCCATCCTCCACCATGCACATATATTACTACCGGTTTCTTCTCTGATACTGCTGTGGTATAATATATATCTAAACTCAATAGATTAGGGTCCTCCTCTGGGAGCTGCTTATACTGAATGGTTATTTCCTTGTTTTCTATAAAGGATTCGTTTTGACTTTCTCCTGAATCGCAACTGATAAAAAAGTAGAAAATGATATGGAAGATATATCTCATATGATACTGTTTTTACCTAATTAGACTGCTTACATTTCGAATCGTTTAATCAAAATATGATGTTATAGCTACTAAAGACATTCAGGAAAAAGAGATATTAATTTTTGTCAATCATTTTTTGATAATTCCTTAATATACATCTTACATCGTTAAACAGATTCGTAACTATCTTGTGCTTGTTTTATGGACAGGGAATTGATTTTAATTAAGTAAAGCCAACTCATCTCTCATTCTCTTTAATAAGTTAGTAAGCCTTTAAACGTTTTTGTTTAGAGGCTTTTTAATTATGAGTCTTTGTAATGTTTATGATTATACCGATAATGCATTATCAATCTATGGTTATTTTGACAATACATTCAAAATGCCTCACATTTATGTTGTTCCCACCGCTCTGTTAAAAATTTAAACAGTTTCTTATGCTGTTGTATTTTTTTATCAGCTTTAAACGTTCCTCCGAACTCTTGTGTTTCCTGTTTCTTTTTCGTCAAACAAATAGCTGTTTCTCCTCTGAGAGCATATTTATTCGTCCCTTCATATACAATAATTTTCATCACTCCTGGATCAATCCCCCCTCGAACAATTAATCGATATGGGATACTTACTTCTACTGTCCCATCTTGATCAACATCTGTAATCGTTGTTGCTTTTTTTATAAATCCTACATACATATCTACTCCATAGTTTTTGGCATAATCATACACTCTCCATTGTCTTTTATAGATATCATCTCCTTTTGTCTTCGTAAACATGTAGACATATAATGCTGCCTTATCCTGAAAAGTATATCTGGTTTTGGATATATCTTCATAAGCTTTGTAAGCGAACGTTCCCGTTTTTGAAAAAAGAAGAATATGCGCTCCTTCTTTATCTTCCCATGCTACTGCTTCCAACAAAGTTCCTCTAAATTCAATATGCAAAGGGATTTCATCATACCCTATCTTTTTTAATTTTAGAGAAGACTCTGAATGCACTTCATCCAGAATCGGTATGTGCAAATAGGGTTGTAGCATATCTTCCTGTATGACTGTTTGAGAAAAAACAGAGGTACAAAGTAAACAGATAAGAAAATAGATATGTTTCATTTTTAACGGATTAGGTATTAGTTTATCTGGTGTAAAAGTATCCGAGAATAAAGTGTCTTCCTAATCTGATTTTGATAAAATTTGTTAATATTTTGTACAAAAAATGTATCCTCTTCTTGAAACAACAATTAACACCTATCATATAGCATACTGTCTATAAGATACTTACTTCATTTATTATACTCAGCTACTACAGTTTTTTTTATAGTTCACCTCACTATCTCCACAGCTGTAGATAAAAAATAAGAGGAACTTTGCCCTCTTGATATGGAATGCGGTCTACCAAATAGTATATTGTGTAAAAAACTGTCATTTTTTAGCAATTAAAAATATACAGGTATAAAAAAATAAAGAGCTGTATAAAACAGCTCTTTACAACTCCTATGTAAGTGTCTTTGGTAGTTTTTTTTACAATTTTACTATTTCGCAATAAACCTAATCAATCAAATAAAATCGTCTACCTTAACAGGGACAAAAGTAAATTGTTTTATCCTTATAGAATAAGGGTTTAACGATCATTAGTATTCTTTAACTATTCTTTTAGGTATTGCATTTGTTTATAGGATAACTTCTAACTTTTTGTTATGATTTTTGTAGATCATAAATAGCCTACAATAAAAAAGCAGAACGAAAAATGTATCCTAAAAGTCAATCTTACCCCATTTTTGATTCTTTAAAAAAACGAATGTTCCCGCAATCATTAGTTTTTCATAAAATTTTCTGGTTGTATTGCTTTTTTCTTCGTTCTGCTTTTAATGACCTTGTTAAATGATCAATCCCTCAATATTTCATTAACTTATTCTAAAGATATATACAATCGATGAAATATACAGTAACATTAGTTACACTTCTTATATTTTCAGTTGAAATGTACTTTTATCCATTAATGAATGAGTTTTTAATACTACTTTAATTAAAGAGGAGTTGAATACTATTTCTATTTAAAAAAATTTTTCCCTGATTTTCCAGTTTTTTAAGAATTCTAGAAACAACCACTCTGGATGTATGAAGATCATATGCTATTTCTTGATGTGTATGATGTACTATAGTACTATCATGTACTTTAGAACTTTCTTTTAAATATTTTAATAAACGTTCATCCATTTTATAAAAAGCAATATTGTCTATTGCTTCTAGCATTTCCATTAACCTAGTATGATAGCTTTGGAAAACAAAAGTACGCCAACTCTTAAACCGAGATGTCCATTCTTCCATTTTTTCAATAGGAATCATAAGTAGTTGTGTCTTTTTTTCTGTGATGGCTCTTATTTCACTTTTAGTTTCTCCAAGACAGCAATTCAATGTCATTGCACAGGTATCTCCTTTTTCTAAAAAATACAAAAGCAATTCATCACCATCTTTATCATTTCTCAAAATCTTAATAGCTCCCTGAAGTATCAAAGGCATTACCTTCACATACTGTCCTATTTCCATCATAGTAACCCCTGCCGGGACTTCTTTATAAACACTTACCTGAATAATTTCACGTATTAATTCCTCTTCGAAAATATTCCCATACTCCCTTCTTAACTCTAATTCCATAGGCTTATTTTTAATTTGTTAATATTGCTCATGCATTGAAATGGGGTTTCTCAATTTTCCGGGTAGAAAACTAACATTTTGTTTATTATAAATTTACGATAAGATTTTCATTTTCTCTTCAACAATTTACTTTTTACAAAAAATGAAATGATGATGATTTCTTCATCTATTTCCTTGGATAAAAAAGGACGCACAAAAAAATCCCTAAAACAGGTGTTTTAGGGATTTTTATTACTACACTGACTTCTTTATTGTTTTATAAAACGTTTTAGGTGTCCATCTATGTTAATAAGATACATCCCTGGATCCAGTTTACTGACATCGATTGCGTCTATAAATTTACCCCATATCACCTTATATCCATGGCTATTATAAATAGCAAAGGTATCATGCTTCTTCTCATATTGCTGAACATGAAGCTTATTATTGATAACAGGGTTAGGAAATATCGTAAAAGCTTCTTCTTCATTATCTTCTTCATCTTCATCAGTTGTCGCTGGTGCTTCAATGGTAACTGTATAATCTTCGACTTCTCCAAAATCAAATACTCCACATGGACTTGATACGGTTCTAAAAGCCATTGCTACACGCATTCTGGTAGCTCCTAATCTGGCAGATTCAGGAATCGTAAAACTTCCTTTTACAGGAGTAACTTTTGTTGCTGCCTGAGTCCAAACCTGTTCTCCCGGATCTTCAAAATCTCCATCGTGATTATAATCTATCCAGATACTATATGCTTCGTTATACCTCCCCGATGTCCACACGGGAGTAAGCTGAACTTCCTGAGTACTTCCTCTGGTCACCGCTGTAGATATGGATGTAAAATCACTGTACCCTTTTCCCTGTGAGGTATTGTCTATTTTCCCAATAATTACATTTCCTATATACTCATAACTAGCATCATTACCTTGGGTCGCACAATAAACTACTTGTCCTCCATTGGTGGTAAACGTTCGCATTTCACTATATGAAGACATACTTCCATCTGTACAAAGACTTCTCAATCGTAGCTCATATACTGAAGAAGATGCTAAGTTTTGCAAAGAATATGTTGTTTTGGCTGATGTTACTTCTGTCCACTGAGAAGCTCCTTTCTTTCTGTATTGCAACTCATATGTGGTATTAGGGACTTCATTCCAGGAAACCACTGCTGAAGTTTCTGTTACATCCGTAAAGTTTATATTCTCAGGGGTGCCTGCTGTACAAGTAGCTGCTGTTCCCTTAATACCAGAAATAATAAGAGAATAATCCTGACTTCCTCCTACGAGAGTTCCTTTATGAGTTACTGTTATCGTATATACTCCCGAAGCGTTTACTACATCGATTCTTTCATAAGGATCTACCGTATTATCTCCTGTCCCATTTGCTGTTATACTAATCAATTTATACGGATTATAGGTAGTTGTTCCTTGTGTTATCCGAATATCTAAATCCTGAACCAATTTTGCTGTTGGGGAATTTAATTCTGTAGTAGGTGTTCCTGGTCGATCGGTCCATGATATGGATGCCATCAACGGGGATACTCCATCAGATTCTACTGTAATCGTATAAGTCTGATTATTGGTTAAGGTATGTTCTTCTATTTTAGTCGTTTTTCCCTTTTCTGATACTACTGTAGCTGCTCGTTTCGCATTTAACAACCCCCAGCCAAAAATAGCATCGGGTCCTTTATCCCCCACATCGCTGGCTGTATGTAGTGCCAATCCTTTTAGCGTAGCCGCTTTCATAAAACTTCCATACACATTGTTATGATGTTGCTGTAATAACAATAATGTACCTGCTACATTGGGCGAAGCCATAGAAGTTCCTCCAATGCTTCTGTAAGCAGTATCACTGTTTTCAAAGGTTGAATACACTCCTGTACCATTTCCAGCTATATCCGGCTTGATTCTCAGGTCATCTGTGGGACCTTCACTACTCCCTTCGTTTATAACTACATTTGTTAATGTTCCATCAGGAGTAATTGCAGCATCTTGGGCATTAGCAACCACCAGATTATTTTTAGAAGTTCCATGACCATGAAGTTTATCATAAAATGTATTATTTCCTAAAGGCTTACTGTTTACGGTATTATCTCGTCCACTATTTCCAGCTGCTGAGACCATCAAATAATAAGGGGCATTATACATAATCTCGTCCCAGGCTCTCGATTCATCTACATATGCTCCAAAATAAAAATCAGGTAATAATGGAGTCCCGTCTCGATCGCGCACTTTCCACCCATAAGAGTGATTGGATACTAACATTCCATTAGCTGCTGCTGCTGTTGCTTCTGACTTATCCTTATTCCATTTGTAGCCTTTTACTTTTGCCATAGGAGCCATTCCTTTTGCTTTAGCAACTACTCCAGAAGCTATAATAGTTCCTGTCACATGTGCTGCATGATAGTCTAACTTTACTCCTCCTTCTGAAGCTGCATCTTCTATACTTACTCTGTCATTTCCTCCTGCTCCATCATATTCCTGGTGTGTTATTCTCGCATGTCCTCCATCCCAAACATATGCGGTCATGCCCTGTCCATCTAATTGAAGTCCTAAAGTTCCTCCTGTATTTAAGTGATCCGTTCTTGTTGATTTTGCTGCATCTGTGTTATAGGTTGTATAGTACAAAGGAGTACCGTTTTTTCCTATTTTTTGAAGCTCGGCGTAACTCCCATCTTCCAAATACATTTCTACTTCCCAATGATTTTTTCGGGCCAGACGTAAGGCTTCTTTTTTTTCTGTAGATTCCTGCTGATCAAGTCCCGTTTGCAATTGATGCAATACACTCATATTACTCTTTTGTGTAATGACTGATCGCTGAGCAGGTGTCTGAGCATACATTCCCATCGAAAAAATGAATAAGGATGAGCATGCTAACTTGTTGATGTTTTTTCTTTTTCTAAAAAGTTCTCTATACCTAGAGAAGCGATTTTTTTGAGTTTGTTTCATCGTTATATTTAAATTAGTTAATACCTCAAAATTAGTCGCTCAGATACTCTTTAGTCCTGTGAAAAATAAGATTAACGATTAATTGTTATTTCATTAAGAAGTATTAATACGATTATCAAAAAAGAACTACAAACTCCTACTGTTATTAAGTGCTTTTAACGTTAAAAATGTTAAACAATCCCTAATGCTTTTTTTAAAATATATTCCCCAATGCTTTGAATATTCTTTTCTCACAATTCAAAAAACCAGAGTGCTAGCATTTTTTATTTTTCTTTTCTTCGTATTCTAATTTTCGACATATCATTGATATGCACATGATCATATCATCTTTTTTTACGAAAAATTAACATCTCTATGCTATAGATTACATTATTTTAGAGGGTGCAAACCAATTATTATAGATACACATGACTGAAATGACTTCAAAATATAATCTCGGTTTTTTTCCGACACCTCTTCATGAATTAAAAACACTTTCTACGTTATACGACAATTATACTATCTATATAAAACGTGATGATCAAACAGGTTTGGCTACTGGAGGAAATAAGACCAGAAAACTTGAATACTTATTACAAGAAGCTTTGCATCAAGGGTGTGATGCGATAATTACTGCAGGGGCGCAACAATCTAATCACTGTCGTCAAACGGCTGCTGCCTGTGCTATAGCTAATCTAGAATGTCATTTAATGCTCGGAGGTACACGCCCGGATCAATTTGATGGGAATTTATTGCTATCCTCGATTCTTGGAGCTACCATTCATTTTACAGGAGACAATAGAAAAGGAGAAGATATTATTTCCTTAAAAAAACAATTAGAACAACAAGGGAAAAAACCCTATATAATTCCATATGGAGGATCTAATAGTATTGGGGCAATGGGATTTGTCCACGCTATAAAAGAACTAAAAGCACAGCTTTCCTCTCAACAGGTACAAATAGATTACATCTTTTTTGCCTCCAGTTCTGGAGGAATGCAGGCCGGGGTAACAATGGGGTGTGAAATATACGATCTAAATACAACCTTAATCCCTATTAATATCGATAAAGATGAAACTCATGGAACAGCTTTAGAGCAAGTGGTATTGGACATTATTCGAGAAGGCAGCAAGACACTGCCTATTAATCGCAGCTATACTATTGACGATATTCCACTAAATAAAGAATATGATGAGGCTGGTTATGGTGTATTTACGCACCAAGAAAATAAGGCCATCACTACCCTGGCACAAAAAGAAGGGATTCTTTTGGATCCTGTATATACTGGACGAGCATTTTATGGAATGATCGATCACCTGGAAAAGAAAAAGATACCGGTAAATTCTAAGGTACTGTTTTGGCATACAGGAGGATTTCCTGCAATTTTTAAATTTACGGAAGCATTAAGCCCACAAACGAAAGCTGCTTATGAATAATATAGAAGTTTACTTACAGCCAACCCGATATATTGATTATCGCACTGATGAAATCCAACAAATCGTAGGTGCATTTCTCAACCAATCCTATTCTCAAAAAGAAATAGCTATACAGTTATATCTAACAGTCAGAGATCAATGGAGGTACAATCCCTATCATCTCAGCTTTACTAAGAATGCATATAAAGCAAGTACAATAGCTGTCAAAAAGGAAGGACATTGTGTTGATAAATCTATACTACTTATTGCATGTCTTCGGGCTGTTGGCATTCCCGCCAGAATTCATCTTGCCAAAGTAAAAAATCATATCGCAGTGGAGCGTCTTACAGAGAAATTCGGTACCAATGAAATTACACCACATGGAATGGTGAATCTTTTTTTAGAGGGTTCATGGGTTAAAGTATCCCCTGCATTTAATAAAGAACTCTGTTATAAATGCAATGTCCCTCCACTAGATTTTGATGGAAAAAAGGATGCGATCTTTCAACAATATGATAATACAGGGAATCTATTCATGGAATATTTAGATGATTACGGTCATTTTGAAGATATTCCAACAGAATTCATTTTTGAAAATTTCAAAGCAAATTATCCTCACATATATAAAATCTTCGAAGGCTCGAATGAAATACAACTATAGATATATGTCCTAAAGACGAATACATAAGGATTCTAATGAGGATACATTGCAATTTCGAGACAATTCTCAAAACACCTAGGTCTAGGGTACCAGCTAAAGTTACTTCCCTTTATCGAAATAACATAACTCTAATAACAACTTTGTTAAGCGCTCATTAATTATTAAACACTACATATCCATTTAGGGAACACGCCAATAACAACCATACAAAATAGGGTAATGCCAATAAAGAAAATTGTTTTACATCCCGTGCATATCTGATTAGGAAAAATCCTAAAATAGCTGTCAGTACTAGTAATATAATAAAAGCTTCCATGACCCAGTGCTGATTAAAAAAGGCAAAATTCCAGAAAAAATTCAAAAAGAATTGTGCAAAAAACAGCACTATTATTTGTTTATTTATTCGAACAACAACGAGATTTGCCATATAAAAAGAAAAACATACCATTATAAAAGACCAGGCAACTCCGAATAACCAATTTGGTGGAGACCAAGGTGCTTTATTTAGTGATATATACCATTCTGATACTGGTCCATTATTCATTAAATAGACTCCTATTCCCAGCGCTGCAAAGTTTATGATCAAAAAGATGATCAGAAAAAAAAGGTACTTCATTATAAGTATTTTGTTATTTGATTACTTAGTGGAGGAATTTCTGAGGAAAAAACATCTAGTAATGTTCCTTGTTCACTTATCAAGTATTTTTGAAAATTCCATTTTACCTTAGAGTTTTTACTTTTATTATAGGTTTTATCTGTTAACCACTGATACAAATGGTGTTGCTCCTCTCCTTGTACGTTTAGTTTTTCTGTTAATGGAAATGTAACACCATAATTTAACTTACAAAAAGATTGTATTTCAGTTTTGGTTCCTGGTTCCTGTTGTCCAAATTGATTACAGGGTACTCCTATAATAACAAGAGAATCCTGGTGTTTTTCGTATAGAGCCTGTAATCCTTTGTACTGTTTAGTAAAACCACATTTTGATGCTACATTGACAATCAGTATTTTTTTTCCTTTATAATCGGAAAGCTTCATTGTTTCTCCTGTAATAGATTGAATCTCTATATCATATATACTGGGGTTTTTAGCTTCTTTTTTTTGATTACAGCTAATTGTTACCACAATACATAGTAATAGCTTATAAAAATATTTCATTAGTGGTGGTTGATTAAAGTTATCTTATTATTCAAATGTAGCTATTGAATTCGTATCTAAAGTTTAGAATGACTGCTTTAACAGCTACAATTATGATTCAGTGATATTATAACTTTTCTGTTAAATAACCTCATTGTATATCCGTTAAATTTAGACGTTTTTTTTATCATTTTTAATTTTTATAAAAGCAGTTAATATTCCCTAAAAAAAGCGTTATAAAAATCATTTTGTATAACTCGACAAAACCTCTAAGTAGCAAAAAAGGAGCTATTGCTCCTTTTGTATAAATATGTTTTATTTTTGATTGATTGTGTATATTTTGATACCTAAAAACTAATTAACACATAATGAACTTGACAAATAGTATGAAGGTATTGTCGCAGTGATATTTTGCTGAATAGAATCTATCCTTACTACAATTTTATTTTCATTATTTGTTTTTACTATTTCACATTCCAAACCACACAGAGGTCCTTGTTCTATTGTTTTGATTTCCCCTACTTTGGGCATATCCAGTTTTTTTTCAATATTAGTAATCTCTTCAGTACTGGTTAATAATTTTATTTTTTTTATCTCATTTTCTTTTACAATTGCATAATCTGATCCAAATCGAATACAAGCCCCCGTACCTTCTATGGACAGTGTTTTATAAAAATCCATCGAAGAATTAATATATACAAATACATACGATGGGAATAATGGCAATTCTACTGTTTTCGTCCGGTCACTCCATTTTCTAATCGTTTTAATCAGAGGTAAATACGCTTTTATTTGATTTTCTTTTAGGAGTTTTTCTACTTTTTTTTCATGTCTTGATCTTACATAGAGGACATACCAACCGCTCTTTATAGGTTTATTCATAAATGACATTGTGTTTTAAGGGTAATAATCAATGTGTGTAATTAAACTGACGTTATAAAATGATTGTTTTTTAATTTTTTTGTTTTTACATAAAACCATATTCTGTGACGGTAGGGGGTATTCACTTAATACAGCTATACAGTTACTATTAAAGGTTATACATTTATAAAATATCGCTGATGCTTTGATAGAAAGTGGGGTTGGTATATTTCTCTTTTAAGAAAATGTCATTTCTCAAAACATCAACTAATCAAAGTAAATTTAAATTCTTATAGTGTAGAGACACAAACAATTAATTCATACTACTAATCACTATACGTACTGCATAATATCTTTGAAAAAAGACAGAATGAGCAAACATTCAATGCAAACTTCAGAAAAAAAAGTAATTAGTATACAACTAAAATGTAAAATAAATATTAAGTTATTACCTTATTTAATACGGATGTAACATATATTTATTGTATTCTCTTTTTCTTAGAAATGAAAAGGAAAGATGAGTAAGAGAAGTATTCTTTTATTTAAAAGCAAAGCTCCGCTACTTTGAGTCCCATCATTTCTACATAATATTGAAATGAATGTTTGTCAATCAATTAATTCTTTACATAATCTTGAGGGGCTCGATATAAAAGAAATGAAAAATTACTTTTTCTATATTATACGTTTCAAATGTAATGTTTTGGGAAAAACTAAGTTTACGGTAAAAACACAAAAAAAATACGGTAACATTTAATCCTAACAAAAAAACATATTTAAACAACTGTTTAACAACAATTTAAACACACGGATATTTTTATATGATTCTAAATTTTAACATTTTTTAAGTAAAAAACAGCAAAGGTGTTAATCTACAAAAGTAAGATTTGATTACTGAATAAGGGCATTATTTACATTTCTCACCAAAACCAATAAACCATTAATAATCAGCACATAAACTAAAAAAAAACAGCTAATAACCAGAGAGTTTAGTGAGTTATAAACATAAATAATTAAAATAATTACCATAACAATACTGATGAAAAAGCGTAACTATTTGATTAACAATCTACTTATATTTGAGTAGTTAGTGTTTAACAATAAATCATTTTATCATGCTAAAAAACATCTTAAATTTATCAGGAGCTCAAGAAATCAATAAAAATGAGCAAAAGAAAATCAGTGGTGGTTTCGGAAGAGGTGGATGTACCGGTTCTGGATCCAGATGCTGCGTTCAAACACAATGGGGTGAATTTTGTGATGCAGGAAGGTGCATCAACGGTCGCTACTGCTTCTGGTATTAATCCTGTTCAAAACAAAGCCTCTGATATATATCACAGAGGCTTTCTCTACATGAGGTAGCACACACACTACTTCGACTCCTCCAACACTTCTTTTAACTGTGTATAACAAGCATACGCTAAAGGTGTAAGTGAATCTCCCTTAGGTGTTATGGGGTAATTTACGGCATCCTTCATAAAATTAGCATACGTCATCCCCCATCGATTTCCGACTAAGCCTTCTGGCACTTCCATAAAACGGTGAATCATATCATAGATCTCCAGATGGTGAAGCCTGGCTCCTTCCAATCCTATTCTCTCTAATCCGTATACCAATTGATTGTGTTTTAAATCCTGACGTATCAGCTCAATGATCAGTTCTTTGTCTCTCATGTGTTCTATTTTTTCTAAGATGGTTGTTATTTACTATACAAAACAATCTACATCTATTGCTTGTTTTATGCTTTTTACTTTTTTTAAATTAATCAATGTGCATACTTTATTTATATAACTAATATTTATAAAGGATACTTTTACCTTAAAAAAACAGTGTGAAACTCCTTACATTATATTTTTTACAAATTTACATAAAAAAAGAATATTCAACCACAATATTATACACAATAGTATAATATTACACACTATTGTAATTACTACGAAGTAACCGTATACTAATAAAATTAAGACAGAGACTTTTATATACTACCGCTACACTACTTTTCCTAAAAACCATCATTATTAGATATACAACAGGTATTTTCACCTATTGGAACATGATACTTTTCAAATTAGATTTGTTTTACTTTTAAACCTATACCTGTTCGTACGTATTTTTAATCAATCATTTTATAAAAACACCTGCGTTTGAAAACATAAAATATTTTATAAACTTGATAAGAAACCTACTCCCATTCTCAAGTTATATAGGTTCAATTATTATTAACAACCCCAAAAATGGCAACCCTAAAAGATAATCAACTTGGTAAAGTTATTGTGCTAAGCACCCAGCATCTATTTGGTAGAAATAAAGCCGTAGTAAACACTTTTTTACCGGAAAATGATGTTTCAAAAAGTCATGCTATTATATTTTGGAAAGGGGATTCCTGGTATTTACAAGATCAAAGCAAAAATGGAACACTTGTAGATAACAAATTTATTCACAATGATATTATTCAATTAAAAGTTGGTCAAAAAATAAAATTCACCCAACGAAATGACTCTTTTTGGAAAATTACAAATCTCAACAAACCCTGTAGTTATATTCAAAATATTTTTGATGCTTCTTATATAGAATTAGATCTCGGAGTATTATTAATTAATAATGATGTAAAAGATTGTATGTTATACATTAATGAGGACAAAAAATGGATTTTAGAAAATGATGAACGATCTATGATCATTAATGATGGGGACTTTATCCGTTTTCAAAATCAACATTGGATATTTCATAAAAATGAAGACCTTGAAGATACAGTACGCTCTAAAAACATCCTAAAAAATATCACATTCTTATTCGAAGTATGCCCCTCTTATAATGAAGTTATTATTACGGTTTTAATCAATGATTATAAAATCGTATTAGGCGCATCTTCATCTCACCTTATTTTACTTTTATTAGCTAAAAAAGTACAGGAAGATATGTCTCTGGAAATCCCTTCATCCCATATCGGATGGATAAAAACCGAAACGCTCATCGATGTTCTCAATGAATCTATCTCTGGACATATTGATAGTCATTTCATCAATGAACAGCTATATCAAGTAAGAAAAGAATTATACGAGATTGAGAACTATGGTCATCTATTAGGTAGTCTAATCGAAAAGAAAAATGCACGAATTCGCTTTAATCATTCTCGCATTGCTATTACAGAATCATCAACATCATTAAAAATAGATTAAACAAGTAAAAAACAACAAACTCATATTATAAAAAAATAACAATGAACTATCACACCCTATATTTCTGTATATCTGACAATTTATAACAAAAAAGTAAGAATTAACTTTCATAAAAATAAAAAATGTAGTAATTATATTACATAAAAAATCTTAAAATAAAATTTTGATAATCTAAAAAAATAGTAAATTGTATGCGGTTTTGTAGCCATTTTTATCCTTTTTAAAAATAAAATGTAATATAAAACCTATTAATAAACCTACCCTAAAAATGAGTACTTTACACAACAATTTACTTTCAGTAACTGGTATTATATCATTTCATTTTTTTGAAATGATGAACTATAAAAACAATGTTACTTATTATCAAAAAAGAAAAAGTACTTGCTTTTTATCTTTACTCAATACTATTCCCTGTAAAAAAACAGTGATTGTATTAGCAAAAAAAAGAATTTTCAGAAAGCAGGGCTTCAATCTTCGGGAGCATTTTTCAAGCACATTCATACCTCTATTTTCTATAAGAATCTCTTTTTTAAGGTTTTGGTTACAATCTATTGTCGCTATAAGGTAGTACTACTGCATCCTAACGAATTGTTTTTGAGCAATTCTCACAACGATACTAAAAAATCTTGCTAATAATTTTTCACAATGAATACATCTAACAATCAAAAGGCTGATTCGGACCTAGAAATAAAGAACTATACCATTATTGAACTTATTGGGGAAGGTGGTTATGGAAAAGTATATAAAGCACTTCAGAAAAGTACAGAACAGACCGTAGCTATCAAACTACTTAAGTTTAGTCTAACACTAGACGAAAATAAAAAGAAACAGCAGATACATCGTTTCGAAAGAGAAACTAAACTCTGTGCTGAAATCAGTCATCCTAATATTGTAAAAATGTTAGATAAGGGCTATACAACTACTGGAGAGCCTTTTGCCGTATTTGAATATATTTCAGGAGTTACCCTAAAAGATTTAATTATAAAAAACAATGGTCTTGCTCCTCAAAAAGCAGCACTTCTTATGGGGCAAGTTCTGGATGCATTGGTCAGTGCTCATAAGAAAGGAATTGTACACCGGGATCTAAAACCTCAAAATATCATGGTAACCAATACAGGAGCTGCCCCAGTGGCAAAAGTATTGGATTTTGGTATTGGAGCGATTACTCATGAGGTTCGATCCAAAGATTATATGAGCCTTACTCTAACTAAAGAAATGGTAGGGACTCCTGCTTATAGTGCTCCTGAGCAATTACGGGGAGAAGCACCTACCGTAAAATCCGATTTATATGCCTGGGGATTGGTATTAATAGAGTGCCTTACCGGGCAGCCGGTAATCCACGGAAACTCAGTTGCAGAAATTTTCCAACAACAATTACATCCCAGTAATATTGTATTGCCCGCATCGCTGGCAGGTCATGAAATAGCTGATATATTAAGAAAAGTACTTGACAAAAAATCCCGTACCCGAATTGGAGATGCAACCCGATTGTACAATGATTTTATCAAAATAAATTTCCAATCACTGGTTGGTAACCTCAGTGAGAAAAAAGTAACACACGCTATTGATAGTGATACCGAGGTCAATGAAATGGTTTGGACTCCAACTGCTAATGAAAAACGACAAATCAACGTTCTGGCGATTAAGCTCGGGATGACAGTAACCAAACAATGTGCACTTGACACAGAAACTATAGAGACAATTCACCAAGATCAACTTCGCAATTGTGAAGATATTGCTATTCGCTATGGAGGATATACTGCCGGAAAAATTACGAATAACCTGCTTATTTATTTCGGATATCCTCAAGTAAGTGATAATGATGCGCGAAGAGCAGGAAGAACTGCTCTGGAAATCATATCTCAGATAAAGCGAAGAGGAGAAACCTTGCTACAGCAACAAGGTCTGGAATTTCATATTAGAATCGCTATTCACTCTGGAGATGTAATGATCAACCCCAATGCAACTCCTGACGGAAAAGTCCCTGGAACCGCATTTGATCTTTTATATCAAACACGTGATAATTCCGTTCAGGTTACTGAAACTTCCAAAAAATTATTAGACCCGTATCTTGTTTTTAAAAAACCTACCCATATACAATTAGCTTTTTCTCATGAAGCCATCCCTATTTATGAACTGGTTGGGGAACACCAAATGGAAGCTTCTTCATTCTTACGTCCATGGAGTGCTAATAGAGCAATGATCGGTCGTATTAAAGAAAAAAACACAATTCTATCTGCATGGAAAGATACAATCACAGGAAACGGTTCCTCTATATTGATAAAAGGGAGAGCTGGTATCGGAAAATCCAAGTTGATTTATGAGATAAAAAAAGAAATCCATCAACAACAATACGCTATAAAAGAGTGCAGGTGTCTCCCGGAGCACCAAAATAATGCCTTATATCCTTTCTTTTATATGCTTCGTAATCATTGGGAAATTGACACCATACAAACAGTGGTAGAAACCATTGCTATACTCGAAAAGGAATTAGAAAAAATAGGTTGTGAATTAACCGAGAGTATGCCTATCCTCTGCTCCTGGCTTTCCATTCCATTACCGGACTCTTATACGATTACTCCCAGTCCGCCTGAACAACAAAAAAACATCCTGTTTTCGATATTAAAAAATTATATCCTCTCTTTAGGAAACGATCTTCCTTTTCTTCTTATTATAGAAGACCTTCATTGGACTGATCCCACCAGTAAGGAATTTATAGAATTCTTACTAAGTGATCTCTCCGATCATTCATTATTGATGATCATGACAGCCAGGCTGGAATTTACTCATGAATGGAAGCAAACATACCATCGAGATATTTCATTAAAAACACTCTCTAAAACATACACCCGTAATCTGATACTCGGTGTATTAGAAGGAGGAGAACTCGATCAGGAAACTTTGAACTATATCGCACAAAGAACAGATGGAATTCCTCTTTATATAGAAGAACTTACTAAAATGCTTCATGATCAAGGTTATTTGACTCAGGAAGATAACTTATACCAACTAATCAAAAAAGAAGCAATCAAGAATATTCCGGTTACCTTAAAAGATTTATTAAATGCTCGCTTAGATACTCTTGGGTTTGCCAAAGAAACTGCACAATTAGCTGCTGCAATCGGAAGAGAATTCTCCTATGACATTCTGATAAAATCTTCCTTACGAGATGAAGGACTGGTACAAAATGATTTGGATATTCTGGTCAGTGCCGATTTAATTTATCGTCAACGAAAAGTAGAAGGAGAAAGTTATATTTTCAGACACGCATTAATTCGTGATGCCGCTTATGACGGGATGGTTTCTTCTTATAAAAAAGAAGTCCATCTGAGAATTGCCGATGCCTTAAAAAATGAATTCGAAACACAAACGTTTATAGATGCTTTCTTAATTGCGACGCACCTTGCTGAAGCCGAAAAATATGAAGAAGCTTGTGAATATGGGATTAAAGCAGCCAAAAATTCTCTAGAACATTCTTCTAATTTAGAAATAAAATCAATAACTAATTCTTTACTTAATTGGGTTCCACAAATAAATGACGAAATAGTAAAAAACGCTATTGAATTCAAAGTCAATTTTTTAAGATACCCATCGATCACAGCAATACATGGAATAGGTCATGAAGAATTAACCAATCTTAGTACTAGGAATAATGAAATTGATAATTTTCTAACTTCGAAAAATTATTTTGAGCATAAGAAAGATCAATTTAATACGAGATTTCTTAATTCTTTTACTTTATTACAAAATGAATTATATACAGGTAATTATGACGCTGCTATAGAAATAGGAGAAGAAATTTTAGCTGAATCAGAAGTTTTGAAAAATAGACATTATAAAATATTAGTCCTACCTAGTCTTGCTCAGACATATCACATTAAAGGAAACTTAACAAAGGCTGAACAACTTTTAAATACAGGATTAAAACTATACAATGATAATGAAGATAAAGAACTATGGAAAACTTTTGGTATAGAGGCTAAAGCTAATAGCTTATATATCTTAGGTTTTTTAAAATGTTGTTTAGGTGAAATTGATAATGCATACAAATTATGTAATGAAGGGTATGAATGGTCAGAAAAAATAGGGTGCTCAATGTTCAGTGATTTTGGAAAAGTATTCTCATGTTGGATTGCTTATGTATGTAATGATAAAGAAAAAATTGATGAGACAATCTCTTCTTATTTTATAAAGACTAATAAGAGTGAGAAAGAATGGGCTGGTTCTTATGGAATTTTACTATATGAATGGGCAAAAAACTCTAATAAATATTCAGAATCATTTATAGATAATATTATACTTCAAAAAAGAGTTGGAGGATTATCTATATGGGAGTCCTTACTAGGAGAGATTCATTCAAATATTGGGGCGCATCAATATGCCATTAAACGAATGAAAAGCACATTAGTCAGAGCAAAAGAATTAAATGAAAAATGGGGACTTCCATTTGTTCATAAATCTTTAAGTCAAGCTTTTTTTAAAGAAAAGGGGTACATTTCTGAAGAATGTAAAAAACATTTCTTACTTGGAATACAAGAAGCTAAAAATCAAGGAGCTAAATGGATTGAATTAAATATAACTTATTCTTATTGTGATCTTTTAATTAAAGAAAATAAAAAAGAAGAAGCTTTAGAATTATTAACTCCTTTAGTCAATGAGTTTCCCCAAACAACGGAAGCTCCTTTATATAAACATTCATTAAAATTAATTATAAACAACAAAAATTAAACACTATGATCAATAGCAAAGATGAGTACGAAGGTGATGAAAATATATTAATTGGAATCAAAGACAATGATGAATGGAAAACTGCATTTCTTCGTTTAGTCTGTGATATTTGGAGTAATAAAAACATAAATGGAAAAGATGTCTATGAAATGGATTTTAAAGAGATTCGGGAACTTTTTATTAATCGATATAACTACACTCCTCCATCTAATCTTCGTATTACACTTACAGAATACAAAGGACAAAAATCGTATAAAAGAAATTTAGAAGAAAAGAAGGTTAATGGATGGTATGAAGTATTGAAGGATAATAATTCAGAAAATGCTTATTTTTCAACTGTCCAAATGATGGTACCTCCCAAACCTGAAAACGATGAGGACCTTGCTGCTGCTGTAACTGATTATATGGCTGCTGGAAAAGCATATCCTTTCACAATTGCCTAAATTTTATCGAAATGACTCTTAAAAAACAATTCAATGAAGATGGGTTTATTATTTTTTCTGACCCTTTATTTGATAAAAAAAGTTTGGAGTTAATTCGTCATAAGTATACAAACATCTTTAAAGGAAAGGAAAATCATTCTTTTCCTTTAAAGAATTGTTGGAATATTGGAAATCTCGATTTAATTCAAAAAATAGATCAATCTCATCTCTATGATCCATTAATACTAAACTTGTTAAAAAGTAATGTTTTTGGTAAAAAAGCTGCGGAGATTACAAATGCAACTCGAATATCAATCTGTGCTACCCATTTCTTTTTTAAGCCTTGTAATGGAAGTATGTTAGGTAATATAGGATGGCATACTGACTCTAAATATGTTGATTTCGAAAATGGAACATTACTAGGCGCATGGATACCTATAAGTGATGTCTCTGATGACTCCGGGACTCTAACCTTTTTAAAAAAATCTCACTTTTGGAAACAGAATAATATATCTCCTGCTAACGATGGAATGGAAAGAAACCTTAAAAAGCAAGCTACTATAATACAAAAAGAAGCTCCTGTTAATTATAAATGGGAAGAAACTCCTATGATCTCTAAGTCTGGTGGATTGAGTTTTCATCATAACAATGTCTGGCATTATAGTCAAGAAAATACTTCTTCCGAGGATAGAATGAGTATTTCGATAGCTCTTTTTATAGAAGAAGACAATCAATTAGAGAAACTTACATCTATAACAAATAAATTATGGCCTATTTCAGAAAGTAATAACTCCCCTATAGTAATATATGACAGAACACAAACCCCACTAAATGATTGATCTTGATAGAAAAATTGGCTGGCACCCAAAATTTACCAAAAAAGTTATTTCTAGGAATGAAATTATTTTGATTGGCGAAAATAATGACCACCTATTTACAAATGACAAACACAAAAGAATAATTAATCTTGCTAATGGAAGTAAAAAAGTTTCTCAATTTATTGATGAAATTCCAAGCTTTATAGAAAAAGCCTCCTTCCTCTACTCTATTAAAACCCTTATTGATAAAGAAATTTTAGCTCCTTTACAAAGCGAAAAAGAAACGCTCTACCATCTTCCAAAAAAAACAAAAGATATAGAAATACATGATGATGTAACTATCTATAACTTATCACATATAAGTAGTACACTTCTTCAAAATATTTCAATATCAAAAAAAAATATCTCACTTATATTTATTGATAATTATTTAGACCCAAGATTACATCTGATTAATAAAAAGCATGTTCACTCTCAACGCCCATATGTGCTTATTAAATTGACAGGTTCAAAACCAATGATAGGTCCATTTCTATCTATGAAAAAAAAACAACCATGTTGGAAATGTTTATCTAATCAACTACTTCAAAATCGTCCGATCCTCAATTTTCTATTAAAAAAAAATGTAGAAAACTATATCTCTCACCCAATATATCTTCAGAATGTAGAAATAGATTTAAAATGGGTTACAACAGTAATAAATGATACAATTAAAAATGAAAATACCTGCTTTGAAATCAACTTACAAAACAATATTATTCTAAAAAAACACATTGTTCATAATAAACCCCAATGCTCAATTTGCGGAGATAGACTACTTCTAAAAAAACAACTTCAATCCCCAGTAAATCTGCATAGTTGTTTGAAGAAAGAAAAAATGGATGGAGGATCGCGTTCAATGAGTCCTGATGAAACTTTAGAAAAACTAGATAAATACATAAGTCCAATAACCGGTGTTATTTCTGGTTTAAGTTTTATATCAGAGAAAAAACAAAATACAATTACTATCTATAAAAGTGTGTATTTTAAAACCCCTAGTCCTCAAGAAATAATTAATAATTCATCGTTTAGACAAATTTCATTAGGTAAAGGAATTGTTAATGACCAATCAAAAGTCAGTGCTTTGTGTGAATCTATTGAGCGATATGCTGCACTCTATCAAGGTGATGAATTCTATATAAAATCAGCTCCTGACAACCTAAATAAAAGGTACTACTTACCTTCTCAATTAGCCAAATTCAGTAAAAACCAATATCAAGATTATATAGATAACAAGTTACCTTCTAATATCCTTAATCATTTAGTGAATATATATGATACAACCATTCCTTTGCATTGGACCCTCACTTGGTCTTTAACAAAAGAAGAGTTTGTCTACCTACCATTTAATCATTGCTTTTCAAATACACCTTTTGATCATGATAAACAATATATACATTGGAGTTCCAATGGATGCGCTGCCGGAAACTCAATAGAAGAAGCGATCATTCAAGGATTCTATGAACTTATAGAAAGAGATGCTTCTGCTATATGGTGGTATAATAAAATAGAACGACCACTAATTGATTTATCGACTATACAAGAAGGTAAGGTGTTCAAAATTCATGAAACACTTAAAGATGAATGGGATTACTGGGCACTTGATATTACAAATGATTTTGATATTCCTACAATTGCAGCTATTGCTCAACACAAGAAAACTGGAGTATTTTGTTTTGGCTTTGGGTGCCACTTAAATATAGAAACAGCATGTACACGAGCATTAACAGAATTATGCCAATTAATACCTGTTCGAGAACAGAAAAATGCACCCTTTGACTTTAATGCTATCGAAGAAGAACAATTTCTTAAAGGAAATGGAAATAAAAAGAAACTTTCTAGCTATCAAAATAATGAAAGTAAAGATATCAAAAATGATATTATATGGGGAATAAACAAGGCTAAAACACTTGGTTTTGAACTACTAGTCACAAACTACAGCAGACCTGATTTACCTATCAAAACAGTCAAAGTTACTATTCCTGGATTATGTTTTATTTGGCCTCAATTGGGAAATGAAAGGCTTTACAATCTGCCTATAAAACTTGGTTGGTCAAAACAAAAGTTACAAGAATGTGAATTAAATGAAATGGGGTTATATGTGTAATCATACCCCACTTATTAAAATATAATAGATCAAGGAACAACGTCAAAATGAAATTTAAATCCTATACAAGTAAAACCTTTAAAAAAACTACTTATTACTCAAATTTACCTGTGGAAGAACGCAAAGTATTTGATGTATTAACTCGAGTTTTTCATTTCAAGATTAATAATTATGTTATTGATACATTAATCAATTGGCAAAAAGTACCAAATGATCCAATATATAAGCTTGTCTTTCCTAGAAAAGAAATGTTACATATAAATGATTATTTGAAACTCATAGAAATACAGGAAAGTGGTTCTGAAACTGAGTTATTGATTTTTATAAATCATGTAAAAAATAAAATGTTTCCGAAAATCAATTACAATGAGAATTGTGTTCCTATCCATAATGGAAGTTTACTAAAAGGAGCTTACCGGTCTTTTAAAACAACTTTAGCTCTTTACCCTAATCCAATGGTAAAAACATGCCATAGTTATTGTTCTTATTGTTTTAGATGGGTAACTTTTAACGATTACGAAATGCAAAATGCTTCTTCATATGATTTCCCTTTAGCTCCCGTATCTTATTTAAAAGAACATAAGGAAATTACAGATGTTGTATTCACCGGAGCTGATCCTTTAATTATAAAAGCTGATACTTTAAAAAAATATATAGATCCGATTTTAGATATTGAATCTGTTAAAGTAATTAATATAACGTCCAAATCTTTGGCGTGGTGGCCCTATCGATTCATTACAGATGTTGATTCTTATGAGCTCCTTAATTTATTTGAATATATTATTTCTAAGGGAAAACATCTTAATATATTAGCTCATTTTACACACTCCCAGGAATTAGAAGGAGAAATAATCAAAGAAGCCACTCAACGTATAAAAAGAACTGGGGCTATTATACGATGTCAAGGACCATTAGTTAGAGATATAAATGACTCAACAGGGGCTTGGGTCAACTTATGGACCAAACAAATAGAGTTGGGATTAATTCCTTTTTATATGCTTATGGAAGCAGATCACAATAAAGAAAGTTGTTTTAAAATTCCTTTAGATAAAGCACTCCATATATTTGAAGAGGCACAAAAACAAACTTCAAGTATGAGTCGTACAGCTAGAGGTCCTGTATTTGTTAATGACGTACACAAAATCTTAATTGATGGAACTATTGATATAAATGATCAAAAATATTTTGTATTAAAATCTTTACAAGCTCCTCCCTATACAGATGGAGAAGGTAGTATCAAATTATTGCAATATGATAAAGACACGAAGGGTCCTGAAAATCTTTTTGAATTGTTTGAGGAAAAACAAATAGATACAATTTCTTTATAAACTACAAAATACGTATCTTATTAAAGAAGTGAAATTATCAGGTATTTTTACTTATTTAAAGCTGAAAAAATTAATTTTAAATTTGTAGTACAATTATTACATTTTTAGTTTTTATTTGTATATCTTAAACATTAATACAAGTATTTTTGGTTTACAAGAACTAAAAAACAGTCTGTTCAGAATTGTATTACTTTAAGTTGTCAAACGAAAAAACCTGTAATACAATTAGTTATACAATTAAAATCTCTTAACCATGGCAGTTCTAAAAAATAATACCTTAGGAGACATTGTAGTATTAAATACACATCATGTATTTGGTAGAAATCAATTTACTGCTAATACACATATTCAGGAAAATGACGTTTCCAAGTCTCATGCAACTATTTTCTGGAAATGTGGGATTTGGTATATCAAAGATCATAGCAGAAACGGTACGTTAATTAATGGAAAATACATTACACATACTACTGTAAAATTGTCTAAAGGAGATACTGTACAATACGGTAGAAGCAATACCACTAAATGGGAAATGGTCGATGACGATACACCTAGCTGTTATCTAAAATCATTGACCTATGAAAATAAAATTCTATCGTTGTCCTCTTGCCTGGAATTATGCAATGAAGAAGATCCTGAAATTACATTCTATTGTACACAGGACATGAAATGGAAAGCAGAAAAAGGGGGTAAAACTATTGAGCTTTTTCAGGGGATAACCTTAGAATTTAATAATGAAGAATGGATGTTTATAGAAAATAGTAGTCTCGACGAAACTATTGACTATAGGCAGATTATTGATCGTGCATATTTTGTATTCACACTGAGTGCCGATGAAGAAAATAGCCATATCAAAATAGTGATGAATGAGCTGGAGTTAGATCTTGGAACCCGAGTTCATAATTATTTACTACTTACCCTCGCCAGACAACGATTATCTGATGCTAACTTAGGTTATGTATTCGATGATCAAGGGTGGGTATCCTTAACAGATCTAACCATTGATTTAACGAAAGAATTCGGAAAAGAAATTGATATTTATTATGTAAATCTTCAGATTCATCGTCTGAGAAAGTTTTTAATAAAACTGGAACCTTATGGCTACCTTTTCTCTAATGTTATAGAACGAAAAAATGGAAAAATACGATTTGTACATCGCTATTTCAAAATCATCAAAGAAGGACAAGCTATAGGAGAAATCCTATCAGTATAACAAAAGCATAAAAAAACAAGTAGAAAAAGCCTGCAATAGCAGGCTTTTTTATGGCTAATATCTTCCTGCAAGTGCTACGTCTATTTCTTTTTAATGATTCAATTTGATAAAAAATAACACCGATCCCCTCAGCCTTAATCATTTGAACGAAACAACTCTTTTTAAACTATTAAAAACCAATACTTTATTTATGATTTCCCCTCAACCTCAATAATGATTTATTAAATACCTTAGTAAGGTGTAGGCAGTACCCTCTGCCAATACAACAACACATAAATCTTAAAACCAAAACCAAAAAAAATGGAAAGCACATTTATTGATGTACTACAAAAAGGAGTTGCTAAAAAACCTAAAAAAGCAATCATCTACAGACACGAAGAAGTCGTTGTAGAATTACAGGAAATAGTTCATAACCATCCGATGCTTGGAGATGCGATCACTGCTTCTCTTATCGCAGCAAAAAAAATTGCTGTCGAAAAAAAATTAAAGAACATGGATAAGTTTGAATGGCCTCAGACCCTTAATGAATATTACAGCTATCTGGACCGGTTTGTAAGATGGATTCCTACTGAAGCCGATATCAGTTCTAAAGAAAATTACGATCAGGAAATTATGAATAAGCTATGTCATTTTTACTGGTTAATCAATCATGTACAAAATATTCCTGTTTTCTCCGAGTGGCTGGTCACCTTTGCCAATGACTGGGGAAGTTTCCTGAATACACCAGAATCCATTACCCCAGAAAGTTTACAGTCTTTTATCAACCAGCCGTTATTTAAAATGGAAGACTATATGATCCCTCCAGGAGCATATACTCCAGAAGGTAAAGGAGCGATTCCTAATAACGCTAGCGGATGGCTAACATTTAATCAATTTTTTGCCAGAGAAGCACTCCCTGGAAAGAGACCTGTTGATGAGATGAGGAATGATCAGGTAGTAGTATCCCCAGCTGATGCCGAATTCAAAGAAGAATTCCCAATTAATGAAAATTCCGAAATTATCATCGATGGAAAAGCCTCCCTAAAAACCAAGCGTATTAAAGGGACACACGCCTATTCAATCAAAGAATTAATTGCCGGAAGTGGATATGAAGATGCTTTTGCCAATGGAACTTATATGCATTCTTTTTTATCTCCATATGATTTGCATCGTTTTTGTGCCCCAGTAGCAGGAGAAGTAAAGTATTCCAAAGCGATTCAGGGAAAGGTGTTTCTGGAAGTAACAATTACTGATGATGGAGAATTCGATGCACCTGATAATGCAAGTAATGGGTATGAGTTTAAGCAAACTCGTGGCGTATTAATTTTAGATACCGGAGAGAAAAACGGACTAGTAGCTGTAATACCTGTTGGAATGGCACAGGTGTCTTCCGTAAATATGAATGCTACTGCCGGGGTACATCTATTCAAAGGACAAGAATTTGGATATTTCTTATTCGGAGGATCTGATATTATTCTTCTATACCAGGAAAAAAGTAATTTTAAATTAGAAATTGGTAATGAAAAGAAAAAACTTGCAGGAAACAAAATCGGAGTTTTCCAAACCAGCTAGTTATTTACTATTTTCTCATTTCCTAACACATGTCAACTAACAACCTAAGAACGGAAAGAGGCTCTAAAAAGAGCCTCTTTCTATTATAATAACTTCGCCAGAATTAATATTTCTTTTTGATTCGCATCTAATAAGTATAATTTGTTGTTTTCGATACGATACGACATCACTTCTTCTAAAGCTTTGAAAAACTGATGCTCCATATCCGCCTGTTCGCATAACATTTTTGTACTCATCATAGGTCCCAATTGCAATTGAGTTTTAGTAGCTTTTTGGATACTTCCCGAGAATCGGTTACATCCTCCCATACCAAACACTTTATTTTCTGCGATATTTATTTCCATATAAGGTTTGGCATTTTTAGGGATACTAGTTTCTTTTAGTTTTATCAACTTCCAGCTATCAGACAATCGTAATCCCTCTTCTTTTTCTTTAGAAATCACCCGTATTAATTTATATTTTACAGAAGAGGCATCTGCAGGAACCATTTCTGCAGGAATATCTGTTACTCCTACTTTAATCTTATATAAATATCCCGGTTCATATGAAAACCCTTCTATCGTATCATAAAATAACTCCCAGTCCTGAGATACTCCTGTTCCTTCTTTCTTAACAGAAAAACAGCTCATAGGTGCAACTCCCATACAAGGAACTTTAGCACTATGTATCCATAATATTTCTTCTTTTCCAACTTTTTTAGAAGATGCACATCCCAAAAATACAAACACAAACAGTATTGTTAATACCTTATTCATATGATTATTCTTTAGTTAATAGTTATTTATCAAACTCTAATTCAACAACTTGTAAAAGCTAAATCTGCCAACATAACAACTCCTTTCTGGAATAATAATCCATTCGCAGGGTATCCCCTGCTCATCATTCTACAAACATGCTGTATTATATTTTGCAAAGATATTTGTTTACTTTCAAAACTTACTGATTAATATCATTTTATAAGTCAACTATCTCAGCAATAAACACCCCAAAACTGTATTGAAATATCATGAAATATTTTATCACTTTACAAGCGATATATTTGAGTATTGAATACATTTTAAACAAAATAAACAACAAGAACATGAAAGTATTAGATCAACCACAAGGAACCGCATGGGGGATGTGGTCTACTTGTACCCCGGCGGATAGTGATTCTAAAAATGTCATACACACCATTACCAAAAATCTGTCAGGAGTCTATTACAAACCCTTATACGTAACCAGGCAGGTTCTGGCAGGAATTAATTATAAATTCTTTTGTGAAGTAGAAACCGCTTCAAAAGATAGTCATACCTTCTATTCATTGCTTTCTATTCATGAACCATTACATGGTTATTCCTATATTACTGAGAAAAAAACATTCGACGGAACAAACCTTTCTACAGGATGGTCATATTATGAACCGATAACTTCTATCACCGGGAAAATATTTGAAGAAGCAACTGAAGAACTTCCTGGGGTTCACTATAAACCTATTGCTGTATCTATCCTGGTAAATCAGGGATTTTTCTATAAATTTTTATGCTATAGTAAAGGGTTATATGAAAATACCCATACCCATATTACACTTATTACCATTCATGAATCTATTAGTGGTTCTCCTTTAATTCAAGGAATCGAAACAATAATAAAATAACCTCATTTATAATAAAATACGGCCATATCATCGCAATTGGTATGGCTTTTTTTATTCTTTCTTTCCTCTAAACAACACCCTAAATATGATTTTTATCATATTTTGCCTCCCCTTCATCCCCTACCTTGCATCGTTTATATCAGGTATACTACGAGTTTAGTACCATTTTATGGTTATGTAGTTTCTCTAAAATGTATGGAGAGCTATTCAAAACACCTATCTCTCATCTGATATCAACCTTTTAAAATTAATTTAATTCAGATCATACGCATGAAGACACACACCTTTCATATTCCTGTGATGGGTATTGGTTTTACCATTGACACTCCCCTCAAAGTTGCTCCACTAGGTATTGATTCTGCCATATCGCTGGTAGATGATATCCTCATAGAAAAGCTCAGAAAAATGTACTGTTCTAAATTCGAAATTCCATATAAAGAAATTACAGATAAAATTGATGATTTTAGAGCAAAACGAATTACTTCTTATCTGAATTTAATCCACAAACTGGCTGAAGAAAAATTCGAAAAAATCAAAAATGCAACTTTCGAAACAACAAAAGAAATAAAAGAGTATATCCAGATGCTTCCTGATTCTTCTGAGATAAAAAAAGAATTCAATCAGCTGACCCATCAATATTTCTCTCAGGCAGATATAAAAACATGGTTTAAGGAGCATCTTTCGTTAGGTAGTATTGATGTGAATATCATGACTAAAGTGGATAAGGATAATTATAACAAGAAAGAGAAACTACCTACTGCATACAATGATGCTCATGCAGCACTAAGGGGCTATGCTAACAGTACCCTTCACTCCTCTTTAATCTTATCAGCAGGAATGAATCCCAGATTGTATAGTTATATTGAGAATTTTGAAGATTTTTATCCCGATAAAAACGGGGTATTAAAGAAAAAATTAGTCCTCAAGGTCAGTGATTATCGTTCAGCTTTAATTCAAGGACGTTTTTTAGCCAAAAAGGGATTATGGGTATCTGAATATCGAATAGAATCAGGGCTTAATTGTGGGGGTCATGCCTTTGCCACAGATGGATATTTAATGGGACCTATTCTCGAGCAATTCAAAGAAAAACGTGAAGCATTGATTCAAACGGTGTATCAAACATTGGTTCCTGCACTGGAACAAAAAGGATTCTCTCCTCCTCAAAAACCATTTGCTGTAAAAATTACTGCTCAAGGAGGAGTAGGTACCTCCGAGGAACATCACTTTATTCTGGATCATTACCAGGTAGATTCTGTAGGCTGGGGTTCCCCTTTCTTATTGGTTCCTGAATCGACAACCGTAGATGAGAAAACAATGAACCAATTAGCAGCTGCCAGAGAAAAAGACTTATATCTCAGTGATATTTCTCCTCTTGGAGTTCCTTTTAATAATCTCAAAGGAAACACCAAAGACGAAGAAAAAGAAAACAACATAAAAAAAGGACGACCGGGAAGTTCATGTCCCAAAAAATTTGTTGCACTTAATAAAGAGCATAATGATAAAGGACTCTGTACTGCTTCCAGACAATATCAATATCTAAAGATAAAGGAACTACAAGGTGCTAGACTTTCTGAGCAGACCTATCAAAAAGAACTTGCTAAAATCACAGAAAAATCCTGTACCTGTGTCGGCTTGGGAACCTCTGCCCTTTTAAAATATAACCTTGATACTAAAAAAGAGGGAACCGGAGTTTCTGTTTGTCCCGGTCCTAATATGGCCTACTTTTCAAAAGTTATGAAATTACGGGAAATGACAGATCACATCTATGGTCGTGATAATATGATTTCCCGAACAGATCGTCCCAACCTGTTTATCAAAGAACTAGGAATTTATATCAATTACCTCAAAAAAACATTTGACAACTCTAAACATCAAATGGATCAAAAACAACAAAAGTATCTGTGTACGTTTAGTAATAACCTAAAAGAAGGAATTTCCTATTATCAAGCATTATTTACGAATATCGAATCGTATTTTACTTCCTCTAAAAAGGAAATTCTGAAAGCATTAGAAGAAAATCAAAAAAAATTACAGAAAATCCTTATCGATATCACGAACACAAGCGCAACCTCTTAAAGTTTTTTGTTTTTTCAATACTTTTTAAAATATTTTAAGGATAATAACAGCTCCTATTATTATCCTTATTATACTTTTGTAATTTTAACACAAAATAAACCCTTAGTAGAAAATCCCCTTAATGATAGAAAAAGAAAAAATCATTTTAGAACTTATTAAAGAATATCGATATACGCTTGATATTCTCAATACTTATAAAATTGATTACTCTTCTTCCAAACATATACCAATCGGAACTATTTGTGATCGTAATGGAATTGTTTTTGAGAAAATACAACAGGATTTCATCAATAGACATAAGAGCTTGGAATACGATCAATGGTCATTAGATGCATTGGTAGAACACATCATACATCATCATCACCTTCATCTCACCCAACAAATTATCCGATTATTAAGACTATTCAATAAAAAAAACGTAGGTTTTGATTCAGAAACTTTAATAGAAACCGAAAATATATGTTACGATCTCGCTAATCAATTAGCAACTCATATCGAAAAAAAAGAACTCATCCTCTATCCTTTTATAAAAGAAATGGTTAGTGTTCAGAAATCAGGAATGTTATTAACCTTTCCTAAATTTGCCACTGTTACAAACCCTATATTCAATATAGAAAAGGAATACACAGCCATAAAGAGTTCTCTAGAGAAAATCGATCTTTTATTGCAATCGCTTTCCAATACTCCGGCATTTGCTAAACCGGCTTTGTATTTACTAACAAAAAGCCGCGAAATTGAGGCAGTTATACAGCACTATGCTTTTGTAGAACAAAATATATTACATCCAAAAACAATTGATTTGGAAAAAAAGCTTACCTGGTGATTTTCTCTGTGACGAGATCTTTATTATAATACCCTCCCCTGTTCTCTTTTCTGGCAATCGATTGCGTAATGATCATATGTGCTACATTAATCATATTTCGTAGTTCGCATAACTCAACATGGATGCTATTTTGCTTGTATAATTTTTCTACTTTTTTATAAATTTCAGCAAGGGAATACACTGCTATTTCTAACTCCTTATTACTGCGAACAATTCCTGCATATTGTCTCATCAATTTTTGCAAGTTCTTTCTATATACTTCTATAATTCTTATATCCAACAATGTAGGTATTTCTATCTCTACCCAATCAGGAATATCTATGTTCTCCATAGTTTCAGGAAGTAAAGTAGTATGATGCTTATAAACCCTATCTGCAAATACCAATGCCTCTAATAGAGAATTTGATGCTAAACGATTTGCTCCATGCAGTCCTGTTCTCGAGCATTCTCCACAGGCATACAAATTATCTAAAGAAGTCTTCCCGTTTTCATCCACTACAATTCCTCCACAAACATAATGAGACGCTGGAATAACAGGAATCCAATCATTCTTAATATCAATACCACACTCAATACATTTTTCATAAATCATAGGAAAATGCTTTTTAAAAGCAGAGACCTCCAAGTGAGTGCAGTCTAAAAACACGTATGTAGTTGCCGTTTTTTTAAGCTCTTTATCAATGCATTGAGATACGATATCCCTGGAAGCTAACTCTCCTCTGGTATCATATTGCAGCATAAAACGTTCTCCTTTTACATTTCTTAAAAAAGCACCAAATCCTCTAACAGCTTCCGATATTAAAAAAGAGGCTCCTTTATTTTTAGAATACATCGCAGTTGGATGAAACTGAATAAATTCCATATCTTGTATATTCGCCTTTGCCCTATATGCCATTGCAATTCCATCCCCGGTAGCAATTGCAGGGTTAGTCGTATGCCCATATACCTGACCAATCCCTCCTGATGCCAATAATGTATTCCCAGCTTTTATCGTTTTTACCGTGTTGGTTTTCTGGTCAAAAACATAGACTCCGAAGCATTTCTGGATATTTTTGGCTGTTGAATACACCTGATGCGCTGTGATAAGATCAATTGCAAAGTGATGTGTTAGTAATGTTATATTAGGTAGCACATCTATTTGTTGCAACAATGTTTTT
Source organism: Aquimarina hainanensis (assembly GCF_042684685.1). Taxonomy (NCBI): domain Bacteria; kingdom Pseudomonadati; phylum Bacteroidota; class Flavobacteriia; order Flavobacteriales; family Flavobacteriaceae; genus Aquimarina; species Aquimarina hainanensis. The sequence continues at coordinate 98,284 of NZ_JBHULX010000039.1, read as the reverse complement.
TCTATTTCATAACCAGTACTGTCTTTGTGATGTAGTACTCGATACTCAGAATGCCCTCCTTCTCTTCCCAAATCAAATTCTCCATTTTCTCCCGTATCAAACGATGCTCCCCAATTGATTAGTTCCTGCAATAATTCGGGACCTTCTTTTACAACTAATTTTACAATTGACGCATCACACAACCCATCCCCTGCTATCAAGGTATCAGAAATATGTTTTTCAAAAGAATCTGTTGTTCTATTAAGAACAACCGCGACGCCTCCTTGTGCATATTTAGTATTTGATTCCTCCTCGCTCATTTTTGTTATAATTGTTACATTCCGCGTAGGGAATCTCGAGGCAATTTTAATCGCATAAGTAAGCCCCGCTATTCCAGAACCTATGACCAAATAATCTGTATATATCATAAGGAACTATTTAGATAGTGTTAACATTCTTTGAATCGGAAGTAATGCTCTTTCTCTAATAACCGGATCAACTTCTATCGATGGGCTTTCTTTCTCCAGACAATTGTATAGCTTCTGTAGCGTATTGACTTTCATATAACCACACTCACTACATGCACAGGTATTATCTTCTTCTACAGGAGCAGGAATAAGAACTGCTTCCGGAACTTCTTCTTTCATTTTATGCAAAATCCCAACTTCAGTCGCTACAATAAATGTACTATCAGGATGATCTTTTACATACTGAATCATTCCTGCGGTAGAACCAATATACCTTGCTGTTTTCAGTATATGTTCTTCAGACTCAGGATGCGCTATAATAACTGCACCCGGATGTTTTTTGTACAGATCCAATAACTTATCGATACAAAAAGCTTCATGTACAATGCAGCTCCCATCCCATAATACCATGTCTCTTCCTGTTTCCTTTATAATGTATTTTCCTAAGTTCTTATCGGGTGCAAAAAGAATCGGTTGATTTTCAGGAATCGAATTAACTATTTTCAGTGCATTGGATGAAGTACACACAATATCCGTCATTGCTTTAATTTCTGCACTGCAATTTACATAGGTAATTACAGTATGATCCGGATGTGCCTCTTTTAGTTTCCTAAAAGCATCAGGAGGACATGAGTCTGCCAGAGAACAACCCGCTGTCATATCTGGCAATACCACCTTTTTTTCTGGATTTAATATTTTTGCAGTCTCTGCCATAAAATGTACCCCGGCAAAAACAATAATATCAGCTTTTGTTGCTGCCGCTTTTTGAGATAATCCCAGACTATCTCCTACATAATCTGCTATTTCCTGAATAGCTTCATCCTGATAATAATGCGCTAAAATAACTGCATTCTTTTGTTTTTTTAATCGCGCTATCTTTTCTTTAATCCCCACGTTATAAACCAATCTTTTGTTTTATAAAAACAAAATTATAAGAAGCAATTTCCTTTACATATGATTTAAATCATAGTATTCAAAAGAATTTATATCTGATCTTTACTACATTTTTCTTTTTCATACAAACATGACTTTTGTCATTTATTACCTTTATTGTCAAACCTACTTTTACCGGCTGTATAAATCAACTTATGGTAAACGAGCAACTCATCAATCCGGCAAGCATTGTTATTGTTGGTGGATCTAACGATATTAAAAAACCAGGAGGTAAAATTGTAAAAAACTGTATTGATGGTGGATATCAGGGGACACTATCTATTGTCAATCCTAAAGAAAACAAGGTACAGGGAATACCTTCATATCAAAATATAAAAGATATTCCTGACACAGAGTTAGCTATATTGGCAATTCCTGCAAAATACTGTCTGAGCAGTGTACAAATGCTCCTCGAAGAAAAAAACACAAAAGCATTTATCATCATATCTGCTGGTTTTTCGGAAGCTGATGAAGAGGGGGCTGTCTTAGAACAGAAAATTAGTACCTTAATTCACAAGCATAATGCCTGCCTTATAGGACCTAATTGTATTGGTGTTTCCAATAACCATTACAAAGGTGTGTTCACTACTCCCATTCCTCCTTTTGACGCGGGTGGCTGTGACCTTATTTCCAGTTCTGGAGCCACAGCGGTATTTATTATGGAAGCTGGAATTCCCCTTGGGGTAAAATTTGCTTCTATGTATTCTATTGGCAATGGAGCGCAAATCGGAGCAGAAGAAATACTAGAATATATGGATATGCACTATGTACATACTGTATCTCCTCCTGTAAAGCTTCTCTACCTGGAAACGATTAAAAATCCTGGAAAATTTTTGAAACACGCTTCTTCTTTAATCAATAAAGGAGCCAAAATAGCGGCAATCAAGGCAGGAAGCACATCTGAAGGAAGCAGAGCGGCAACATCTCATACAGGAGCAATTGCCAGTTCTGATATGACGATTAGAGCCTTGTTTAAAAAAGCAGGAATTGTATATTGTAGCAGTAGAGAAGAATTGATAAGTGTTGCCTCTATTTTTAATTATAAAGAGCTAAAAGGAAAAAATATAGCGATTATAACGCATGCAGGTGGCTCTGCAGTGATGCTCACCGATGTACTCTCCAAAGGAGGGTTACAAATTCCACCGATTACAGGAGAAGAGGCAACAGCATTGCAGCATTTTTTGCATCCAGGGTCTTCTGTTAATAATCCCATTGATTTTTTAGCAACAGGTACGGCAGAACAACTCGGAATTATTATTGATTATTGTGAGCATAAATTTGACCATATCGACGCTATGGTTGTCGTTTTTGGCAGTCCTGGCTTATTTGATGTGGAAAACGTATACAATGTATTAAGTGTAAAACTTGACATCTGTAAGAAGCCTATTTTCCCTGTGCTTCCTTCTATTGTCAATGCTCAAAAAGAAATCCAAACCTTTTTAGCCAAAGGAAATATCAATTTCCCGGATGAAGTCGTTCTCGGAAAAGCATTAGCACAAGTATACAAAACTCCAGCCCCTACTCCTTCTGAAGTCACATTACCCGAAATAGACAAAGAAACGATTCGACATCTCATTGATGCTTCTGATGACGGTTACCTCTCTCCGGAAAGAACCATTTCCCTAATTGATGCAACAGGAATTCCACGAGTTCCTGAAATTATAGATGCATCCAAAAAAGAGTTTCTAAAAAAAAGTAAGGAAATTGGATTTCCTATGGTAATGAAAGTAGTAGGACCAATCCATAAATCTGATCATCAAGGCGTGCTTCTTAATATCAATACCGCAACAGAAGCGGAGACTGCCTTCGATCAATTAATGTCAATTAAAGGAGCAATCGCTGTGATGGCACAACCTATGATCTCAGGAATAGAACTTTTTGTGGGGGTTAAAAAAGAAACAGGATTTACTCATACAATCTTATGTGGTCTGGGAGGAATCTTTATCGAAATCCTAAACGATGTAGCCGCCGGACTTAGTCCAATCTCTAAGACAGAAGCTTCTCGTATGATTCAATCACTCAAAGGATATAAAATACTACAAGGAACCCGAGGAAAAAAAGGAATCAACGAAACCTACTTTATAGATATCATCCAACGTATTTCAGCATTAGTATCAATAGCTCCCGAGATTTCAGAAATGGATATCAATCCGTTAATAGGGAATTCTAAAGGAATTACAGCTGTTGATGTTCGCATTAAAATTTGCAAAACAATAGATGAACCATCATCCCTTATTATAACATAAATTCCCTTTCTTCAAAAAACTAAAAGATTTTAAACAAACGTATCATGACATCATCTGGTAAAATAGAACTAATGGCACCTGCCGGTAATTTTGAATCATTGCAAGCAGCTATTGATAACGGGGCTGATTCCATATACTTTGGAGTTGAACAATTAAATATGCGAGCTCGTGCCAGTATCAACTTTACAATAGACGACTTAGAAGAAATCACCCGAAGATGCTATAGTAAAAACATCCGAACATACCTTACCCTTAATACGATTATATACGATCATGATTTGTCTATTATAAAAACAGTACTCAATGCTGCAAAAGTAGCTGGAGTGACAGCAGTAATTGCAATGGATCAAGCAGTTATTTCCTATGCCAGACAGATTGACATGGAAGTCCATATTTCTACTCAAATTAATATAACCAATATTGAGACCGTCCGGTTTTATGCCATGTTTGCCGATACTATGGTTTTAAGCCGGGAATTAAGCCTGCGACAAGTTCGAAAAATAGTTTCTCTGATAGAAAAAGAACAAATCACCGGACCTTCGGGCAACCTGATAGAAATCGAAATATTTGGTCATGGTGCATTATGTATGGCCGTCTCCGGAAAATGTTATCTCAGTCTTCATTCACACAACGCTTCTGCCAACAGAGGTGCCTGTAAGCAAAACTGCAGAAAAAAATATACGGTGATTGATCAGGATAGCGGATTAGAAATAGAATTGGATAATGAATACATGATGTCTCCAAAAGACCTATGCACTATCGATTTTCTGGATCAGGTTATTGATACTGGAATTAAAGTCTTAAAAATTGAAGGAAGAGGACGGGCTCCCGAATATGTTGCTCAGGTAATCGCTACCTATAGAGAAGCTATTGATGCATATTATGAAGGGCATTTTACAAAAGCAAAAGTTTCCATATGGATGGATAGCTTACGTAAAGTGTACAACAGAGGATTCTGGAGCGGATATTACTTAGGTCAAAAACTAGGAGAATGGAGTAATATAGACGGTTCTAAAGCTACTCAAAAGAAAGTCTATATTGGAAAAGGTCAGCATTATTTTCCTAAAAATAAAATTGGAGAATTCAAGATAGAAGCCTACGATCTTACCATAGGAGATACGCTCCTCATCACTGGTCCTACTACAGGAGTTAAAGAGTTTACACTTACAGAAATGCTCGTTAATGATGAACCTCATCAAACAGCAAAAAAAGGAGATTCTTGTACCATTCCTTTGGATTTTAGAATCCGACTTTCAGATAAATTATACAAAATCGTTAAAAACAAATAATGGTAGTAGTCACACTACAAAGAAAAAAATGTATCGGGTGTAATTATTGTGTAGAATTCGCCCCGGAACAATTCCAAATGTCTAAGAAAGACGGGAAATCTGTATTGCTAAAATCAGTAGAAAAAAAAGGGTTCTACACAATAAAATCAGAAGATAATGAAATCTATGAAGGTTGTGATCTTGCAGCAAAAGCATGTCCTGTAAAGATTATATCAACAAAAATAGTGTAGCCGATAGTAAAGCGCTCCCCCTTAACGCTGCGCTGCTCTCAGGACGAAAAGATAAGTTTAGAAAAGTATCGCTATTTCTCACTATTCTATATATGTTGAAATATCATCAGCTATGTTTTCTACCGCTGTGAATTCGTCTTCCTCTTCTATAAAATTAATGACTTTGGCTAATAAATGTAAATACCCTAATACATACGCCCTCTTTTGGGCATCATCACTAATATACTTTTTTCCGTCAACAACTATAAAAGAAATCAATTTCCGTATAATTTCTTTTAAATCAGTAATTTCTAATTCATCATTTTTCATCACATCTTATTTTATACCTTTTGCTATGAAATAATGAATGTACCAAATTAGGATTCTAACCGGCAAAATAACCGCTATACAAAACACATATTCCTCGATTAATGACACTTTTTGTCGATTTAAAACAAAAAGCGCCCATCTATTATTTATTTCTAACTAAAATTGTTAATTTTAATAAATTAAAATCTGCTTACTCCTTCCTTCTTTCCTTTAAAAACCACCTAATCTAGTATATACCGATAGGTATTTACACTTTTTTTTAGTATCTTTAAGAGACTTCTTTCCTTTAAAATACTTGATTATGACAACTCCTCTTTTTCAAAAATTACAGCTACCAAAAAACTTTGATGAAATTTTAATTCTGAATGAACCTGAAGGGTTTAATCAGGAATTAGAGAAATTACAAAACATTACTATAAAAGAATCCTTAATCCAGGTTTCTGAAGTAGATTTTGCGTTGGTTTTTGTTACTCATAAGCAACAAATAGAGAACCGAATAGAGACTATTTACCCGAAATTAGTAGGTGACGCCATTTTGTGGTTTGCTTATCCCAAAAAATATTCGACAAAAGGACCTTATCAAGTTTCCAAAGAAACCGGATGGGGCGTGCTAGGCGATTATAATTTGCGTCCGGTGGATCACCTATCCATCAATAATACCTGGATGGGAATGCGATTTAGAAAAGTCGGATTTATGAAGCAGAATAACATTGTAAGAACACACTAATTCCTGCACAAATAATCAGTTCTCTCAATCTTCTTTCTAATGCTATAGTAACTTAATCCGTATTGAGCAACGGATACACTTTTCTGTATATCTATACGAAATAGCAAATCAAACAATCAGATATTCTATACAATTCTCCTTAAGGCTTCTACCCTTCTATGATCGAGGAAATTATATCGTCTCAAAAACGAACTGATCCTATTTTATTGCGGGATTATATTTTCAAAATGTAAAATAACAATTCAAAATAATTAATTTTGAAATTCTTTAAACAGGAAATATTTTGTTTCCATCGTATAGAGAAATGATATGTATAACTGTACAGGAATAAATACATGAAAAAATCACGACCTATTATGTTTGTGGGTACAGGCTCTGATGTGGGTAAAAGTATATTAGTTACCGGAATATGCAGAGTTCTAAAAAACAGAGGATATACTCCTGCCCCTTTCAAAGCTCAAAACATGTCTTTGAATAGCTATGCTACTCCCGAAGGACTGGAAATAGGACGTGCTCAGGCTGTACAGGCAGAAGCTTGTGGTATCCCTTGCTCTACTAATATGAATCCCGTATTACTAAAACCATCTGGTTCTAATACCTCACAGGTAGTACTGCATGGAAAACCAATCGGAGATCAGACCATTAAAGAGTATTTTTTAGGCAATAACAAAGAACAATTATTCTCAGAAGCTACGACAGCTTTTCTATCCTTAGCAAAAATGTACTCTCCTATTGTATTAGAAGGGGCTGGAAGCATTAGTGAATTAAACCTAAAAAACAGGGATATTGTGAATATGAGGATGGCCAAAGCGGCTAATGCCAATGTATATCTGGTTGCTGATATTGACAAAGGAGGTGTTTTTGCCAGTGTATATGGTAGTATTGCTTTATTAGAACCCTGGGAAAAAGAATTGGTTAAAGGTATTGTAATCAATAAATTCAGAGGAGATATTTCACTCTTCGAAGAAGGGAAACAAATACTTCAAAAACTAACAGGAATCCCCGTTATCGGAATCGTTCCCTATGCCAGTGATATCTATATAGAAGAGGAGGACTCTGTAGGGTTACTTCAAAAAAATACCACGGCAAAAGACGGAACCATTAATATAGCGGTTGTGCTGCTTCCTTATCTTTCTAATTATACAGATTTTAATGTATTGGAGAAAGATCCCAGAACACATTTGTATTATACAGACTCCCCTGAAGGGATTAAAAATGCAGATATTATCATTATTCCTGGTAGTAAGAACACGATCAGAGATTTACAATTTATGCGAGACAAAACACTGGCTAAAGAAATTCTTTTCGCACATGAAAACGGGAAAAAAATTATTGGGATTTGTGGAGGATATCAGATGCTTGGGACAGTAATTACAGATCCGTACCATGTAGAGAGTAGCATCAAAACAATACCCGGTCTCGGAATACTTCCTATCCAAACAGTGCTGACCAGAGAAAAAGTAACGACCCAATGTGAGTTTACATTCAAACAATATAAAGAAGCCTGTAAAGGATATGAAATTCATATGGGAAATACGACTACAGATAAAGGTATTCCTTTTCTAAACCAACTCAACCAAACCCATGAAGGAGTGATTCTAGATAATTGCTGGGGGACATACATTCATGGAATTTTGGACAACCAAATTGTGATCGATGATCTACTACAGGATTTTTCTCAAGAAAAAGTAGCATTTGATTATGAAGAATACAAGCAGGAAAATTATGATAAATTAGCTGATTTACTAGAGAAAACAATGGATATTGATCGTATTATAAAAGAAATGCAAGTAGAGATATGATTTATGGGCACGGGGACGACCGATATCGTTACAATATAAATTTTAAAGCAAACTTTAGTTCTAATGTATGGCATGCTGGAACCTCCAAAGCTTTATTAACTTATCTCTCGCTTCAACTTCCGTCTATAGGAAACTATCCTTCTCCAGGAGCAGATGAGTTAGCAACTATAATCGCAAAGCACCATGAGGTTACTTCTGACCAGGTACTCATTACTAATGGAGCAACAGAAGCATTTTACCTGATAGCTAATGCCTTTTCCGGAATGCATGCTGCAATACTATCCCCTACTTTTTCTGAGTATGAGGATGCATGCCAGGCGAATAAAGTAACTGTACGCCATTATCTAAGATCTGCTATTCTTCAGGAAAGTTTCAATGAAGAAATTGCTTTCATCTGCAATCCTAATAATCCAGACGGATATAGCAATACTCCGGCAGAAATTGCAACCCTTCTCGAAAAATACCCTGCCACTACTTTCGTCATTGACGAAGCCTATATCGATTTTTCACTATCTATACAATCATGTATATCGCTAATAGAAAAATATGATAATCTGATTATTGTACGCTCCTTGACCAAGGTATTCTCTATCCCAGGAATCCGATTAGGGTATTTACTTAGTTCCTCTTCTTTAAAAAACAAGATAGAACAAGTTAAAATGCCATGGAGTGTCAATACTATTGCAATTGAAGCAGGAAAGTACATCTATGCAAATTACAATACTTTGTACCCTCCCATATCTGATGTACTAGATAACTGTCTTGATTTACAAAGACAAATACAGCAACTCAATGGTTTCTCTGTACACCCTTCTTCAACTAATTATTTTTTAGTAAAGATGAATACCCCGCAGGTAAAAGCGCTAAAGGAATATTTAATTTTTAAGCATCAGATTCTTATACGAGATGCCTCTAATTTTAAAGGATTGGATGCTCACTATTTTAGAGTTGCCAGTCAGGATACCTCCAAAAATCAACTACTCATTAACGCATTACGACAGTGGATAAGTTATACCTCATAATTCCCTTGATAGCCGGATACCTCTTAGATTTATTATTAGGAGATCCCAGATGGCTTCCTCACCCCATTCGTACCTTTGGAACCTTGATCTATAAAGCAGAACGTAACCTGAATACCGCTCCGGCACGTTTTTTCAAAGGAATGTTCCTTACCATAACCTTATCAACTGGAGTATTTGCTTTCTTTTTCTTTACAGCATCTTTTTTGAGTACTTATCCGATACTACAGTATCCATTTATTGCGGTTTTTGTTTTCTACAGTATTGCCAATATGAGCTTGATTCAGGAAGGAAAGGCTGTTTTCAGAGCACTGGCTTCTAGTCTGGAAGAAGGACGAAAACGACTCTCATGGATTGTTGGTCGACAAACCGATAAACTTTCTCCACAAGAAATAAAAACTGCCGTTTTTGAGACTTTGTCCGAAAACCTAAGTGATGGAGTTATTGCCCCTTTATTTTACTATGCTATTTTGGGAATCCCCGGGGCCATGACTTATAAAATGATCAATACACTGGACTCCATGATTGGTTATAAAAATGAACGTTATTTTTTGTTTGGAAAATTTGCAGCCTATACAGATGATGTCGTTAATTATATCCCCGCTAGGATAACAGCTTTTTTAATTCTTCTGGTGTCGTTTAAACTACATAAACTTCCATTTGTAATTACCTATGGGAAACAACATTCCAGTCCGAATGCAGGGTACCCTGAAGCAGCACTTGCAGCCGTATTAGATTGCCGTTTTGGTGGACCAAATTATTATCACGGACAATTAGTAGAGAAACCCTATATCGGCACTAATCCTAGAGATATTAAAGATTATGAAATAAAAAAGGTAGCGGCCATAAATCAAAAAGTAACCCTTACTTTTGTCGTTTTAATTTGTAGTTTACATTATTTCCTATAACCTAGTGAGTAAAAGGTATATTATAACAGGAGCTCCCGGTACCGGTAAAAGCAGTTTACTTCTTCAATTACAGAAAGAAGGAATTCATTGCTTTTCTGAATTATCCCGGAAAGTGATACAGCATCAACAAAAACTAAAAGGAAATAAAACTCCCTGGGGAGATATTCTCGGTTTTGCAGAATTGATCTATCAAAAAACGATAGAAGAATTAAAATCCCCTGTTAATGAAATATCTTTTGTAGACAGAGGGCTCGCAGATATGACCGCCTATCTGACATCGCAATCTTATTTCATCCCGGGATATCTACAACATTTTCCTTATAAGAAATATTATAAAAACACGGTATTTCTACTTCCTCCTTGGAAAGAAATTTATGTAAATGATCCGCAACGTCCGCAAACTTTCAAGGAAGCAATGCAAATACATGAGCATCTTATAAAAACTTATAAAAACCTGTCTTTCAACATAGAAACACTTCCTAAAACTACATTAACAAAAAGAAAAGAGATTATCCTCTCACTCATATAAACAAAACGAGTATATTCGCAGCCGATTTATGGTTTTTTACACATAAAGTGAAAAATATTTCGCTTTAGTAAAAATTAAAAGGGAATTTGGTGCAAATCCAAAACTGTTCCCGCAACTGTAATACATGCTAAAAATTACTATCGATATAACCACTGTATTTAAATATGGGAAGGTGATAGCTAAAGTGTAAAGTCAGGAGACCTGCCATATCTCATCATAACAGTATTAACTCTCGGGTAAAGGGTTAGATATAACAAAGCTCCTATGAATAGAGAAATAGGTAGTCTTATTATTTCTACAACTTTTCCCACCTAACTTTAATTTTTAATAATGAAAAAAATTATGTTATGTGGTGCATTGATCTTGTTACACCTCATTGGCTATGCTCAACAAAATGCAACACTAAAAGGAATAATTACCGATGTGGATTCGTCTAAAGGAATCCCTAATGTTTCTATCAGTATTTTAAATGCTCAAAAAGGTACTGCTACAAATCAACAAGGTTATTATTCGATCACCGTTCCTACGGGAGAAATCTCATTAGTAATTACAGCTATTGGCTATGAGGATAAAACACTACAAACAAATATTTCATCTGCTTCAAAAACACTTAATATCAGTTTACAAAAAAGTGTAACCTCTCTATCTCAGGTAGTAATTGGTCATTCAACAAACCGACACAATCGCCCTAAAGTCGGAAAATTAAATATTGAAAACTTAGACAACCCTATCGTAATTAATACCCTCTCTCCTAAAGTAATGGAACAACGTAATGTTACCGATTTAGGAGATGCTGTCAAAAGTGTGACAGGAGTTAGACCAATCAACCGGTACGGAGGATTTCAAACTTTTAGAATAAGAGGGTTTAACAACTTTGTTTTATTAATTGACGGAGTACGGGATGAACGTCATAACCTATCTACCAGTGCCCCTTCTACCAATTTGGCAAATGTAGATTATATAGAAGTACTAAAAGGACCCGCAGGAGTCTTATACGGACACTCTGCTCTAGGAGGAATCATTAATCTGGTACGAAAAAGACCTACGGATCAACAAACCGGAAATGTTACAGCTACATACGGAAGTTTTGATACCTATAACGCTTCTTTTGGTATTGGAGGTCCGATTAGTAAAACATTAAAGTACAGAGCTGATTTTGGAATTACCCGAACAAATGGCTGGAGAGATTATGGAGTAGAAACCAATAACGGAGCTCTTATGCTAGAGTTCACTCCTACTCAAAAAGATGCTTTTGAATTTTATATTCAGGCAAATAATGATGTTTATGACACCGATACGGGAATTCCTGTCGATAAAGACGGATCTCTTATAAAAGGAATGGATCCTGAAACCCGATACAATGATCCCCAGGATTATCTGAGGCACAAGCGTTTTGATTATCAATTAAAATACACACACACTTTTTCAGATGATCTAAAGCTTTCGAATCACCTCTCTTATTCTGACGATGATATTGATTATCTTTCGACAGAATTTTTAGAAGTAAACGAGACCAAAGACTCTATCACCAGAGCATTTCCTTTCTATTTTAATCATACGACCAAAACACTACAAAATCAACTAGACCTTTCATATATATTCAAAACAGGAAAAATATCTCATACCTCAGTTGCTGGGTATAGCCTTAGTTATCTGGATCGAAAAACATTTAGAGGTGAGGTTATCGGAGAAGGAACTTTTAGCACGATTGCAGTTCAAAACCCTATATTAAACCAGGGACATATTGAAGCTGTAGACAAAAGAGTAGATGTCAAAGAAGAATTTGTCAATTCTTTCTTTATTCAGGATTTAATCCACCTACTTCCCAAGGTAAAAGTAATGATCGGTATGAGGTATGACATTTTTAATGGTACCTACTACCGAGATGAAATCGATAATAACAGAAACGTTTTGGAATACGGTGAAAAAACAAAAATTCCTTCGACTGCTTTTACACTTCGTTCCGGATTAGTTTATCAGCCAACCAAACATATTAGTATATTCTCTTCTTATTCTGATTATTTTAAGCCAACCCGAAGAATCGCTCCTAATGGACAAGTTTTTGATCCTGAAACCGGATATCAGACAGAAGCCGGAATTAAATATCAAAACAAAGTACTTGCTGCCACTTTCTCTGCCTTTTACATGCTAAAAAACAATATTGTAGAAAAAACAAGTGTTGAAGATTACAGACAGATTGGTGAAGCGGACTCTAAAGGGATAGAATTCGATATTCAAGCTCATCCTATTAATGGATTATTTATTAAAGCGGGATATGCATTTGCTGATGCGTCTATCAGTGATTATAATAGAGAATTGCAAACCACCCCAGAGGGAAATCAACTTCCTTTTGCTCCAAAACATCTCGCCAATGCCTGGGTAAGTTATAAATTGCCTACTACAAAATTCAAAGGATTGGGAATTGGATTCGGGATGAACCATACTTCTGCTAATTACACCAATTCAGATAACACCTATGAATTACCCGCATATACTACATTAGACGGGACTCTTTTTTATGAAATAAAGAATGCACGAATCGCTTTTAATCTCAATAATATCACAGATGAATTATATTTTACAGATGCTATATATGCCAATCAATACTTTGTGGGGCAGGAACGCAACTATAAGATAAGTTTATCGTATTCTTTTTAGAATAAATAACATCAAAGACCAGTATATCGCAATAATACTGGTCTTTGTATTTTAAGGAAGAGCATAACTTTCTCTTCATAAACAAACTCCTATGTAATGAAAAAACTGATCATCAATATACACCACTGGTTAGGTTCTTTTTTTTGTGTTTTATTTCTTTGCTGGTTTTTATCAGGCTTTGTTATGATGTATCAAAGCTTTCCTAAACTATCAGGAAAAGAACGGATTTCCTTACAAGAGAAAGGAATTACAGGAACACTACTATCTCCGTTTCATATTTTTCAAAAAGACAGTGTACAGGAAATCACTTCACTGCGATTACAGCAACAATTACATCGTCCGGTTTTTCACCTAAAAACAACAACCGGAAAAACAATTTCCAGATATGCGGACACTGGAGCCCTCCTAGACATCTCATCTAAAAGGGCGTTAGATATAGCAACAGCTGCCACACAAATAATTGCTGTATCTGAAATTACTTCCTTGACAAAACTGGATCAATGGATTCCAAGGACTCATTTCCTGTCACATCTGCCTATTTATAAAATTACCTTTGAAGATCCTTCAAAAACGCATGTGTATGTATCTTCTCTAACGGGTGAATTACTACAAAAAACAACTCAGAAAGAACGTTTTTGGACGTGGTTAGGAGCCATCCCTCATTGGATTTATTTCAGAGATCTAAGAGTGCACAATACCTTATGGTATCAATTGGTAACCTGGTTAGCTTTTTTTGGACTTATCATGACCATTTCCGGGATGTATACCGGAATTATCCGATACAAAAAAAAGCCTAAAAAACGATTCCAACGTTTCAAAAACAAATGGTATAACCTACATTATTATTTCGGGCTTATTTTTGGAGTGTTTGTTTGTACATGGACATTTAGCGGAATGATGAGCATGACTCCCTTAAATTGGACTCCCAGTACCTCTCTTTCTAAAACAGAGCAACAATTATGGAAAAAACACCCATTCGTACTAACAGACTTTGAAGATATCACTTGGCAACTTTTTGGTCAATCCTCCAAAGTAAATACCGCTAGAGAAATTGTATTTTCTAAATTTCAGGGGGACATACTAACTCATTTTATTACAGCTTCCAATACACATACATCTTTCTTGAATACTACTGATTTCTCGTATACCAAAGAGAATTTTGCTGCTATTATTCAACTCTTTTCTCTAAAAAATAAAATTGAGGATATTTCTTTGTTAACCGAATATGATGCTTACTATTATAGCAGGCACAATACGAGGAAACTTCCTGTTTTGAGAATCAACACCGAGCAAGATATTACATATTATATAGATCCTGACACTGCCAGTTTCTTATTTAAATCATCTACTAAAAACAAAATAGAACGCTGGTTGTACCATGGATTGCACAGTCTGGATTTTTCTTTTTTAGCATGGAACCGCCCATTATGGGATATAACCCTAATCTTTTTATTACTAGGAGGAACAATAATCAGTGGTACAGGAGTTGTTCTGGGATGGAAGTTTTATAAAAGAAAGCTCAAAAAGCGCCGAAAAAAAAGGAAAAAATAAAATCGCTTATATTTGCGCTGATTTTGTGGTTCTTATTCTACTAAGATGAAAAGGGAATTTGGTGTGATTCCAAAACTGTTCCCGCAACTGTGAAGCTCAGATCAATGTATATATCCATAAACCACTGTATACAATTCTATGATATGGGAAGGTATTATATGCATAGCTAAGTCAGGAGACCTGCCACCAAAATTATGATACCAAATGAATTTGGTACTATTTAATAACTCTCGGGTAAAGGGTTAGACATAGGAGACGTATGGTAGTATACATACTATCTTTTTATTTCTATAACTTTTTCCCACCTAACACTAATTTTTATATGAAAAAACTAATGTTATGTGGTATGAAATTCTGCTATAACTTCAATCGGTCAATACATTTCATATCCTCTTCTGAAAGTCGTACTAGAGCATCTATAAAAGCATGCTTTTCTGCTTTTATTTTTATCCATTTTCTATTTATTAACTCTTAATCATCATGGGAAAAAACTTAACAAACGTAAAAACTACTTTTCAGTTTTGTGACGGAGGATCTTGCCAGCGTGCCAATAGCGAAATTGCAATACGAGAAGCAAGAGCATACTTGCGTAATGAAGGAGCATGGAATGATATACACACGATTAAAACCCGATGCAACGGACGATGTGAAAATGCTCCTACATGGATTGTACAACCTGGTAATTTCTGGTATAAAAACCTTAGTCCTGAAAAGGCAATCGATATCGTATCCTGCCATTTGAATAATACTCCGGAAAAAGTTGAAGAACATCTATTATACAAAGAAGGATGGGATACTATTAAAACAGATAAAGAACGTAAAGTTACCCTGACTTCATTTGCGCATAAGACAGATCCTCATTTAGGAGATGCTCTCATTGCCAAAGCATTTGCCTCTGACCAGCATTTATATCCATTATTTCAATATTTGTTTCAAAAAGATAAAAAAATCGCAATAAAACTCAATGATGGCATGTTTTTTGATATAAAAACTCCTCATGTAATATCATATCATGAAAAATACGATCTCTCTATAACAGGAGATCAAATCAATATAAAATTAGCAATTGCAGGTATCCCAAAAGATGCTGATGATAACCTTGTAGAAAGAAAAGTTACTTCGGCAGAAGTAATCTGGTTGAAAAAAACAGCTATCTTTACCAAAGCAATTAGGCTAAAAAATAAAAAAGGTAATCATCTGGTAACCTGCTGGATAAAAGAGGAAGATATTGCTTCATGGCATCATATCCTATCTATTTATCTGGGAATGAACCCAGAACATATAAGAATAAAAAATGAACCTTAAACAAATAAGTATTTTAGGTTGCGGATGGTTAGGACTTCCACTAGCTAAAGATTTTATAAAAGAAGGGATCTCTGTTAAGGGGTCCACTACTTCTCCTGATAAAATCGACATATTAACACAAAGTGGAATAACTCCTTACCTACTGACCTTAGGGGAAGCTTCCTCTGCAACTTATTTAGATTTTTTATCTGAAAGTGAACTACTTATTATCAATTTCCCACCCAGGAGAATTCCAAACATCACAGAAGTATACCAACAACAAATTCGAAGTATTTTACCTTATATTGGCAACAACCAAAAGGTGATTTTCATTAGTTCAACCTCTGTGTACGAAAACACAAATGACTGGGTTACGGAAATACGACATACACAACCGGAAAAAGAATCCGGAAAGGCAGTAGCTGCGGTAGAACAGATATTGCATACTCAACTTCAACATCATCTTACAATTATTCGATTATCTGGTTTAATAGGCTATGATCGTCTTCCGGGAAGGTTTCTTGCTAATAAAAAAGAAGTTCCCAATGGAGATGCTCCTATTAATGTGATACATCGAGATGATTGTTTAGGCATTATCAAATCTGTAATTAATACTAACAATTGGGGCGAAATATTTAACGGCTGTGCCGATAAACATCCGCTGCGCAAAGAATATTATACCTTGGCAGCAGAAAAAATAGGCTTAACTCCACCTACTTTTTCTAATCATAAAGACACTGCATACAAGCTAATATCCAATGCAAAAAGCAAGGAAGTACTCGCCTATGAATACCTTCACCCCGATCCTTTAAAACTACTATAATGTACCCCATAGCAATCGTAGGAGCCGGACCTGGAGATCCGGAGTTACTGACAGTAAAAGCACATCATCTAATTGAACAAGCAGATGTCATTCTTCATGACAACCTGATTTCCGATGCCATTATGACCATCAACAATTATTGCAAAAAAATATATGTTGGTCGAAAGTTCGGAGATAATACAGATCAAATAGAACGACAACTGATGATTAATAAATTACTTTGCAAGTTTCAGCAAGATGGAAAAAAGGTAGTTCGATTAAAATCAGGTGATCCATATATATATGGTCGGGCTGCCGAGGAAGCCCGTTATCTGACAGAACACAATATTCCTTTTGAAGTGGTTCCCGGAATAACCGCTTCCTTAGCTGCAGCAAGTATTTTCAATATTCCGATAACAGAAAGAAACAAATCAAATGCTAATCTGATTTGTACCGCTCATACTGCTGATTATTCTTTTGAGCAATTAAATGGCATTGCCCATATGCTCAAAGCAGGAAACACTATTTCTATCTACATGGGACTTAAAAGCCTTCATCGGATAGTTCCTAAATTAATGGAAGCCTGTAATGATGATACCATCCCAGTAAATGCTGTTTCTAATGCATCGAGATCCAATCAGCAAATCATAATAGGCACTCTTGGAACTATCGAGCAACTAATTGAAGAACAACAACCAGAGATGCCGGTAGTTCTTATCATAGGAGCAACATCTATTAATCATCTATAAAAATACCCTATATACCTTACTTCAGTTTATGAAGTGAGGTATATATTTTACTACTTCCTTATTTCTTTTGTACAACTAGTGTGGCATAAAATACAGTTTTAATGTATTTTTGCGCTACGTTATAAATCATTTGTCAGAGATGGCAATATCAAAGTAAATTCGAAATTGAAAGAAGGCATTTTACTATGTGGTCATGGAAGCAGAAGGGAAGCTGCTGTCGCATCCTTCAAACGTTTGGTTACAATTTTAAAAGATCGTTATCAGGACAGTTATGAAGTGGATTATGGTTTTTTAGAGTTTAACCATCCTACTTATGAAGCAGCTGTAGAGCGGATGTACCTCAATGGTATCCGAAAAATCTATGCACTCCCCGTTATCTTATTTGCCGGTTCTCATGCCAAGAATGATATCCCGTATGAGCTAAATACAATACAATCATATTATGAGGATCTTCATATTGCCATGGCAAAACACATTGGTGTTAATTCTTTTTTACTGGACCTTGCTGCAAAACGAATTAAAGAAACTGAAGCTACCATCCCTGGTTTCAACAGAAAAGAAAGTTGCCTGGTAGTCGTAGGACGTGGAACAACTGACCCTGATGCGAATAGTGATGTCTGCAAATTAACCAGTATGCTCTGGGAAGGTTTGGGGTACGGATTTGCTACTACTGCCTATAGTGGAACTGCCTACCCTTCTGTAAAAGAATCTCTCCTTCTTACAGAAAAATTAGGTTTTAAAAGAACTATTGTCATCCCATTCTTTTTCTTTACGGGGGTACTACTAGAACGAATATACAGTCAGGTAACAGCTATGGATGACAAGGTTGCGGATCAGGAATTTATCTATACAGATCCTTTTGGAACGGATGAGCTCCTCCTTAAAGCTTTTGATGAGCGACTGGAAGAAGCCAAAACCGGAACTGCCAATATGAACTGCCAATTGTGCAAATACAGGAAACAAGTAATAGGTTTTGAATCTGATTATGGAAAAGAACAAATCGGTCATCATCTCAATGTCAAAGGAATTTTATTTGAAGAAGATGAAAAGCCCGGAGAAAAGAAAAATACGCTAGGTCATAAAATAAAAAAGGTTCTGGGAATATAGTTTGTTCTGAGGGTCCGGTGTTCTTTTACTCTACCTGCCCCTCTCCTTCTATATACAATTCTTCTAACTGATTTTTAATTTCATCAGATGGATGTTCCCACATCCCACGCTGAATAGCTTCCAGCAGACGTTCACTCATATCCCGTAATGCCCATGGATTATTTTCTTTGATGAATTTTTTATTTTCAGGATCCAATAAATAAGAAGCAGTTATCCCTTCATACATAAAATCATCAACCAGATTAGTAGTTGCATCATATGCAAATAAATAATCCAGTGTAGCTGCCATTTCAAAGGCTCCTTTATACCCATGCCGCTGTACTCCCGAAATCCATTTCGGATTTACAACTCTTGATCGGTATACTTTATGCAATTCTTCTTTTAATGATTTTATCTTTGGGGTTTCTGGTCGGGAATGATCCCCAAAATAGATTGTCGCCTCTTCTCCTTTTGTAGTTTTTACGGCATTTGCCAGCCCTCCTTGAAACTGGTAATAATCATCACTATCCAGAATATCATGTTCCCTGTTATCCTGATTTTGCAAAACAATCTGCATAGCATTCAGACGATTGCGAAACGCTTCATGTGCCGACACTCCTTTTCTGGCACTTCCATATGCATATCCACTCCAGTTTATATAGACCTTTGCAAGATCTTCTTGTGTTTTCCAGTTCTTTTCATCTATGACAGCCTGTAATCCTGCTCCATAAGCTCCCGGTTTAGAACCAAAGACCCTGTATAAAGCACGGTCATTTGCCACTTCTTCAGACAGTCCCTGTTTTTTCCAATAAGCACTTTCTTCTAAAACCCTTTTGCGAATAGGATTTTCCTCCAAAGGCTCTTCCAGCGAGGCTACTTTAGCTACCACCTTATTAAACAAATTAATCACATCGGGAAATGCATCTCTAAAAAAACCGGAAATACGCAAAGTAACATCTACTCTCGGTCTTCCTAACATAAACAAAGGAATGATCTCAAAATCACTGACTCTCCTATTTGCATTTTTCCAGATGGGACGTACTCCCATCAAAGCAAATGCCTGTGCAATATCATCTCCTCCAGTTCTCATGGTAGACGTCCCCCATACAGAAATCCCTATCGTTTCCGGATAGTCCCCATTCTCCTGTAAATACCGTTCTATTAACAATAAAGCACTCTTTTCTCCCAATCGGTATGCCGTTTCTGTCGGAATGGTTCTAACATCTACCGAATAAAAGTTTCTACCGGTCGGCAACAGATCTACTCTCCCTCTTGTCGGAGCTCCTGAAGGACCAGATGGAATATATTTCCCGTTTAATCCATCGATTAAGAAATCTAATTCATCTGTTGTTTTTGCTACAGCTTGTGCTGTCTCATTTTTAATATATTCTAATACGGATATTGTATTAGGAAGTGCTGTGGGTAAAACTCCTTCTTCCAGATAAGCAATAACATATGTTTTGACCTTTTCTTCTAATCTAGCAATGACAGCACCAGCAGATCTATAGCGTACCTCATCAATAACCACCTCTAATACTTCTTCATAAGGAATCTCCAGAATATTTTGTGTAATCCCTAAATCGGTTGCTAATGCCTGCGTAATTCCCATTTTTCCATACACAGGAACTCTGTGAAGTGCTATTAATAAATCAATATATTGTTCTGCTATCGGAGCTTTCCCAAAAATATGTAACCCATCCCGAATTTGCGCTTCTTTTAATTCACATAGATACCCGTCAAGTTTTACCAGTAATTCATCTACATCATCTGTAGCGATCCCAAGATCAACATGAAGCTTTGTTTCTTTGACCAAAGCCGCTATTTCTCCTTCTAACACCCTACTTCTTTTAGGATCTACAGAAGAGGCTTCATAATATTCATCAACAAGATGTTCCAGTTTTATCAAACTCCCATATGTTTCCGCTCTGGTCATAGGAGGAATGAGGTGATCCAGAATCACTGCCTGATTTCTTCTTTTAGCCTGTGTTCCTTCTCCTGGATCATTAATAATAAATGGGTAAAAGTGAGGCAACGGACCAAAAATTGCTGCCGGATAACAGCTTGTTTCGTCAAGAGACACACTCTTTCCCGGAAGCCATTCCAGGTTTCCATGTTTTCCTAAATGAATAACGGCATCTGCCCGATATACATCTTGTAACCAAAAATAGTATGCCAGATACTGATAGGTAGGAGGTAGATCCGGTGAATGATAAATTGCCTGCGGGTCTTGATTATATCCTCTTGAAGGCTGAATACTCACAAAAATATTTTCCAGTAAAAATCCCGATACTACAAAACCATCTCCTACAAAATACGGATCGTCTTCAGCTGGTCCCCATTGCTCCAAAATATCTTTTTTGAGCTGATCCGACAAAGAAGAAAATCTTTTGTCAAAATCTGGTTTTGCATACCTTATTGCATGCGGTCTGGTTTCGAGCGTTGTAACATCATTAGTCGTCACCTGCGTTATCCAGTGCATTAATGCTGTTCCTGTTTCTGGTACAGCTGATCCAACAGTATATCCTTCTCTTTTTAATTTATTTAATACTTCTACGCAACTTTGCGGAGTGTCCAACCCTACTCCATTAGCTAAACGACTATCTTTATTCGGATAATTAGGAAGAATAATCGCTACTTTTTTATCTGCATTTGAAATTTGCTGTAAACGAATCCAATTTTTAGTCAACGCAGCTGTAAAATCACAGGCAGGTTGATAGGCTTCGTATTTTACAATTGCACTATCTGTCAACGGGTCTTTTTCGATTTCTTTTTTGAAAGAAATAGCTCTGCCGATAATTCGACCATCAATCTCCGGAAGTGCAATATTCATTGCTATATCGGTCGGAGGAAGTCCGAACAATCCTTCTTCCCAAACGGTTTTATTGGTAGTCGACAATATCGCCTGAAAAACAGGAACTCCTAATTTTTCGAAAATAAAAGAGGTCCCATCCATTGGTTTAATCGTAAAACCTGTCGTATTAATAATAGCATGTATGCTTCGCCTTCCCTCATCTATTATCATATCATAAAGTGTTTCTACTAACCTAGTATCTCTTAGATTATGAGCAAAGGCAATACAAACATTTATTCCTTGTTTCTTAAGTGAAGTACTAAGTACCTCCAAGGGTTCCATATTATTCGCTAAATAATGTGCTCTATAGGCCAATATAAATGCTATCGGGCGATCATCTGTACTATGCAAATCCAGTGTCTCCTGTGTAACAATTCCTTTTTCCGGAATATACAGAAACACATCTGAAACCGTTTTTGGTGCAATTATTTTCCCCGACTGTTCAAAACTAATCGCCTGTATATATTGTAATAAAGCTATTGAATTTTCTTTTCCTCCTTCTTGCAGATATTGACGACACTGATGTACTTTATCCAGAGAAACAGAAGATAATTTCATTAATTCTACATCTGGTTCATGAGAAGGAATCAAAATCAGTGTATTTCCTACATGTTTCTGAAGCGCCACTAGTGATTCCACCAGATATTTATAATAGCTCAATCCCCCCAACATACTACATATGACTACCTTTGCCTTTTCTACAACTTCCTCTAAATAGGTATCTATAGTTAATTCTTGTTTCAGATACACCAGATTGGTCATTCTCAAGCTTGGTAACTTTCCTCTCTCTCGGTTATGCAATACTTTATATGCTTCATTCATAGAATGAATCTCCGTATCTCCCGCACTGAGAAATACAATATCTCCGGGTTGTTGATCAATATAAAATATTCCATCATCATCCGGATTCCATCCTCCGGGTATCGTCGCTATTAAATGCATTGAAAAACTGATTCTGATAACGCTGCCCAGTATAAATGAATATAACTGGCATATACGTTTTTATGTTTATATACTTTTACCGGAACTTCTATTTCTCTGGCTGAAAAAACCTGGGCAATACTTTCTAATCCCTCATCTTTTTCTACCTTGGAATAATGAAATTCATGACCCCATATCTCTATTCCCTCTATTAGTACTCTTCTATATCCTAAAGTTAGTTTTTTATGTTTCATAGAAGTTCTAAAAGGAAAAATCCCTACCATTGGATACGCAATACCATTTTCATCAATAATCTCATTTCCCAAATACATCATCCCCCCACATTCGGCAATAATCCGTATTCCTTTTTCTGAGGCTTCTCTTAATTGTTTTAACATTGCTGTATTTCCTGACAACTGCTCTAAATATAGTTCTGGATAGCCTCCTGCTAAATAAATAATATCTGCAACAGGTAATTCTGTATCCTGAAGAGGGCTAAAATAATGAATCGTTCCTAGCTGTTCCAGCCACTTAATATTCTCCAGATAGGTAAAAGAAAACACCTCATCTTTAGCCACTAAAATCTTATAGTTTTTCTTTTTGACATCGCTTGTATCTTCTATTTCCTGATGATCTACCTCTACTTTCTTTGCACATTCTAAAATAGACACTAAAGGGAGGTGTGACATTACATGAACGGCAGCCTTTTCTATAACTTCTTCATAAGAGCCATTGATTTGCAATCCCAAATGTCTTGAGGGAATTTTAATATCTTCATTGGAAGGAATATACCCTAGGCACGGAATTTCAACAGACTCACATGCTTCTTTTAACAATGCGTAATGCGTTGGTTTGTTTACAAAATTAAAAATCACTCCCGCTATTTTCACATCAGGATCAAAACTCTTTAACCCATACAAAATAGGAGCAATTGTATATGCCATTGCTGATGCATTCACTATTAATATTACCGGAATATCAAGCGCTTTGGCAATGGCAGCAGAACTTCCTTTGTCTTTTACTGCACCGTCGAAAAGCCCCATAACTCCTTCTACAATGGAAACATCTGCATCTTTGCTATATGATTCAAATACTTGCTTCAGGTGTGAAGGAGGCATCATCATCATATCCAGATTGACAGCGGGTCGTCTAGAAGCTGTTGTATGATGAATTGTATCAATATAATCAGGACCACATTTAAAAGCCTGTACTTTATACCCCTGATTACTAAACCAACGAGATACTCCAAGTGTGACAGTAGTTTTTCCTGAGTTACTCCAGGGAGCTGCAATTAAAAAAGCTTTGGACATATGTAGTTAATTATAAGTCGCTTATTGAAAGATACTTCAGTTGCAGCTGAGCAGCTATTTCTTTTGAACGTCCTAATTTTACGAAACCATTTTCTGTATCGACTATGGTTGCCTGAGGTATTTTGGACAAATATTTTTTGTAGGTTTCTATAGCATATGAAAAAGGACTCCCTGAACCTGTATTAATCTTTCCATCTGTAAAGACAAAAAGCTGGACTGTTTTAAAGGAAATCGATTTTAATAATTCATATACTTTAAAAAAAGCCGCTCCCAGATTTGTTTTTCCTCCTGTTCTCAGGGAATACACTTCTTTTAGTATTTGCTTGGAATCAGTTGTAAAACCTTGAATAATTCTGGCTGTATGCTGATATAACCCTACAATAGCATATTGTATTTTCTTTCCCGGATATTGCATCAGTGTTCGCTCAATGATTCCTTTGATAAAAGCAATCTGGGTATTTTTTGTCATTGAGCTACTAGTATCTACCAAAAACACTACATTGGTTTGTGTTCTTTTTGTAATTCGCTTGCGTATGGCTTCAAAGGTTCCTGTGGCCATATATTTTTTAACACTTGAGCTTACCGCAATCTCTTCTACAAAAGTTTCATAATTTCTCCCGTCAATATACTGATCCAACATATCCAAAGAAACTTCTTTCTTTTTGGCTGTATGCCTGGTCATAAACTTCAGTCCGCTTTGTACCGATTGTGGCAATTGAAATGCGTCTTTATTAGCTGTCGTTTGTTGTTGCTCATTGCTTGTTTGCTCTGAAGAAGAATCATCAGGTGGCGTTTCTTCTTCTTTTTGGGGAGTATATTCTTTACTCCTATGCGCCAATACATACGGAGCTATTATATGTACCATCTCTTCTGTGATCTGGGATTCATTCATAAAAGCAGCATACGCTCTTACTGTTTTAAGCAAAAGAATATCTGCTCTCATTCCTTCTACCTGATATTTTAGCGTTAATCTGGCACAAATTTCCTGTACTTCATCAGGAATCTTTATTGCATGTAAGCGCTTTTTAGCTCTCAGGACCTGATCTCTGATATCTTGCTCTTCTGCTTCGTATTGTTTATAAAAAAGAGTAGGATCACTATCGTATGTCAATCGAAGCATCGCTATTTTTTTGCGTATGGCTATTTGATCAGGGGTATTAACCGTTACACTTAGTCCGAAACGATCCAATAACTGTGGTCGTAAAGCCCCTTCTTCAGGGTTCATAGTACCGACCAAACAAAACCTGCTCTCCTGCCATTGAGAAATTCCTTCCCGCTCCAGGTTATATCCTCCACTTGCTGATGCATCTAATAATACATCCATCAAATAATCATTGAGCAAATTTACCTCATCAATATACAGAAAGCCACTATTTGCTTTTGCCAATAATCCTTTATCAATAACCGTCTGTTTTTGATTAATTAGTGCTTCTAAATTAATACTTCCCAAAACTCGATCTTCTGTCGCTCCGATAGGAAGATTAACAAAGGGGAATTCCTCGCCCATTAATTGACTTAGTGCCCGTACAGTGGTTGTTTTTGCAGTCCCTTTATCTCCTGTAGCTAATACTCCTCCGATTGACGGATCAACTAAGTTAAGTAACAAACATAACTTCAAATCCTCCTGGGCCAAAATTGCCGTAAAAGGATACTTGTATATGGTGGATTTCATTACGATAATCTATATCTTCTAGTAATTGTAATAATATCGCTAAAATAAGGATTTATCACCGGACAAAATATTACCAAAAGAAAATATCGTAATGTTCTTTTTTACCCTGTACTTTCTTGTAGATGTAATGCTCCTGTGCCAATTCTAAAATCGATATAAGCAGTCTGTGCCGATTCGACATCAAACTCCGGATAATAATATAATCCATACCCATTATAGAAATTTATAGTGATTTCTACGGTCTTCATATCATATCTATACATGGTGATGGTTCCCTTTTTCATTAGGGAGAGCTGCAATGCCCTAGCTACGAATAGATCGTCTCGGGTCATAGGAACGCGAATACTGCAAGGTTATACCATTTACACTTTACATCTACCGGAATAATATGTTCTTTCCGTTTTTTCATAAGTACAGCGTTAACGTTACACCTAAACTTGCCGTCTTAAAAATGGGAGAAGGTCACTCCAAAAATGAATACTTTAAAATGGTGGTATAAATGAGGGCAGCTTTGTTTAAATTCACTTTCTGCAACAGTAACTAACGTTTTGTTTTTTTGTAGTATTATGATGTTTATTGGGTATTTGGGCGTTTAGGCTTACCCATCAAACTTTATTCTTCTATAGGATAAGGTTCATCAAATTCTTTAATAATTTTACCTGTAATACCATCTATTATGATAACCCCTAACAGCATATTCTCTTCACTTTTATGATAGGTTACTGCCCAAAAAGGTCTTCCTGTTTTCTTTCCGATATTTTCAGTACCAAAACCAAAACTTCTATTTACCTGAAACTGTTCATGAGACATATCAATTTTCCTTTCTTTAATTAGTTTTAAAACATCTTCCCAAGTAAACTTATAAGGTGCATCATAATCAGTTTCTTTTACTAAACTACCCTATTCATCATATTCTTTCCAAACTCCTTTTAAAAAATCATCTGGGAAAAATTTCCCCGTAATTTTTAACGTACCGTCTTTAAAATATTTGTTATATACTTGAAAAAAATCATTTTGCTTCGTTATAGTTTCTTCATAACCAAATTGCCAAGTACTTTGTTCTACTTTAGTACTATCTTTAGAAATATAAGTATATCGGTTATTTATCTTGTTTTTGTTAAATTGCTCTACATCAAAAGTTTTCATAGTGTTTTGTTTTTGTGCTATACACGATGTAACAACTAGAAAAGAAAACAAGAATAGAATTAAATGTCTCATTTTATTCTTCAGATGGATAAGGTTCATCAAATTCTTTAATAATTTTACCCGTAATACCATCTATTATGATAACCCCTAAAAGCATATCTTCTTCACTTTTATTATAGGTTATAGACCAAGCAGTTCCATTGTCACTAGTTCCTCTTGTAATCAAAAAACCATAGGCATCCATATCTAATTTTCTCTCTTTAATAAGTTTTAAAATATCTTCCCAAGTAAATTTATAGGGAGCATCATAATTAGTTTCTTTTATTAAGTTACCTTGTTCGTCATATTCTTTAAGTAAGCCTTTTAGAAATTGGTTAGGGAAATACTTTACAGAAGACTTGAATTTTCCCGAAAGGTAATATCTGTTGATAGTTTGAAAATAAGAATTGGAAGAGATTATAACTTCTTTGAACTCTGAATGCCTCTTTTTTTGAAAAATTTTTGTACTGTCTTTTTCAAGAAATATATATTCATTCAAATGATTTTTGTTCTTTTCAAAAGTTTTTATATCAAATGTTTTCATTGTACTTTTTTCTTCGTTTTTTTTTTGAGCCTTACAACTAACACATACTACTAGTAGTAATGTATATATAAATTTTATCTTCATTTTTATTCATTTTTAAGATCATTATTCGTCCACAATTTCTTCCATTGCCATAGCCATATATGCTTTCTTGTGGTAGCATAATCCATGATATTTTGGGTGGCTTTCATTTCATATTCATAAGTTGCACTATTATCGAAACTATGGTGTAAGCCCATACAATGTAATAATTCGTGGGTTACGGTTGCTTTGCGTTTTCTGGTAAACATAATGGCAGATTGTGTATTAAAGTCTTTAGCGTAGCCTGCCAATTCTTTTATTTTTCCTGTATCTGTAACAATTCTTCTACCTCTAGTATCTTTTGTTATTTTATATATTTTCCTTCCACCCCTATCACCAAAGAAAAACACTTTAAAATAATCTTTATATTCTGGCTTTTCTCTATTAAAAATATCTTCCATGTAAGCGGCTAAATTATCCCCGCCTTGAGTATTATGATATTTATTGAGTATTTTAGGAGGTGAAATAGGATTAGTCACAGTATCCAGCAAAGTATAATCTTTATTAAAATTAGAGTACTTAGGTTTTTTAGTGTTGGAGTCTAGAATAGTCATATCAAACTCAACTTCTTTTAACTCTAGTTTTGTGTACGCTTGTTTTAAAAAGCGCTCTAACATTTCCTTTTCAGATTTTCCTGTTTTGTTGGTTGTATTACCTGTTAAGTCATTTCCAGCAACTATTTCTGTTGTAACTTTAACAAATACTACTTGCGCTTTTTTACGTTTTGCTTTAGCATTGGCTAGTATGTTTAGTTGCCCTAGTTGGCGGTTGCCATACGTTACTTTTATAATTTGGTCGGTATCAAATTCTTTTTTACACTCTAAGGTTAAAAAGTCTTTTAGTCGTTTTTTAGTATTCTTTTTGCCTTGTGCGGGTATGGTATCTGTACTTAAGGTAAATAAGTCGGTATCGTATTCTAAACACATAGTTACTTCGTTAAGATTTTCGATAGTATCTACCTGTAAACTCAATGTTACGGTTTGTTTTGGGTATACAGTTAACCAACTTTGTATATATTCTATTTCTTTACCCTTGCTATCTTTGTGCCAAGGAAAAGTAATAGTTTTGTAGTGGTTGTCTTTTAAATCGTTGTATTTTGTATCTGTAGTATATTTTGTGAATTTATTTACACCATTAATAGATTTGTTTGTACCTAGAATATCTTTATAAGTAAGGAGGTCGTCTTTAGTCTTTTTATCCCGCATATAGTCAAAACCATACTCCCCGTTGTATTTTTTACCTGGTCTAAAATCTACAATAACTTTGGGAGGAGGTGTAAGTTGCAGAGGGGCACTTTTCTTAGTAATTCCTCCATGGGTTACCCTGGCGATAAGTTCATCTATTTCCCCCTGTTTAAAATCCGCCCATTGTTCTTTGATTTCTATGGCGGTGAGTTCAAAAGTTCCGTCACTATCTAAGGTCTCACTAAATACCAGTTCTTCTCTGCCTTCTTCTATTAGGCTTCCGTCTTTTTTGCGAATATGTATTTGGAAAGCATTCCCCTCCGGGTGTTGGATGCTACCACTTAGTGAGACGGTCTCATTATACGTGGTTTGTTCTATAGATTCCTGTGTTTCCGGATGTACCCATTGTACGGTATTGATTACAGGAGTGAGCATGGTTGTAGTGTTTTGTGCTATCGGAGCTTCATATCTCTCCGGATTCCATCTATTCTCATGGATCAGCTCATTAAGGTGTAATTCTCCTGCACCAATTCTAAAATCAATATAAGCAGTTTGTGCTGATTCGGCATCAAACTCCAGGTGATAATGTAACCCATAAGCATTATAGAAATGAATAGTGGTTTCTACGGCGCTCATATCATATCTATAAATGGTGATGGTTCCCTTCTTCATTAGAGAAGGTTGCAATACCCAATCTACTAATAGATCGTCCCGGGTCATAGGAAGCCGAATATCGATAATCCCTGCTGTGATATAGGGATTGGGACGACCTGTATGATCTGCTGTCTGTGAGACTTCATAATGACAGAACAATAGCGGATATACGTTATTGTCTATAGTTAGTTCTGCTTTAAAGCCCATACTATTGATGATTTGTGTTTGTGATTCTATTGATAGCACAATATAACTAATCATACAATACTATATATAATATTATCCATCTTTTTGCAGTAGTTTCAGTAAATTATTAGCAGATACCCCGTATATAAAGCGCATTGTGATTTTTATAAATGATGCTGGTTAATAGCTATTTATTAAGAAGAAGTAGTACGTAAGGGAATAAAAACAGTATTTTATGTAAAAAAGAATAAAATACACACTTAGACAGGGAGAGACTCCCTCATCGCTGCCCCTTATAGCCCATCTCATAGAGGCTCGATGGCTTCTTACACCGCATAAAGCCTCCTATAAGACCCGTTCTAAGGATTCCTGAACTGCTTCGAAGAATGCTTTTAATCAATCAAAGCATTCATTTATTTCTTGCCTATCCACATTTTTGGACAGAAACCCCTTAACGAAAGCCCTTTTTTCTATTATTTTGGGCAAACAGCTATTAATAGAAAGGCTCAGAACCCGTTTCGGAAGCCTTCGAAGTATTAAATTAATACTTCGAAATACTTTTTACTGGGCTAGACCCCATGCCTGGAGGGGGGAGCTCCCTTGTTTACTGTATACAACTGTGGATTTTCTTGTTACAGACCCGACAGCAACCGTATAATACTCCCATAAATACCCCCCAAAACATATATACAACCCATAATGGATATCCATAAGACATTAATGGACTGGTAGGAGCATATGAAGTAACGGTAATGGTCATCAAATCCCAGGAACCGTTCATAATCCGATAAAAAAGCATCGCTGTAAAATGTATAACAAAGGTACTTAACAAATAAGTAAACAATGGAAACCTACCCAGTGTTTCAAAAAAATGAAACCCCCTAAATCTCCACCTTTCAGCACTATACAATAAGAGAAGTACGATTCCTGTTGTTATGGTTATAAATGCTAAAGAAGCGGGATATTTGGTTATATTAAAAAAGTCTATTACAGTTGTAATTGTGTCTTTCTGATATTTCCAGGGTACTTCTCCATACCCGTTAATAGTTCTAATTACAAAAAAAAGAGTGATCAATATTCCTGCGGTAATTAGCATTCTTTTTCTTCGTATATGAGCCGGAAATCCCGTATTGAAATAGTTTCCAAAAGCATACCCCAGTAATAGTAATCCCAACCAGGGGAGCAATGTATAACTAAAAATAAACAACTGCTCTTCTATGACAATAAATTGTTTCTGATAAATTATATACCAAATGATCGATAAAAGTGAGTGTCCTTTCATTACAATTCCATCCAAAAAATGATGTGCTGTAATAATAAGAACCCCCAATACTGCTAAAAACTTTTTAGGCAAGAACTGCAAGAATGCAAGAACCAAAAATGCAATTCCCAAACTCCCTAAAATCAGCACTCCTATCGTCCTAAAATACGGGTCAAAATTCCACAAAAAACTATTTAGCGTAAGTTCTAAAACAATAAGAATTAATCCTTTCTTAGCAATAGATCCGGCTATGGCTGTTTTTTCTTTATGTTGATTCTTGAGATATAAATGAATCCCGCAAAGAATATAAGTAGCCGGTGCAAATGTATACGCTATAAATTGAACAAAAAACAATCCAATATTGGTGGTTTCCAGATTGGTAGGATCGGTATACCACTGATAAAAAAATATCCTGGTATGACTTAAAACAGCTAATGATAGAACAATTCCGAACAAAATCCTTCTGGATCGTACTGCCGGAGAGGTAATAATATAACTCATTATCGAGTATTATTTTTAAGCGATTTATTGAAGTGATTTAATTTTTTTCAATTTGCTAAAAAAATGTCTTTTTGTGCTCATATTTCTCAATTTTTGACTTCCGTAGCCTTGCTATGCGACTAAAAAAATACTTCATCTGAACACAAATCCACTATTTTTCACTTAAATCAAAAAAGTCTAAATCTCTTCATTGTAAAAAAACATCTGATAAATCGCATTGGTTTTACATTGGAGATATTGAAA
This sequence comes from Aquimarina hainanensis, assembly GCF_042684685.1. Lineage (NCBI taxonomy): Bacteria > Pseudomonadati > Bacteroidota > Flavobacteriia > Flavobacteriales > Flavobacteriaceae > Aquimarina > Aquimarina hainanensis. The sequence goes on along the minus strand of NZ_JBHULX010000039.1, from coordinate 67,123 downwards.
GTGGTTTAAACTTTTTCCAATTTGTTTAAAAAATGTCTCCTTGCGCTCATGTTTCACAATTTTTGACTTCCGTAGCCTTGCTATGCAACTAAAAAATATTTCACCTGAACACAAAACCACTATTTTTCACTTAACTCAAAAAAGTTTAAACCTCTTCATTTATACCATTTCTATTTCTTAATTACCTAAACAAAAAATATCTTCTTTCTATTTGGGTGCTCTCAAAGCAGAAATGGTATTACAAAACACCATTGACATTATACAGTCAATGGTGTTTTTATTATAGTCGAGTAATCAAAAAGATCTCTCTGATGATAAATATTATGATTTTTTAGGAGCGTACTTAGCAATTGGATTGGTTAAAACTCCTACTGTTTTCAAATCTCCAAAAGGGTTTTCCAAATTTCTTAGCTGACGATTATTTCTCAATTGTAAACGATTCAAAGCATCAGGATCAAAACTCGGAGCAAAGAGATCATAGGTATCAAACTTTGCCTGAAGATTCGGATGAGCTTCCTGATATGCTATTATGGTTTCTGCGACTAAAGCCCAGAAATTTTCTTCTGAATATTCAGTATGTTCTACCAAAATAGCTGACATAAACCTGAAAAATGAATCAAACAGCTGCGTAAATATAGGAAGGGTTTTTGCCGCTTCCTCTACTGTCGTCAAGACTCTATTGACCACCTCTGGTACTTCCATGTCCGTATTTATTAAAGATATTTCTTCTCCGATATCTTTCATTATTGCTTTGACAGGAATATTATTTTCCATGACCAAAATCAGGTTTTCTCCATGTGGCATAAACACAAGATCATAGGTATAAAAACAATGAATAAGAGGTGATAGGTATGCTTTGAAATAATGTTTCAGCCAGGTATCTGTATCCAGACCAGAAGCTTTTATAAAAGCTGGTAATAATGCTTTCCCATCCGGATCTATATGTAATAAAGCCGCCATAGTCATTGGCTCCTGCCCTTCATCTAGTTTATCTGCCGGGCTTTCTCTCCATAGACTGGCAAGCATCTTTTTATAATGACTTCCATTTTTTATCGCTTTCTCATAGTGAGAATGCCCATACCCTATAGTCGCTATTTCCCTGAGTACACTAAACCCATTTTCACTCAAATAAGCATCGCTCTCAAGAAGGTTTTTTAACCAATCATTAATAGCTGGATTTGTCTGCATGTAATAAGGAGATAATCCTCTCACATACCCCATGTTTAAAATAGACAAAGCCGTTTTGACATAAAATTTATCTGGATTCGAAACATTGTAGAATGTTCGGATTGATTGTTGTGGCAAGTATTTATCTTCACTTTCTCCCAAAAAGATTAAGTAATTTAATGCTAAATCTGCTGCAAAAACATGAGATAACTTATTCGTCCATTGCCAGGGGTGAATTGGGATAAAATAATAATCATCTGAAGCCACTCCTCGTTGTTCTACAATTGTATTAAAATGATGTATTGCTTCTTCTCCCAGTTCTTGCTTCATCAGTTTATTATAATCTAATGAAGGAACTGTCGTAAATTTTGCTCTTTCTTTATGTGCAGCCAGCCAAACAAGAGAAAAGGGTTTTGCTGTTTCCGGAGCATAGGCTATATAGTCCGTAACATTAAATCCAATTCTGCCATTATTGGCTATAAACCTGGGATGTCCGGTCATAGCACCTTCGATTTTCTGATAATCAATGGCAGTTAACTCTGTAGTATAGTTTTTATGTTTTTCATGCATATAAGCCATTCCATAGAGGGTATTCCCTACCTCTTCCATATATACTAAAAGAGATTTTTCATCGATTCCCAGCTGTTTATTAAACTCTACAATAAAGTTTAAAGAATCTAGTACTTCCGGGTTTCCTCCTTTGTATTTTCTGATACTCTCTTCTGATATGTACCAGTGATTTAAGTGTAATACCTTTGCTTCGAAATGATATGCGACATCTGAGTGCTCTTCTTTTACTACATATTGCCCCCATTCGCCATGTTGTCCTGTAAGTTCCGGGGTTATAATACGTTCATGAGAAAATTCCGAAAGGATTTTTTTTATGTGTATTCGGTTAACTTTTTCCCAAACAGTTGATTTTATATGTGATATAGCTTCTTCTGGTGCTATTTCTTGAATTGCTTCCATGTTTTGTTATCGTAGATGATAGTAAATAAAGTGAATTAAAGTGCTACTTTTTTATAAGCCGCTAAAGGGTTTTTAAAGGTTCCTGCAAATTGCTGAGTTTTAAACGGATCACTTAAATCAACCATTTTTTTATTATTTCGCAATTGTAATCTATTAAGACATGTTTTGATAATCTCATCTGCAAACAGATCACACTCTTCAAATTTCTTTTCTAATTGAGGATTTTCTTGCTGGTATGTGGTAATACAATCAGCAGCCAGTTCCCAGAATTTTTCTTGAGGGTAATTATCGTGTTCTACAAGGATGTGAGAAAGGAAACGGAAATAACAATCAAATATCTGCGTAAAGATCGATAATATCTTTAGTTCTTTTGATACCGGAACTCTCATTTGCTGTACTGCTTCAGGTAGTGCTACATCGTTATTAACAAATCCCACTTCTTCTCCTATATCTTTCATAATAACTCGTACCGGGACATTATTTTTCATAATTAAAATAAGGTTCTCTCCATGAGGTGTAAACCTGATATCATGATGATAGAAACAGTGAAGCAACGGACTTAAGTAAGCATCCAGGTATTTTCTCAACCAGTTAGTTGTATCTAATCCTGAATCTCTAATCAATAAGGGTAAAAGAGCTGTTCCATTTTTATCAATATGCAACAGAGCAGCCATTGTCATTAGCTTTTCTCCGGAACGCAATTTAGTCATAGGGCTTTCTCTCCATAATGAAGAAAGCATTCTGTTATAATCTGTATCTTTCCCGGCATTGTAATAATATGTATTGGTATATCCTACTGTTGCCGTTTCTCGTAAAATTGTAAATCCTTTTTTCTCTAAATAAGCATCATTTGTCACAATCTCAGATACCCAATCATTTATTGGAGGAGTAGTAATCATATATGAAGGAGGCAATCCCCTCATAAATCCCATATTAAGTATGGAAAGTGCTGTTTTGACATAGTGCTTTGTCGGATTACTGATATTAAAGAATGTACGAATAGACTGCTGAGGTCTATATTTATCTTCACTATATCCTAGTAGTACTAATTTTTTATTAGCAATATCCGGAGCGAATATCATAGCTAGTTTATTATGCCATTGCCAGGGATGTATTGGAATGAAAAAATAATCAGATGATTTAACTCCTTTATTATGTAAGATCGTTTCAAAAGCAGTACGAGTTTCCTCACTCAATTCCGAGCTCATTATCTGTTCATAATCCACTCCTTTCACGGTAGTAAAGCCTGTATTATCCTTATGACCGGCAACCCATAATAAAGAAAAAGGAGCCGCTGCCTCCGGTACATATTTTTTATAATCTACCAAATCAAATCCAATTCGACCATTATTCGCTACAAAACAAGGGTGCCCTTCAATCATAGCATGTTCTATATCCTGGTAATCAGCATGAACCAAGTCCTCTGATGTGGTCTTTTTTTGAGAATACACATAGGCTCTTCCGCATAAAGTACTATTGATTTCTTCCATATACAATGGAAGAATATCTTCATTTATACCTACAATATCCTTAACTTCTATAATAAAGCTTAATGAGTCTAAAGGAACTTTTTTTCCCTCTTCATACTTTTCTATAGAGGTAGTTTCGATATGCCAATGATCTAAACTCAATACCTGAGCTCTAAAATGATAAGTAATCGCTGTATCCGAAATCGGCAATGTGTACACTCCCCAATCCCCTTCTTTGGACTGTAATTCCGGAGTGAGTAGAAGTTCATGAGCAAATTCTGAAATAATTTTTCGAATATGTAGTCTGTTGACCCTTTCCCAAACTTCTGGTTCTAGATGTGGAACAGTATTTTTATAATTCTCCTGTTCATAATTATTCACGTTGGTTGTTATCATTTTTACCTGAGTAATATTTGAATATATTTATATTAAAAATCGATTGTTCAGAACTTATGTTTTATACGCTACTCATTATCTCAATCAATTAATTTACCGTGCTAAAAGAAAACAAATGGGTTCATTATCCCCTCTAACAAAAAAGAATCAAACATCCTAATTACAAACAACTTACATTTCATATCACAGCTAGGTAAAATAATATATGGAGTAATAGTACACACGTAAAATTCTCCTGTTAGCTATTTATAATTTCTTTCGTTTTTCATTATAAAAAGCACAGAAGATCTCGTGTTTTTAGTATATATTTTTAAATTAATTTTAATTTATTCTAAATAAAGATAAAAAACTTAACCAATAATCCTTCTTCTTCTAAATAATTTTAACTCAATTTTAGTGAGGCAAAGTCATCAACCAAAAGATTAACAAAATTTTAAAGTCATATAAAACAAGCTGTTAACTTGGTGAATCAACGAAAAAACAGGGGTTTATCGAGGTAAAACCGATTTAATTTTTAACAAAACTTTAACTCGTTTTTATCTACCTCGCTGTTTAATCAAAAAACGATAAACTTCAGCTAGTTTTCTCTTTCGTAACACAGCTTACATATCGATTATTAAAAAATAATTTGAGCAAGAATCAAAAACGGGAATAAGCCAGAATTTATCTTATGAGAAAGGTTTTCCACAATTAAATAGGTATTTTTATGCAACCATCAATAAATCAACACTTAAGAATAATTACTAAAAACATCATATATGAATCCTATTATAAGAAATATCCTAGCTATTATCGCCGGATGGTTAGTGGGTAGTATTGTCAATATGAGCATCGTAAAAATTGGTCATACACTACTCCCTATCGAGAATATCGACACAAATAATCTGAAAGAATTAGCGACTATTATGCCTACTCTGGATGCTAAACATTTTATCTTTCCATTCGTAGCACATGCTCTAGGTACTTTAGGAGGAGCTTTGGTCGCTGCATTAATCGCTGCTACTCACAAAATGAAAATTGCACTAGGGATTGGAGTACTCTTTCTTATTGGCGGTATATTAGCCAGTTATATGTTACCAGCACCAACCTGGTTTATAATTACTGATCTTGCTTGTGCATATATTCCAATGGCATGGATCGGTGGGAAAATTGCATCTAAAAATACTAAGGTTATTACATAATGTACAGTCTTCGAGATTAGATTCACTAAACAACTATTTAGCGGTTCTTTTTATCCATACATAAATGGTATAATTCAAAACACATTCGGGTCCCAATGGTCCTGTAAACCACCGTGGGGCAAACTCACGAGGCATTCGCTGGAGTCAAACTTTCGATTTAAAGGGAAGTCTTGAGGATATTATACCTGTTTAGCAGTGTCAATAAAAACAGGTAACATTTAACATCTTCAAAACATATATACATGAGTTTGTTTATAATTTTGAAAAAAGCCAAGTTGATTCGTAACTATTTCCTGATAGCCCTGCTCTATTGTTCATTATATGGATGTGTCTCCTATTCTAAAAAAGAGTTTAGAAAGGAGTATATAAAGTTAAATGAACATACTCTTCATATGCTTAACGGAAAATTTAAACTATATCCTATCAAGCGATTTCAAAAAGAAACAAGCACTGACAATTGCATACGGTACACCAACCTCTATCAAAACATAGTTGATGAAAACTGGAACTCTGAGAGAAAAGCGGACTCTTTATGTACTCATAACAATACGTATAGCGTAGCTTTAACTTTTAAAGACAATAAAAACTTACGTATCAAGCTGATCGAAAACACAACTATCATAAGAGACACCACATTATCCGGAAAGTACAAAAATGGAATGTTTTATCTGGATAACAAAGATATTAGCATACATGGGATTCCTTTTCTTTTTGGAGGCTATCGAAGTGACAAGAGAAGAATCGGAATGACCAAAGACAACAATCTAATTGTGAATGAAGCTATTGGAAACGAAGGAGCCATATTATTAATACTTGCTGCTGGATATCAATACAATGCTTCTTATGAATATGAAAGAATACAATAGCAACTTTATTTATTAAATAGTTGTAACGTACATCCTTAGCTTAAATATCATCCATTTTCTTAATAATACCGCGCATACTTGCGACCGAAATGATTTATTTATACTTCTTTTTTAATTGTTCTATTTCTGTCGTCAAAAGGGAATCCAAAGAAACGAAATAAAGACATTGCCATTTTTGTGTTTGTATTGCCTGTTTGCTTTTTGGAGCATCCCATGGTGGGTAAACACGTATTCCTCTTTTTCCTTCTATATGAGCTGATGAAATAATCTTTTTTTCTATGAGTATCCGACCTGGAAAAATAAACGTTCCTTTTTGATGACCACTCGCTACAAATATTACGACCAAATCAATCTGATCCGTTTCCTGAAAAGGGACCGTAACCCCTTTTTCATTTCTTTTCCAAACAGTTACAAACTGACCTGTTTTTTTAGGAGTAATTTTTGCTTTTCTAAAAATAGTTGTTTTTCCATTTAACTTAAAACGTGCTGCACAATAGGCACTACTTTCTTCTTCTTCCTGATACGCGGTAAGCTCAAAACCACAGGAATCATATACCTGTTCTTTTAGCCATAAAACAGTGGGGTCAGATATCGTCAAAATACAAATGTTTCTTTATTCGGAAAGCAAACATATAAATAAAAAGTACTTTATACAGCCATAGGGTACAAAATTCCATTTTACCCTATTCGTCTAAAATTACTTTTTTCATCAAAAGATCAGTTTGTTCTTCATCTCCTAATTTGAATATATGAGTATGAAATACTACAAACCCATTTTTCTGGTAAAAATTAATCGCTTTGAGATTTTTTTCCCAAACGCCTAACCAAATGTTTTTTACTCCTGCTGTCTTTGCTATTTCTACAGCTTTATCCAATAATTTACTTCCATACCCTCTTCCCTGATATATAGATAAAATATAAATACGCTCTACTTCTAATGCCTCATCCAGGCAGTATTCAGTCTGAGAACTTCCTACATTTATTTTCAGATAACCGAGCACCTTCTCTTGCTCTTCCAAAAAATAAAATTTTGAATCCGGGTTATCTAACTCTTTCAATAGTTGCTTTTTCGAGAAGTTTTTTTCCAGATAAATTTTCATATTCTCCGGAGTATTCAAACTCCCATATGTATCTTCAAAGGTTGCAATACCAATTACCCTTAATTGTTCAGCTTCTTTTTTCTCTACAGATCGAATTCGCATGAGGATCTAAACTTATTATTTTCCATTAACTTACTTTTAAAACAAATGAAGAAGACATTGCTTTTATTCAAAAGCAATTTGTTACTAAGTCTCTCACTCATTCTATGAGAGAGAAAATAGCTTGAATCTACAATGTACAAAACAAAATTACTGATAGCATTTATCGAAGTGGTTTAAACTTTTTCATTTAAATCAAAAAAGTTTAAACCACTTCATCAATAGACATCATAAAAATAAGCAGAACAAAATTGTTCTGCTTATTTTTATTATTTATCTGTCAATAAGAATACTTCTTATCTTTTTATGATTTTATCTGATAAAAGTGTATTCCCTGTTTGGCTTTTTAATACGATAAAATACACTCCTTTTTTTAGGTTTTGTACTGGTAATTCGACTCTATCAGATACCTTGGTTACTACAGTATGATACACTGTTTTGCCATTTAGGTTTCTCACTTCAATAAACACCTTTTTTACGGCATCAGAAGGAATATCTAGATATAAATCTGCCGTAAACGGATTGGGATACAGTGCTATTTCTGATGGAGTATCTTCGTTCCTTTCAACCGATGAAGTTGTGAGATTATTACTTACCTCATAGGTAGCATAAATTGAATATTTATAATCACTTTGAGAACCACTACCATATGCTGTCGGCATGTTATCCTGTCCGGCTACCCACTGAGAATTTGTAGCCTGATACCTTCCCGGACTTCCTGTTATGTATGCAATTCCCGGGTTGTTAGAAAATATCCATGCTAACCATACCGTAGATCCCGAAGAAACAGTAACCGGATTGATCAAGGAAATTGTTTGCCACCCTCTGGTTCCCTGCACAGCAGTCATACTTGTCTTACCCAATAGGTTTCCTGGCACTCCGTTCACATCTTCATATACACCTACTTGTACGCTTCCACTTCCTCCTTCTACATGTAGGGAAACACTTTTCAAAATTCCGGACTCTGACATCGTATATGGCATTGCTCTTCTGGTAGCATGTTTTGAGGTTCTATCTCCTACTGTAGTGATTCCTAAAGTAGCGGTTGTTCCTCCTGTATTTTCCTTAAAAACAGCTGTCACAGAAACATCTGAATCTACCGTAATCGTCAATGGATTTTCTGTTCCTGAAGCTCCTCCACTCCAGGAATCAAACTTCCAACCTGGTTGGGGAGTTGCCTTCAGGCTCAGCTGTGTCCCTGAAGCATATACCCCAGCTCCATCAACAGTTCCTTGTCCCGATACAGAAGTACTTACAGTGTATTCTGACACACTTGACTTCTCATATACTGCATAGATCGAATATCGGTAATTACTCTGTGATCCATTTCCATAAGATGTCGGCATATTATTACCACTAGAAGACCATGAAGAGTTTGTCGCTTGATATCTTCCCGGAGTTCCACTGACATATGCAATCCCTGGATTATCAGAAAAAATCCATGCTAACCAAACGGTTGTTCCTGAAGTAATACGTACAGAAGTTTCTAATGGAATATGTTGCCACCCCCTAGCAGACCGTACTGCAGTTACAGCTGTTTTTCCTATTCGGTCCCCAGGAACTCCATTTTGATCTCTATACACTCCTACCTGAACACTTCCGACACCACCTTCTACATGAAGGGCTACACTTTTTAGTGTTCCTGATTCAGTCATTGTATAGGGCATCGCTCTTCGGGTAGCATGTCTTGAGTTTTTATCTCCGATTGTTATGATTCCTAGGGTACCCGTATTTCCCCCATTAATTTTTTTAAACACTGCAGTTACTGTAAGATCACTTGTTACAGTCAATTGTATTGGATTTGTTGTTCCTGTCGCTCCTCCTGTCCATTTTTCGAATTCCCAACCGGCTTGTGGTGTTGCGGTTAATGTAATCTGTTCTCCTTCTTTATAGACTCCTCCTCCATCAACACTTCCTTCTCCTGTTGTATTTGTAGTTACAGTATAAGAAGGTACTGAACTTGCACTAATTGTAATCACACTTCCATTAGAAGGATTCCAAATATCCAAATTTGCTGGTATTTGAAAAACATCAGAATTAGACACTTCTCCTACCTGAGATGCATTATCAACCTTAATCGTTCGCGTTTCTATTTTATTTTCATCAACAAATATCCATTTAAACTGATTGAATCTCGATGAATTTCTCGTCCAGCTTTTGCTATCATTATTTGATCTAAGCGGTGCTCCCCAGCATCCTTCCCCTACATAAACAGTTCCATTCTGATCTTCTCTGATAAAACCTTCATCATTTCCGCTTCCGGTTGTCGGACGAACAGGCCAAGTAGATTTTACGGTATGAGAATCACATTCTACCACTAACTTTACTTCTTTATCATAAAAAAGCTGTGCCCAATTAGAATATTGACTGTTTCCTTCTCTTTTAGAAGAGACATGAGGTCTCATCGGTTTATGATATTGTGCCATTTTCCACAGTACGTTTGGATGTGCATTTAAATCATTTTTTAACCAATTTGTTTGATTTCCGGAAATTGAGATCTCTGTATTTAAGGTATAAGCTCGTACGAGATTCTTTCCAAAAGTAAGGGCATAATATACACTGGTAGAAGGAACATCAAATAGGTTATAGATACTATTATTACTATCTTCATGATTTCCTCTGGCTGCTACTATAGGAAACATTCGGTTATCTCCTGCTATTGTCAACTGCCAATCATCAAACCAATCTCTCCATTCTCCACTACTATCTCCATTGGTCATATCTCCTCCAAATAACACTGCATGAGGTTTTAGTTTGGCTACTAATCTATTGGCATTTTTTCTGGGAGTTCTATTATTTCTCGAATCTCCTCCTGCAATAAATGATAATCTACTATTATCAGAGGGAGCCGTTTTGAACCAAAACCGGGCACTTGTTCCCTGACTATCTCTAATCACAAAATAATATGCCGTATTAGGTATCAATCCTGTTAATCGTGCAAAGTGATTATTCATTCCTTTATAAGATACAACTCTATCAGCTGTTTTAGTATTAGGATACCTCGTATAATCTGTACCATAATCAGTAGTTCCATAATATACCGTAGGGTTCGTACCTGATAGCTGATCCCACCCTACTACAATGGATGTTGCAGGATTATCCCTAAGGGACAAACGATACCTCCCATTGTTCCCATATGAGCCCCATGTAAGAATACACAGTGCTATTAAGATGATTTTTTTCATGTGAAATTAAGTTTATATTTAATTGGTAATAGTTAACATTTTTACAAACCTACTTATCCTTTTGTAGCTACCTTCTCCCCTATATTGATCTTAACATTTATTTCATATTGTGCTACATTGCTTAAGCCAAATTAACAATATATATACAATTAATTAACGTTTGTTCGCGTTATTATTGCTCTAAAAATCAACTTTATGTCACAAAAAAAAATCCTTTTCTTTCTTAAAATCCTCGTATCCCTGATTTTCATTGGAAGAGCCTGGCAACATTTATTTTGGGATGCTCCGTATCGGTCTTTCTTTTGGGATGAAGCAATGTTAAAACCTCTAATCGAAAGCCTGACAGACATGAGCTGGCAAGCTTATGTTACCAGTGCTTCTACGGATCAACTTATCCAGAATATTATACTCGCGAATGGTATTATATACTTACTAGCTGCAATTAGTGCCTTATTTATTAATTTTTCGAATAAAAAATGGTTACAGATTCCTATTATAATAGGAGGTGTGTTTTTAGTAATATTATCTTTGTTATTATACAAAGAAAAGTTCTATCACAGTGCTCAATTTTTCGAGCATAGCATTCAGTTTGGTCTCCCATTTGTTTTACTTTATTTTCTAAAAAATAATGGACAAAAAAGACAGTTATCTTTTATCCTGAAGATTCTTATTGCTGTTACTTTTTTCTCTCATGGGTTATATGCTTTTGGTTTTTATCCAGTTCCCGGAAAATTTGTAGATATGGTGATTCAGATTTTTCACTGTTCAGAGCGAACAGCCGTTATTTTCTTATATATTGCTGGCATTCTAGATTTTATTCTTGCCGTACTCATTTTTATCCCCAGAGTAGCACAGTATGCATTATGGTATGCAGTTTTTTGGGGATTATTAACTGCTTTAGCCAGAATTGTTGCTAATGTGTACTTTGATTTCTTCTGGCAATCTGTTCATCAAAATCTATACGAAGTTGTCTATAGAATTCCACACGGACTAACTCCTTTACTGGTATTAAAATTAGCAAAAAAAAGACTGTCTTTTCAGACAGCCTTTTCCTGATATCATCTTGTCAGAAATAAATTAGTTTATTATAAACTTTTTATTCTGTTTTCCTACATTGAGGATATACATTCCAACAGTAAGGGATTCCGTTGATATTACATTAGCTGTATTATTATTGATTATCCCCTGCTTTACGGTCTGACCTAATATATTTAGTATTCTAAACGTTTCTGTTCCTTGCGCCGCATTGTACATAGAAACGTTTAGCACTCCTCCTTTAGTGATTGGATTTGGAGTCAAAGTTATAGAAAGTCCTTTCTGTAACAATTCTTGAGGAATTGTTTTAGAAGCTACATCATCTCCTGCAAAAGAATCCACTGCTGTTGTTCCACATCTACCTAAATTGGTCCAACTCGTAGCTGTTCTTTCATACAGACTTCCTTGGAAAGTAACTCTCTCTCCCGGACTATACGAACGATTCGGATCATAAGGAGCTACTCCCTCACAAATATCGGTAGACACTGCTCCTTCTGTTAATTTTACATCATCAATAGCTACATCTGCCTGCCAGCTACTACCGGTCACAGTATTAAATCTCAATTGTACAGAACCACCTACGTAAGTCGCCAGATCAATATTTGCCGTATTCCAGCTAGATCCTTGTTCTCCTGTCTTATTAAAGATACTTGTCCATGAAGTTCCATCATCAGTACTCGCTTCTACATCTAACCTTCCGATGGCACTTCCTAACATATGATATTTAAAACTAAAATTAGCCGTTGTTACAGAACTTAAATCAAAGCATGGAGAGTTTAATATCGCTCTTTTATTAGGGAAACCTGTTCCATTCCCAGAAGCTTCTACATAAATATAATTAGCTCCTTCACTAGCAGAAGAAGGTCCTGTTCCATTAGATGGTGTTCCATTAGCATCTACTGTCCAGTCCAGGTTATCGTTAGACGATTGTGTCCAGGCTCCTAAATTATTTTCAAAACCTTCTGAATATGGGAAAGAAGAAATACCACTGGTACATCCATTTCCACCTCCTCCTCCATCGGAAGTTATATTAAGATCATCAATTGTTATATCACCTTGCCAGCTACTACCTGTTACTACATTAAGACGTAACTGTACTTTTGCATTTCCTAAATAGGAAGATAAATCGATACTTGCATCGTTCCAGTCTGTTCCTTGTGCTCCGGTTCTTGTAAATATACTAGCCCACTGTCCTTCATTTCCTGTTCTGGCTTCTACTGTTAATGTTCCTATTGCTGATCCTATCATATGGTATTTGAACTTAAGGAAAGCGGAGGTCAAATTAGTCATATCAATACATGGAGAATTAAGGATAGCTCTTTTATTAGGGAATCCCGTTCCATTTCCTGAAGCTTCTACATAAATATAAGAATCACCATCTACCGCTGCACCTGGTCCTGTTCCATTAGAAGGAGTTCCATTAGCGTCTATCGTCCAGTCTAGATCATCATTGGTTGCCTGTACCCATCCGCCTAATGTACCTTCGAAGCTTTGTTTGTATGGGAAAGCTGCAATATTTCCTGTACATTCATCTCCACCGCCACCGCCATCACATCCATTGACGAATGATACAGTCTGATCAGTATTACTATTGCTTCCTCCATTATTATTTTCTACTGCATCTTTTCCTACTCCTCTTGCAGAGAATACGGTCCATATTAAACAATTATATTTCCCATTATATAAGTCTCTGTCTGCTTGTAAAATTCCATCTCTACCAGATACAAACCCTGGATTATTTGCTGTATTTTTAAGTCCTTCGATAACCAGTGCCATTGCGATATTATTACCTCCTGTACCATTATAGAAATCAGGATCAAAGCCTTCTTCTTTAACCAATGCCCATGTCATATCCCATAAGATCGTCGCAAAAGCATATCCTACACCGTGCGGTACTCTCAGGTTATTAATATCTCCATAGTCTGTTCCGTTAATTGCAGTATCTGTAGAATATCTAGTAGGGCGAATTCCTAACCCATCTTGTCCTTGTCCTAATACATAGGTTCCTACTCCTCTTCCTGTTGTTCCTACATCTCCTGCTTTCATCGTCAATACTAATCCAAACCAATCAGACCATCCTTCTCCCATTTGCTCTGATCCTCCTAAAGCATTAGTTGAAGGTCCTCCTACTAACCGAGTAGAAATCCCATGACCATATTCATGTGCTATAATCAGGTTATCCAAATCTCCATCTCTTCCCGGATTGGTTCTATTCCATAAAAACATCTGCATTCTAGGATTACTTCCATCCGGAGGCGTTCCAAAATTAGCATTATTAGTACCACTTCCGTCTTGTGCGTCTGCATTTACAGAATCGCTACCTCGTCCTCCTTTTCCGTAGTTGTTTTCCTGAAAATTACCACTTGCTTCATTAAATCCATATACATACCAAACATCGTGCATAATATTATTCCAGTAGAACAAGTTTGTAATTGCAGCATCCTGATACTGAGTTGGCTCTTGATTTAGATTTAAGGAAAAATCAAACGAAAGATTACTTCCTCCATCAGCAGCAGCTCCTGTACCATTATTCCCGTTTCTATCCTCTTGTGCCCATACATTGTTTCCTCTGGTAATCGTATACTCTGCTCCTGCTGCTCCATTGGTATCATGCCATCCATAAGGAGATGCCGCTAATAAAGCCGGATCTGTTACAATAGAACGATTTCCATCATTCGGATTTTCAACAGGCATTGCATATACATTGTAGCGCTCTCCTGCCATATTTTCGGCTAAATTCTGAGGACCGATAAATTCTTTCTTTTTTATCACCTTAGAAAAATGCATTTCTCCTTTTTCTCCATGTGTATGTGGGTCATCAAAATTACAGCTTATTACCCAATCGTATTCTTTAAGAATTTTTCCTGTACCTGCATCTACATTTACATTCCACCAGTGATGTCCACTCTCTTCATATAAATTTACTAACCAAGACAATTTTAGTTGTCCTTCATCCAGTACATATACTTGTCGTACTTTTACAGGTTCTTCACTAATTCCGGTATTATTATATACCAAATCTCCTTTTGCAGACTTATTAGCACTTCTGTTTAATGCATTCGGAGTTCGTAAATTATGTGCTTGTACTACCTTCATAATTGCACTCTCTGGAGAAGTAAATGCTTTTGAAGAATTGATTTTGGACTTAATATCAGTAATAAATTGATTAATCTCCCAGGTTACCTGATCATTCTTTACAGTTAGCTTATATGTACCATCCTGTATTTCTATCCCCTGATAATATTGATTAATATAAACATGTTTGATGTCAGGGTTTAAAGAAGGGACTATGTCTTTAATTTTCCATTCAGCTACATCTTGTTTGTTTAGTGCGGATTTTGTAGTGGAAACATTGAAATAATCTCTAACAATCGATTCCATGTTTTGGGCGATCATCATCTGCCCTAAAAAAAGTGTTAAAATTAAAAATGTTACATTTTTTTTCATTTTTATAAATTTTGAGTTTGTGTACTTCAAATTTAAAAAAAAACCACTTATTTTCATTATTCATTAAAATATTCACACAAAACATATGTTTTACATAGGAAAAATTGACACATAGACAAAATTTATTGCTTAATCACTAAAAAAAATAAAAAAAACCTCTTCATCTCCCATAAACAAAGCAAAAACACAAATAAAAACCTGATTAACAATACAATAATCCTGTCCTACAAAAGAATTCAACCATAAAAAATTTATGGTTTTACCTTTCTGTTTTTTAACAAAATTTTCACAAATAGAATTTAAAAAACAGAATGATTTTATAGATTATCATCTATTTTTTTATCATAAAAATGATCTTAGAAAAGTTAAAATCTTCCAATTCAGTAATGAGGTTCGATAATTAATTTTGATGTTCTATAGGATAAGCGTAATTTTAAATATTCAACAAATCTCATATCAAAAATGGATAAACGTAAATTTCTAAAAACTACGATATTAGCCTCTACCGGAATTGCCGCAGCCCCTTCTCTGGTATTATCTTCTTGTAATTCTTCTGAGAAAAAGGAAAAAACCACACCAGAGATCAATGAAAAAGATGTTAAAAAGGAAACATCTTCTTCCAGTCCTTTATTTAGTCTGCCTCCTTTGGTATATGGATATGATGCATTTACTGATGTAATCGATGCACAAACCATGGAAATCCATCATTCTAAACACCATCAAGGGTATGTAAACAAACTAAATAAAGCACTGAAAGACACTCCTGTTTCTGGAAATACAATTGAAGATATCCTGAAGAATGAAGCGCTTCCTATCCAGGTTAGAAATAATGGAGGAGGTCATTTTAATCATTCTCTCTACTGGGATATTCTTACTCCAGGTGGTGCAATGTCTGATACACTAAAAGCTGCTATTGTAAAAAGCTTTAATTCTATTGAAGCTTTTAAAGAGGAGCTTGCCACAGCAGGTAAAAAACGATTTGGTTCCGGATGGGCATGGCTTTGTCAGAGTGCGGACAAAAACTTATTTATCACCTCAACTCCTAATCAAGACAATCCATTAATGCACGTTGCGGATAAACAAGGGCATCCAATTTTGGGAATTGATGTTTGGGAGCATGCATATTATTTAAAATACCAAAATAAAAGAGGAGAATACCTTCAAAATATTATCAATAAAATAAACTGGACTAAGGTAGAAGATCGTATGATTTAAACTAAACTACTTTTGCATACTATTCTTACCAAGTATATAAGGTAAGAATAGTATGTCAGTGTTTTTTGATTTTACCAGATGATTATATATTAATTCAACCAGATATCGCTTATCTATGAATCCTTCTGCTACAGGCTGGATAGAAAAGTTCTTAACAGACCATCACAAACATACTACCGCTGGTTCCCTTCCTACATTAGATATGGCATATCCTTCTCTTAGGCAAGCAGGTTTTATCTACGGTACATCGATCCAAACCTTTATAAATACTTCTTCTAAGATTGTATATTCTGAAGAAGAAAAAACCAAGATCAACTTATTAGGTGCCCTGATAATTTCATATTATGACACCATAGAAGACGGTACTGATCATGACTGTATTGATGCACTTATTCAGTTCTATGAATATATGGATACTAAAAAGTCATATTTTTCTTTTCTTCAATCCATTTCATCCAAAAATACGGATCGATTAGAGCGGATATTACATACGCGTATTCAGACCAATGAATCTATTTTCAAGAAAAACTTTAGCCACCTGTTAACTAATGCCTTGTTATTTATTGACGTACTGGCTTTTGAGTATTTTCTGATTCACAATAAGAACCCGTTTGATTACGCTTCTAAATTAGAAGAAACTATTACTCAAATTGTTTTTTTATCTCTTCATTCAAAACCTAAAAAAGATTCTTATGATGAATTGGTATTGAAACTATTCGCATCTTCTGTTCGTTATAATAAAATACATGATACTGAGTACATTTCTCTCAAAGATATCAATGTAGCTATGTATGCCGACTCTCTAGAGAAAAAATACATTCTGGATTTGACCAGTTTAGCCAACTGGAATGAAAATCAGGCTTCTCAACATTCTTTTATCCTATCATTAGGAAATCAATTGAATGTATCTGATCTGGAAATTAACAACTCTTTATCTACAGTGCAGTCTTTTATCAACGCACATAAGGAGGATATTTCGTTCTTTAACTATTCTAACCCGGCACATCATTTTTATAAACAAACCTCCAGAACTGTTAGTATCGCTATTTTACGAAATAAAAAACGATTGATTAATGAAATAACACAGAGTAAAGAGCTTATGATCTTATTAGGTCAGTCTACCACTCGCGAACTCTCTTCATCAGAGAAGCAAAAAGTAAAACGTCAATTATTAGATATTTGCAAAACCATTCCTTCTCTGGCTATCTTTATTCTTCCTGGCGGAAGCCTACTTCTCCCATTACTCATTAAATTTATTCCACAATTGCTTCCCTCTGCTTTTAATGAAAATAAGCAATAGCCACTTATACTTCTAAGCGTTCTAACTCGGAATAATTCTTCTTCAATTTTCTGGTTAATACCCCATAAATTAATCTGTAGAACAATGCAAAAGTACCAAGTATAATCCCTGTAAATATAAGAACCATAACAAATAAAACAGCTTTGGGAAGTTCTTTATCCTTCATAAAATGTTGATTAGCATCAGAATCGATAAAAATCATATATGAGAATACAAGAATCATAAAAACACTCATAAATCCAAGAATAACCAATACGTATTGTCTAACGGCTTTTCTGGTTTTCAGGATATTTTCCATTAAAACCTTTGTAGAATCTGTCGCTTGTATTTTTTTATAATTTTTATAGAACAATACCATATAATAGATCAAGATGCTATAAGACAGTACAGAGGCTATGATAGAAATTGTTTCCATTCCTACCATTTTGATTCGTCCATAAGTATCACTCATACGAAGGATCACTTCTAATGAGGCCCATAAAACAAATTCCAGGACACTGATGATAAAAATCGACCGCACAATCGAAGACGATTTTTTCAAAATCATGCTATATATATCATTATAAGAAAGCTTAGGAAGGGAATCGTCCTGTTTTTTCCAGTCTTTCTTTAGTAGTTCTAATCCATCCATATTTAAGGATTTAATATTTTTTTCAACTTCGTTTTCACTCGATTCATTTTTACTCTTGCATTTACTTCTGTTATCCCCATTGTATCTGCAATTTCCCTATATGATTTATCTTCCAGATATAAAAATACCAATGCTTTTTCTATATCATTAAGTTCTTTTACTGCTTTGTACATTAATTTCAGCTGTTCTTCGACTTCATCGTCGTATTCTTCAGCTTTAATTTTAAAATCCATCGCGTCAAAATCAGCTGTTTTAATGCTTTTTTTGGATTTTCTATAGAGTGTAATTGCTGTATTCAACGCTACTCTATACATCCAGGTACTAAATTTAGCATCTCCCCTAAATTTTGGATACGCTTTCCAGAGCTGAATGGTAATCTCCTGAAACAAATCATTGTGTGATTCTCTGTCATTTGTATACAAACGACATACTTTATGCACAATATTCTGATTCTGATCTAAATGTGTTACAAAACTATGTTCTAAATCTTTATCCACTGTAGTCAATTACAATATATATGTAGTTAAAAAAACATTTCTGTTACAAATTACTGTTTATAAAATTAAGTCCTATACTCTAATATAGTTATAACAACCTATACATCAAGCATATCTGTTCTTTCTTTTTATAGCATTTGTTACAAAAACAATGTTTTTATTCCCGACTTTTATCAGTAATAAACAGTAAAACGGTCAAAAGCATCGTAAACGCATACATCGTATCCTCTACAGGAATCGTACCAATTCTGAACTGAAGATTTTCATAATTATTATACCACACTACCTGATCTTCTATAAAACTTCCTGTAAGGAGACCGTTAATTAAAAAAAAGGGAACTAAAATAACTATAAATACGATGTAGAATCGCTGCAAAGTAGGTATTGCATATCGAACTGAAAAAATAAGAAGAATTGTAGCATAGCCATAGTTAATCACAGTATACCACTTGTTATAATGAATAATAGCTATCACAACGGACAAGATGATAAGTCCTAGACTAAGTATCTTTGTATACTTTTCTTTGAGAATAAGTTTTGGAGCTAAGATGTGAAATGCATGGTATGTAAATGTACAGGCATAAGGAATACATATAAAAAACAACCACTCTTCTATCGGAAGTTTCCAGAGGTATACTCCTGTTAAATAAAAGGGATTAAATCCCCATATTCCATATTTGGTAAACAAAATATCCCATGGAATAAAAAATAGCATCATTGCCACAATCCCTATAAAAAGCTGTGGCCATTTTTTATAAAACCTGAGTTTGGGATGAAAACTCGCTATAAAAGGAATGCTAAGCGAGCCAATATCTAACCAAAAATACAGCCAATTCACAACCCTATTTTTTAAAATATTTAAATGGCACTACCAACATCCCAAAACACTCTCCTCCTCCTTTTCCTATTTTTTTATGGTGCATTTTATGTGCTCTTCTCACTCCTCTGGCATATCGGTTATTGATTCTTCTAAACATCTTAAAACGTTGATGAATAAAAATATCATGGACTAAGAAATATGCCACTCCATATGCAAAAATACCAACCCCTATAGGAAGTCCTGGCCAAAAAATATCGTACTGCCATAATAGAAATAATACAATGCTTACCACGGCATAAAAAATAAAAAATGCATCATTTCTCTCAAACCAGGAATCATGATCTTTTTTGTGATGATCTTTATGAAGACTCCATAGAAAACCATGCATGATATACTTATGGGTAAACCATGCCATAAACTCCATAAAGAAAAAAGTTCCAAGAAAAATTAATATCCAAAATAAGACGATCATAACTTTCTAATAGTTTCTTTAGATTAAATTTAATCTATAATTTATATATGATTGTGCTAATAATCCTATTTTTTGATGATCCGGCACCCGAATTCTAGCATTTTTAATTTCTAAAGGAGCTGTATTCTTTAGCTTTTGAAGCAAACTTTTATAATATCTATAAGCTGTATACACTCCAAATTTAGCTTCGGGAGGAAGTAATAAGATCCCTTCATACCCTTTCCTAAAATCTTCTTCTATCTCCTGTATAATATTCATTTTCGTATATTCATCCAAGTTAGTTAAATCAATATGAGGAAAATAGGTTCTGTTTAGCTCTTCATAATCTGCTTTGAGATCTCTCAAAAAATTTACCTTTTGAAATGCAGACCCTAAAGCCATTGCCGAATCTTTGAGTCTTTCGTATTGCACTTCATTTCCTTGTACAAAAACCTTGAGACACATTAACCCAACTACATCTGCTGATCCATAGATGTATTCTTTATACTCCTCTATTGTATGATATTCTTTTTTATAGAGATCTTGCTCCATGCTTTTCATAAATGCATCGATTAAGGAATCATCGATTTGATGTTTATGAGCTGTATGTTGAAAGCTATTTAGAATAGGATTTAAACTAATTTTTCTATCTAATGACTTTTTTAGGTCTTTTTTAAAATCAACAAATAAAGTCTCCTTATCATATTCATGAAAAGTGTCCACTATCTCATCTGCGAAACGAACAAACCCATAAATATTGTAGATATCCTGTCGGATAGATGGTGCTAACATTTTTACTGCCAATGAAAAAGAAGTACTGTAATATTTAGTCGTAATAATACTGCATTGGTTAGAAACCGAATCAAAAAGTGCTTTCATCTGTTATTTTTTTAGCGTTTTACATACTAGTTCTGCAACCAGCTTACCTGATATTAAGGAAGGAGGAACTCCTGGTCCCGGAACAGTCAACTGTCCCGTAAAAAAAAGATTATCTACCTTATTGCTTTTCAATTTGGGTCGTAGAAAAGCTGTTTGGAGTAGTGTATTAGCCATCCCATAGGCATTTCCTTTATATGAGTTATAATCATTTATAAAATCATTCACACAATAGCTTTCTTTAAAGATAATTTTATTTTTGATCTTTTGCGAAGTTAATTGCTCAAATCTATCTATAACTATATCAAAATATTCCGTTCGTATTTCTGGAGTATCTTCTATTCCTGGAGCTATTGGAATCAGAAAAATTCCTGCCTCTTTTCCCACTGGAGCTGCACTGCGATCGGTTATAGAAGGAAAGCTCGCATAAAAAAGCGGTTTATCCGGCCATGCAGGGTCATCATAGATAGTCTTTGCATGTTCATCAAAATCCACATCAAAAAATAACGTATGATGCGCTACATTCGCTAATTTTTTATCAAACCCTACATAAAACAATAAAGATGAAGGAGCAAATGTTTTTTTATCCCAATAATTTTCGGAATACACCCTATACTTCTGATCTAATAGTGTTTCTGAATGGTGATAATCTGCTCCACTAATAACGACATCTGCCCTATATTCTTCTCCATTAGCTACCACCCCTATCGCTTTCTGATTTTCCACCAGTATTTTTTCTACCGCCGTATCGGTATAAAAAGTAACACCTAATGAACTTGCTAATTCCTTCATTGCCTCAATAACACTATACATTCCTTTTTGGGGATGCCAGGTTCCTAATCCAAAATCAGCATAATTCATAAAGTTATAAAATGAAGGAGTATTGCTTGGTTTTGCTCCAAGAAATAACACTGGAAACTCGAGAATCTGCGCTAAACGATTATTGTCAAATTCCTTTCGCACATCCTTTTTAATGGTACTTATGAACTGTCCTAATCGCTTTATTGTCGCAGGAGTTATTAATTCCAGTGGAGAAACCCCCGGACGATACACCAGGTCTTTAATCGCTACCTCATAATTATCTCTGGCTTTATCGATAAAAGCAAAAAGCTTTTCAGAACTTCCTGCTTCTTCTTTTTCGAAAGTAGCTGTTATTTTTTCTAAACTATCACCAATTTCGACAAAGTCATTCTCTCCGAAATACACATAATATGCAGGGTTTAATTTTTGAAGGCTGTAATAATCTGATGGCTTTTTTCCAAAGTCTCCAAAGAAACGCTCGAAAACATCCGGCATCCAATACCAGGTTGGTCCTATATCAAATGTAAAACCTTCTTTCTTTAACTGGCGTGCTCTGCCTCCGACAGTTTCGTTTTTCTCCAATACAATGACCTCAAATCCTTTTTGGGCTAAATAGCAAGAAGCTGCCAAAGAAGAAAAACCTGATCCGATAACAATTGCTTTTAAATACATGTTTAACAAAAATACAAAAAAGTTAAACAAAAATACCAAAAGTATGTTAAATAGCAGTCACAATATCTTTTATGCTGGTAAACAAACGAACATTATCCTTTATTTTAGAAGGGGTTATATGGGTTACCATTTGACCTA
This sequence comes from Aquimarina hainanensis, assembly GCF_042684685.1. Taxonomy (NCBI): domain Bacteria; kingdom Pseudomonadati; phylum Bacteroidota; class Flavobacteriia; order Flavobacteriales; family Flavobacteriaceae; genus Aquimarina; species Aquimarina hainanensis. Next base: position 44,808 of record NZ_JBHULX010000039.1, on the reverse strand, counting down.
AAATCCATAACGGACAATTGATTTCTTCTAAAAATTCTTGTAGATACTGATCGATATCATCTTTTACTGGAGCTACTGTAAAATAACTTACAAATGTGATATCATCATAAAATTTCACTAGGTCTTTCAGACTTTCTATAGGGACTGACTGTCCCAGATAAATCACGTGATATCCCTTTGCTAGTAGCTCGTAGTTTACATAAAGTAATCCCAGTTCATGAATTTCTTTTTCTGGCAAGTACAATACAAAAGTCTTACTACCGATTGATTCAGAGAGGGTATTTTTTAATAAGGCTTCAGAATGAATATATATTTTTTGTTTAATCAGGTTGCAAATAAAATGTTCATGAGAAGGCGTAATAGTATCTACCTGCCATAAAAATCCGATTTCATTCAACAGGGGAATAAACACTTCTTTAAATATTTCAGAAAATGTTTTCTCTTTTGACAGAGAATCATAGGTCGAAAAAAACAATCGCTGATCAAAATTAAGCATGCTCACTTTCATAGCACTAATAACCGGGGAATGGTCTGACTGATCATTTACTACTTTTTCTGCTTCTTTTGCTATTTCTTCAAAGTCTAATTTCGCTATTTTGGATATTTTAACCCCATTGTTATACAGTAATACGATATTCAATAATTTTTGTAAACTCTCCAGATCATAATATCTGATATTACTTTTGGTACGCAACGGAGAAAGTAGTCCATATCTTTTCTCCCAGATCCGGATCGTATGCGCCTTAATACCCGATAAATTCTCCAGATCTTTTATACTAAAATGTTTTTTAATAGCTTCCATAGCATAACTTTGTTTAACAAAAATAAACAATAACTAAACAACTTGTCTGTTTTTGAGGTAACAAAAGCTATAATCCCCTTCGTTATACTATATTAAAACCTTTTAAAAGAGGGAATAAAAAAGAGGAATTTCTAGTAATAAAGAACGCTTCATTTTATCTTTGTAGTACAATGCAACACATATGAATATACCACAATCCGATTTACCTCGTCTTGTCATTATAGGCGGTGGATTTGCCGGAGTATCTCTGGCTAGAAAGATGGTTAAAGAAAAGGTACAGCTCGTCCTTTTAGACCGTCAGAACTATCATACTTTTCAACCTTTATTATATCAAGTTTCTACAGCCTCCTTAGAACCGGATTCCATAGCCTATCCGTTACGGAAAATTGTAAAAAAAGGGAAAAATACCTTTTTCAGGATGACGGAAGTAACTCACATTGACCCTGATTCTAAAACTGTTTTTACTCCCATTGGGAATATCTCCTATGATTATCTGGTTATTGCTACAGGTGCCAAAACTAATTTTTTTGGAAATCAAACCATTGCTACGAATGCCATGCGCATGAAAAACTTACCGCAGGCATTAAACCTACGAAGTTTACTGCTTGAAAACCTGGAACAGGCAGTCATCACTAAGGATCCTGAAAAAAGAAAAGAATTATTGCGATTTGTTCTTGCTGGAGCGGGACCTACCGGAGTAGAGCTCGCTGGAGGAATTGCTGAACTAAAATTGAATGTACTGCCACTGGACTATCCGGATATGGATTTCAGTGAAATGGAGATTCACCTAATTGAAGGGGCAGACAGAGTACTACCCCCTATGAGTACCAATGCATCTGAAAAAGCGGCTTCTTTTCTAAAAAAAATGGGGGTACATATTCATGTGAATACCCTGGTCACCAATTATGAGCATAATATTGTGACTACTAATACCGGAATTAGCTTGCACACAGCGACCTTCATTTGGTCGGCAGGAGTTACAGGAGCTCCGGTAGAAGGAATTAATGCTAGTGCTATAATCCCAAGAGCAAACCGTTATAAGGTTAACAGATTTAGTCAGGTAGATGGGTATGATACAATTTTTGCCCTTGGAGACATTGCTGTAATGCCTACTGAGAAATTTCCTAAAGGGCATCCTATGGTAGCACAGCCTGCTATACAACAAGGAGCACATCTGGCTAAAAACCTAAAAAAACTTCTCAAAGAGAAACCGATGACACCATTTACTTATTTTGACAAAGGATCTATGGCTACCATAGGGAGAAACAAAGCTGTGGTAGATATCGGCTCTTTTAAATTTGGGGGATTCTTTGCTTGGTTTATATGGATGTTTATCCACCTGTGGTTTCTGGTAGGTTTTAGAAACAGATTTGTCACTTTCTTCAACTGGTCTTATAATTATATCAACTATGACAAAGCGGCGCGACTAATCGTTCGACCTTTTAAGAATAAAACGAATGTTACAGAACAAGTGTAATTCCTCTTTACACTAAAAAACTTCCCCATAGACTATTCATTATATCAGTTTATGGGGTTTTATATATACAGAATATAATCATCAGTACTTCTCTTTTCAAAACATCCTAACAACTGATCCTATAAAAATGACAGTTGAGTAAAGATCTATTTTAGTTTTTGCAGACAAATATGACTTTTGAGGCATCAATCAAAACAGATATACTACAACATGAAATCTTTACTTATTGCCTTATTAACTGTATTTCTTAGCTCTTTCTCGTATGCGCAAACTACGATCAGCGGAACTGTCACCGACCCTAAGGGCGTGCCAATTATAGGAGCAAATATCTATATCGATGGCACTTATGACGGTAGCTCTTCTAACGATCAGGGAGCTTTTTCCTTTACCACATCAGAAACCGGGAGTCAGACCTTAGTCGTATCCTCTATTTCTTTCGAAACCTATTTTTCATTCGAAGAAGTAACAACGATGAACAACCTGCATATTAAACTGAAAGAAGATGTGAATTCACTGGATAGTGTTATTCTGACAGCAGGGACATTTGCTGCAGGAGATAATAGCAAAGCTTCTGTCTTATCCCCTATGGATATTGTCACTACAGCAGGAGCTGCAGGAGATTATATTGCTGCTTTTCAGACCTTACCCGGTACTTCTACCGTGGCAGAAGATGGTCGCCTTTTTGTTCGGGGAGGAGACGCCAATGAAGCCAATGTATACATCGATGGTCTTCGCGTATTTCAGCCATTTACTGCCAGAACCAATAACATTCCTACCAGAGGGCGCTTTTCTCCTTTTCTATTTAGTGGTACAAATTTCTCTACCGGAGGATATTCTGCAGAATACGGAGATGCCTTATCCAGTGTACTCTTAATGAATACGATCGATCAACCCGATCAGGAAAAAACAGACATACAGATTATCAATGTTGGTGTTGGTGCCGGAAATACACAGAAATGGAATGATAACAATTCACTAAGTTTTAATGCTTTTTATCTCAACCTAAAACCTTATCAGGAAATTATATCACAGGATTTTGATTGGAAAAAACCGTATGAATCTCTGGCAGGAGAAGCCGTATATCGTCATCAGTTTACTAATGGTTTATTAAAAGTATATGGAGGAGTGAACTACACACGTTTCCGATTAATACAAGAAGACATTAATATTCCTTCGGGAATTGATTTTTCAATGAAAAACAGAAACCTTTACCTCAATACTTCGTATAAAGGAAGCCTGGGAAATGACTGGAGTATCACATCTGGATTAAGTTTTGCCAATGACCATAATGATATTCGTGTACAAGATACCGATATCGCCAATGATGATTATACAGCTCACCTAAAACTGAGTCTCAGAAAACGATTCAGCAATCGGGTAAAACTGCATATAGGTGCAGAACAATTCCTGAATTCTCATGAAGAACTTACAGCAGTTCCTAATATTGGAAATTTCGACACCCACCACCAAAACAACAGTACTGCTACCTTTGCTGAGACCAATATCTTTTTTAGTAAAAAATTAGCCATGCAGGTGGGGGTCAGAGGTACCTATAACAATCTATTAGATACCTATCGTATAACCCCCAGAGCATCCCTGGCTTATAAAATATCATCTAACGCTCAATTATCACTTGCTTATGGAGATTTCTATCAAACTCCACAACACGAAGTTCTAAAATATACCATGGATATAGAACCCGAAAAATCATCTCACTACATCCTTAACTACCTATATCAAAAAGAAGGAAGAACCCTACGCGCAGAAGCGTATTACAAACAATACGACAACCTACTTACTTATGATACAGAAATGCCTGCCTATAACAGCCTATATACTAATAATGGGAATGGCTATGCACAGGGAATTGACCTTTATTGGAGGGATAATTCATCAATCAAAAATTTTGAATACTGGCTGAGTTATTCATATCTGGATACAGAACGTACTTATAAAAACTATCCAACTGCTGCCACGCCTAATTTTGCGGCTACCCACAATATTTCTCTGGTAGGAAAACTATGGGTAGACAAGTGGAAATCTATGATTGGAGCAACCTATAATTTTGCCTCAGGACGTCCGTATACAGATCCTAATACCAACTCTTTTCTTTCAGAAAAAACAAAAGCATACAATTCGCTTAATATGAATTGGGCTTATCTGATCAGTCAGCAAAAAATACTGTATGTATCTGTCTCAAATATACTAGGTACTAAAAATATATTTAATTATCAATATGCTGATACCCCTACCCCACAAGGAACTTTTCCTCGAAGAGCTATTACTCCTTCTGCGGATCGTTTTTTTATCGTTGGTTTCTTCTGGACCATCAGCGATCGTAAAAATGATAACCAATTAGACAATTTGTAAATAAGCTCCCTGCATATTTTTTAAAAAAACAACAATGAATCCATTTAAAAAACTATAATAACTTAATTTTATCAAAATGAAACAAAAAATTATAACATTAATTGTCGTTGTGTTTGCTGCTATCTTATCCGGGCAGGCACAGGAACAGACTTATACAATAGAAGTAACCATTAACAATATAGCCTCTGATGACGGATCTATTAAAATCGGTCTCTGTGACAAGAAAAAAGATTTCTTAAAGAAGTTTATAAAAGGGAAATCAATCAAAGCTCAAAAAGGCAGTATGACTGTTTCTTTTGAGGAGATTCCCAAGGGGACCTATGCTATCTCTTTAATCCATGACGAGGATGACAATGGTAAACTCAATACTTTTCTTATGATTCCATCTGAACCTTACGGCACCAGTAATAATGCCAAAGGAAACTTTGGTCCTCCTAAATGGCAGGATGCCAAATTCGATATTATCGACAAGGATATCAAGCTATCGATTGATTTGTAAGAAACAAGTAGTACACTCCTTAGAAATAAGGCAAGCTGTTTATCTGGTATGAACAGCTTGTCTTCTTAGAGATCTCATATATCCAACAAACCTTTTAACTAGTACATTAATGAAATACATGCTCATTCCGCTTTTAGCAGAAAAAAACCTGTATATTTACCTATTATCAATACTAAATCATCGTTAAGAATTACACCTTCTATTGGTTCTCCTGTTTTTATAGTACCTCCAAAAGACGTTCTTAATTTATATTCGATCTTTGGCTTATGAGTTACTATGACTCCTTTATCACTTGGCGCCAGCACCGCCATCGTGAATTTATCCTTTGCCCCCGTATTTCCTGCTACTAAAAATTCCTGCTCCCTTTCTATAAGGGTTCCATAAACACTTTTAGTTTTTATTTTTGCTGCTTTATATCTTTTAGGTTTTTGAAGATCTCGTATATCATATTGTACTACATTATCGTTTCCTATCAATAATAATTGTTGACCCGGAATAAGCCATTGCATGGATGTAGGTGAATAACCATTAGCTGGTTGATGTTTGCTTCGGAATTCATATGTACCATCTTCCGATTGGGAATAGATATAAATTCCCTGATGCCTGGATACGACACATATTATATTACCACTTTTACTTATATTGGTAAGTGTATCAAAAAACATAGTCTGGTTCTCACCTGACAGATCAATTATTTTGGTCTTTTTATCATTTGCATCAACTGTAACAACGCCTTGTTCGATACTCGAAATTAAGTATACTATCCCTGATTTTATAAAAAAGTGACTATATTCAGGAGTTTCAATTGTTCTAATATGGACCGGATTACTCAAATCAGAAATATCAAACATCAAAATTTTATCTAGTGCTGATCGTTCCTGATACGATATATAAAGAAAATTTTCTTCTAGCTGCATTTGACCAGCTCCCCCCCAACCAATATCTGTTGTAGAAATTAAAGAAATAACCGACAGCTTTGTTATATCCCATATTTTGAACCTATTGGAATGACGAGTAATGAGTGTATTATTAATATGTATTGTTTTGCCAAAATCTCTTTCTACATCATGTTCTATTGTCTCCTTTGGCTCTTCTATATGAATTGGTATTTCTACATACTTTTCGATCTTACTTAATTTTCCCATACGTATGATTTTAATAACTTATGATTTTTCCATTGTTTTTATACCCCTCCCTAAAAGTTCTGTGCTAAAGATAAAAAATATTCTCCCTTTTTATACTGCTTATTAATATCAGTTCGATATGGAATACACATACGCTTCTTTTCTATAAAATAGTCGTCAACCATTGTTTATTGACTATTTGTTTTACCTCGTAAATCTAAACAGTAACATCAAACTTTAGTTCATATTTTAGTCAAGTTGAGCAATTACCAAACTTATAAGGCTAGCCATATAGCGCAAGGTTTTGAAATTTAAGGACATGAATTTTACTTCTGATAATAATATACTGTTGTGGTATAATCATATCGTAGGCTTGAATCAAAGCTATCTGGTAGTATTTTAAACCTGTTTTTATAGTAATTTAATCGCACAAATAATAAAACATTACAATATATTTTCAGAAGACAACCATAAAGATTCGTACAATTAAAACGGTAAGAGAGACTGTCTAACTATTTTAGGTAGTCCCTTTTTTTTTGTGGTGATATAAAATTATATGAAAGGTTTTTAGCCTTATCTCAATATAGGATCAATACCTCCTTCCCTGCGCTTGCGGATACAGTACTCGCATCTCCGGGACTTTATATCTGGTACCATCCTCCTTCTTTTTTCTTGATTACACTTCATCCAACTAAAATGACAATTCGGTCATATATAATTAGAAAGACTGTTGTTTCTAAGCATCTTTACCTCATCAATAACAAACTCATCATCCATTGATATGAGTTAATAAATAACAATACTTATGAAATATATTCTTCTTTTAGTACTGGCAGTAAGTGCTTCTTTTACTTCAGAAATCACTGCACAATCTTCTTATGAAAAAGGAATGACCAAAGCCTTTTCCTTATGGAAGGAAAACAAAGCTGATGAAGCAGCAAATTTGTTTGAGCGAATTGGTCGTGCCGAACAAGATAACTGGATTCCTTATTATTATGTAGCTCAAATTAATATCCTCACCACTTTTGGACTAAAAGAGGCTACTGAGATCGAATCCCGATTAAAAAAAGCGCAGAATTTTATTAACGACGCAAAGACCTTCTCTAAAGACAATGCAGAAATACACATTATGGAAGCACTATTAAACACTGCCTGGGTTGCGTACAAGCCCTCAGTATTCGGGATGACGCATTCTACAAAAGTGGAACAATCTTATCAGGCTGCTAAACAATTAGAACCTGAAAACCCCCGAGCAATGTTGTATCATGCCGAGTGGAAAATGGGAGCCGCAAGATTCTTTGGCAAAGACCCAAAAACTTTTTGTTCTGAAGTAGAAAAAGCTATCTTGTACTTTGATAAGGAACAAAAAAAGGAAATCCCTTTTTATCCTAAGTGGGGAAAAGATCAGATAAAACGGGTGCAAAGAAACTGTAATTCATAACAGGTCAATCCCCTGACTTAAGAACAGAATACGAAAAGTATTTCTTAAGCAGGTATTCCGTAAGGAAAATGATGGATTTAATACCAATGAGTATTAATTTCTGAGACAAGTCCCCTGCCTATGTAATCCTCGAGGATCGAGTAAACCAAAAAAGACTATGAAAGATATAAAAGATATTATCGTCGTTTCACTAACCCTAATGATTGTAGTCCTGGCAATTCATTTATTATCTAATGAATTTAATTATCAACGGGTACTAACGGTGGAATGGATCGGAATTCTTACGTTTTATAGTGTATTTCTTACATTGATTAATGCTTATTATTTTAAGTTCATCAACTATCGGTTCGAATGGAAAAATAAAGGATTACAAAGAATATTAGTCAGTGCCGGAGGATCGATCGTCTTAACAATTCTTGGCTATATGTTCTGCGGGTATGTAATTGCTGTTATAATCTATCAGAAGCAAACTTCGATTGAGTTTCTTAAAGATCAAAAATTCGAAGATTACTTAATGCCTTTGTTTATTACTGTGATTGCTTCCTTATTCTTTCATACTATGCATTTTTACAAGGCATTACAAGAAAAGAAAGTTGCAGAACAAAAGATCATTGCGGGAACAGCCTCTGCGAAGTTTGATGCCTTAAAGAATCAGTTGGACCCTCATTTTTTATTCAACAGTCTCAATGTATTGACTTCCTTAATCGATGAGAATCCAAGGATGGCACAGAAATTCACCACTTCACTATCCAAGGTATATCGCTATGTACTGGAACAGAAAGACAAAGAATTAGTAAGTATTGAAGAAGAATTAAAGTTTGCCAAAACCTATATGACACTACTCAAACTTAGGTTTGAAGACAGTATCATATTCGAAATGCCAACACAGTTGAGTAATCCAAATGCTAAAATTGTGCCTTTATCACTACAGATCTTATTAGAAAATACGATTAAGCACAATGTAGTAATGCCTGAGAAACCTCTGAAAATAAGTATATATGAAAAAGATGGGTTTCTATTTGTAGAAAATAATCTACAACCTAAACAAATTGTAAAACAACGTAGCGGTGTCGGACTGGTCAATGTCAAACAGCGATATGCTTTATTGACTAAAAGAGCCTTCTCTGTATATAAAACAGAAGATGCTTTTATCGCTAAACTGCCACTGCTTACGAAACAAATAACAACTATCGATATGGATATAGTAACACCAACAGCTAGTAATGATGAAATAAAATACGAACGTATTCGCAAAAAAGTACAAAAGATCAAAGAGTTTCAATATAATCTCATCTCTTACAGTGTCGTAATTCCCGGATTGGCAATTCTCAATTATGTAACCACAGGGTTCAGTATACCATGGTTTATTTTCCCGCTGTTTGGATGGGGATTGGGATTGCTCTTTCATGGAATGGACGCCTATGAATATCACCCTTTTATGGGAAAAAACTGGGAAGAAAAAAAGATCAGAAAATATATGAATCAAGAGAAAAGAAGTCGCCATGAATAATAATGATTACGATGCCTATAAAAGAGCCAAAGCCCGTGTAGAAAAGGAGAAAGGCTTCTACTCCCATCTGACAGTATATATAGTTATTAACATTGTGATTCTGATCGTTAATGTCAATTTTAGATTTAACTTTGATGGGGCAGAAGATTGGCTAAACTGGAATCTATTGGTTACTCCCGTATTATGGGGAATCGGATTACTTTTTCACGCAATTGGCGTTTTTGGAAAGTTTTCTTTGTATGGAAAAAAATGGGAAGAAAGAAAAATAAAGGAGCTTATGGAGGAAGAAGAACGAGCTTCTAAACAGAATCATTACTAAAAAACTAGAACAGATGAAAGATTTTAATGAACAACATTCATATGACCGTGCTAAGGAGCGTGTCGAAGAAATAAAAAAGTTTTACAGCAATCTATTTTCTTATATTGTAATTATTGGTTTTCTTGCCGGATTAAATTATTTTCAAAACCAATGGAGATACGCATGGTTCTTATGGCCAGCTATGGGATGGGGAATCGGCGTAGTATTCCATGCTATTAAAGCCTACCGTTTTAATCCTGTTTTTAATAAAGAATGGGAAGAACGAAAAATAAGAAAATATATGGAGGAAGAACAAACACAGAAACAACAACGATGGGAATAACAGCCCGAAAGAAATATTAATTTCGGAATTCATCCTAAAACATGTATAACTCTCGTTTCGAGTAAACATGTCTGGCAGGAGTTACCCCTAAACTAGCTAATAACTACATAAAACAAGTACATCAGATAAAAAATACCACCCGATGAATGTCATAATTATAGAAGATGAAAAACCCGCAGCCAGACGATTAAACAGAATGCTTGATGATTTAGGAATTCAGGCTGAAACTATGTTACATTCAGTAGCAGAAGCCATCGAATGGTTCTCTAATAATCCTCATCCGGATGTGATCTTTCTCGATATTCAATTGAGTGATGGTCTTTCTTTCGAGATCTTTGATGAAGTAACTATTAATAGTGCTATTATCTTTACTACTGCCTATGATGAATATGCGCTCAAAGCATTTAAATTAAATAGTATTGACTATCTGCTAAAACCAATTGATGACGATGAATTAGAAGCAGCTATACAAAAATATCAGCAATACTTACCCGAACAACAACCGATTCAGGTAGATTTTGAAGATATAAAAAAGCTACTGGTCAATCCGATGGACAGGGTTTATAAAAAACGATTTACAGCGAAGGTAGGACAACACCTCAAAATTTTTACAGTAGAGGATATTGAATGTTTTTATTCTGAAAACAAAGGAACCTATCTTCATACCACAGACAATAGAAACTACCTGATCGATAGTACTCTCGAATCATTGGAAGAGGAATTAAACCCTAAACAATTCTATAGAGTGAGTCGCAAGTTTTATATCAACATCAATGCTATCAAGGATATTATTGCCTATACCAATTCCCGATTACAGGTCAAGTTAGCGCACTTTGATGAAGCAGAAATTATCGTTAGCAGAGAACGGGTAAAAGATTTTAAAAACTGGTTAGAAAAATAATCCACTCGAGATAAAAGATAAACATCTATCTCATTACTTAACTGATATTTTATAAAGAGTAGTATCTATGTTTAGGGAGAAACCAGGGCGTTTTAATCCCGATTATCTAGTAAAAGGGGAATCCTTTGCAGACTCCCCTCCTTTCTCTTTTATTTATAATCCACTGATATATCCTCCGTACACATCCTTAAACTGAAATCCTTCTGATAACCGATGTTTACTTAGCTTTTTGTACTCCACCAATCCCCATAATACAAATTCCATCATAAAATAGCGATCCTCCGGAGCAACCTCTCCCTGATAGGCTTCAATTAACGCATTCAGAGGAGGAATAGCATCCAATGCTTTTTTATAAGCTTCATCGGTAGTTTCTTCTAGCAGTTCTAAGCTACTCTGTTCAAAAAACCAATCGATTAACTCCTGATAAGGGCTCTTATAATCTTGTTTTTCCAATCGTTCAATTTTTGGAAAAAAAGTGGGAAAAAGCGTCTTTATACTCTCCGAAAGTAAGGAATGAGCAACCGCTGCTGCTCCCTCCTGCTCTCCTTCATATACTAATTCTACTTTTCCTGTAATAGCAGGTACTACTCCAAGAAAATCACTTAAGCGAACTGTCGTTTTTTCAATTCCCAATTGCAAAGCTCTGTACTCGGCTGTACTCAATAAATTTTCATAAGCAGTGATACTCATCCGGGCACTGACTCCACTTTTATGATCTATAAATTCACTGGTTCTGGCTTGGAAACTCAATTGTTCCAGAATGTCCTTAGCAATTTCCGGGACATAGACCGTTTCTTCTTGTCGCTTATCCAATCTGGCTTCCTGAGCAGTGATTGTTTTCGCTATGGCAACGGTTTCTGGATAATGAGTTAATATCTGTGACCCTATACGGTCTTTCAACGGGGTAACAATACTTCCTCTGTTGGTATAATCTTCTGGATTAGCTGTAAAAACAAACTGTACATCCAATGGCAAACGCAATTTGAATCCCCGAATCTGAATATCTCCTTCTTGTAGAATATTAAATAAAGCTACCTGGATTCTTGCTTGCAGATCTGGTAATTCATTAATAACAAAAATACTTCTGTTAGCTCGGGGGATCATTCCAAAATGAATAACGCGATCATCAGCATAACTCAGTTTTAGGTTGGCTGCTTTGATAGGATCTACATCACCTATGATATCCGCTACTGTTACATCTGGTGTTGCTAACTTTTCTGCAAAACGTGCTGAACGATGTAACCATTCAATAGGAGTATCCTCTCCTTTTTCGGCTATCAGGTTCGTTGCATATCTGGAAATAGGTTGCAATGGGTCATCATTAATCTCTGAACCTGCAACGATCGGAACCCATTCGTCTAATAGTGCAATCATCTGTCTTGCTAATCGGGTTTTTGCCTGACCTCTAAGACCTAACAGATTAATGTTATGCCTAGATAAAATGGCTCGTTCCAATTCAGGTATTACAGTATGCTCATACCCATGAATCCCTTCAAAAGTGGGAATATTCTCCCTAATTCTGGTTCGTAGGTTATTGCGTAATTCATCTTTTATAGATACAGGAAGGTACCCTGATTTTTTTAGGGCTCCCAACGTTTTTATTTCTTTAATATTCATTCGATTTCTTTTTCAGCTTTTTATTCTTTTTTTTCTATTGGATTCATAATCTTCGAAAATCATCTCCCCCAGTCCTTTTAATCCGGTATAAAAGGCTTTTCCTTGATTAGCATAAGTAAATTCCCGGACAAACTGCATAAGATAAGGGTCTTTAGCGATCATAAAGGTAGTAATCGGTATATGTAATTTTCTGGCTTGCTGTGCCATCATATAACACTTGCTTACAATATGCCTATCCAATCCATTACTGTTTTTATAATATTCTCCATTAGGCAGTTTTAAGCAACTGGGCTTTCCATCGGTAACCATAAAGATCTGTTTATTGGTATTTCTCTTACGCCTTAATATATCCATTGCTAATTGCAACCCTGCTACTGTATTGGTATGATAGGGACCTACTTGCAAATATGGCAAGTCTTTAATAGCAATCGGCCAAGCATCGTTTCCGAATACTAATATATCCAAGGTATCCTTGGGATATCGGGTAGTTATCAATTCGGCTAGTGCCATTGCTACTTTCTTAGCCGGAGTGATTCTGTCTTCTCCGTATAAAATCATACTATGACTAATATCAATCATCAACACCGTACTCATCTGTGCCTGAAAACGGGTCTCTTCCACCACCAGATCATTTTCTGTTAGATGTAGCTCTCCTATCCCGTGATTGATTTGTGCATTTTTTAAACTCTCCGTCATAGAAATATGCTCCAAAGCATCCCCATATTGATAGCTTCTAAACTCTCCAGCTTGCTCATCACCAGTCCCGATATACTGGGTACGGTGATTACCCCGTCCACTTCGCTTTAATTTCCCGAAAATCTGATCCAATGCACGCTTTCGTATGGCTTGTTCTGTTTTAGCAGTAATGGATAGTTTTCCTTTCCCGTCCGGTTGCAGCTCTTCTCTCAGATATCCTTTTTTCTTTAGGTCTTCTATAAAATCATCCAAAGTATATGACGCATCGGTTAGCTGGTATTCTTTATCTAATTCCCGTAACCAATCCAGTGCCTCATCAAAATCCCCTGAGGTATGAGTAATCACCTCCTGAAAGATTTCAAACAGCTTCTCAAAAGGAGATTGTTCCGGAGCCTGATAAGGTGTAAAGTGAAACCCATTTATAAATTTGTTTTTTTTCTTTTTCATATCGCTAATTCTTTTACTGGTATCCCATCAGTAATTGATGAGTTTACTATCAAAATTAATAGCCCTATAAATGTAAGATTTTTTTATTTTGTTATAACAATACACCTCTTCTGTACAAGCACACGAGGTATGCTATAGGAAATGAGAGTTAATTCAAAACTAAATGAATAGCATTTATATCTGGATGAACGTATAAACCTATTCTCTAAATAATAATTATAGTGTTACTGTTTAGATAGATTATTTGCTGTTAGTATGGTAATCAATTTCTTTTGTTTATTTTTTTATATTTATACAAAAAGGGAATCTTAGTGATTGAAAAAAGCAGTATCCAAACGATACTGATTCTTTCTTATATCGCTATAACATTAATCAACTCATGATTTTATTTTTTGGTACGCATTCCATCCGCATAAAAACATATACACATAGAGATATTGGAGTGGATGATTCATATAGTCATCTGACATTTCAATTGTATCAGACATTCTTCTTTATCTTTTTTATTCCGGTATTTCCTACATATCGATATTGGAAAGCAATACATACCTCAACTCGAGAAGAGGTAGGTGCTGATGCTGAAATTTATGCTCACTTAGATGCTATAGAAGCAAAAAAGAAAGAACCTCTATGGACATACTTGGGTACTTTTGTAATTCTTACTCCCTTCCTTCTTATTGTCGGTTTTTTACTATGGTTATTCATTGCCAATCTCTCCTCCGAACTAAAAAACTCCGTCGAAAAAGGAATTCAGACCATAGAAAAAAGAAAAGAACACAATCAGGCTAACTCAGCAACTATTGAGAAAATCAAACATACTCAGAAAGGGGATATCTACCATATCAAAATGATCGAAATGATCCCTCATGCTGATGTAAATGGGAAAAACAGTGGATTCACAAAAGGAGAACGAGAAGAACTGGAGTATCTTGTATCCAAAGTATCAGAAAATACCATCGAATTAACCTTTGTTAAATCTCGCGGAACACTTACTGCGGATCTCCTGTTGAAAAAAATGGTATCGCTTTCTAAAGATGACTTGATTCAAATCTCTAAAACATATAAAACGGTCCCTTTATATACCCTGACAGCTATGAAGAATAAAAGTTCAGAAGCTGTTTTTGCTATAGAAAAAATCATACAAAAACAGCCATAATTTGGGATTCTGGTTATCTGATCAGGTCGTTTTCTAACAGAGAATAAATCTCGCTATCCAGGTATTCGCCATTATAATAATAATGTTCTCTAAAATAGGCTTCTTTTTGAAACCCAATTCCTTTTAATACTTTTCTGGAATTATTATTGTCTGGGTTAATATTTGCTTCAATACTATGTAGCTTTAGTTTGGTAAACCCAAAATGCAGAATTGTTTTCATCGCTTCTTTCATGTATCCTTTCCCCCAAAAATCAGGATGCAAAGAATATCCGATTTCTGCCCTCGAATTTCGCCTGTTTACTTTCCAAAAAGAAAAATCCCCTATAAATTGATCCGTGTTTTTTTCTATCAGCACCCAAAAAAGTCCTTCTTTTTTTTGATATGTTTTCAAATTAAGAGTTACAAATTTTTCAGTGTCTGCTATTGTATGATGCAAAACAGTATCCATATACTGCATTGCTTTGACGTTGGATCGAATTGAATATATTTCCGAAGCATCGGTCAAAACCAGGGACCTCAGGGTTAATCGTGTTGTTTCCAAAACCGGAAAGTCTTCAAAATATTGTTCATTAATCATTTGGTGTCTTCTATATTAATTTTCTAACTCCTGATAAGCAGGTAGTAACTTTCCCCATTCATTTAATTTCCATAAAACGGTGACCAACTTCTTCCCTATTTCCGTTAAGGTATACTCTACTCTGGGAGGTAACTCATGAAAGGATGTTTTCTCTAAAAGCCCATCATTAACCATTTCGCTGAGTTGCTGATTGAGCACTCTTCTATCAACTTTTTCGATTCCTCTAAGAAATTCACTGGGGCGTTTTTTTCCTTCATGAATCTGCCAGATAATAGGTATTTTCCATTTTCCGCTGATCGTATGCACAGCTGTTTCTAATGGGCAGTTTTTATTTTTCTCTGAATTCCCCTCTTTTTTCATAAGATTGACTTTTTTATCCCATAGGGACTTCCTTATGCGGTATTGCTATTTCTATCATTCTTATATAGCTTTGTTCTATCAATTATTTGATAATCGAGCTATACCTCCAAAAATATACAACATTATGCACGATGATTGTTCTCATTCTTTAAAAAAAACACTCCCGGATGCCATCCGAAACAGAAAAGGTCCCAGAAAAAAAGAAGATATCCCTAAGAAAGTGCTGGAACTATTGAATAAGGGAATCATAGCATCTGTAAACCTAACCGAATGGCTCGCTGTAAATCACATCGAGCTAATTACTTCTAATTTCCCTAGTTTGGGAATACCACAACAGGTACTCAATACTTGCCTACAAAAGCTGGAAGCATTAAAAAAGCCTTCTACAATGAATACAATACGTACTATCGGAGAGGCAATATATACTTATACTGAAGCTACTAATGAGACAGATTACTTTATTGATAAGTTATCCAATCATCCTTCGGATAGCATTCGCTGTTATACCCCATATATTATCGCTTTATATTCCACACTGCGCTTTGAAGAGAAGCTGGATCTCGCCAGACCTCTTATCAAAGATCCACATTTTGGAGTTAGAGAAGTCGTATGGATGGCATTACGTCCCGAGTTAATACTTCATATCGATATAGCAATTCCTTTCTTAAGTCATTGGGCAAAGGATCAACATGAGTATATCAGGCGGTTTACAACTGAAATTACGCGTCCCCGAGGTGTTTGGTGTACTCATATTACAACTCTTAAAGAACACCCTGAACAAGGACTTCCTATTCTCTCTCTATTAAAATCTGACACTTCTATTTATGTCCAAGACAGTGTAGGAAACTGGTTAAATGATGCGAGTAAATCTGCTCCTGATTTTGTACTTCAATTATGCAACGAGTGGAACCAAACATCTCCTACTAAAGAAACAAAAAGAATCATAAAAAAAGCTTTACGAACGCTTCAAAAGAAATAATTAGCTATACCCATTTTGCCTTTATTTCTTTGTACCTGGTTCTTCCTATGGGTAATAAGGTTCCATCTTTAAGTTCAGCTTCGTACTTACTTCCTGGTTTTACCAAAATTTCTTTTACCTCCGCAATCTTTACCAAATATGACTTATGAATTCTTTCAAAAGTCTCTGGTAACAATTGTTCGAGTTTTTCCAGGGATTTATCATGTAATTCTTTTCTCCCGTTTTTCAAAAAAATCTCAGTATATGTACCTGCCCCTTTTATAAACACAACCTCTTCGACAGGAATTAACTGAATACTCCCTCGCTTTTTTATCCCTAAAAACTTCATGTGTCCATTACTGGCTTTTTCTTTGGTCAATACTCTCTCAAATGCCTGCTCTAACCGATGTTGATTAAATGGTTTGGGAATAAAATCCAATACTCCATATTCGAATGCCTCTATTGCTCGATCTTTATAAGCAGAGATAATAACCGTATGGAACGATTCTGAAATCGCAGTACCTAATATATCGAAACCATTATCTCCATTGAGATTCAGGTCTAATAAAACTAAATCCAGCGGATATTGTTTTATGTACTCCAGAGCTTCTTGTAACTCATCTACACGATGTAATGAATAAGAAGTGTTCTTAAAAAAATCTTTAGTCATCCGCTCGATTCTTTTAGCAATTCGGGTTTCATCTTCTACTATAAGAATATTCATCATTTATCGGTTTATACAAATTTTATTTTTCCATCCCTCGGATACTGCTTCTGAAGAGAAATGCCAATTAGTGCCGTAACTTTCTTTTAATCGCGCTTTTATATAACGGATCCCCGTTCCTTCTTTTATTTTTTTTAATGGATTTCTCACTTTGGCTATGGTAAGAAAAGTATAGCAGATATGTGTGTTGTGTTCTTCATATAACAACTTAAATCCAATTCGATTATCTGCTAAAGGAGTACAATGTGTAACTCCATTTTCTAACAATGTATGTAATATGGCTGGAGGAATTTCTTCCTCTTCCTGAATCCCTTCTTCTTCCCAGATATAAGTGATTTCTTTTCTATATTCCATCACCTCCAGGTGTGTTTTGCACAATGCAATCTCTTGATGAATCGGAATAAGTGTTTTATTTTCTATTTGATTCAGTAAATCAAACTCAGCTGCCAGAGCTTCAATAAACTCTACTCCTTTTTTAGGGGATTCTTCTACCCAATCCATCAAAGAGGTAAGACTGTTCATAATAAAATGAGGTTGGATATTTTTTTTGAGCAATGCCAACCGAAGTCTGGTAGATTGCAACAGTGATTTTTCATAAGCGACTCGTTGATCTTTCGTTTTTACAGACAAAATATAAAACATCCCTAAAACAATTACCCCAAAACCTGCAAAAAGACTGGTATCATAATGGGTTATTGAATTAATCAACCAACATAGCAACAATGCCAGTAGTACAATAAAACTTCCTTTTTGTTTTCTATATATTCCGAATAGTACAATCCCCAGCGAAAAAACCCACATACATATTCCTAGTTGATAGGCTGTATAGTCATAACTGGTATGATCTACCCAGAATACGATAAGCAACACTACCAGGTAGGCTATAAAAATGTTTTTTTGTTTGGGATATGGAAACTGTAAGGTAAAATACAAGGGAACCAATATAGCAATAAAGAAAGTTAGAAACCCTATAATCTCTAATCGAATATGATGCTGGCTATAATGTATGGGAATATAGGTTCTGATAAACTCCATTATAATCAATGCAAAAAACAGGAAACAGCTACCTCCAAAAATCAACACAGGATATTCTTTTTTGTTTCCCAGGTAAAGAAAGAAAAAATATAAGGCTGCTAATAAAAAAGCTCCGGCAAAAATGTGCATAAAAGCAGTATTAATCAAAGGAAACTTAACCAGGTATTCAAAATCGTGAAGCCATACCTTAAAACCATAAGCATGCTTAGGATAGTACAATAAACTTTTTCGGATAGCCAATACATGCTTCCCTTCGGTTGTAAGTTCTTTAGGGATGGCAAAAATCGCCCACATTCTGCCTGATGGTTCTGATACAGCCTCTTTCCCTGGATTCCCATTTCTACCAACTAGCTGTCCGTCCCAATACACCTCATACTCTCCAAAACTATTAAACTGCATCCCATAAGTAGTCAAAGGAGCAGGTGCCTTCTTAATATCGATTACTGTTCTTGCCCAAAAAATTTCTCCTCCTTCTATATTGATCTCTTTCTTCCATAATCGATCATCAAAATGAGTAGCAGCCCACTCTTCCTGATCTCCAATCATATATCGTGTTTCTCCTCTTTCATGGATATTATCGATCGTACATGACATGTTTAGGAAAAGTCCCATCAAAAGGAAAAAGATTCTGAACAAATTCGCCTTCATAGCATATGATTTTTTGATATGATAAAATTAAGGCAAAAAAACAGGAAGTATGAGCAGTTCATAAATCTATAGAGCAGTTGACATAATAATCCTTGTGAAACATATCATTGGCTACGATTTTTATCCTGTCAAATCAAAAAACAACAGATATGAATCGAATCATTATGTTCTTGTTATTCTTATGGGGATTTCAAGCAACCTTAGCTGCACAACAAGTCAAAACCGGAGAAATTAGTGGAACGGTAATTGAACAGGCAACAGGAACTCCTCTTCCATTTGCCTCAGTCGTTATAAAAAATCAACAACAGAAAATAATAGAGGGGGTGATTACGAATGAACAGGGTATTTATATCATTCCTGATATTCCTATCGGAACCTATTTTATGGAAGTTTCTTATAATGGGTTTACAACGTATACAGCAACCGTCGAACTTCCAAAACATCAGAAATTCCCTGTTATTGCTTTGGTACAGGATACCACCCAATTAGATGAGGTGGTAGTGACCGGAGAAACTTCTGAGGTATCCTTAAAATTAGATAAGAAAGTATTTACTGTCGGAAAGGATGTTTTATCTCAAAGTGGTTCTGTAACGGATGTATTGGATAATGTCCCTTCTGTTACAGTAGATCCTGGTGGAGCTATTAATCTAAGAGGAAATGCCAATGTTACAATCCTGATTAACGGGCGTCGTTCTGGACTTACGTCTTCTCAGGCTTTAGAACAAATTCCTTCTGACAATGTTGCCAGAATAGAAGTTATTACAGCTCCTTCTTCTAGATATGATGCATCAGGTACTGCCGGAATTATCAATATTATCCTGAAAAAGAACACAAAAAATGGATTTACAGGACAAGTCCGGCTTCGCGGAGGAATTCCTCAGGATTTTAGAATCTCAGGAAGTCTTAATTACAAAACTGATAAGATCAATTTTTTTAGTACTATCGGAGTGCGATCTACGGATTATATTGGAGTCTATTCCAGGTTTCAGCAAACTTCGGATGACAATGGTACAGTAACACTGAATCAGCGACAAGATGAGAATCGTCATGATGGAGGAAAACATCTATATCTTGGGTTTGATTACTTTATTAATCCAACCAATACGTTTACCACCGCTTTTCAAAGAAATCAAATCGAAGATACCGATGCGACTACTTTTATATATGACTATAGTAGTGATACAGCCGCAATCGTTGATAGTACCCTTGTATCAAAGGGAAATTCTAAAGAAAATAGATCTTACAACCAATTAGAAATGAATTACACCAAATCATTCAAAAAAGAAGGGCAAAAACTAACTGTAGATCTTCAGTATGATTTTTGGGATAGTACAAAAAAATGGAATGTTATCACCGAAAAAGAATTTCCCGATACTATAGACATCATTAATTTCAGAACAACTGACTCCGATAAAAATAATGATATTGTTATACAATCCGATTACATAACCCCCATAGGAGTTTCTTCTAAACTGGAAATAGGTGCTAAATTCGAGAACAGACATGTACGGGATGGATTTCTCGCAGAGGAATTCAAAGATGATACATATCAGCTAATTGACAATCTTGATAATTCTCTAACCTATGATGAGCGTATTACTGGAGGATATGTACAATATAGCACGACCTTGAAAGCTTTTCATATACTAACCGGATTACGAATAGAAGATACACATATCGGAATCAAGGATGATCTGGGGAATTTTAATGCAACAAATAGGTATACCAACTTTTTCCCAAGTATTACCTTAGATTATACGCTTAATGAACAAACACGTTTGGGGAGTAGTTATAGTAAACGAATTAACAGACCGCGTCTTTTTTCTTTAAACCCTTTTTCTACACTGGAAGATTTTAATACTCGTTTTTATGGAAACCCAACCCTACAACCTTCTTATACAGACATAATAGAAATATCTGCTGTTCGAAAGAGTGCAAAACTGACACTCTCTCCCAGTCTTTATTATTCACATACAACGGATAATACTTTTTGGTATACTTCACAAAACCCTTCTGGTATTTTTGAAACACGAATTATCAACCTGACTTCTGAAGATCGCTACGGGGCGGAACTGTCTCTGTCTTACTCACCCCTAAAATGGCTTTCTTTATCCGGGGATATGAATGCCTATCATTTTACAACCAAAGGTAGGATCAATGATCAAGACTTAACAGCTTCAAATATGACCTGGTACACCAATATCAGTAGTCGATTCAAAATTCCTGGACGTATTACATTACAAAGTAGATTTCATTACAGAGGTCGCATAGAAAATGCTCAATCTACAGTAAAACCTATGGCATATATCAATATGGGAGTAAGTAAAAAAATGTTTAAAAACCGAGCCGTACTACTTTTTAATGTGACAAATGTATTTGACAGCAGAAAGTATAAAGAAGAAACCAGAGGTACTGATTTCTTTGTCAATCAAATAGCTAGTCGTAATGCTGCCAGATGGTCACTGAGTTTCGTCTATAAGTTTAATGGAAATAGCGAATATAAAAACAGAAGGGCCAAACGAAGTAACAGAAACTAACTAAAACCCCCACCATCACCTTTTAATTTGTCATGGTGGGGTATTTGTTTTTCTTTGAATATCCTTATCTCCCTACAACATGCTTGGATACTTTCCCTTCCCTTACATCAGTTATCGCTTTGTTTATTTTTATTTCATCATCGGACATCGCATCGATAATACTCTTGAAAAATGCCTGTGTTTCTCTGGGATACTTTAAATCAATATGAGGAGGGATTCCCTTTCCTTCGTAATTATTCTCTTTGGTATCCAGATACACCTCATTAGACAATCCTATCTCCCATCCATTAGGCAGTATTTTATCTAATACATCCGAAAAAATTCCTTCTGTATTCGTTCCTATTCTCGTAACATGAGGCAAGTTTAGTGAACTTAATACCATAATTTCTGTAGCACTGGCAGATTGTCCCGAAGTTAATAAGTAAACCGGTTTTAGATATGCTTGCTCGGCAGCTTCTAGATAAATTTTATTCGGTTTAGTATATGCCTGTTTATGTTTTGCTTTTTTAGTAAAAACATGTTGTCGCTTCTGATTAAAACGTTTCATAATACTTAATGCGACTTCATCTTTTCCTCCTCCATTAAAACGAACATCCAATACTAATGCATCCGCAGTATTGAGATCTGAAAACACCTGATCTAATGTTTTGTTAATCCCTGCTACTTCTTTTTTTGTATGTGCTGCTGAAGACATTTCTTCAAAAGCTTCAAAATAGGCATTCCAATAGTCTTCTCCCTGTACACTGTCTAATTTTGGAAAATAAACATGTCCCATCATTAAGTTTATCTGTAGATAGCCTAATGAATCATTGAGCTTTCCCCATCTCATTACCCGGCTATTTTTAGTTAGTTCTTTGTCTTTCAGGTAATGATCTCCCACTAGTTTTGCTACCGAAAAATCACTGTATCTCGTTATTGATGTATCTACAGGCTGAGATGGCTCACGTAAACTATCTGCTTGATCTTCTATTTCCTCAGGTGCTTCGATATCTATATGGCCGTCATTAAACTGATCCAGCATCTCTTCCATAATCATAAATAATTCAGGAGCGGAAGTTTGTGTTGTTATCTTACTTTTAGTTTGTGTATATAGGCTGTCCCATTTGATATTTCTCATTTCAAAATACGCATAATGTTCTTTGAAAATACTAGCTAATACTTCGAAATTATAAAGTGCATCTTGTTTTTTGGTTTCATCCATGGCAACACACTGTTGAGGAAATTCATCTCTTCTTACAAACTGATATATATTAATCCCATCTTTGAGTTGCAATGTATCATCTTTGATTCGTAACTCATCTCCTAACCCCGTAATTTCCTCTTCCATAATCGGATAGCATGAAATCGCACTTGTTTCATAAAGGGTTATATGATCTTTTTTGATGTGGGCTAAGCGACCATATCCAATCGATTCCCATATACCATCTAATGATGCTTCCTGTTCTTTCTCTTTCTTCTTCTCTTGACAAGAAATAACAAATAGCAAAAGAAGGCACCCCATTATAACTGATAATTTATTGTTCATAGGTTATTAGTTTTATATACAATCTATTTTATGTTTGTGCATGTTTATTCTGATGTATTATTTATACGTGTTGATCGATGAGTATAGGATTTCCATCAGGGTCAATCAAGACTAAACTGGCAGGTCCGGTAGTATTTTCATCTGCTTTGGTTTCTGGTGATATCCCATAAGCAATTAAACGTTGCTGAATAGTTCTTACATCCTCAAAGTCCTGTAATGGAGTGGCATTTTCATCCCAACCAGGGTTAAATGTCAGGATATTTTTTTCGAACATTCCCTGAAACAACCCTACTAATGCTTTCTCATTTTTCATGATGAGATAGTGTTTTTCTATGGATCCAGCAAAAACTGAAAACCCTAATTTTTCATAAAACGTTTTGGAGACCTGAATATCTTTTACATTCAGACTTATTGAAAAAGCGCCTAATTTCATTGTGTTGTTTTTAGTTATTATTACTTTTTGTTTTTGATCTCTGGTATCTATTACATATAAAAATATACCATAAGATTGCTTCAGTGGTAAGATACTCAATAATAAAACAATAAAAACACGCTGAATTATAAACTAGTTATTACCTCTTTATAGAGTAATATCTAAACCTGTTTTTACCCGTTCTAATGTAACATAGGTTTCGAAA
Source organism: Aquimarina hainanensis (assembly GCF_042684685.1). Taxonomy (NCBI): domain Bacteria; kingdom Pseudomonadati; phylum Bacteroidota; class Flavobacteriia; order Flavobacteriales; family Flavobacteriaceae; genus Aquimarina; species Aquimarina hainanensis. The sequence goes on along the minus strand of NZ_JBHULX010000039.1, from coordinate 21,125 downwards.
CGTTTCACATTATTATTAGCAAAAAACAATTCACGAGTTAACCGTTCATAATCTCCCATGGTAGGAACGACTATAGTTAGTACAAAATCGCCTTTGCCTGTTACATAATAACATTGCTGTACTTCTGGACAGTTTTTAAACTTTTCTTTGGCTTCATCTACCAATTCTAAACGCTCGTGCTCCAAGGTGACAATCACAAATAATGTTACTGCTAGTCCTACTTTTAGAGGATCAATTACTGCAATATTCGATTGAATAACACCTGCTGCTGTCATTTTTTTTATTCTCCTCTGTACAGCAGCTGCAGATAAATGTACTTTTTCTCCTATTTCTTTCTGTATAGTTGTGTTATTCTTTTGTATAATTTTTAAAATTTCTATATCAAACGTATCCAGTGCTTCCATTTTTCATATTTACCACACAATATGCAATAAAATTTCATTTTACCTGCAATAATAGAAGAAAAAATACCATTACAACGAATTAAATTTGCATCAAATACAAAAACATGAATAAAAAATCCATAAAAAAGGCTTCTTTCTATATCAATACACCAATGAATAGACGTACAAACACAGATAAAGAGATCACACTTGCTGCTCACGATGCATTCCGGTTTCATACAACTCTTCCTAATTATAAGGCAACCCCATTAATTCAATTACCTCTATTAGCTAAAAAATACAATATTGGAAATCTGTATATAAAAGACGAATCATATCGTTTTGATTTAACTGCTTTTAAAGTACTTGGAGCTTCTTATGCCATTCATATACTACTCGAAGAAAAACCATCGATTTCTACTTTTTGTACAGCTACAGATGGCAATCATGGACGGGCAGTAGCGTGGGCGGCTAAATTATTTGATAAAAAAGCCGTAGTCATTGTTCCCAGAGATACGACTCCCTTGCGTATACATGCGATTGAGCAAGAAGGAGCTACGGTAATACAAGTGGATGGAACATATGATTATGCATGTCAATTTGCAGCACATATCAGTATCGAAAACAATTGGGAATTAGTACAAGATATGGCATGGAAAGGATACGAAACAATTCCTGCTCATATCATGGCTGGATATACGACTCTTTTTCGTGAAATAACCGCCGAATTAGCTTCTCTCTCTTCTTCCATAGATATCGTTTTCTTACAGGCAGGTGTGGGTAGCTTTGCCGGAGCCGGAATTAATTATTACTTAGATATGTATGGAGAAAATCGCCCAAAAATTATTATTGTAGAACCTATAGAAGCTGATGCAATTCTCACTTCACTACAAAATGGAAAAATCAAAACCTCTAATGGTAATAGTGAAACTATTATGGCAGGACTCAATTGTGGTACGCCTTCATTAGGTGCCTGGAATCTATTAAAAAACGGGATCGATGCTTCTATATCTATTGAAGATTATTATACTGAAAAAGCTATAAGAGAGCTATATTACCCAACAGGATCGGACCCTAGGATTTATGCTGGAGAATCTGGTGCAGCAGGTCTTGCTGGTTTTATTGCTATAATGAATGATCCTAAGCTACGTCACCTACAAGAGATACTTACTATCACCTCTTCATCATCTATTCTTTTTATTAATACAGAAGGAATAACTGATTACAATTCATTCCAGCAAATAATTCGTAAAAATGATGGGGGTACACCTTTCTAATAAGAATATAATCATAAATAACATATATCATGGAAGCTATTCAAAACTTTAACTTATTTATAATCATGACCTTAATTTTCATGATTACTCCTGGAATTGATACTATATTTATACTAAATAAGTCCATCTCTAAGGGTAGAAAAGCCGGTTATTTTGCTACTTTCGGAATTAATATTGGGGCATTATTACATACGCTTCTAGCCAGCCTAGGTCTTTCTATACTTATTTCACAATCTGATGTTCTATTTCTTTTTATAAAATATGCTGGTGCATTATACCTATCTTATATAGGAATCAATAATCTCCTAGCAAAGAACAAACTACCTTTAAAAAAAAGTAAAAAAATAAACACCAATGACAAACACTTTATTTCTGGAGTTATGACAAATCTATTAAACCCAAAAGTCGCTTTATTTTTTATGGCTTTTTTTCCTCAATTTATTACTAAAAATGAAATCGACTCTCCTATCCCATTTATCATTTTAGGTGTAATTTATATATTAATTAGTACGCTTTGGTATTTACTTTTAACAATTATAGCAGCATGGATCTCTGTTAAATTACAACAGAACACATCGTTTTATAATTATTTAAATAAAATATCTGGTATTACATATATTATTATGGGACTAAAAATTGTTTTGATGAAGAAATAATATTTTATTCTACTCTATAAATTATTTTATGTTTTACTATCCATCGATCCATATTCATCTCAATCAAAAAACCAATAGTAATCAAACCATACAAAAAGGCATTAGAAATCAATAGTAATAATCCATAAAAAAAATGAACCTTATAATTTATAGTTTTATAAAAAAAAGTAAAAAATGGTCCCATTACAACACTAAACGTAATAATACCAAACCCTATAAAAACAGGAAGATAAACAGATGAAATACTTTTATCTATTCTCAAAATTTCATTCAAATAAATCCCGAAAGCAACAATTATATTGAGTACCCCCAAAAAGTATGGAATTGTATAAAAACTATCAAAAAATCCTTCTGAAAAAATAAAAAAACAGCAATAGGAAATCGCATGAAGCAGCATCAAAGCTTTAACAATTAATCTATTGGTATTATTTACAATATAACTTAGAAATACATAGGTATATAAAAGATCACTAAAAACGCAATAAATGTTATAAATCCATATGTTACCTTTTAATAATACGCTCTTTTTTAAAAGCATATATCTATCATCGAAAATTCCTAATTCTAATAAAAGAAAGGGAATATTTGATATAAAAACTTCCAAAAAAACTGTCACCCATAAAAAATAAACAAAATATATTATCCCTTTATTTACAACATGTTTTTTTATATAACAAGTTCCTATAATAGCAGCTAATAACTCTAACAAATAGATTGCAATACTGAAGTCCATAAATATATTTTTGCCCTGTTGGTTTTAAGAGTATTGTATAAGCACTTCTATAAAAGTAATAAACCTTTCATAACTTTATAAAAATGGGTTATAAATATAAATAGAAAAACAATCTTATTTTAGAAATTATCCCGTCAGGTTTTTAATACATTTTTCTCGTAACATCCAAATTGTTTCAAAATCGAGTTCCATATTGTTTTCTTCAATCCAGTCTTTTAGAAATGTCTTGTGATACGCTACTTTATAAGTAGCAACCTGTTCGGGGCGGATTTCTTTTTCTATTAATATATCCTTTTCTATTTTAGTAATATCCGATTTTATAGTGGTTCCGTCAAAACGAGCTGTTCCTATTTTTAAATAACAATGTGCTTCAGGAATAAAATTCAATGAATGATCTGTCAGAACCGTTCCTATACCAGGAGTATTCGTTTGATTCATTTTATACATCCCCAACAACAAGGTTACATCAGGAATATTATTTAGATCCGCCATTTTTTTTAAAAACGCATGTTTAGAACTACATGTTCCTTTTTTTTCTAGCAGTACTAAATCTGGATTCTTCCTATTCTTATTTCTACCATATGGTAATGCGCTAACATAATGAAGTAATGCATTCCAGGAAAGTACTCCTTGACTAGTAATTGTTTTTGTAAGTAAATCATCCGAAATCAATGTATAGTCCATATCCAAGATTATTATACTGCTTGAAAGATACGCATATCTCTGTATATCTATTACTTATTTTATTAATTATTCCTTCTATTCATATTGTATAAAATATCTTTTGTATTTTGAATATTGCTACGCTTCAATATCCTTTTCTTTAAAAGAAATTAAAAAAAAAATATACAGTAGTGTCCAAAAACTAAGGAGTAGATTGTCTTTATAATAAACTACAAATGAAATGAGCTATCGAAAACATATTGGTATCCACCAAAATGATTACGGGTGAATTTCATCTGATAGTTAGAAATCAATTAAAAAAATAACAGATGAAAAAATTTATTTTATTATTACGAGATGAGTTAGAAACCTTACAACAATTATCTCCTAAAGAAATAGAGAACCTGGTACAATCACATATGGAATGGGCACAAAAATTAGAAGAAAAGAAATTCTTAATCTCTGGAGATGGATTAGAAGAAAAAGGAGTCCTCATTCAGGGCAAAGATTGTATTATCAAAGATGGTCCTTATATAGAATCCAAAGAGATGATAGGCGGGTATTATTTATTACAAGCAGAAACGTTGGAAGAGATTATTGAAATTGCTAAAGAATGTCCGTGTCACCTATGGGGAGGCACAACAGAAATCAGACCCATTATGGACTATGATGCCTAAAAAAAACATACATTATAGTACTATAGCAATTAATTTCAGAACATTGTACGGGAAGCTTTTCGCTTCCCTTTATAAACAATTTAATACGATTCCTGTTTATTACATCGAGGAGGCGATTCAGAATGCGTTTTACAAAGCATTAAAAAGCTGGAAACACAATGCAATACCTAAACAACCGGAGAATTGGTTTTTTATCGTCGCCAAAAACGATTTATTAAATCAACTAAAAAAAACTACCTATGCGATTGCTGATAAAACTCTTTCTACAGATACAGAACAAGAAATTGAAACGACCAAAGATCTCCGCTTAGAAACCTTATTATATTTTGCTTCTCTACCTTTCATTTCTCCTGAATCCAAGTTGCTGTTTATTCTCAAAAATCTTTTTGGGTTGCATGTAAAAGAAATTAGTTCCTGTACATTAATTGAGCAGGAGACCATATACAAGCGTATTAGCAGAACTAAAAAGAAAATTCAGCAACAAAAATTGCAAAATCCTTTAACTGTTGTTCGTCTTACTCCAGAAACACTTGCTGTCACAGAAGAGATATTATACGCGGTATTTAATCTAGGCTTTGACTCCATACATGAAAAAAACGAAGAACTGGTTAATGAAGACATATGTTTAGATGCGATGGCTCTATTAAAAAAACTACTAGAAAAAACGAAAGAAACTTCTACCAGAAACCTGTTTAGTTTATTCTGTTTTCACATTGCTCGCTTACAAACAAAACAGGCCAATAATATACCTATTCCTTTTTTTAAACAAGAACGAAGTCAATGGGATCAACGTTTTATTCACTTGGGGTTTCAATACCTCAATAAACCTCAAAAACTCACCAAGTTTTATATAGAGGCCGTAATGATCAGTAATCATATGACCACTCCCCGTTTTGATCATGCATATTGGGAAGACATTACGTATTACTATCGATTACTTACCGATATCACAACTTCTCCTATCCCTAAAATCAACCTATGTTATTGTCTTCATAAAATCAATAAAACGGAGGAAGCTATACAAATACTTAACAACATCAAACATCAGCTCCCCGAAAATCACCTTTATTACACTTTGGTTTATGCAGAATTGGTCAAAGACACATCTCCTAAAACTACCTCTTCTTTATTAGATACATTACTGGAAACACTTCCGCAATCATTTAGAAAAAAATATATTCTGGAGCAGCTACTGTCTGAGTAAAAATAAATTCTCGACAATTCTCATTTTTTATTTTGTTACGCTAAACCCTTTGAATAAAAATGTGAAATCCTGAAGTATTTTTGTGATATTTGCAAAAAAAGCTCATTAAAACAAAACAATTACATACAAAGGGGGATCATATACTTGCGGTAAGAAAGCACGTATGGTATATCTTATCTCAGAGTTATCTGGATACGGCTATTGACATTTCTGATATTATATATATGGGAAATGAACTGGCTAAAAGTAATCTTTCGATTTCCCAAATAAGAGACATTGACCGTTATGAGGTCCTTCCTGTATTAAAATACAATCTGATTTCTCCTGCCGGAGTATGGACTGATTTTGATAAAGAGTGGCTTTTTAAAGAATGTCATAAGATGTACACAAAAAGAAATCATTGGTCACATCGGTTAAAAACCGGTACTTATAACTTCTTTTTTTACAAGCATTTCCGAAAAAAATTCTGGACAAGATTAGAAGAGCACATCCATTAATATTTAATGTGACATCACATTATACATTACTAATAAACCTGCCAGTATCGAAATAATTCCTATAACTCCATTCATCCATTTAAAAATAGAGATATTTCGTTCGATAAATCGGCTCATTGCAAAAATTAATACATAACTATATACTCCCATTGCCAAAATCACTCCGACAGATTCTACAATTAAGATTAATATTGCATCTGATATCGTTTCTGCTCCAATAATAAGAGCAGAAGTCAATGCTCCTCCAGTACCAGCTAATCCATGCAACATTCCTACCCAGAAAGATCGGTTGATTGGGTTCATAGCTATCTCTTCTCCTGATTTTCCATGAAGGTGGATTGGGTTTCCTGCTACATGGTCATGGGCTTCTATTTTCTTATGATCCGCCATCATATCATTAATTTTATGATTTCTACGGATAGCCATTATTCCCAGCCATATCATAATCGGACCTACTGAGACCTCTGCCCAAAAAGAAATATTTTCTACAAAGGCTAATAATGCCGAGCGAAACAACAAAGCTATTCCTCCAAATAATAATAAGGTAACTGAATGTCCCATCGCCCACTGAGAGGCCGTCATCACAGTTTTAAAAGTGACTTTCTTTTTTTGGATTGCATTTTCTGCCGCCAATACTGATACTGCCGACATATGATCAGGTTCGAAAGAGTGTAAAATACCCGCTATAAGTGGGCGTGTCAGGTTCATTATATTCATATACTATACGGTATGTGTGTTCCCTCTGCATTGATCAGGTAGATCGACAACTTTATATTTGGTGCCAGTTGTATGCAATGGTTATAACACTTTTGTAATAATAATTGATAAAATTTTTCACAGCTCGTAAAAGTAAAAATTTCCTGTAGACGACCTGCCATATTTAACATTAAAACTTTTTTTGCAATTTCTTCCTCATATGCTGCTTCTATAGCCAATTCGTAGATGAATTTTTTGTCCCAGGAGGTTTTCCCACTATGTGTATTGAGTTGTCCCTGAGCTAATTTTGCCGCTTTTCCAAGCATAATCCCCATATAAACAGTCTTTATTTCAGGTGACGAATTGATTTTTTCAAAAGTTTCTCTTATCCAGTTTCCATAATGGATACAAGCATAACTTTCTATAGTTGGAAAAATTGATTTTAACATTTTTTCACTTCTTGCTCCTGAGTTAATTAATAAAGTGGTTGCATTATTTGCTACTGCAACATCAATCCCCTGTTCTATACTGGCAATATAGGAGGATGCTGAAAAAGGAGTAACAATTCCTGAAGTCCCTAGAATAGAAATTCCTTTTAGGATTCCCAATCGGCTATTCAGTGTTCTCTTGGCTATTTTTTCTCCATCTTTAACACCTACTGTAATGGTTACTCCATATGCTGTTAACTGATAATCCGATAAGATTTTTTTACAGACAGTTTCCATCATTCTCCGAGGAACTGGATTAATTGCCGGTTCTCCGATTGCGATTTCCAAACCTGGTAATGTCACAATCCCAACACCTTCTCCTCTTCTGAAAATGATCTCTCTTTCTTCGTTTAATTCGACTGTTACCTGAATTGTCGCTAAATGAGTTACATCCGGATCATCTCCTGCATCTTTTATCGTACTACAAGAAGCCTGCGCTTTATCAATAGTAAAATTCGTAAGATAAAAAGCTGCTACTTCCCCTACCGGTAATTCAATAGTAATTTTCTCTACGGGCTGTTGTGTAACCAGTCCTAATAAAGCTGCTTTGGTACAGGCAGTAGCACATGCTCCTGTGGTATACCCTCTTCGGAGAGGCCGGTCTGGTATGTCTCGTAATTCACTCAACTGTACTGCTTACTCATTAACTTTATTAGTTCCTGTTTTTTGGTTATACGAATATATCGATCTGATAGTATTGGGCGCTCCAGAATTACAATAGGAATTGCACACTCAACAGCTGCTTTAATTTTATCGTATAACTTTCCTGAACTACCACTTTCTTTTGTAAATATTACTTCAGGATTTATATCCCGAAATAACTTCTTTTCTTCTATTGCAGATTGCGGATATCCATATATTAATTGGGTTTCAGGAAACCCTGAAGCCAGGGCTATATTCCTGGAAGAATCCCTGTCTAAAATACGAAACCAGGTTTTATTCTCTTCCCAATATCTCTTCAAATGGGAAATCGTTTGTACTCCTGATAATGCCAGCATGGATGTATATCCTAGGTTTTCTAACAACTGTAATACCTGATTATATGCTGCAACATAGAATACCTCCGGGTGTTTCTCTCTTGGTTCGAAATGCCGCTCCCATCGATACAATTGTATTTCCTCAGGAACTGTAACAATGGTTTTATGAAGCTGTTCTGCAAATGGATGAGCCGCATTAAGAATTATATCTATCTTTTCTCTTTCACAAAACTCTCTTAATAGTTTTTGATCCATTGCTCCATATATAGCAGTACCTTTTCCCGTAAAAGGCACTTTTGTTTTTGTAGTATAGTAATACGGAATATTCAGGTCATCTAATACCCCTGAAACTATCTTTCCTTCTGTCGTACCCCCAAAAACTAATATCATGTTATTACTCTACAATCGAGGTTTAAACATTTTGAGATTCTCCTCGAAATTAAAATTTTATTTTCAATCGTAATATCTAGCTCCTCAAAACTAAGGTGTTTACTTTACAATCTTCTTCTCTTTTTTTCTAAAAATATGATGCCACTTTTCATCGTATAACCAAGATCTGTTTTTACGAGCTCCTATAGCTTCTCCTACAACAATCAGCACTGTACGAGTCAGTTTATTCTCTTTTATAATAGCTGTCAGTTCTCCTAAGGTTCCAGTCCATACAGCTTCATCTTCCCAACTTACTCTATACAATACGGCTAAAGGGGTGTTATCCGGGTAATATTCTAATAATTGTGCCTGTACTTTCTTAGCTATTCCAGCACTTAAAAAGATACACATTGTAGCTCGAAGTTTTGCCATATCTGCAATCTTCTCATGTTCCGGCATCGGAGTATTTCCTTCTCCTCTGGTTAGTATAATAGTCTGAGCTACCTCTGGAATGGTAAATTCTGATTTCAGATATGCTGCTGCTGCCTGAAACGAGGAAATCCCTGGAACAATATAGTAATCGTACCCTTTTTCGTCAAAAATGGTCATTTGTTCCTGAATAGCACCATAAATAGATGGATCTCCAGAATGTAAGCGAACAATAAGTTTCCCCTGACTGTAATATTGATCTATAATAGCTATTTGTTCTTCCAATGTCATTGCCGCAGAGTTCCTAACCAACGCTCCTTCCTTTGCCATATGCGTCAGTGCCTCTGGTACCAGGCTTCCTGCATACAAAATGCAATCTGCCTGCTCTAACAGGTACTGTCCTTTTATCGTAAGCAGTTCCGGATCTCCAGATCCTGCTCCTACAATAGCAATTGCAGATCTGCGCTCATACCGATTCGACAAACTGAGCGCATACGTAAATTTCTTTCCTGAAACAGTGACAGCTTTTGTTTTTTCTACAATCCAGGATTCTTGCCCGGAAATTAAGGCTGCAGAAGCTTCAGATACTCCATATACTCCTACTTTTTTCTTCACTACCTCGGAGGGGTTTGGTACTTCTATTGTATTTAACTCCTCTCCGCTAAATGTTACAAATGGGATTCCATAGTGAGCAGAAAAATCCAAATAGGCTTGTTCTTTTTCTTTTATTGATGCAGAACCAAACGCATATAAGCTTTCTATCGCTATCCCGTGCTCTTTTAGTGCTTGTTTTATCCCTTCTATAAACAGAGAAGGTTCTATATCTTTGGCACAGCCTGTACCCATCGCCAAACAAGGAGGGTAATACGATATGGTTGGAATACCAGTTTGTAGTACCTGATATCCTACATAAATAACAAGTTTATATGCATGCATATCCCATCCTTGTTCTGTATAATAAACATCCACAAAATTGGGTAATGTCTTTTCTAAAAATTCGGTTCCTTTATTTTTAACCTTTAGAATCAAGGCTGTTTTTTTTCTATTTACGAATAAAGAAATAATCGTATTTAATGGGACTGAACTTCTCATTTGCCAGCCATAGGTACTTCCTAGTAGATCCAATGCCCATAACTCCTGTAAATCACTGGAAGTAGAAATTACCGGAGTAGCTGTCAGAATTCTACTTATTTGTTTCGTAATTTCATTTGCCTTTCCTACATGTCCGCTTAATACGGCTTGTACAAACTTTCCCTGATCATCTACATTGATAACTGCCGGATCAGTATTCTTATTTTTTATAAAGGGAGCAATACTCCTGACACAAATACCCAAAGCCCCTACAAATATCCAAACATTATATTGCTGAAAAGATGTTTCTATTACTTCCCCAATCTTCTCTACATGAGTGACCTCACCAAAGAATACTGTATCCCTTGTCGTAAAAACGTTACTTCTATAAAATTCTTTTTGCAATTTCTGAGCGATTGCAACTCCCTGATCTGTAAAACTGACTATCGCAACTTTATGTATGGATTCTGACATGGCATTCTTTATTTAGAGCTATTTAGTTGTACATATAACAGCATACAAAGATACCTCACAAAATAGTTAATTAGTAATCTTGATTCAGTTTTTTGTATTTCTATTTTTTTATTGCCTTGAATAAATGGATTGTATTATGATTATCTATTGTCATTGCCATATTCTCTACAAGGAGCAACCCTAATCGACTACATACTGTACTAAAAGTCTTTTTGCTTTCTTCCCGTACTGCATTAAAAACGATAATTCCTTCATCGGGAAGTATCGATACTAATCGTTCTAACAATTCTGCTAACCTTCCTCCATGCCCTCCGATAAAAACAGTATCCGGTTCTGGAAGCTCTTCTATATCTTGTTCAAAAAAGTCACCTATTCGTTTTTCAATCTCGAAGACTCCAAACCTCTCTTCATTTTCTTGCATGATCAATTGGCAGGATTCTCTTTTTTCAAAAGCAATTACTTTCAGGTTGGGGTTTTTTAATCGTGCTTCAATACTTATAGATCCAGTACAAAATCCGATATCCCATAATACTTTTTTATGCAGAACTTCTAATAAATGAAGGCTTGTCAGACGGACAGGCATTTTGGTAATCATTCCTGGTCTTCCTGCTAAACCTCTAAAAGATTGATCTTTTAAACCAAAATCTACCTTTCTATGTTTCTTTTTTACTAGAATTACACAATTGAGGGGATAAAAACTTTCTTTAGAGGTTTCCTCCAGACTAAGTGTTCGTAATCGTTCTTTGTCTCCTTCCAATTCTTCACCTACAATCACTGTATAATTATCATAACCATACCGTAAAAGACGTGCTGCTATTTTATCCGGGCTTTTATTTTTATCCGTTAATACGCCTATAAGCGAGGGTTGTTTTATAATACAATTATCAAGAGCTTCCCATGATCTTCCGTGTACGCTCACTGTCTGAAGAGAATTCGAGTTTAAAGCCATCTTGTCTGCTAACAACTGGATAGCGCTATAATGAGATATGATCGTGAAATGTGCTGTTGGATATCTATTTTTTAATGTATTAGCAAACCCGTAGAACAATGGATTACCTGATGCAAAAACTACAATAGTATTTTCTGCTTTTTCATATTGCTCAAATACATTTGCCATAGCCCCCTGAATATAAATCCAATGATGACCTTCCGGAAGAAATGTTTTTACCAAATTGTAATGTCTCTTTCCTCCACTAAAAACTCTGTTTTTTGAGATCAGGTCCTTTTCTCTGTTATTGAAATCAGGAATTTTATTACCAATACCTATTATATTAAAACGCATGTACAAGTGTACATAATTTTATAGTAAATAGATTTTTATTTTGAATTAATTTTTCAAACTCTGGTAACTCCAATATTGAGGTATCTGGCACTTAGTGGAACACCTCCATTATTTAATACATATCGTATACTGATGACATCATTGCTTTGCAAGCTATACATCAATACTCCACTGCCTCCCCACCAATCAGTACCAGGCAGAGATACAAAACCTCTGGTAAGATATCCTACCAAGGTATTGTTAACAAAAGCGGCCAAAATATATTTGGTTGTTCCCGCCGGCATATTACTAGTGGATAAAGATGCAGAAATCATATAAGTTCCTGCAGTGTTGACCTGTATTTTTCCATTTCCGACTACGGCATAAGTGCTTCCGGTATTTGACTGTATATGGCTCGCATTAATGGGTAAATCATAATAAGTATTAGTTGCATTGGATAACAGCGTATTGGATGTACTTTCCTCTCTATTCAGTATTATAGTGCTGCTCAGGTGTTTGGAAACTGGGACCCATTGGGAGCTGTCAAATTGGTAAATTTCTTTATCATCACTATTAAAAATCAATGCTCCTTCTTTAATAGCACTTGTGCTAATTGCATTAATTTCTGTTGCTGATGCTATGGGTAAGTTTAGCAACGAGTTTTCATCTATCTGTGCTATTCCAAATTGAAACAGCAAACATAGCGGTATTCCAAGGTATTTCATGTATTAGGGGTTTATCAGCAATTTTTTTATTTATCCATACTTTTCTTTTATAACTACATCTTGTTGTATTTTCTTTTGTTCCCATTTTTTGATTTCGAGTTCCGGTTTGTTGTAAAACATATCCGTATACCCAAAACACAGGTATGCTATCAGCTGATTTTCCTGCGGGGCATGAAGTACTTTTTTTACCTTTTCAGGATCCAGAATGCTTACCCACCCCATACCAATATTCAGTGTCCTTGCCATCAACCACATGTTTTGTACAGCGCATACCACACTGTATTTTCCCATGTTAGGCATACTGGTCTGTCCTAACACAGGACCGTCTTTAGGTTTATAAAACACTGCCATATTCAAGGGGGCTTCCGTAATTCCTTCGAGTTTTAAAGCGATATATTGTTTTTGTTTCTCATCTGCAAAAAGCAAAGCAGCCTTTTTAGTTTCTTCTGAGAAGGTTTCTTTTATCGCTTTTTTAGTTTCTTTGTTTTCTATAAGAACGAACTCCCATGGCTGAGAAAAACCAACAGATGGAGCTTTTAAACCTGCCTGAATAATTTTATCTATAGCAAAAGAAGGAATGGGTTTATCTAAAAAATGATTTCCTCGAACATCTCTTCGATGCAACATAATTTCTTCTAACAGTTCTTGCTCTTCAGGCATAAATATTCGCTGCGAATGTTCTTCTTTCATCTTATATTTTTTCTGATTCTGTTAATGTAAATGCAGCATTAACGATAGCTGCGGCAAAGTTACTTCCTCCTCTTTTTTCTGTTATAAGAGCATATGGAGTCTTTGAAATCATTTTTAATCGTTCTTTGGATTCTATTACATTTATAAAACCTACCGGAGCTCCTACGATACCTGCTGGGGTTAGTTTCCCTTCGTATACCTGGTCTACTATTTCTATCAAGGCCGTTGGGGCATTACCTATAACAAACAAAGCATCTGGGTATTTTGTTGCTGCCAATTTAATTCCTGCCTGAGATCTTGTCAGTCCTTCTGCAGCTGCTATTGAGAGTGCCTCCGGATCATTCAACAAACAAACTACCTCATTTCCATATTTCGCTGTAAAACTTTTGGTAATCCCTGCCTGTACCATTGTTACATCAGTCACTATCGTACCTCCATTCTTTAAATACTTATGCCACTTTGTTATAGCATCGTTCGAAGTTTTGATATAATGAATATACGCAAAGTCTCCAGAGGTATGAATACATCGTATCGCAGCCCATAAAGCATCTTTAGGCAATGTATTCGACGGAATATTTTGTAGAATTTCCTTAAAACTTGCCTGCTGAATTTCTTCCCCTGTTTCTGGTTTTCTATTTAAATATCCTCTAGGTGTAATGAGGTTATTTTTGTATTCGAATGTTTGGCTATTTCCTATCATTACGACACAAAACATATCTACATCTTCTACATTCAGAGTTCCTAATGTAGTTATCTTGATCGTTTCTTCTGAACGCCCTAACTGCTTACAGATAGCAACAGGTGTCATCGGGGATCTGTATTGTAGATAGGTGTCTTTTAATGCCTGTAATTGCCAATATCTTTTTTTGCTTTTGGGGTTGTATAGTCCTGTCACAAAATCTCCTGCTGCTGCTGCATGAATTCTTTTCTCTATGGTGGTCCAGGGAGTCATTAAATCAGACAGTGAAATGCAACAAAAATCGTGTCCTAAAATAGCTCCTAGTTTACTGCCGGCTGTCACAAAAGCAGAGATTCCGGGAACTGTTTCTACAGGAATATCCAACTCTTGTTCTGCTACTTTTTGATATACGATAGATGCCATGGCGTAGATCCCTGCATCGCCAGAACCTATCACAACAACATTCTCTCCTTCTGAAGCATGCTTAATCGCTATTTCTGCTCTTTTTTCTTCCTCGCTTAGTTCTTTCCCAATACATAAAACATCTTCCTGAATCAGATGATTTATAAATTGAAAATAATAATGATACCCAATAACAACTGTAGCTTCTGTTATTGCCTTTGTTGCCATAGGAATCATATAATCTACGTGTCCGGGACCAAGCCCTACAACTTTAATCATTTTCGTATTATTAATAATGAAAAATATGGAATCACCCTATTTTCTAGTATTGTCAAATCTGTAGTAATAAACTCTTTCTCTGTTCCTAAACGTTCGCAATAATAACATTCCCAGTGTTTTTGAAGTATTTGCTGATGAAAGTTTTTCCACCCCGATCTTATTTTCATTAAAACAATGGTGTCAAATTTTTCGAAATAATGCGAGATCTCTTCAATATGTTTTGCTCTGGGAATAATCACTAATTTATCATTCAGTAAGCTTAAGGGAACTTTGTGCTGTGCAGCACCAAGAGAAAATGAATTCACTCCAGGAATTAACCGTACTGGTAAGGAACGTTCTTCCAGAATAGTAAGTATGTAAGAAAAAGAAGCATATAAACTGATATCTCCTTCGCATACAACAGCTACTTTCTTTCCTTTGGTATATGCCTGTTCTATCTTCTGGGCTGTGTCTATATACACCTTTTCTGCAGAAGTTCTGTTATCAGACATTTCCAGATAAAAACCTACAGTTTCTTTATCTGTTAATCGATGATACTCCAAAATTGAATGTACATAACTCTTTTTTACTCCCTGATGTATTGATCCTGGGTAGAAAATGACATCCGATTCCTGTAAGATTCTAAGCCCCTTTAATGTTACGAGTTCCGGGTCTCCTGGGCCCAATGCTACTCCATATATTTTTTGCAAAATTATTACTTCTTTTTCTTTTTTCGTTTATATAAAAATAGCTGCCATTTCTCTTCAGCGACTCCTGCTTTATCCATTTCGGCACGTGCCAGCGTAAAAAACAAATCAGATAATCTATTGATATAGGCTACCACATATTCTTCTACCGATTCAGGGTCTTCATGCATCAATGTTACTAATCGTCTTTCTCCTCTTCGTATCTGTGTACGACACATGTGACATAAAGCAGATATTTCATTCCCTCCTGGTAACAAAAAATAATCTGAAGGAGAGCTGATCGAATCTTCTAATTCATCCATCCATTTTTCGCAAAAATCAGCTCCGTCAACAGGTTTGGGATTAGGGTTTTCTTTTTTAGAATCCGAAGGTCTGGCTAAATGAGACATCATATCCATTAAATCTTTTTGAATTCGATGTAAATTTGTTTGCCATTCGTGACTATTCCCTAATTTAGCTCTTAACAGTCCTATCGTTGAATTAGCTTCGTCAATAGCTCCATTGCACTCTATACGAGCTGAATCTTTAAATTCTCTTTTTCCGCCAAAAACTCCTGTTTTTCCGGTATCTCCTTTTCTGGTGTAAATTTTCATTGTTGACTATACTACGGCTGCTGTTTTTAAATAGGATTCCAATGTCTCCAATACTACTTTTTCCTCTAATTTCTCTCCAATAATTACCAGACGGGTAGCACGTGTATCTTCTGCGTTCCACCTTCTATCGAAATAGTTTTCAAACCTACTGGCTACTCCCTGTACAATCATACGCATTGGCTTTCCTTCCACGTTAATAATTCCTTTAACCCTATATATTTCATAAGTAGTAACAAGTTGTTTTAATCCTGCAATCAATGCCGCTGGCGTATGTGGTTCGCTAATCGTAATAACAATGGAATTAATTGTCTCATCATGATCATGATCATGGTGATGATGTCCATCCTCATCATGGTGGTGGTGATGTGTCTCATGATGAGAGTGTTTTTCATCTACATGGTCTTCTGCCTGAGCACCTACACCCAATAACACATCTACAGAAACATCTCCCTTAACTGCTGATATGATTTTTATTCCTGCTCCTACTCTATTCTGGATAATACT
Organism: Aquimarina hainanensis; assembly: GCF_042684685.1. Taxonomy (NCBI): domain Bacteria; kingdom Pseudomonadati; phylum Bacteroidota; class Flavobacteriia; order Flavobacteriales; family Flavobacteriaceae; genus Aquimarina; species Aquimarina hainanensis. Next base: position 4,712 of record NZ_JBHULX010000039.1, on the reverse strand, counting down.
TCTGACTTCTTCAAAAGCTTCTTTATCTATCAAATCTGATTTGGTCATCAGAATCAAGTCTGCACAGGACAGCTGATCTTCAAACAACTCCTCTATAGAAGATTCATGATCTAAATTCTCATCATCTAATCGCTGTGCCTGAACTCTTGCTCTATCACATATTTCTCCGGTAGCTTGCCCTACACTATCAACTACAGTCACTACAGCATCTACTGTAATTTGTGGTTTCAAGTCCGGCCAGTTAAATGCTTTTAACAAGGGTTTAGGCAATGCCAACCCAGAAGTTTCTATAATGATATGATCTATATCTTCTTTTCGCTCCATCAACTGCAACATTGTAGGTAAAAATTCTTCTTGTACAGTACAACATAAGCAACCATTACTCAGCTCTAAAATATTCTCTTCCTCACATCCACAATCATTTCCTTTTAATATTTCTCCATCCATTCCCAATTCTCCAAACTCATTAACAATTATAGCAATCCTTCTGCCATTTGCATTTTTTGCGATTTGGTGGATTAAAGTTGTCTTCCCAGATCCGAGAAAACCTGTTATAATTGTTACGGGTATTTTTTGAGTTGTTAATGCCATCGTATTTTCCTAATTTGTTTACCAACAAAGCTATCTATTAAAGTTTAAAAGAAAAAGGAAATCTTGCGAAGTTTAACAATTACCCCGTATATCAATTCTTTTCAAAAAATCTTTTTTCACGTATCATCATAAAGCTGAATATTTTACATACCCTTCAGCTTCCTTCTTTCTCTTTAAATATGCTTTTCGAAAATCGTAAAAGGATACATATTTATTAACAGTTTGTTTTTCTTTTTTTAAAAAAAACATAACGTTTCTTACTACCAATCAAAAAGAATTGTTTTTTCATCAAAAAAAGACGTTAAACCTCTAAAAGTGTATGGTTTAACCACATGAAAACAATTACTTTTTGTCTTAAATTAGGAGATCGACCAAATGAATCATTTAAAAACAACTAATCAACTTGTAATCTTACACTTACAAGCCCCCTTATCAACAATTTTATCAAAAATGAAACAAAAATACGTATTCTACCTTTTCTTAGTATTCTTTTCCTATACGAGTCAGGCACAATTAAGTGATTTACATTACTTACCACCTTTAAAACAATACAGCAACAACAATGCAATTCAAAAGCAATCTGTTTATTTATCCACCCCAGAAACAACAGCATTTAATGTAACTGTATACAGGGGAAATAGCGCTACTCCATTAACGACTCTTACTGGTTTATCCAATACAAACTCTATCAAATATGACTTAGCCGATGGAGATAATAATATTACATTAGTTACTGACGCTAATACAGGAGTAGTATTAAGTAATGCCGGACTTCGTTTTGAGTCTGCCGGGGGACAGTCTTTTTATGTTAATTACCGGGGACGTCAATCTGCTCAGGCCGCATCCTTAACTTCTAAAGGACGAAGTGCCATGGGAACGAAATTTAAATGGGGAGGGATGCCTTTGCGATCCACAAATACAGCATCTCAATCAGCTACATTAGGTATCATGGCCACGGAAGACAATACTACGGTAACAATTTCCGGATATGACCCTGCTTGTGAATTTAGACTGGGAGGTGACCCTGATGGCATTACTAACGACAGTATTACCATTAGCTTAAACTCAGGACAATCCTATGTACTCCAAGCTATTCTGGCTCAGGCAGCTGTCAACCTTGATGGGTGGATCGGTGCTAGTGTAGAATCTGATAAAGATATTGTCATTAGTAACGGAGGGTTATTATGTATGGTCTTAGCAGGATCTGCGTCAAGAGATGCCGGAATAGATCAACCAGTTCCTGAAGAAATTGTAGGTAGAGATTATGTATTTGTACGGGGAAATGGAGTTGATGGAATGGAAAAACCTATTATTATAGCTACTCAGGATAATACAGAGGTTTTTGTTAATGGCTCTGCAACACCAATAACCACTCTAAACAATGGAGATTATTTTGATATTCCTTCTTCTAATTATTCTGGCACTTCTGCAGGAGCCAATATGCTGGTAACAACTTCTAAAAGTGCATATGCATACCAAGCCTTGGCAGGTTCTTCATCTCAAGCGACTGGAGGACTCAATTTTGTTGCTCCAGTAAACTGTTTAATGCCAAAAATACTTGACAATATTCCTAATATCAGAAACGTAGCTGGATTAAACTTTACAGGAGGTGTAACCATCATCGCTTCAACTAGTACTCCAGATGCAAATATAACAGTAACGGACGGGACAGGATCTGTAACATTACCGGCATCAACTCCCGTTGCCGGAACTTCAGACTGGAAAACATTTTTCATTGCGGGACTAACCGGAGATGTTTCCGTACAATCTACGGGACCTATCTCTGTTGGTTTTTTAGGAGCTAATTCCTCAGCAGGAATCGCAGGTTATTTTTCCGGATTTGACACTGCTCCTGTTGTTGATCTACAAGTAACTGGTGGTGGGTGCCTCCCTGGAGGAACAGTTCAAGAAACCTCAGGAGCTTTCGACGCTTATCAGTGGTTCATGGATGGAGTAGCCATCGCTGGAGCTACCTCCGCTACCTACACTCCTCCTCCTACTGTTGTATTTGCTGAATTATTTGTACGCGTAACCCAAGGATCCTGTACATTTGATTCTGACCCTATTTCAGTATATAGTTGTGATCCTGATATTGTGTTAACCAAAACTGCTAATGCTACAACTTTCAACGAAGGAGATACTGTTACATTTACTATTACTGCTGAAAGTTTAGGAATAGATCCCGTTACCAACCTGGTAGTCACCGATAACCTCCCTGATGGTTTAACATTAATCAGTGCAACTCCTTCTTTTGGTAGTTGGAGTGCTCCTAATTGGACTATTGGAACAATTAATTCTGGTGAAAAACATACATTGACAATTCAGGCAACAATAGATAGTCCCGGTTTATCAAACACTATTATTAATTCAGTTTCTAATACTCAGGATCAAATAGATTCGAATATGACAACTGATGATCCATTCGAAATTATATTTATTGACAATGATGGAGATGGAATTACAGGGGTTGCTGATTTAGATAGTGATAATGACGGGATATTAGACGTTGATGAGTGTGGAGGAAAAGTAGAATATGGAGAAATACAAAGTTTCAGGTTATCAAATGTTTCTAACACCAGTAACGGAGAAGTATTGATCGGTAGCACAGCGACTCAAGGACCATTCGACACCACAAATGGAGGGCAGTTTGATGTACAAATGTCAGGTACCGGAGGATATCTTCTTCTAGACGGGGTACATCAAATGACTAATTCAGGAAGTCAAACTATTCGCTTTTTTGATTCAGGAACATCAAATCCGGTATCGCTCCAGGGATTTGTTTTTACATTTTCAGATTGGGAAGGTTCCGAAACAATTACCGGATTGACATTAACTCTTGAAGATGGAAGTACTTTACAATATAATAATACTAATGGATGGTCTGGTTTTAAAGATAAAGATGGTTTCGGGCTCGGCGATGCTGAAACTGATTTTATTGTTAGTGGTACTGGACTTCGTACAAATTACCCTAATGGCGGAGGAGGTCAAAATAATAAATTTGGAAAATTAGACGTATCCCAATTTAGAATTAAAGAGATTGAGCTAACCGGTTCCGGAACATTTACCTTTGGATGGGAAGACAATGGATTCATTGTTGACTTCTCCTTCACTTGTGATGATACCGATGGAGATGGTATTCCTAACTATCTGGATCTAGACTCTGATAATGATGGATGCTATGATGCCTTAGAAGCTAGCGAAAATGTTACCTCTAGCCAATTAGATGCGAATGGACGAATTAATATTACCGCACAAGGAGGAATCGATAGTGATGGAGTTCCCAATTTAGTTAACTCATCAGGGGCTGCAGATGTAGGAAATGATCAAGGTCAGGAAACCACCGGTAATGAAACTGAAGCGACCAAAATACAAATAGACACACAACCTGAAAATTCAAGTATCTGCTTAGATAATAATGCTACATTCACAATAATAGCCTCTTCTCTAAGCACTACGTCCTATACCGGAACAGCTCCAAGTACAACTCCTGATTATAGTGGAAGTACCTCTACTACTTCAGGCTTAGTATACCTATGGCAAGAACAAGTAAGCGGATCAGGAAGTTGGAATGACTTAACTGATACCGGAATATATAGTAATACAACAACTGCTACATTAACCCTTACAAGCCCTCCATTAAGCTCTTCTACTAACAAATATCGTTGTATCATTACGAGTACTAAAAATTCGTGTAGTAGTTTAACTAGCTCTGAAGCATCTTTAGAAGTCAAACCTAAACCAACTCTGGATGCAACAGATCTAACTAACACCAGCTGTAGTGATGTCGCACTTAGCAGAGACCTGACTCTTGATGTGACTGAAACAGGAACAACCTTTACATGGATTGCAGCGGATAATGCCAATGTAACAGGAGAATCAACTTCCCTGCAAACAACAACAACCATTAATGATGTACTGACCAATACCAGTGGAACAGATCAGACAGTAACCTATACGGTAACTCCCAGTGGAAGTAACGGATGTACTGCCGATGCCTATACAGTAACAGTAACTGTACAACCGGAACCAACTCTGGATGCAACAGATCTAACTAACACCAGCTGTAGTGATGTAGCACTTAGCAGAGACCTGACTCTTGATGTGACTGAAACAGGAACAAC